>NZ_JAUYZI010000011.1 GCF_030700245.1 Methylobacterium amylolyticum
CAGGGCGATTGCATATGGGTTGTTTGGGGTTCGATCTGGGCTGAAGGCGATGCGTTGACGCCTCCTGAGACGCAGGAGGCGATCGATGCTGGCCGTGCAAGGATTGTTCGCGGCGGTGCCGGACCCGCGGGCGGCCAACGCCCGCCATCGGCTCGACGAGGTTCTGCTGGTCGCCCTGGCCGCCACGCTGTGCGGCGCCCAGACCTGCGTCGACATCGCCACCTTCGCCCGGGCCAAGCTGCCGCTGCTGCGCCGCTTCGTCCGCCTCGCCCACGGCGCGCCCAGCCACGACACCTTCAGCCGCCTGTTCCAGGCGCTCGACCCGCTCGCCTTCGAGGCCGCGTTCCGCGCCTTCATGGCCGCCTTCGCCAAAGCCCTGGACCAAGCGGCGCAGGACCAAGCGGCGCAGGACGAGCCCGACGGCACCGGCCGCCCGCGCATCGTCGCCCTCGACGGCAAGTCCCTGCGCGGCGCCATCCAGAGCGCCGGGCGCTCGACCCCGCTGCACCTCGTCACCGCCTGGGCCGCCGAGCAGCGCCTCGTCCTGGCCCAGCGCCACGCCCGCAACCGCAGCGAGGTCACCGCCGCGCGCGAGGTCATCGCCCTGCTCGACCTGCGCGATGCCGTCGTCACGCCCGACGCCCTGCACGGCAACCGCGCCACGGCCGCCGCCATCCTGGAACGGGGCGGAGCCTACGCCCTGATCCTCAAGGGCAACCGCGGCCCGCTGCACGCGGCCGCCCAGGCGCTGCTGGGCGAGGCCGATGCCGAGACGGCCGTCCGCACCAGCCACACCGCCCACGGCCGCTACGAGGAGCGCCGCGCCTGGGTCCGGGCCGTGCCGGGCTGGGCCGAACGCTACGGCTTCGCCGGCCTGTGCGCCATCGCCCGGGTCGACGGCCTGCGCCGCAGCACGCACGTGGACGCCCCTGCCGAGGCCGAGCCGCCCCAGACCCGCTACGTCGCCCTCTCGCAGCGGCTCGACCCCGCCGAGGTCCTGCGCGTGGTGCGCGCCCACTGGTCGATCGAGAACCACCAGCACTGGCTGCTCGACGTCGCCTTCCGCGAGGACGCCATCCTCACCCGCAACGCCGTCACCGCCCAGAACCTCGCCCTGCTGCGCCGCCTCGCCCTCGGCCTGATCCGCCAGGACGCCACGAAGGGCTCCCTGCACACCAAACGACAGTTGGCCGGATGGAACGACGACTACCTCGCCGACCTCATCAGCCAAATGCGGTAGCCCTGGGTTATGGGAGACGGTCAGGAACTCGATGAACCGGACCGCATCTGCGGATCGGCTCCATTCTGCCGGCTGCCGCGACGGGTCCGACCCCGCTGCCCGCCACATGTCGGTCAGCGACAGCATCTCGTGCCGCTCGTGGATCACCTCGCCTTTGTAGACGAGCGCGGGCAAGCCGCTTTTCGTGCTATCTTGTGTCACCTGGGCATCTCCACTGCCTGGGTAGCGGGACCGCCTGCCAGGGCGGTGTCGTCGGAACCGGCGGCGGGGTGTGCCGGGAAGCTCGTCCCCGTCGCCGGTGGACCCTCGTCACCGAGGGCGTTCGCGATAATCATGACGATCTCGCTGTTCATTGAGCGCATGTTGACCTTGGCGCGCTCGGCGATGCGGGACCTCATTCCGCCCGGCAATCGCAACTGGAACTGCTCACTTGCTCTGGGTGCGATCTGCATGGCCTCCTCGCTAGATGGTCACGACGACCTATCCTAAGGCTATGCTCGCACGTCCTGAGCGACCTAGCAATAGGCTACGATGGAAAATCATAGCCTCAGGCGATTATGCACGGGCATGGCCCAGGACACGCCCAGCCGGCACCTCGATCAGTTTATGCTTCGCTTGCCTGATGGCATGCGCGACCGCCTGAAAGCCGAAGCAGAGGCGAACAACCGCTCCATGAACGCCGAGATTGTCGCTCGGCTGAAGTCGTCTCTTGAGATCAGCAACTCGGATGGCTTCGACCAAATCGATCATTGGCTTAAGCAAAGCAACCCAGACACCAGCATTCTGCTTCATGAGATTAGACGGCAGGCTCAGTCAAACCTAGCTACGACCATGAAACTGATTGCGGGTCTTGAGAAGCTTGGTCTGAACGTTTTCGATCCCGACAAGAATGCCAGAGATCACTTCTTGACCGCAATCATTGAGGCAAAGACGAAGCACAACGTCCCGCTGGATGCCGAAGAAAAGGAATTTTTGGCCTCACAAGCCGCCTCCGAGGCGATCCCGCCGGAGGAGGCGTCCTTGCCCAAGCCCCGCACTCGCGCCCTCAACAGCAAAGACCCCGAGACCCCTGATCGATGAGCCTCCTTGAAGATGAGAAGAAAGCCGAGGAGCGCGCCAAGTCGGTCCACAACGAGCGCACCAAGCTCACCGCCTCCTACGTGAACACGGTCGCGGGCGGGGTCTTCACGGTCGGCGGCCTCACCCCGATCTTCGCCGTGCTCTACACCAACGCCACGTCGGGCGTGCCGACCTGGGCTGTCATCCTCATTTCGCTCGTTTGCTGGATCGTCAGCGCGGCCCTACATTATCGGGCTCGCGTGTACCTCGGGGAGCTGAAGTGATGCCCTACCTCGACATCCTCGCCCTGCTGCTCGTGCCCGCTGCTGCCCTAGCGCTGGGCCTCGGCGCCATTCGCTACGCGAAGTGGGCGGACCGCCGAGCCCACTGAGCCATGACCGAGGCCGCGACCACGCAGCTTGCGGATATCGCGGGGACGCTCCGTGAGATCAGCGTGAAGCTCGACGCCAAGGCCGACACCGCAACGTTGGAGCGCACCGCGGGAGAGGTCCGCACGAGCCTCGCAGGCTTTGACGGCCGGCTCGCCAATCTCAGCACCGTGGGCGACGGGCTGCGCCGTGACATCGATAAGCTGCCCTCCAAGTTCGATGTCATCACCATCATGATCGTGGTTGTCGGCGGCCTGGGCGGCATCGCGGCGCTGATCAAGACCGGTTGTCGGGGTTGAGCACCAGCACATCGCCGTTGCCGACATCGCCGAGGAACCAGCGGTTGAACGCCAAGACGCTCGCCTCGGCCCGCCAGCGATCCATGCCCTGCGACGCGCGCTCGTGCCACGCCTGGGTGTTCGCGTTGAATTCCCAGGTCCAATCCGGGCCGGACAACGACCAGATCGCGTTGCCGCCGAAGGTGTAGGCGCAGGCGCGCAGCACGTCCCCGCTCATCGCGGCCTCGATCGCCCGCTCCACGGCGCGCGTCGAGATCCGGGCCGGGGTGTAGCCGTTGAGCTGCCGCACCGATCCGTCGGCCGCGACGAAGATCTGCTGGCCGTCCCAGCCATCCTCGAACCCAGCGATGCACCAGGGCCCGAGCAGCCCGACCGGGATCACCTGCGCGCGGGCGTAGGGGAACGGCTGAAGCCCCTGGTCCGAATAGACCTCGGTCGAGGTCTCGCCCCAGGCCCAGATCTGCCCGCCCGAGGCCGTGACCCGCAGCCATTTGCAGGGCTTGCTCTCGCATTTGGTGTAGCTCTGGTCCGACCAGTCGAGGGTGTTGGTCGGCGTGGCGGTGGTGCCGGTCGCCAGCAGCTCGCCGTCGTCGTACAGAAAAAAGAAGTAACCGTCCTGGAACGCCACCGAGGTCGGCGCGCCGATGGAGGCGCCCGACGAGGTGTTGTTCGGGTAGGGTTGGACGCCCTGCACGCCGTTGGCGTCTGGCCCGACCACGAAGACGCCGGTCTCGCCGCAGATCACCATGTGCGGGCCGCCGGCCGAGATCGCGAAGTTGTCGCGCGCCATGGTGACGGGCTTGGACCCGGGCAGCGCGCCGATGCGCTTGAGCTTGAAGCCGGCGTCCAGCGCGAACAGGTTGTCGGCCCGCGCCAGCAGCAGGGCGTCATCGACCAGCAGGCCGCCGCGGGGCGCGCCGAAGCCGGGGCTCGCGACGACATCAAGGCCGGGCGCGGGCACGTAGCGCACCTCGGCGCCGTCCTTCACGGCCAGGACGTTGATCAGGCGGCCGGAGCCCTCGCCGGGGATGGCGCCGGGGCTCGACGAGGTCGGGAACGCGAGGGCGACCATCAGAAGTAGTGGCCCCGGGTATAGGTCCGCGAGGACGACAGGGCGCGGTAACGGCGCAGGCGCATCTCGGCGCCCTGTGCGCGGGCGGCGAGCAGGGTCGCCTCCTCGGACGAGAGCGCGAAATCGTCGGCCAAGCGCGAGGCGACGATGGCCGAGAGCGGATCCATCGCGGCGCCGGGGATTTCAGACGACGATGCGAAATCGTAGACCCGGTCCAACTCCATCTCGTCCAGAATGCCGTCGAGCGCATCGGACACGCGGGCGCGCGCCTCCGGCTCGGCGGTCTGGCCGAAGCCGACCTCGCCCAGCCGCGCCAGGACGCGCTGGACGAGGTCTTCGCGGTTGTAGACGGCCACCGATCAGCCTTTGCTCGGGACCCGACCGGCCCTCCGGGCCTCTTTCGGATCCTCGACTGACGTGGCGTTGTCGACCATGTCCGCGTCGGTGAGGTCGCCCGACGGCTTGATGCCCTCGGCGGTCATGGCTGTCTCGGGATCGTGCTTCATGCCGCTGCCGGGCGCGTAGGCCGGCATCACGGACGAGTCGATACCCGAGGACGGCCCCGGGCTGACGCCGGAGCCGGTCGTCAGGCGCTCGGCCGCCTTCCGGTCGCCCTTGAACCACGGGTTCTTGGACAGCTTGTCATAGACCTCGTCCGGCACCTCGACGGCCTTGCCGGCCTCGAACCGGTAGCCCGCGCCACGCGGCCGGCGTGGTGAGAAGCTTCGGGATATCCCGATCCGCCTCCTCCTGATTGACGATGGTCGCCAGCAGGCCGCAGTGGCCGAAGTTCTCGGCCCAGTCATCCGGCAGCATCTTGGGGGCGTTGCCAATCCGCTTTGTCACGAACTGCCAGCGCAGGTTCCGACACTCGCGAACGAGGCTCCACAGCCGGTTGCGCCACTCCGGCGGCGCCTCGTTGTCGAACACGTCGGCCATGCTGGCGCAGAAGACCCAAGGCCGCTCGCCCGTGTGCTCCGCCGCCGCGTTCCACTTTCGCGGGCCGGACCAGTCCTTCACCAGTCGCCGCGGCGAGCCTGCGCCCCAGTGCGAGCCGCCGACGCGCCGGTCGAACGTCTCGGCATAGCAGTGGTCGCATCCGGGTCCGACCTTGGTGCAGCCCCACCACGGGTTGAACGTGTGCGTGGTCCACTCAATAGCGCTGAACTCAGCCACCCTGGCCTCCTTGTGTCACAACGTTCATTATGACATTATGACATGATAGACGAACGCGCAAGGGGAAGCTATGGGCGTCGCAAGATCACAGGCCGCAGCGACTTTGCCCCCGAAGCTGAGCAACGACAGCCCGTCCGGCCGCATCAACGTGATCGCGACCGAAGACCTGTTGCAGCGCATTGAGGAATGGCGGGCGGCTCAGCGGCCTATCCCGAACAAATCGGAAGCCGCGCGCCTGCTAATCGAAAGGGGGCTCAACGCCTCCCCCGCCCCCTCCCGCAAACCCAAGCCCCCAACCCCAGACACACCGTGATCCGGGGAGAGATCCAGGGAAGTGGTCACGCTTCTGCCGGCGGCTGGAAGCCGGCCTCCCGGAAGATCTCCATGATGGCTTCGGCGCAGACCTCGACGCGCCGCATCTGAGAGGGTGACAACTTCCGACGAGGATCGCCGCTCATGTCGGGGTTGGACGGGAAGCAGCAACCGGCGACCGCCTTCTCGATCTCGGCGGTGATCTGACCGCGCTCGCGGAGCAGGACGCGCTCAGGCCTAGGCGGCATTGACCTCGCCAGCGGACTGTCCGGCATCTCGTCGGCAATCTGCCGTGCGATCTGCATCGACTCGGTGAGAGGCGTGCCGATGTGCATCCGGAGATGCTTGACCGCAGGCACATAGGCCATCTCGGCGGCTTGGGCGCGGATCCTCGCCTGCTCGCTCTCGGAGGCTCGGATCCTCATCGCCCGGCCTCCCCCCGAGACAGGGGAGGGGGCTCGTCTCGGGGACTTCCGGTATTCCGACAAGGCCAAATTCCTTTGAGTCTTCAATCCTAGTACGGATCAAGAACGTATCGGAATGGCCGTTGAAATCGTTGCTATCGCAGGCAACTCTTAATCAGCGGGTCCTAGGTTCGAACCCTAGTGCGCCCACCAAGAACATCCAGAATCTATAATTCCGAATGCCTCGACGAGTTGATGTCCGCGACATCCTCGCGCCGACGTTCTGGCAATCCCTGTCCGGATCTCGGTCGGTGGGGCCTCTGAGTCGGCGGGGCCGCTTCCGATTTCGGGTGATGGACGTTCGCGGCTCGGCCGCGGCGCCGCCAGTCCCAGCAGCCTCGGCCGCCGCTTGAGCATGCTTGGCGCGCGGGACCCGCGTCGGTTCGACGATGGTCGCCCACATCACCGCCGATGGTGATCGCCTGGCCGACCGTTGCCGGGTGGAGAACCGGGTTCCAACGCGGAAGCGACCGTCCATCGCGGCGAATGTCCGACCGCTTCAGCGCTTGGCGCAGATCGCCAGTGCGGGTCCGTTCGGGTTGGGGAGGTTGTCGAAGTCGACGCTCGTCTCGAAGCCGCGGTCGATGAAGAACTGGATCAGGCTGTCGCGTTCCAACCAGACCGCGTAGTTCTCAGATCCTCCGGAGAAACCCCTCCAAGACAGCGCCGCCTCCGGGTAGAAGCGCCTGGATCCGCGATAGCGGGTTCCGTTCAGCGCGGTGGGCTTGGTGAACTGGATCTGATCTTCGCGAGCACTGATCGCATCCTGATCGTAGTAGTGCGTCCATATCATCACCCGATCGGACTTGCTCACGATCCGTTCGAGCAACAGGAGCGGATCCGTCATGTGGTAGAGCACACCGCAGGCGATGATGACATCGAAGTCTTGGCACGACGTCAGATAGGGGACGAAGTTGCCGAGTTTGTAGCTCACCCGCTTCATGCCCATGACCTCCTTCAGGCAGAGGCATTTGAGAAAGGCGCGCGCGTTTCCCTCGATTGCGGTCACGGAAGACGCTCCGAGCCGCTCCAGCAGGTAGGAATGCGCGCCCTCGAGCGGCCCGAGTTCGAGGATGTCGAGATCTGTGAAGGGACCGAGAACCCGATTGGCCCAGGCGATGCGCGGATCCTCGAACAGGTGTGCCAAGCCTGGATGGGAGACGGCCCCGAGGTCCGAGGGCATGATCGTCGACCATTCGCCGTGAAAGATGTCCAGGACGTTCTGCAGAGTCGGTTCAGATCTAACGAATTCTCTTTCCCCGGACATTCCAGACCTCGATTGAGAAATACACGCACAACGGGAATCGAACTGACCTGCCGCGCTCCCGACCGGGTGCGTCCGCGCCGGGCGATCAACGTCAGATCTGTCGCACTGCCCGCCAACCGCCGCGACACCCTCGGCAATCCGGGATCGAATCCGGACCGCGCGGCAGCGATCGATGGGCGCACGAGAGACACCGGCTCCGACCCCGGCCTATGCGCCTGAGCGGCCGCCAGAGGCAAGGACTGCCAACCGCGTCGGCCCGGCGGCTCCGGGGTCGAGCCGCGGCGGCGTGATGGGCCGACGGTGATCGGATCGACGAGGACGGGCCGCGCGGAATCTGAACCGCGCCGAAGTTTTCCGAGACGGGCGCCGCCGTGCGATGATGCGGCCGGAGGAGTTCGATATGCACGACATCGGCGACGATCACAGCCACGCGCCCGAATCGCATGACCACGGGCACGCTCACGGCGAGGCGGGAGAGCGCTGGAAGCACGACGGGGTGCGGGTGATTCCCGGAGACCGGCTCGATCCCAACACCGCCCAGACGCCGGGCATGTTCCGGCAGGCGGCAATCAACGCAGCCCGGGTCGGCGCCCAGAAGATCTGGGCCGGCACCGTGGCGATCGAGCCCGACGCCAAGACCGGCGTGCACCACCACGGCGCGCTGGAGAGCGTGATCTACGTCGTCTCGGGCCGTGCCCGGATGCGCTGGGGCGAGCGGCTGGAGTACGTGGCGGAGGCCGGGCCCGGCGACTTCATCTTCGTGCCGCCCTACGTGCCCCATCAGGAGATCAACGCCTCGACCGACGAGCCCCTGCACTGCGTGCTGGTGCGCTCGGACAACGAGGCCGTGGTGGTGAACCTGCCCGACGTCGCCGCGGCCGAGCGGCCCGAGACGGTCTACTGGGTCGATCCCATCCACAAGCACCCGTGAGCCGTCGGAATGGCCGCGCGCACGGGTCGGGACCGTTGCCCGCATCCCGACCGCCTCGCGCGCCGGAACGGTGCCCTCCCCATCCGCATTGCCGCCGAAGACCGAGGAGACGGCGATGACGGAGAAGAAGGGACACGGCAGCGAGACCGCCAAGAAGGCGAACGCCAAGGCCAGCAGGGCCGGCAAGTCCAATCCGCGCACGTCGTCGGCGGCCCAGGCGGAACTCGGCAAGAAGGGCGGCAAGAAAGACGGAAAGAGCCGATAGCGGATCGGACTGAAACGGCCGGTCCGCGGCCCGTCGTCACCGCCGCGTCGCGCGCAGGCGGTCGCGCAGCCAGCCGCCGACGGTGCGCCGGGCGCCGCGGTCGCGGCGCCGGCGAACGGGTTCAAGCAGATGGTCGGCGATGAGCCGACCGATCGTCGCCCGGCCCGTGGGATCGTAGTGCACGACGTTGGTGAACAGGCCGGGGCCGCTCTCGGTCAGGGCACGGCTCGCATCGATGAGGCGCAGGTTGCGGGGAACGTCCCGCGCCCGCTGGTCCGCCAGCGAAGCCTCGAAGCGGTCGTACTGCCGCGCGAGGTAGGCGAGGGTGTCCGGCGAAGCGAGCGCGGTCTCGGAGGCGATCGGGTCGCGCTTGCGGACGACGATCGGCTCTAGGACGTAGACGACCGGGATCTCCACCGCCCGGGCCGTCCGGACCAGCTTGCGCAGAGAGGCCTCGTAGCTGCGCGCGACGGCGACTTCCCAATCGGGCGAGCCGTAGCCGACCCGCTGCCGGTTCTGCCGCAGCAGATCGAACGCGCCATCGACCACGCCGTCGTAGTCGAGGCTCGACTGCCACGACCTGTCATTGTTCTCACTGAAGAAGTGCGCGTAGAGAAACTCGCCGATGAAGGCGTTGTACGGGTATCCCGGTCGCGGATCGAAGGTCAGCGGCAGGAAGGCGTCGGTCCCGCCGCTCAGAACGACGACCAGATCCGGGTCGAGGTCGAGCAGGCGGGCCCAGATCAGGGCGCACATCTGCTCCGTGCACGACGAGACGGCACCGAAATTGTAGACCCGGACGCGCTCGGAGCAGGCCGCCCGCAGCAGATTCTCGACGCGGCCGGGGACGAGGTCGCCCCAGTCGGCGCCCTCCAGCATCGTGCTGTCGCCCAGCATGAAGACACGGATCTCATCCGGATCGGTGCGCGGCCCGGCCGCCTCAGCGTTGAGGAAGCCGGCGGCGTCGTAGGGCAGGCATTGGTGCTCGGGCCGGTGGCCCGGGCGCCCGGTGAAACCGACATAGGGGGCGGGATACCGCACCGAGGCGTCGAAATAGCGGACGTGATGGAGGAATTTCTCCCGGCGCGCGGCCTCGTCCTGCGCTGATGCCATCGATGCGCCTTCCCGTCCGGCGGCCTCAACCCGCGACTCTCGTCCGGCACCGCGCCTCCGGCCCGCTTATGCCGGCTGCCTCGACGGTTGTCGAAGGACGGTGCGTGCGGATCCTCCACGCGACGGGTCCCGCGCCGGGGCCGGCCGCCGACGGCGGCTGCGATCCCGCGGACGCGCGGCCCGGCACCGCGCGGGCGGAGCACCGGTGCCCGGAGTGGCACGCGGTCGCATTCAACCCACGGGTCGTTGCATTTCGCAGCGCAACGTCCTATTTGTGCACTGCGGGATGGCGATGGCGTCGTCCTCCCGCAGCCCTTCTTGGGCGTTTCCTCCCTAGACTTCGGGCTGCTCCTTCGGGAGTGGCCCTTTTTCTGTGCGGGACCGGTCCGGTAGCCCGTCCGCAACGATCGCACGCGCAGGATGCCCGTCATCCACGCGCCGTAGTGAGGAACTCGACCGTGCTCAACGTCTTCTGCCCGTGGATCCTGCTCGCTGTCGAGGCGGAGCGCGTCGTCGAACTGCGGCTGGTGCGGCTGGCCTGGGGCGGCCCGGCAGCCTGGGTCGAGGCGCAGTTGATGGTCGCCGAGAAGATGGCGGCGGCCGTCGAGGCGATGGGCACGCTGATGACCGGCGGCTCGCCCGAGCGCGTGGTCGCCCGCTACCGCGAGCACGTCGCGGCCAATGAGGCCCGATTGTCGGCGGACTGATCCCGACGGCGGTCAGGCCGCCGCGGTCGCCGGCCGGGCCCGGCCCATCGCCAGGAGCAGGCCGGAGAGGGTGAGGAGATCGCAGGTCAGGCCGAAGGCAGAGCCGACGAGCAGGTTGTGGCCGGCCCAGGCGAGGGAGGCGGCGAGGAAGCTCGCGCGCATCGCCCCCGCCTCGGGCTGAAGCCGCGCCCGCATCGCCAGCAGCGCACCCGTGCCGGCGCAGGCCGAGGGCCAGCCGGACCACGTCGCCGCCGTCAGGCCGAGCACGAGGCAGAGGCAGCCGCCGAAGAACGGCGCGAACCACGCCGGGCGCCGATCCCGCCCGCCGAAGCGCGCCGCGGCGAGGCTCTGCGCGACCGAGAGCGCGCACATCGCCGCCCCCGTGCCGGCGCCGAGCCGGAGAAAGTGTAGCCCGAAGCAGGTCGAGCAAGCCGCAGAGGCGACCAAGATCGCGACCCGGCCGGGCATGACTCCCGAGACGAAGCCGAGCACGAGGCCGAGCGCGCCGAAGATGTCGATCCGACCGATGACGGCATCGAGCGCAATGGAAATTGTATCGCGGAAGGTCATGATCTCAACGCTGGGCGCATAACCTGCGGCGTGTCGCACTCGATGCGCTAGGACCCGATGGTAACCGGTCCGTTAACGACATCGCTGCGCGCAGCCCGACGTGGCGCGGCGGCCGCAGACGGGAGCGACCACCCGCGCCCGGGTCCCCCCGGGGCCTCGACCATCCTTCGACGGACGCGCCCGCGGCCCATGCCCGGGCTGCAACGCCGCGCTGCACGATCCCCCGGCGATCCGCGCGCTTCCGAGGCGTATTGCACTGCGAAAGGCCGGTCGCACCTGTCGGGATGGGCCCGGGAGCGTGGATCGTCGGCGGCGCCCTCGCCGCACGGCGACGGCGACATCCATCCAGCACCATTCCTGCCCCGTACCCGCGCCGGTCGAGGGAGGCGCCCGCCCCGCACCGGACCGTCAGGGACGTTCAATGACGCTCATCGACCTGCCCGCGGCCGCCCCGCTCGATTCCGCGTCGGCGACGGAGGCCGCACCGCCCGCGCCCGCCCCGGGAGCCCATCCGACCCTCGTCCTTCTCGCCCTGGCCATGGGCGGCTTCGCCATCGGCACGACCGAGTTCGCGGCGATGAGCCTGGTGCCCGCCTTCGCCCCCGAACTCGGCATCGACGCGCCGACCGCCGGCCACGTGATCAGCGCCTACGCCCTCGGGGTGGTGGTCGGCGCCCCCGTGATCGCCGTGCTGGCGGCGCGGATCGCGCGGCGCACGCTGCTGGTCGGCCTGATGGTGCTGTTCGCGCTCGGCAACGGCCTCTCGGCCCTGGCGCCGAGCTACGCCGCGATGCTGGTGTTCCGCTTCCTCGCGGGGCTGCCGCACGGCGCGTATTTCGGGGTGGCGGCCCTGGTGGCGGCCTCTCTCGTCCCGCGCGCGCGCCGCTCCCAGGCGGTCTCGCGGGTGATCGCCGGGTTGACGGTCGCCACCGTCGTGGGCGTGCCGCTGGCCAACGCGATCGGCCAGCTCGCCGGCTGGCGCTGGAGCTTCGGCCTCGTCGCCGTCCTCGCGCTCGCGACCGCGACGCTGGTGCGGATCTTCGCGCCGCTCGGGGCCGCGACGTCGGGGGCCAGCGCCCTGCGCGAACTCGGCGCCCTGCGGCGCGGCCAGGTCTGGCTGACGCTGGCGACCGGCGCTGTCGGCTTCGGCGGCCTGTTCTCGGTCTACACCTACCTCGCCTCGGCCCTGCTGGAGGTGACCCACGCCCCGCCCGCGGCGATCCCGCCGGTGCTCGCCCTGTTCGGCCTCGGGCTCACGTTCGGCAACCTCATCTGCGCCTGGGCGGCCGACCGCGCGCTGATGCCCGCGGCCGGCCTGACGCTGGTGTGGAGCGCCGCCGCGCTCGCCCTCTACCCGTTCGCGGTGGGAAGCCTCTGGACGCTGGGGCCGGCGGTGTTCCTGATCGGCTGCGGCGGCGGCCTCGCCACCATCCTCCAGACCCGCCTGATGGACGTGGCCGAGGATGCCCAGACGCTGGCGGCCGCCCTCAACCACTCCGCGTTCAACGTCGCGAACGCGCTCGGGCCCTGGCTCGCCGGCCTCGCGCTCGCGGCGGGCTTCGGCCTGCCCGCGACCGGGTGGGTCGGCGTCGTCCTGGCGCTCGGGGGCCTCGCGATCTGGGCGGCCTCGCTCCTCACCGAGCGCGCGGGCCCGGCAGCCGTCGCCGCGGGCGCGCGCTGATCAGCCGGCGGAGACCGGGATGCCGAGTACGGCCCGGCGGCGCTCGACGAAGCCGGGCCACGCCTCGGGGTTGACGAGGCGGGGCGGCCGGCCGCCGCGCAGCACCTCGACGAGCTGGTCGGCGGCCCAGCCGGCCACGGCGGCGCGGGCCTCGGGGGTGACGCCGGCGGTGTGGTAGGTGGCGAGCACCGTGTCGAGCGCGAGCAGGGGGTGGTCCAGCGGCGGCGGCTCCACGTCCCACACGTCGAGGGCGGCGCCCCCGAGGTGGCCGGATTCCAGCGCGGCCGCCAGCGCCGCCTCGTCGTGAATGCCGCCGCGGGCGGTGCTGACGAACACCGCGCCCCGGCGCATCCGCGCGAAGGCGGCCGCCCCCATCATCCCGAGCGTGGCCGGGTCGCGCGGGCAGTGGAGCGAGACGACATCCGAGCGCTCCAGAAGCGCCTCGAACGCCACGGCCTCGGCGCCGCGGGCGGCGATCTCCTCCGGTGCCAGCAGGGGGTCGTGGGCGAGCACGGTCATGCCGAAGGCCTCGGCTAGCCGGGCGACGCGGCGGCCGACCTCGCCGATGCCGACGAGGCCGAGGGTCTTGCCGGCGATCTCGCGGCCCATCAGCTCCTCGCGGGCGAAGCCACGGCTCCGGCGCAGGCGCCGGTCGCTCTCCGTCATCCGCCGTCCCAGCGCCAGGATCGCGCCGACCGTGTGCTCGGCGACCGACCGGGCGTTCGCGCCCGCCTGGTTGACCACCAGCACCCCCGCCGCGGTGCAGGCCGGGATGTCGATCGTGTCGCAGCCGGCGCCGGTGGCGGAGACGCAGAGCAGGTGCGGGCAGCGCGCCAGGAGGTCCGCGTCGGCGAAGTATCGCCGCGGCAGCTCGTCCTTGGCCGGGGTGATCTGGTAGGCCACCGCCTCGGCGAGCGCGGCCCGAACCGCCGCCTCGGGCCCGGCGCGGGGACAGGTCCGCAGGTCGATGTCGGGCTCGCGGGCGAGGCGCTCGGCGAAGGCGGCGTCCATCCAGACGTCCAGCCGGACGACGATCTTCGGGTCTGCGTTCACGGCGCGGTTTCCTGCAATGTCCGCATTCGCTCACCCGTCCGCATCGAGCTGCTTGCCGCGCGTCTCGGGGAAGGCGAAGGACAGGGTGAAGAACAGGCCGTAGGCCGTGAGCGCGAACAGGGTGATCGCGTTGCCGAGGCTGGTGAGGGTCGCGAGCGCGCCGACCAGCGCCGGGAACAGGGCCCCGATGCCGCGGCCGAAATTGTAGCAGAAACCCTGACCCGAGCCGCGCAGCCGCGTCGGGTAGAGTTCGGTCAGGAACGGGCCGATCCCCGAGAAGTAGCCGGTGGAGAAGAAGCCGAGCGGAAAGCCGAGCATCCAGATCGCGCCCGCCGGGAGGGGCGCCTGCATGTAGACGACCAGCGTCACCACGGCGCCGACCGTGAAGGTGGCGAACAGCCGGCGGCGGCCGAGGATGTCGGCGAGCCACGCGCCCGTCAGGTAGCCGAGGAAGCTGCCGACGATGAGCGTCGCGAGGTAGCTGGTGGACCCGACCGCCGACAGCCCGCGCTCCGCGGTGAGGTAGCGCGGCACCCAGGTGCTCATCGCGTAGTAGCTGCCCTGCGCGCCGACCATCATCAGCGAGGCGAGCAGCGTGGTGCGCAGGTAGGGACCGGAGAAGATCTCGGTGATGGCCGGCCGGTCGCCCGCCGCGATCTGCTTGCGCCGCGACTCGCGCGCCAGCGGCGGCTCCTCGACGTAGCGGCGCAGGTACAGGACGAGGAGGGCGGGCAGCGCGCCCACGGCGAACATCCAGCGCCACGCGGTCTCGGGCGGAAGGGTCGAGAACAGGACGGCCTGGAGAAGCACGGCGAGGCCCCAGCCGACCGCCCAGCCCGACTGGACCGAGCCGACCGCGCGCCCGCGGTACTCGGCCCGCACCATCTCGCCCATCAGGATCGAGCCCGCCGCCCACTCCCCGCCGAAGCCGATGCCGAGCAGGGTGCGCGCGACGAGGAGCTGCTCGAAGCTCTGGGCGAAGGCGCAGAGCAGGCTGCAGGCCGAGAACCACAGGATCGTCAGGCGCAGGGTGGCGACGCGCCCGATCCGGTCGCAGAGATAGCCGGCGAGCCAGCCGCCGAGCGCCGAGGCGAGCAGCGTCGCCGTCGCGGCGAGGCCCGCCTGCGAGCTGCTGATGTGCCACAGGCTGATCAGCGTGCCGATGACCAGGGGATAGATCATGAAATCCATCCCGTCCAAGGCCCACCCGGCGGCGCAGCCCCAGAAGGTCCGCCGCTCCGAGGCGGACATCGCGCCGTAGAAGCCGAACGGGGTCGCGTCCTCGGCGACGGATGCGCCGGCTGCGCGCTCGTCCATGTCGTCCTCCCCTGATCGGTCCGCGCCGACGGGGACGGCGCGGCCGCGCCGCTCCCTCGCCCGCGGCAGTCCCGGGCGCCCGCTCGGCGCCGCTGCCCGGGGCCTTGTGACGGCCCCTTCAGCGCAGCGTACAGCTTAGGAGGAGCGCAAGGTATAATCGTTTTCGATAACAGCTATAAGGTCGGTCGCCGTGCTTCCCGCGCGCGTGGTCGCGCCGCGGCCAGTTCTTCGAGGCACATCGGCGCCGCGAGCCGCGGCTCTACAGACGCGCGCGCCGATGCGGTCGCGTCGCCGGGTCCGGATGTCGGATCGGTCGGTCTGCGGCACTGACGACGACGCCCCTTCGTCCCGCCCGGGCTAGCACGATCCGGCATTTCTCATTTCGCAAAGCGCTATTGGTCGGCGCGCGACCGGCCCGTTAGACCCGGGGCAACGCCCTCGGGAGGAGATCATGGCGATGACGGGGATGGACCCGGGCGACGGGACGGGCTGGCGCGACGACGTCTTCCGCGTGCTGAAGGCGCACGGCGTGCGCCACGTGGCCTACGTGCCGGATGCCGGACACTCCGCGGCGATCCGCGCCGCCGAAGCCGACCCGGAGATCCAGGCGGTGGTGCTGACGACCGAGGAGGAGGGGCTCGGCTACCTCGCAGGCGCGTGGCTCGGCGGCGAGAAGGGCGCGCTGCTCCTGCAATCGAGCGGTGTCGGCAACTGCATCAACACGCTCGCGCTCCAGGCCTGCGCACGCTTCCCTCTGCTGATGGTCGTGACCATGCGCGGCGACTGGGCCGAGTTCAACGCGTGGCAGAACCCGATGGGGCAGGCCACCGAGGCCGCCCTGAGGCTGATGGGCGTGCTGACGTGGCGGGCCGACGCGCCGGAGGACGTCGCGCCCCTGCTGCACGGGGCGGCCACGATGGCGTTCAACGGCGACGCCGCCTGCGCCCTCCTGCTCGGACAGCGCCTGATCGGAGAGAAGCAATGGGTGAAGTGAACGCGGGCGGCGCCCTCGACCGCCGCGCGGTCGTGGCGCGGCTCCTGGCCGACCGCGCGGACCTGCTCGTCGTCACCGGCCTCGGCTCGCCCTCCTACGACGTGATGGCGGCGGGCGACCACGACGGCAATTACTACCTCTGGGCGGCGATGGGCTCGGCGGCGACCGTCGGCCTCGGGCTCGCCAAGGCGCAGCCCGGGCGGCCGGTGCTGGTGGTGACCGGCGACGGCGAGATGCTGATGGGGCTCGGCGCCCTGGCGACGCTCGCCGTGCAGAATCCGCCGAACCTGAGCATCGCGGTGCTCGACAACGGCCATTACGGCGAGACCGGCATGCAGCTCAGCCACGCCGGGCGGGGCCTCGCCCTGGACCGGGTCGCGGCCGCCTGCGGTTTCGGCTGGACCGCGGCGATCGACGACATGGCGGGCGTGGACGCGCTGCGCGCGCGGGTCGCGGCCCGGGCGGGCCTGTCGTTCGCGCGGATCGGGGTCCGGGCCGAGAACCCGCCCCGGGTGCTGCCGCCCCGCGACGGCGTCCACGTCAAGAACCGGTTCCGCGCCGCCCTCGGCTTCCAGCCGATCTGACGACGCAGACAGCGTCGGCGCGGTCCGGATCAGCGCAGCCGGACGGTCCGTGTCACGGGGCCGTCCGGCCTCTACATCGTGCCGAGACCGGGCAGGGCAGGGCGGATCGGGCGAGCGCCGGGATGGCGGCCCCGCGCCAGACGCGATCCGACGGAGTGAGGACATGCAGACGATCGACCACGGCAGCCACGGCGACATCCGCGACGCGGTGCGCGCCCTCTGCGCGGACTTCCCGGCCGAGTATCACCGCAAGGTCGACGAGGCGCGCGGCTACCCGGAGGCGTTCGTCGACGCGCTGACCAAGGCCGGCTGGATGGCCGCCCTGATCCCGGAAGCCTACGGCGGTTCCGGCCTCGGCCTGACCGAAGCCTCCGTCATCATGGAGGAGATCAACCGCTCGGGGGGCAATTCCGGCGCCTGCCACGGGCAGATGTACAACATGAACACGCTGGTCCGGCACGGCTCCGAGGAGCAGCGGCGGAAGTACCTGCCCCGGATCGCCGCGGGCGAATTGCGCCTGCAATCGATGGGCGTGACCGAGCCGACCGCGGGCACCGACACCACCCGGATCAAGACCACGGCGGTGCGCAAGGGCGACCGCTACGTCGTCAACGGCCAGAAGGTCTGGATCTCGCGCATCCAGCACTCGGACCTGATGATCCTGCTGGCCCGCACCACGCCTCTGGAGCAGGTGACGAAGAAATCGGAGGGCCTGTCGATCTTCCTCGTCGACCTGCACGAGGCGCAGAAGGCGGGCATGACCGTCCGGCCGATCCTCAACATGGTTAACCACGAGACCAACGAGCTGTTCTTCGACGCGCTGGAGATCCCGGCCGAGAACCTGATCGGCGAGGAGGGCCAGGGGTTCAAGTACATCCTCACCGGGTTGAACGCCGAGCGGGCCCTGATCGCGGCCGAGTGCATCGGCGACGGCTACTGGTTCATCGACAAGGTCACGGCCTACACCAAGGAGCGGACCGTGTTCGGCCGGCCGATCGGCCAGAACCAGGGGGTGCAGTTCCCGATCGCCGAGAGCTTCATCGAGGTCGAGGCGGCCAACCTGATGCGTTATGAGGCCTGCCGCCTCTACGACGCCGGGCAGCCCTGCGGGGCGCAGGCCAACATGGCCAAGTACCTCGCGGCCAAGGCGAGCTGGGAGGCGGCCAACGCCTGCATCCAGTTCCACGGCGGCTTCGGCTTCGCGGCCGAGTACGACGTGGAGCGCAAGTTCCGCGAGACGCGCCTGTATCAGGTCGCGCCGATCTCCACGAACCTGATCCTGTCCTACGTCGCCGAGCACATCCTCGGCCTGCCGCGCTCGTTCTGAGCGCTTCCCTGCCGACCGGTGGAGGCCGCCGGCCTCCCACCCCGATCCCGCCGATCCTCGGGCGCTACGCCGTGGGTGAGCGCTCAGGGACCGCGCCCCTCTCGAGGGCCGGCAGGGGCGCGATCTCGCCGACGATGAACAGGTAGGCCCCCGCTCCGACCACGCAGAACGCCCCGGCCACGATCAGCGGCACGACGAAGGACCCGCTGGTGATCGTCAGCATGACCCCGGTGAAGGAGGTTGTGACGATGCCGGCGAGGTTCGAGGCGAAGTTCTGGATGCCGCCGATCGAGGCGACGTGCGCCGGCGTCGGGGCCACGTCCGCGGGCAGCGTCCAGATGTTGGCGGCGGCGAAGGCGAGGCTGCCGTAGGCGATCGCGAAGCAGGCCAGCGCCCCGTAGACGTTCGGCGCGAACGCGGCGCCGGTGATGATCGAGGAGGTGAGCATGCCGCCGACGAGGCAGGTCTTGCGCGCCCGCGTCAGGCTCCAGCCGCGGCGGTAGAGGGCGTCCGAGACGATGCCGCCGAGCCAGCCGGCGGGGATCGCGAACAGGGCGGGCAGCAGGCCGAGCGTCCCGAGCTGCGACAGCGAGAAGCCGCGCGCCTCGACGAGGTAGCTGGGGAACCACGTGATGAAGAAGTAGATCGTGAAGTTGAGGCAGAAGAAGCCGATCATCATCCCCCAGATCGTCCGGTAGCGGAACAGGGACGCCCACGGCACCTTCGCTCCGTCCGCTCCCTTGCCCTGCCGCTCGGCCCGGAGCGCCGCGAGCTGCTCCGGCGTCACCGCCGGGTGGTTCTCCGGCTCACGGTACAGGGTGAACCAGACGACGACCCAGGCGACGCCGAGAAGCCCGGTCACCACGAACGACGTCTCCCAGTTGAACGTGCCGATCAGCCACGCCACGATCGGCAGGGACAGGGCCGAGCCGATCCGCGAACCGCTGTCGAAGATGGAGGCGGCGAGCGCCCGCTCGGTGCGCGGGAACCAGTTGGCGGAAACCTTGGCCATCGACGGATAGGCGCCGGCCTCGCCGATACCGAGCAGCAGCCGGCAGCCCAGCAGGGTCTCGACGCTGCGCGCGACCGAGGTCAGCGCGGTGAACACCGACCACCACACCACCGCGACCGCCAGCGCGATCCGCGCGCCGACCCGGTCGGCGAACCAGCCGGCGGGCAGTTGCATGACCGCGTAAGTCCAGAAGAAGCCGCCGAGGATGACGCCCATCGTGGCGGCATCGATGCCGAGGTCGTGCTGCATCGACGGCGCGGCGACCGCGAGGTTGGCCCGATCGATGTAGTTGATCGTGTTGGCCAGGCAGCACAACAATATCATCGTCCAGCGTGCCT
This sequence comes from Methylobacterium amylolyticum, assembly GCF_030700245.1. GTDB lineage: Bacteria > Pseudomonadota > Alphaproteobacteria > Rhizobiales > Beijerinckiaceae > Methylobacterium. The sequence goes on from NZ_JAUYZI010000011.1 coordinate 19,171, forward strand.
TGGGCATCGCGCTCCTCCTTTCGGGTCCGCGACGGGACCGGTCGGGCCACTCTGACGGCGGCTCGTCTGCTTGCGTCGGGCGCCCGGGGGCGGCGCCCCGCTCGGGCTCAGACTTCGAGGATGGCCTTGATCACCCCGGCCTCCGGCGCTCGCCACGCCTCGAACAGGCCGGGCGCGTCGGCGAGCGCGCCGCGATGCGTGGCGAGCGCGCCGGTCGGGACCCGTCCCGCCCGCATCTGCCGCACGACCTCCGCGAAATCCTCGGGCAGCGCGTTGCGGCTGGCCAGCAGCGTCGCCTCGCGCTTGTGGAATTCCGGATCGGAGAAGGTGATGTCGTCGCGCACCACGCTCAGCAGCACGTAGCGGCCGCCGTGGGCGAGGAAGGCGAATCCGCGCCGCATGGCCGACGCGTTGCCGGTAGCGTCGATCACCACGTCGAACCCGTCGCCCGCGGTGATCTCGGTGAGGCGCGCCGCGTCGCCGTCCCCGGCCATCACCGTGCGATGCGCGTCGAGCTGTGCGCGGCTGAAGGCGAGCCGGTCGGCGCGGGTGTCCATCACCGTCACGTCGGCGCCGCGGGCGCGGGCGAAGACGGTCGCGGCCATGCCGATCGGCCCCGCGCCCACCACCAGAACCCGGTCTTGCGCGCCCACGCCGCCGCGCCGGACGCCGTGGGCGCCGATCGCCAGGAACTCGATCATCGCCGCCTCGTCGAGGGAGGCGCCCTCCACCGCCACGACGTTGCGCTCCGGCACGCAGAGATATTCCGCCATGCCGCCGTCGCAGTGGACGCCGAGCACGCGGATGGACTGGCAGGCGTTGGTGAGGCCCTTGCCGCAGGCGGCGCAGCGGCCGCAGGCGAGGTAGGGCACGACGTAGACCGGCTGCCCCGGCGCGAGCGCGCTGCCCTCGGGTGCGGCCTCGACCGTCCCGGACAGCTCGTGCCCCATGACGCGGGGGTATTCGAGGAACGGGTGCTTGCCGGCGAAGATGTGGAAATCCGTGCCGCAGACGCCGACGCGCCGGATCCGCACCAGCACCTCGCCGGCCGCCGGTTCGGGCCGCGGACGCTCGACCACCGCGAGCCGTCCGGGCTCCTCGCAGATCACCGCCTTCATGGATGGCTCCTCCCTCGGATCGTCCTTCTCCCGCGCCTCTCGGATCACGCAGCCCGCGCGATCGCGGCCGTCAGCGCGGGCGTGTCGGGCTCCGCGCCGGAACCCTGCCCGACCCAGTCCCGGAAGGCGCTGAGGCGGCGGGCGACCTTGGTCGCGTGGCTCCCGGCGATGTCGGCGAGGCGGTGGTCGAGGAACGGGTTGCGGAACCGCTCCAGCGTCGTCGCCACGTAGGCTTCCGCCTCCGGCCCCATCCCGCGCAGGCGGAAGCCCGGCAGCACCTCGTCGCGGTAGACGCCCTCCAGCCAGCCGCGCACGCCGTCGTCGTCGAGCAGCGCGCGCACGGTCGCGTCCGGGGCGCGGCCCTCCCGCATCCACCGGTCGGCGAGCAGCGTGTGGCCGAGGTTGAGGATGTGCAGCTTCAGCCGCTCGAACGGTTCGAGGTCGTCGGCGAGGACGATGCAGGGATGGGTGCAGGGGAGCACGAGACCGGGCCGGCGGGCGATGGCCCAGAGCGCGTAGGGCTCGGCCACCGCGCCGACGGGCTCCAGCGGCTCGGAGACGATCCGGTCGACCAGCGTGTCGGCCCACACCACATCCCCGCGCAGCCAATCCCGGAATCCGGTGGGCGCGCCGGCCGCCTCGGCGAGCCGCAGCACGATGCCCTGCAGCACCTGCCCGTTCCGGCTCACGAGCTCGCAGGGCAGGATCGTGGGCGCCCGCGCGCCCGCCTGCCAGCGGTGGTGGAGGAGCGCCGCCAGCTTGCCGGGGAACGAGTCCGGCACGGCGCCCGCCGCGGCGAGGTCGAGGCGCTCCGCTCCGGTCTCGTATCCGCTGTCGCCGGTATTCGAGACGACGTAGTCGGCCTCGTCGAAGTGCCGCCGCACGACGCCCCAGTCGGCGGCGGCCGAGAGACCCCGGTCGATGCTGGTGACGGTCACCCGCCGCTCGACCGGCGCGCCGTCCTCCAGGCCGCGGATGATCACGGGGTAGCCGGCGGGATTGCCGAAGGCGGCGACGCGGCCGGCCCGCGCGGCGGAGCCCGAGACCTGCACCACGCTGATCGGCCCGACCCTCTGGCCGGCTTCCCGCGCCTCGTGGACGAACAGGTCGACATGCGCCTGAAGGAAGCGGCTCGTGCCGAACTGGAGGATGCGGCCGGTCACCGGGCCGGCCTCGCGGCGTCGGAGTGGGCAGGATGCGGCATGGGGACCTCCGGTTTACGCGCCCAGGCTGATCTTTATGCACAAAAAACCCAGCCGAATGGGGTGTCAAATGTCTTCTCGGTAAGGTTTGCGCGACCGGCATGCGCGGGGTTCTGGTATGAGGCCGCGTCCCGGGAGCACGGCCCGAGCATGCGCGCGAACACGGTCTACAAGCGGGCCTACAACCAGTGCCTGGACATCCTGGCGGGCCGCCCCCTGGGCGCGTGGCCGGTCTCCGAAGCGCGGCTCGCCGGCCTCCTGGCCGTCAGCCGGACGACCGTGCGCGCCATCCTGGCGTCGCTGGACGAGCGGGAGATCCTGCGCGGCGCGGGCGGCGCCCGCGCACTGCACCGTCTCCCCGACCCGCGGGACTACTTCCCGGACCGCCAGACCGAGACGGTCGCGCAAGCGGTCGCCCGCCGGTTCATGCAGTGGGTGCTGGAGGGCGATTGCCGCCCGGGACAGACGATCAGCGCCCTCGATCTCGCGCGCCGGTTCGGCACGTCGACGACAGCCGTGCGGGAATACCTCACGCATTTCGCACGGTTCGGCCTGATCGAGCGGCGCCAGAACAGCGGCTGGATCTTCGTGGGCGTGACGCGGGACTTCGCGACCGAGATCTACGAGGTCCGCGAGATGTTCGAGCTGCGCTCGGCCCGGGCCTTCATCGCGCTGCCCGGTGACGACCCGGCCTGGGCAGACCTCGACGCGATCGAGCGGGAGCACCACCGTCTGCTGCGCGACCCGGACGGCCGCGACACCGACTTCGCCCGGCTGGACGAGCGGCTGCACCGTCTCGTCTACGACGCCGCGCGCAACCGCTTCATGCGCGAGTTCTACGACCTGATCGCGTTCGTGTTCCACTACCATTACCAGTGGAACAAGGCCGACGAGCGCGAGCGCAACCGCGTCGCGCTCGAAGAACACCTCGTCTACATCGCCGCGCTGCGATCACGGGACGCGCGCGCCGTGGACGCCGCCTGCCGGGCGCACCTGCGGACCGTGCGCGCGACCCTGCTGCGCTCCATCGGCCCCGAGCCGGCACGGGCCGGGGTTCTCAGCCGCCCAGCGTCAGGACCGGCTTGATCTCCTGGAGGTCGCGCATCCGCGCCAGCGCGACGTTCGCCTCGTCGAGGCGGTAGCGGTTGGTGATCATCCGCCCGAACGGGATGGCGGAGCCGTGCCGGCTGAGGAAGTCGAGGGCCTTCCAGTAGGCTTTCGCCTGCCCCGAGAAGGAGCCGAGGATCCTCAGGTTCTTGGAGACGATCAGCGCCGGCTTGATCGTCGTGGTGCCCTGGCCGAGCTGGCCGACGACGAGGTAGCGCCCGCCGCGGCGGGCGAGGTCGATCCCCTCGGCGAAGGCCCCCGGGTGGCCGGTGAACTCCATGACGATGTCGGCCCCGCGCCCGTCGGTCAGGGCGCGCACCCGCTCCAGCCGCTCCGCGTGGGTGGTGCGCTCCAGCGACAGGGCCTCGTCCGCCCCGAATTCGCCGGCGAGCGCGAGGCGGGCGTCGGGCGCGCCGATCGCCACCACCCGGCGGGCGCCCGCGACCTTCGCCACCGCCGTGGCGAGCAGCCCGAGGGGGCCGACGCCCTGGATCACCACCGTATCGGTGGTGCCGACGCCCTCCAGCACGTCGAAGGCGTTCATCACCGAGCGGAAGGCGCAGCTCGCCATGCTGGCGAGCTCGTTCGGCACGTCGTCGGGCACCCGGACGCGCCCGGATTCGGGCACCACGTAGCCGTACTCGGAGAAGCCGCCCATCAGGTGCGGGAACACCTCCATGCAGGTGTACATGTACATGCGGCTGTGCTGGCACAGGGTCGGCTCGCGGGCGACCGTGCAGAAGTAGCAGCGCCCGCAAGACGTGTGGGTCCAGGTGACCCGGTCGCCGACGCGCAGGTCCTGGCCGACAGAGTCCCGGTCCGCCCCCGGGCCCATGGCGACGATCCGGCCGACCATCTCGTGCCCGAGGATGACCGGCAGGTCGACCTTCAGCGACAGCGAACCCTGCCAGAGGTGGACGTCGGTGCCGCAGATCGAGCAGGTCTCGATCTTGGTCAGGAGCGCGCCGGGCTCCAGTTCGCGCGGGATCGGCACCTCCTCGATGCAGACCGGCGCCTTGAACTGCCGCAGCACCGCGGCGCGGCTGAACTCGGGAATGCCCTTCATCGCGCTGCCTCCCTCCCTCGCCCGACGCGGCCCGACTCAGGCGAGCGGCCCGGTGCTCTCTTCCAGGATCGCCCAGGCCTCCGGGCCGAACTTCGCCTTCCAGGTCTTGTAGAAGCCCGCCTGGCTCAGGGTCGCGCGGAAGGGCTCGGGCTCGACGGCGTTGAAGATCAGCCCCTTGGCGGCGAGTTCGGCCTTGAGGCCGTCGTTCTGCCGGGCGACCTCCTCGCGCTCGGCCATCGCCGCGGCGTTGATCACCCGGGCGAAGGTCTCCTGGAGGTCCGGCGGGAGCTGCCCCCAGGCGCGGCGGTTCATCAGGAACCACCAGCCGTCCCACATGTGGTTGGTCAGCGAGCAGTACTTCTGCACCTCGTAGAGCTTGGCCGCCGAGATGATCGCCGGCGGGTTCTCCTGCCCGTCCACCACCTTGGTCTGGAGGGCGGAGTACACCTCCGCGAAGTTGAGGCTGGTGGGCGAGGCGCCGAGCCCCTGGAACAGGGAGGTCCACAGGGCGCTCACCGGCACCCGGATCTTGAGGCCCTGGAAGTCCTCCGGCTTCACGATCGGCCGGGTGCTGGTCGTGACCTGACGGAAGCCGTTGTCCCAGATCTTCTCCTGGACGACGAGGCCGGTCTTGCCGATCTGCTCGCGCAGCCACACGCCGAGGCGCCCGTCCATCGCCTTCCACAGGGTCGGGTAGTCCTTGAAGGCGAAGCCCACGCCCGAGATCGCCGCCGCCGGCAGCAGGGTCGAGAGCACGTTCACCCCCGAGAGGGTGAAGCATTCGAGCGCGCCCGAGCGGAGCTGCGAGAACATGTCGGCGTCGCCGCCGAGCTGGTTGTTGGGGAACAGCCGCAGCTCGACGCGGCCGTTGGTGGCCTCCTTCAGGGCGTCGGCCGCCTTGCGGCCGTGGACGTTGAGCGGGTGCGACTCGGGCACGTTGGTGCCCCACTTGAAGCTGAACTCCGCGGCCCGGGCGTAGCGCAGGGGATAGGCGCTTCCGATCGCGGAGGCGGCCGCGAGCGTCGCGAAGCGCCGCCGCGTGAATGTGTGGGCCATCGTTCCCTCCCGTTGTCTTTTCGTTGGGTCTCGCGGGGCGTCACGCCTCCGGCGCGTCGCGTTTGAACATCAGGCCCGCCTCGCGGAATCCCCCGTCGACGTTGAGGGTGTGGCCGTGGACGTAGCGGGCCTCGTCCGAGCACAGGAACACGGCCGCGTCGGCGATCTCCTCGGGCGTGCCGTAGCGGACCATCGGGATCAGGCGGCCGTAGGCGGCGCGGGTCGCGCGGTCGTGCATGATCCGGGCGATGTCGGTCTCGATCGCGCCGGGGGCGATGTTGTTGACGTTGATCCCGTGCTCGGCGAGTTCGACCGCCATCACCTTGGTGAGCAGTTCGAGCCCCGCCTTGGCCGAGCCGTAGGCGGCGCGGCCGTTGGCGCCGCGCTGGCCCGACAGCGAGGCGATGTTGACGATCTTGCCGCCCTCGCCGACCCGGACCATCTCGCGGGCGCACCCCTGCGCCACCAGGAACGCGCCGGTCAGGTTGACGCCGAGGATGCGGTTCCAGTCCTCCAGCCGCGTCTCCAGGAACGGCGTGTTGGCGCCGATCCCGGCATTGTTCATCAGGATGTCGATCCGCCCGCAGCTCTCGACGATCGCCGCGATCATCGCGGCGACCGAACCTGCGTCGGCCACGTCGACGACGAGCCCCAGCGCCCCGCCGCCGAGGTCCTCCGCCGCCGCCCGCGCGCCCTCGGCGTTGAGGTCGGCGACGACGACCCGCGCGCCCTCCCGGGCGTAGGCCCGCGCCACCGCGAGGCCGATCCCCCGCGCCCCTCCGGTGACCACGGCGACCTTGCCCGCCAGTCTCCGCATCGTTCCCTCCGTCATCCGCGTCCGCCCCGCTTCACCGCCTGGAGGAAGTCCGGGCGCCCGACCTGTCCGCCCTTCAGCGCGATCTCCAGCCCGTCGAGGGGGCTGTCCTGCCCGTCCGCCCGGCAGAGCGGCGAGCCCGGATCGAGCGGGCCGATCGCGGTCAGCGCGTCGATGCCGAGCTGCGCCGCGGCGCGACCCGAGGTGTCGCCGCCCGAGATCACGGCGCGGGTGAGGCCGGCCCCGGCGATCACCGCGCGCAGGGCCTGGCCGAGTCCGGCGCCCAGCCGCTCGTTCACCGTCTCGGCCGGCAAGCCGGCGGTCGCCTCCCGGAAGGCCGCGACCGCCGGGTCGTCCGGACCGGCGGCCGTGTAGATCAGGGGATCGCGGCCGGCGCCGAGCGCCGCCAGGGCCGCCTCCGCCGCGCGGGCGACCTCGCGCTCCCAGGCCGCCGGATCGGCGACGCGCCGCGCGTCGAGCCGGAGACCTTCGAACCCGCTGTCGAGGGCGTGGGCGATCTGGCCCGCCGTCACCGGCGAGACCGACCCGGACACGCAGGCGATCCGCTCGACCGGCCCGGGCCGGGGCAGGTCGGGCTCGGCCGGCAGCAGCCCGGCCGCGCGCCAGTAGGCGACCAGCGCCGCCTCGAAGCCCTGCGAGCCGAGGCCGAAGGCGGGCGCGCCGGCGCGCTCCCAGATCAACCGCCCGGCCTCGGTCAGGGTCTCGCGGTCGAGCACGTCGAGGGAGACGATCTCGGCGCCCGCTGCCAGCGCCGCGTCGAGCTGCGCCTCCGTGCCGCCCCGCTTCATCGCCACGAAGTCGACGAGGCCGACCCGCCGGTCCGTCTGCCGGGCGAGGTGGCGGCCGAGATCCGCCTCGTCCATCGGCGTCACGGGATGGCGCGCCATGGTCGGGTGGCGGTCGAGGCGGTGGCCGACCCCGTCCGCCATCGCGAACAGGTGGCCGAAGCTCTGGTAGCGGCCCATGCCGGGGTCGCCGACCACCATCGGCGTCCAGGCCGGCCGGAACACGGCGGCGGCGATCTCGGCGGCCCGGCCGATCGAGCCGACCTGCGGCGCGGAATCGAAGGTCGAGCAGACCTTGTAGTGGGCCACCGGCGCGCCGAGCCCGGCGAGCAGCCGGAAGGCGTCGGGCAGGTGCGCGTCCATCCAGGCCGGGGACTGCGCCCGGGCCGTGCCGGCGATGCCGATCGCCCGCATGCCGGAGAAGGCCGCGAGCCGCCGCGGGGTGGGCGGTTGCAGGAACAGGACGGTCGGGAGGCCCGCGAACGCCAGCACCTCCATCGCCGCCGAGGAGCCGGTGAAATCGTCGCCGTAGAAGGCGACGAGCGGCCCGTCCGGCAGGGGGCGGGGATCCGGGCGGGGATCCGGGCGCGGGCCCGTCACGCCGCCGCCCCCAGGGCCTGTTCCAGCTCCCGATGGTCACGGGCGTGGGCGTCGAGCGGGATCCCGGCGACCGCGGCGTCCCACGCCTGCCGCAGCGCCCGGACCCCGGCGCCCGGCCCGCCCGGATGGGCGACGATGCCGCCGCCGGCCGTGACGATCAGGTCGGTCGTGCCGAGCGCCGCGTAGGTGCCCGGGGCCTGCCGCACCCCCTGGCCGGAGGAGAAGACCGGCATGGCGAGGCACGGCTTGTCGGGGAACAGCGGCGTCAGGCAGGTCCGGGCCGAGGCGACCACGCTGTCGTCGTCCTCGGAGAACTTGTTGGCCAGCCCGTTGACGTGCATGTGGTCGGCGCCGGCCAGGCGCCAGACCTTCTGCCACGCCACGTAGGACCAGCCGAGCAGCGGGTGCCGGGTCAGCGCGCCCCAGCCGTTGCGGTGGGCGTGGATCGGGAGCTGCGAGAAGCGCCCCAGCTCGATCATCCCGACGAGGCCGACCGCGTTCAGGCTCGCCATCACGCAGGTGCCGCCCTCGGCCAGGACAAGGTCGTGGCGGCGGCGCATCTGGTCGAGGTCGCCGGTGAGGTTGAACGCGACCATGGGCTTGCGGCCGGTCCGGTCGGCGTGGGCGTTGACGACGCGCATCACGGCGCGCACGCGGTCGTCGAACGGGCAGGCCGGCCCGTCGGCCTGCAACTCGTCGTCCTTGATGAAGTCGATGCCGCCCGCGCACAGGCTCTCGACCAGGGCCGCGGTCTCCTCCGGCCCGAGCCCGACGCTCGGCTTGATGATCGTGCCGATCACCGGCCCGTCCGCGACCCCCGACAGGCGGCGCGTGCCAGCGATGCCGTGGCGCGGTCCCGGATAGGCGTCGGCGAAGGCCCCCGGCAGGCGGATGTCGAGGAGGCGCAGGCCGGTGAAGGCCCGCAGCTCGAACAGGTTTCCGGCCACCGTCGCCATGAGGTTCGGCAGCGAGGGCCCGAGGTTGTCGAGCGGCCAGGACAGCGTCGCCCGGGCGCGGCGGATCTCGGCGCCGGCCGTCTTCGCGGTGGTCGGCAGGGCGGCGGTCTCGACCCGCTCGTCGAGGATCTCCAGGCGCTCGACCCGGGCGGCGGAGCGCGCCTTCAGCTCGGGCGTCTCGCCGGGGACCGGCACGAAGGTGCCGCTCGACTGCTCGCCGGCCATGGTCTCGACCGCCCGGGCCGGGTCGCCGATCGTCTCGACGAGGTAGTCGGCCTCGATCCGGACCGGGGGAGTCTCGCCTGTCATGCCCGTCACGCCGCCCCTTAGGCCGCTCGGCACGAGAGCCCGCCGTCCACCGGCAGGCTGACGCCGGTGATGTAGGCGGCCTCGTCCGAGGCGAGGAACAGGGCGGCCTTGGCGATGTCCCAGGCGGTGCCCATGCGGCCCGTCGGGCAGGCGGCGTCGCGGGCCCGCACCATCTCCTCGGCGTCGGCGTACTGCCCCGAGATCTGCTGGTGGATCAGCGGGGTGTTCATCAGCCCCGGCATGATCGCGTTCACGCGGATGCCCTGGGCGGCGTATTGCAGCGCCAGCCCCATGGTGAAGTTGTTCACCGCCGCCTTGGCCGCGTAGTAGGCGGCGTAGGGGTAGCCGGTGTAGCGCACCGCCGCGATCGAGGAGAGGTTGACGATCGCGCCCGAGCGGCGTTCGAGCATGTGCGGCAGCACGTGCTTGCAGGTCAGGAAGCAGCTCGTCACGTTCAGGTCGAGCGTGCGGTGCCAGCCGGCCTCGTCGAGTTCGATCGGGCCGCCCATCGTCGCGTAGCCGACGTTGTTGTGCAGCACGTCGATGCGGCCGTGCTCGGCGATCGCCGCCGCCACCACCGCCCGGATGTCCTCGGAGCGGGTCACGTCGCAGGCGGCGGCCGAGGCGCGCCCGCCCTCGCCGCGGATGATGCCCACGGTCTCCGCGGCGGCCGCCGCGTTGACGTCGATGCACACGACCGCCGCGCCCTCGCGGGCGAACAGGGTGGCGGTGGCCTTGCCGTTGCCCCAGCCGGGCCCGACCGATCCAGCCCCGAAGACCAGGGCGACCTTGTCCTGGAGACGACCGCTCATGCGCGCGCTCCGGGGATGCGGGGACGAAGACCCGAGGCGTTTGGGGGGCCGGCGAAGACGGCAGCGGCGAAGACGGCAGCAGCGACGCGGCGGCCGCGCGGGGGCTTCGCTGTCGGCGGGGCGATCGGACGCCCGCCGGGTCCGGTGTCGGCGCGTTCCACGGCGTTCTCCCTGTCCCGGACGCGAGGCGGCGGCGTCCCCCCGCGGGGTTCGGCCTCGTCCGCCTCTGTCTCCGCCCGGCTCGACGTTGTTCTCGTCGGCCCCGGACTGCTTCGGGACCGCGCGTGTCGTCGGAAAAGCTAGCCGAGGATGCACGGGCCGGGAACTTGAGTTCGGCGCACGGACCTGTGAAGAAATCTCACAGCTTGGCCCACGAGGACGCCGTGTCGAACCCGCGCCTGCCGCTCAACGCCCTGCGCGCCTTCGAGGCGGCGGCGCGGCTCGGCAGCATGAGCGCCGCGGCGACCGAACTCGGCGTGACGCACGGCGCGGTGAGCCGGCACGTGCGCGGGCTCGAAGCGCAGTTCGGCCTGCCGCTGCTGGAGCGCGGGCCCCGCGCGGTCTCGCCCACCCCGGAGGGGGCGCGGCTCGCGGGCGAACTCGGCGAGGCGTTCGAGCGCATGCAGGTGGCGGTCGCGCAGGTGCAGCCCGGTCCGCTGACCCTGTCGTGCTCGGCCACGGTGATGATGCGCTGGCTCATCCCGCGGTTGGAGACGTTCAAGCGCGCGCATCCGGCGATCGAGCTGCGGCTCAACATCAACCATGGCGACGTGGACTTCATCCGCGACGAGATCAGCGTCGCGATCCGCAACAGCATGTACCAGCCGCCGCCGCACGCGGTGGCCGAGACCCTGATCCGCGAGGAGATCGGCCCGGTCTGCCACCCCGACTACGCCGCGCGCCTCGGGATCGCGCGGCCGGAGGATCTCGCCCGGGCGCGCATCCTCGGCAGCGCGACGCGGCTCAGGGCCTGGACCGAGTGGATCGCGGCGGTGGGGCGGCAGGATCTCGTGATCGCGCCGCACGAGGTCTTCGGGCACTTCTACCTCGTGATCCAGGCGGCCGCCTGCGGCCTGGGCTTCGCCCTGGCGCCCCGGCTGCTGGTCGAGGACGAGATCCGGGCCGGCCACCTCGTCGCGCCGCTCGGCTTCGCCCCTGGCCCGCACCATCTCCAGCTCTGGACCGCCGAGCACCTGCGCACCCGCGCCGACCTGCGCACGGTGGTCGCGTGGCTGCGGCACGAGATGGGTGCGGCCGGCCTCCGGCGGCCCGCGGCGGACGGTCCCGGGTCGCACGCGCCGGCCTGAGCGCCGGGATCAGGCCGCGGGCGCGGGTGCGGCCGGGTCCGCCGCAGCGCCCAGAGCGGCGGCGAACTTGCCGAAGAACTCGTCGGCGAGCTTGCGCGACGTGGCCTGCATCAGGCGTCCGCCGAGGGTGGCGATCTTGCCGCCGATCTCGGCCTTGGCCGCGTAGGTCAGCACCGTCTCCGGGCCCTCCTGCGCGAGGCTCACGACGGCCCGGCCCTTGGCGAAGCCGGCCATGCCGCCGTTGCCCTGGCCGACGAGCGTGTAGCCCTCCGGCGCCCGGATATCCTCCAGCAGCACGGTCCCGGCGAAGGTCGCCGAGACCGGGCCGATCTTCAGGGCGACCTTGGCGGCCATCTCCTCGGGGGAGACCTGCGTCAGTTCCTTGCAGCCGGGGATGCAGCGCCCCAGCACCGCGGGATCGTTCAGCGCCGTCCAGACGGCCTCCCGCGGGACGGGGATCCGGTACGTGCCGCCGATATCCATGATCGATCTCCTCCGGCGGGCCGCTCAGACCGCGCAGTAGCGCGCCTGGATCTCGGGATCGGCCCGCAGCTCGGCCGCGGGCGCGTGGTAGACGACCGAACCGCCGTCGACGATGTAGACGCGGTCGGACACGTCGAGCGCCAGTTCCACGTTCTGCTCCACGAGCAGGATCGTGGTGCCCGCCCGCTTCATCGCCACGAACTGCTCGAACATCTCCTCGACGAGGATCGGCATGATCCCCTCCGAGGGCTCGTCGAGGAGCACCATCACCGGCTCGGCCATCAGCGCGCGGGCGATGGCGAGCATCTGCTGCTCGCCCCCCGACATGGTGATCGCCTCCTGCTTCAGGCGCTGCTTCAGCCGCGGGAAGGTCTCGGCGATCGCCTCGATCCGCCGCGCCTCGTCGCGCCGGGTCGCCCGAGCCCCGCGAGCCGCCAGGATGCCGAGCCGCAGGTTCTCCTCCACGGTCAGCCCCGGCACGATGCGCCGCTCCTCGGGCACGTAGGCGAGGCCCCGGTGGAAGCGCTCGTGGGGCGGGCGGTGGAGGATGTCGGCGCCCGCGAAGGTGACGCGGCCCGCGCGCTTGGCCACGAGGCCCATGATCGTCTTCAGCGTGGTGGTCTTGCCGGCGCCGTTGCGGCCGACCAGCGTCACGATCTCGTCCGGGCGCACCTCCAGCGAGAGCCCCTGGAGGATGTGCGAGTGGCCGTACCACGCGGCGAGGTCCTCGACCGCGAGCAGCGGTGTGGCCGGGGCCGGCCCGCCGGCCCGGGGCCTGTCCAGAAGCCCGCTCACACGGCCGTCTTCGAGGGACGCGCTCACGCGCCCGTCTTCCCGGGACGCGCTCACGCGCTCTTGCCCAGGTAGACCCGCCGCACCTCGGGGTGGGCGCGGATGGCGTCCGGACTGCCCTCGGCGAGCAGTTCGCCCTGGTGCAGGACCACGAGGCGGCGGCTCACCCCCATGACGAGCTTCATCTTGTGCTCGACGAGGATCAGCGTGCGCGTCTCGGCCAACCGCTGGACGAGGTCCATCATGTCGCGCGTCTCCTCCGGGCTCATGCCGGCGGTGGGCTCGTCGAGGAGCAGCAGCGCCGGCTCGGCGGCGAGCGCCACCGCGATCTCCAGCGCCCGCTGCTCGCCGTGGGCGAGTTCCCGGGCGAGCCGGTCCATCCGGGCGCCGAGCCCGACCTCGCCGAGCAGCGCCTCGGCCCGCGCGATCAGCTCCGGGAAGGCCGCGCGGTCGCGGAACAGCGCGAAGCGGACCCGGCGCGCCTGGGCCGCCACGCGCACGTTCTCGCGCACCGTGAGGTGGGGGAACACGTTGGTGATCTGGAACGACTTGGCGATGCCCAACCGGGCGAAGCGGTGGGGGGCCAGCCCGGTGATGTCCTGCCCGCGGAACAGCACCCGCCCCTCGCTCGGCGGGACGGCGCCGGAGATGAGGTTGAAGAAGGTCGACTTGCCCGCCCCGTTCGGCCCGATGATCGCGGTGATGCCGCCCTCGGGGAAGGCGACCGTGACGCCGGACAGGGCCCGGAAATGCCCGAAGCGCTTGCCGAGCCCCTCGGTCGCCAGGATCGGCAGCGCCTCGGGGGCGGCGCGCGGGGCGGGGGCGCTCACCAGCCGGCCCGCCTCAGCCGGGCCAGCACCTCGCCCCAGATGCCGAGCGGCAGGAACAGCACGAAGGCGATGAAGATCGCGCCGACGAAGAGCTGCCAGTGGCTCGTCAGCGTCGCGAGCCCGTCCTGAAGGAGCGAGAAGGTCGCCGCCCCCACGAACGGCCCGAAGAACGTGCCCATCCCGCCGAGCAGCGCCATCATCACCGCCTGGCCGGAGGTCGAGTAGTGCATGATCTCGATCGGCACGATCGACAGGTGGATCGCCTGGAGCGCGCCGGCGAGCCCGCACAGGGCGCCGGAGATCACGAAGGCCGCGAGCTTCATGCGGGCTACGTCGTAGCCGCAGGCCTGCGCCCGGTGCTCGTTCTCGCGGATCGCCTCCAGCGCCGCCCCGAACGGCGAGGACAGGAGGCGCGAGAACAGCCAGATCGCCAGCCCGACGACCGCCAGCACCGCGTAGTACTTCACGGTCGGGTCGAGCAGGTTGAGCCGGACGCCCGGCAGCGCCACGCTCGGCACGTTGATGCCGCGCAGGCCGTTCTCGCCGCCGGTGAACGCCTCCGCCCGGTAGAAGGCGTAGTAGACGCACATCGACAGGGCGAGCGTGGTCATCGCGAAGTAGATGCCGCGCGTGCGGATGGCGAGCACGCCCATCGCCGCCGCGATCAGGGTGGCGAGCAGCGTGCCGGCGGCGAGCGCCAGCCCCGGGTGCAACCCGTAATGGACGATCGCGATGCCGCAGCCGTAGGCGCCGCCGCCGAGGAAGGCGGCGTGGCCGAACGACAGCAGCCCCGTGTAGCCGAACAGCAGGTTGAACCCCAGCGCGTAGAGCCCGAGCACGAGGATGTTGACGGCGAGCGCCTGGTAGGGCGCGATCCAGGGGAACACGAGGAGGAAGGCCAGCGTCAGGGCGACCCGGTGGCGCGAGGCGCGGGCGAGCCACCGCCCCGTCCGGCCCGAGCCCGGCCGGGCGGCCGGCGCCCCCTCGGTCACGGCCCGTCCTGCGACCTGCGCGCTCATCCGAGCGCCCCCGCCCGGCCGAGGAGCCCGCGCGGGCGCACGAGCAGCACCAGCGCCATCAGCGCGAAGATCGCCATCTTGGTCATGTCGGGGGCCACCAGCGAGGTCATCGCCACGACGATCCCGACGATCAGCCCGGCGAGCACCGCGCCGGCGAGCGACCCCATGCCGCCGACCACCGTGACCACGAAGGCTTCGGCCAGCACCGGGATCCCCATCTCCGGCGTCACCCCCTGGAGCGGCGCGGCGAGGATCCCGGCGAGCCCCGCCAGCGCGCAGCCGAGGCCGAAGATCGCGAGCCAGACCTTGGAGATCTCGATGCCGAGCACCTGCACGATCTGCGGGTCGCGGGCGCCGGCGCGGATCACGAGGCCGAAGGCGGTGCGCTCGATGAACAGCCACAGGGCGCCGACCACGGCCATCGAGAAGGCGATCAGGAACAGGCGGTAGAGCGGGAAGTAGCCGATGCCGATATCGACGGCCCCGCGCAGCTCCGGCGGCGCGCCGAAGGGCAGCCCGGTCAGCCCGAAGGCGATGCGCACGCCCTCGACCATGACGTAGGACAGGCCGAAGGTGAGCAGCAGCGGATCGTCGATGCCCCGCCCGTAGAGCGGGCGGACCAGCACGCGCTCGACCGCGAGCCCGAGCAGCCCCATCGCGAGCGGCGCCGCCACGAGGCTCAGCCAGAAGCTGCCGGTGTAGCCGTACAGGAACACGCCGACATAGGCGCCGACCATGAAGAAGGCGCCGTGGGCGAAGTTGACGACGTTCATCAGCCCGAAGATCAGCGACAGGCCGATGCCGACGAGCACGTAGATCGCGCCGAGCGCGACGCCCGTGACGAGCTGGAGCCCGAGGAGATCGAGCGGGAAGCCGCCGATCGTGAGGTCGCTCACCGCCGCACCCCCGCCGCCGTCACGCCTTGTGGCCGAGTTCGTCGCAGCCGCGCAGGAAGCGCTCGTCGGGCCCCTCCGTGCCGAGGATCGTGAACACGTCGTCCGGCGTGCTCATGCCCTTGGACTTCGCCTCGACGATCAGCACCGACTGCACGGACTGGTGGTCGCAGGCCCGGAAGCTCTGGGGGCCCTTGTAGAAGTCGGCCTTGAGGCCCTCCATCGCGGTCACGACCTTGGCGGTGTCGGTCGATCCGGCGGCCTTAACCCCCTCCAGCACCGAGCGGACGCCGGCATAGCCCAGCGCGCCGTAATCGGAGGGCACGGCGCCGTTGTAGGCGGCGCGGAAGCGGTCGTTGAACGCCTTGGCGGAGGGCACCGTGTCCTCCAAGCGCCAGTAGTACGAGGTGCCGCCGACGACCCCGTCGAAGGCGTCGCCGCCGGCCTTGCGCGCGGTGAACAGCAGGACCGGCGCCACGAGCTTGGTGTTGCGCTTCAGGCCGAACTCGGTCGCCTGCTGGATCGAGACGACCTGGTCGCGGCCGAAATTGCACAGGCAGAGCACGTCGGGCTTGAGCGCGGCGATCCGGGGCAGGAAGGCGGAGTAGTCGGAGGCGCCGATCGGATGGCGGATGTCGGCCACCACCTCGATGCCGGAGGCCTCGCCCGCCCGCTTGAAGCCGCGCATCATCTCGTGGCCGTAGGCGTAGTCGGCGCTGAGGAAGGCGACGCGCTTGCCGGATTTCGGGAAGACGTAGCGGCCGACGGCGCCCGCGGTCATGTGCGGGTTCAGCGCCTCGTGGAAGGTGGTGCGGCCGAAATCCTTGGCCTCGTTGATCGCGTCGGACTGGCTGATCGAGTTGTAGATCACCCCGCGCTCGCGGGCGACGTTGTTGATCGACAGCGTCACCGCCGCCGAGAGGCCGCCGACGAGGAAGTTGACCCGGTCCTTCTCGATCAGCTCCAGCGTCCGGGTGGCCGCCTCGCCGGGGTTGATCTTGTCGTCGCGCACGAGCAGCTCGGCGGTGCGGCCGTCGAAGCCGCCGGCCGCGTTGAACTCCTTGATCGCGAGCTGGGCGGCGCGGACCTGGTCGTTCGCCTCGGCCCCGAAGGCGCCGGTGAGCGGGACCGGGAAGCCGATCCGGATCGGCCCGGCCTGCGCCGCGGCCGAGCGCAGCAGCGCCGGGGCGGCGAGCGCCAGCGTGGAGGCGGCGGCGCTGCCCCGGAGGAGCCCGCGCCTGTCGATGCCCGTCGTCATCCCCTCAGTCCCTCCCTGCGCCGCGTGTCCTCATCGGGGCCGGTTCTCGTCGGACCGGTTCCCGCTCCCTGCGTTCAGACCAGGCCCAGCGCCTCCAGCACCACCTCCGGCGTCACCGGCTGGCGCGAGACCCGCGCGTCGAGCGGGCGCAGGGCGTCGTTGATGGCGTTCACGACCGCGGCCGGCGCGCCGGCGGTGCCGGCCTCGCCCGCGCCCTTGGCGCCGATCTCGGAGGAGGTGGTCGGCGACACCACGTGGGCGACCTCGATGTCGGGCATCTCGCCGGCCATCGGCACGAGGTAGTCGGCCATCGAGCCGTTCAGCAACTGCCCCTCCGCGTCGTAGAGGCAGTGCTCGAACAGCGCCCCGCCGATGCCCTGGACGATGCCGCCGCGGATCTGCTCGTCGACGAGGAGCGGGTTGAGCACCGTGCCGCAATCCTCGACGCACCAGTGCTTGAGGAGGCGCACGAAGCCGGTCTGCACGTCGACCTCGACATAGGAGGCCTGGACGCCGTTGGTGAAGGCGAAGGGGTAGTCCTTCGGCACGTAGTGCCGGGTTGCCACGAATTCCGGCTGGACGCCCGGCGGCAGGGTGTCGGAGCGGAAATAGACGATGCGGCCGAGTTCCGAGAGCGGCATGCGCTCCGTGCCGCTCTCGGCGTCCACCACCGCGCCGTCGCGCAGGTCGAGGCTCGCGGGATCGGCCTGGAGGATCGCGCCCGCCACCGCGACCACGTTGGCCCGCAGCGCCTTGCCGGCCTGCCACGCCGCCTCGCCGCCGATGCCCGCCCCGCGCGAGGCCCAGGTGCCGCCGCCGTAGGGCGTCGCCTGCGTGTCGCCGGAGATCACGCGGACCTTCTCCATCGGCACGCCGACCGCGGTGGCCACGATCTGCGCGATGATCCCCTCGGTGCCCTGGCCCTGCTCGGTCACGCTGATGGCGGCCACGACCCCGCCCTGCGGGTCGAGCCGGATCGTGCAGCCGTCCTGCGAGGAGATGCGCGCGCCCCCGACCCCGTAGAACGCCGCCGAGGGGTTGGTGATCTCGATGAAGGCGGCGAGCCCGATGCCGCGGTGGATGCCCTGCGCGCGCAGAGACGCCTGCTCGGCCCGCAGGGCGTCGTAGCCCATCATCGCCTTGAGCTTGGCGAGCGCCGCCTGGTGCGAGAGCTTCTCCAGCTTGATCCCCGACACGCCGGCGCAGGGGTAGGCGTCGTCGGGGATGACGTTGCGCTCGCGCATGGCCAGCGGGTCGAGCCCGAGCCGCGACGCCCCGAGATCGACCAGCCCCTCGGCGACCATGGTCGCGATCGGGTGGCCGACCGCCCGGTACTGGCAGGTCGGCGCCTTGTTCTGGAGCACCACGCGGGCCCGGGCCCGGTAGTGCCGGTGCCGGTAGGGCCCGCCGGTGAGGTTGACGACCTGATTGGCCTCGACCGCGCTGGTGCGGGGGTAGACCGAGTAGGGCCCGATCCCGGTCAGGTCGTCCATGTCGAGGGCGAGGATGTCGCCCTCGGCGGAGAAGGCCATCCGCGCGGTGACGCGGTGGTCGCGGGCGTGGATGTCGCTCTGGAAGCTCTCCAGCCGGTCGGCGACGAACTTGACCGGGCGCTTCAGCATCAGCGCCAGCGCGCAGGTCGCCATCTCGTCGGGGTAGATGTGGACCTTGATCCCGAACGAGCCGCCGACATCCTTGCAGATCACCCGCACCGCGCCCTCGGGCAGCGCGAGGTGCTTGCACAGGATGTCCTGCATCATGTGCGGGGCCTGGAAGGAGTGGTGGACGGTGAGCAATCCGTCCGCCGCCGCCCAGTCCGCCAGGATCGCCCGCGGCTCCAGGCAGACGCCGGTGTGGCGGCCGAACTGGAAGGTCTCCTCGACGACGAGCGCCGCGTCGCGGAACGCGGCGTCCACGTCGCCGACATCGAGGCTGCGCTCGAAGGCGAGGTTGTCGCCGAGTTCCGCGTGGATCGGCGGGGTGCCGGGATCCAGCGCCGTCTCCATGTCGACCACCGCGGGCAGAGGGTCGAATTCGACGGCGATCGCGGCGAGCGCGTCCTCGGCCTCGGCCCGGCTGCGGGCGACGACCGCGCAGAACGGCTCGCCGACCCAGGTCACCCGGTCGATCGCCAGCGCGTGCTGGGGCGCCGAGCGCAGGCCCTTGAAGTGGCCGAGCACCCCGACCCAGGGCGTGCAGATCGCGGCGAGTTCGGCGCCCGTCACCACCGCGAGCACGCCCGGCATCCCCTTCGCCTCGGCGGTCTCCACCGACAGCAGGCGGGCATGCGCGTGGGGGCTGCGCAGGAAGGCGACGTGGCCGAGACGGGCGGCGGGCACGTCGTCCACGTAGACGCCGCGGCCCTCCAGCAGGCGCCGGGCGTTCGGCCGCGGGACCGAGCGGCCGATATAGCTGTTCGGCCGGTCGAGGAAGGTGAGGCCGCTCGCGTCCGCGCTCATTCGGCGGCGTCCCGGCCGGCGGCGTGGCGCGCCTCGGCGGTCGTCGCGATCGCGTCGACGATCGCGTGGTAGCCGGTGCAGCGGCAGTAGTTCCCGGCGATCGCGTCGCGGATCGCCGCGCGCTCGGGCACGCCGCCCTCGGCGAGCAGTTCGGCCGCCGTCACCAGCATGCCGGGGGTACAGTAGCCGCATTGCAGGGCGTTGCGGGCGTGAAACGCGTCCTGGAGATCACGGATGGATCCGCTCTCGGTCAGGCCCTCGACGGTCTCGACGACCGTGCCGTCCGCCTGGACGCCGAGCATCAGGCAGGCGCGCACCGCCCGGCCGTCGACGAGGACGGTGCAGGCGCCGCACACCCCGTGCTCGCAGCCGAGATGGACGCCGGTGAGGCCGAACGCGTCGCGCAGCAGGTCGCCCAGATGCGTCCGGACCGGGGCCCGGCAGCGGACGGATTCCCCGTTCAGCGTGAAGGCGACCGCGCGCTCGCGCTCAGGAGCCTCAGGCGCCATCGCCATCCCCCGCCATGGATGCCCCCGCCATCGATGCCCCCGCCAGCAGCGTGCCCGCGACCCGGCCGAGGATGACCCGCGCGAGGTGCAGCCGCGTCGCGGCCCGCATCGCGGGGTCGCCCGGCGGGTCCAGCTCGTCGGCGAGCGCGGCCTGGGCGGCCTGGACGTCGCCCGCCTCGATCGCCGCGGCGGCCGCGCGGGCCAGCACCGGCCGGTCGCCGACGCCGAAGAAGGCGAGCCGCACCGCCGTCAGGCCGCCGCCGCTCCGCCGCGCCGTCGCGGCGAGGCCCGCGAGCGCGTAGTCGCCGTGGCGGCGGGCCAGTTCCTCGAAGCCCCAGACCGCGTCGGCCGGGGGCAGCGGGATCTCGACCGCCGTGACGATCTCGCCGGGCTCCAGGGCGGTCGTGTAGAGGCCGAGGAAGAACTCCTCCGCCGCGATCCGCCGCTCGGCCTCCGGCCCGCGGACGACGACCGTCGCGCCGAGCGCGAGGCAGCAGGCGGGCCACTCGGTCGCCGGGTCGGCGAGCGCCACCGACCCGCCGATCGTGCCGCGGTTGCGGATCGCGGGGTGGGCGATGTGGGGGAGGGCGGCGGCGAGAAGCGGCAGGCGCGCGCGCACGACCGGGGCGGCGCCGACGTCGCGGTGGCGGGTCATGGCGCCGATCCGCACGACCCCGTCCGCCTCCGAGACGCCGGCGAGCCCGGGGATCGCGTTCAGGTCGACCAGCAGGCCGGGGGCGGAGAGCCGCATGTTGAGCGCGGTGACGAGGCTCTGGCCGCCCGCGAGCGGCACCGCGTCCTCGCCGTGGGCGGCGAGCAGGGCCAGCGCCTCGTCGAGCGAGGCCGGGCGCGCGTAGGCGAAGTCGGGCGCCTTCACCCCTGTCCTCCTCCCGGTGGGCTTGCCCATCCCCGCCCCGATGGGACAGGCTGGATGCCCTTATTGATCGTTCGCTCAATAGAAGGGCAAACGGGGATGGCGTCAAGCAGCCCTGCAACCGGACCGGCACCCGAACCCGCGCGCGGTCCGGCCGGCGGCCAGGATCGCGTCCCGGCGGGGCGCCGGCTCACGGCCGAGAACCGCGAGCGGCAGATCGTCGAGGGGGCGATCGCCTTCTTCGCGGAGGTCGGGCTGGACGGGCACACCCGCGCGCTGGCGGCCCGGCTCGGCATCACCCAGCCGCTGCTGTTCCGCTACTTCCCGACCAAGGCGGCGCTGATCGAGCGCATCTACGAGGAGGTCTATCTCAAGCGCTGGGATCCCGGCTGGGAGGCGACCGTGCGCGAGGCCGCGCTGCCCTGCCTCGAACGCTTCCGCCGCTTCGAGATCGACTACCAGCGCCGGATCGACGACTACGCGTGGCTGCGGATCTTCGTCTCGGCGGGGCTCAAGGGCTTCGACCTGCCGAGCCGCTACTTAGGCATGGTGCGCGCCCGCATCTTCGCGCCGCTCCTCGAAGCGATGCGCGCCGAATCCGGCCTGCCGAGCCCCGCCGCGCAGCCGCTCGCGCCCGACGAGTTCGAGCTGCTGTTCGGCATCCACGGCGCCCTGGTCTACGTGGGCCTGCGCTCCCGGGTCTACGGCATCGACGGCACCGCGGACCGCGACGCGGTGCGCGCCGCGATGCTCGACGCCGCCCTGCCGGGGCTGCTCGCGACGCACCGGCGGGTGGTCGCCGCGGCGGCCCTTCCGGGGCGGACCGCGGCGCGCTAGCCTGTGTGGGGGGAGGGCGCGGACGATGGCGCAGGAGACGGCAACGGCACTTCCGCCCGACCTCGCGCGGGAATTCGCGGCGGCGGCGACGAACGGCTGCGTCGGCACCCGGCTCCTGTCGGAGGACCCGCGCTGCCGGGTGTGGACGATCGTCCTCGAGCCGGGCGAGCGGATCGGCTTCCACACCCACGTCCTCGACTACTTCTGGACCGCGGCCACCGCCGGCCGGGCCCGCTCGCATTACGGCGACGGCCGGGTCGCGGAGGTCGAGTACCGGGCGGGCGACATCCGTCACCTCGCCTTCGGACCGGGCGAGTCGATGACCCACGACCTCGCCAACATCGGCGACACGACCCTGGTGTTCACGACCGTCGAGTTCCTGGACGGCGCCAACCCGCCCCTCGCCCTGCCCGCCGCGATCCGGGCCGAGGCCGACGCGGCCCCTACCCGGTGAGCCCGGCCGGCGGCACCGCCGTGCCGTCCATCACCGCCTCCGGGCTGCGGTAGCGCTCCGCCGCCGCGCGCTCGGCGGCACCGAGCCGCTGGGCCTGGAGGTAGGCGCCGAGCTCCCGCCCCCGGGCGACGACGGCCGCGCCGTAGGGGCGGCGGCGCGCGTCGAACGTTCTGAGCGCCGCGCGAACGTCGCCGTCGGCCGCGCTCACGGCGTCCGTCAGGGCGGCGGCGTCCTCCATCGCCTTGGTCACGCCCATCCCGACATGCGGGCGCGCGACGAAGGCGGCGTCGCCCAGCAGCGCGACGCCGGGCGCCGGCGCCATGGACGGCATCTCGAGGTCCAGGATCGCTTGGAGGAAGGGGCTCGGGGCCCGCCGCATGACGTCCGCGAAGGGCGGGGCCAGCACCCGCTCCGCCTCCGCCCGCATCGCCGCCAGGACCTCGGGCCGGATCCGGTTCGGCGGGATGGAGAGGGCGTGCCGCGCCCCGCCCGTGTCCGTCATGAGGCCCGCGAGGTCCTCCGCGGGCGCCGGCCGATACCACACCGCGTTGAAGAGCCGGGCCCCGGGGCGCCCGTCCGCGTCGGCCCCCGACACCGGGTAGCCGAGGATCTGCTCGCCGGGCGGCAGGCAGAACGCGAAGTGGTCGCCGATCGCGGCCCGCGTCGCCCGCGCGAGGTCGGCCATGTCGACCACCGCCCGCCACGCCACGTAGCCGGCATAGGCCGGCGCCACCCCGGGCAGGAAGCCGGCGCGCACGGACGAGTGCAGGCCGTCGGCGCCGACGAGCAGGTCGCCCGCGACCCGGCCGCCGTCCGCGAAGCGGGCCACGACCGCGTCGCCGTCGCGCTCGACCGCCACGAGGCGCGCCCCGAGCCGCACCGCGTCGCCCGGCAGGGTCTCCCGCAGCAGGGCGTGGAGGCGCCCCCAGCCCGCGAGCACCTGCGGCAGCGCCCGTTCGGCGACGACCCGGCCGTCGCGATCCAGCACCCTGCGGACCGCGACCGTCACCCCGAGATCGCGCGGCGCGACCGGTACGCCGCAGCGCGCGAGCACCGCGTGCAGGCCGGGATGCGTGACGATGCCGGCCCCGCGGCCGGCGAGCGGCTCGGCGGAGCGCTCGTGGACCGACACGGCGTGTCCGGCCTGGGACAGGAGCCGCGCCGCGGTCAGGCCCGCGATCGAGCCGCCGATCACCGTGATCGCCAGTCTGCGCATGCATCCCCCGAACGCGATCCCGCTG
The DNA here is from genome assembly GCF_030700245.1 of Methylobacterium amylolyticum. Lineage (GTDB taxonomy): Bacteria > Pseudomonadota > Alphaproteobacteria > Rhizobiales > Beijerinckiaceae > Methylobacterium. The sequence continues at coordinate 41,973 of NZ_JAUYZI010000011.1, forward strand.
CCGGGCGAATCTTTTCACGGATTGGTGGGAAGGGAAGGGGCCGTCCGGTCACCGATCGGCTCCGGTACAGGCACCGTGCGCCTTCGCCGGGCCCGAAGCCTCACACGAAGTGCGTCGGCAGCGCCGCGACGCGCGCGCACTCGATCAGCGCGAAGGCGAAGCCCGTCGTCAGCGCGGTGGCGATGACCCGGTCCATCGCGGTCATGCCCTTGGTGATCATCGTGGTGGCCATGGTGCGTCCCCTCAAGTTTATCGTTGTCGGTTGTTTTTGGCGGCTTCAGACGAAGTGGATCGGCAGCGCGAAGCTCTGGGCGTAGGTGGCCACGAGGAGCACGCCGCCGAGTCCGGCGGAGGCGGCGAGGAAGAGGCGCGTCGTCAGGGTCATCGTCGGTCTCCGTCTGTGCCGCGACTGTCTTCGCGGTGTGACGGTGGTCTACGCTCAAGCTCGGGACGTCGACGTGCTTTGGAACACGCGCGATGCGCAGGTTCGAACCCTGCGTGCCGGGGGGCGTGCGTCGCGGCCGACGGCGGCCCCCCCCGACGGCTCGGGGCCCGGCGCACGCCCGTGCCGCGTGTGCTCCGGGCTCGGGAGCTGCGGACGGGGCCGGCGATCCGGGATCGCCGTCGAGGCGGCTCCGTCGCCGTCCGCCCTGTGCGCCGAGCGGGACAGCGAGCATCGCGGATCTGCGCAGGACAAGGCGGCGCGCTCGGCGCCGACCGCCCCTGGACGCGCGGCGGTTCCGGGCGAAGAACCGCCGCAGCGGGATAAGGCGGGCGCTTCAGTCCACGCCGCAGGCGAGAAGGTCCCGCCAGCGCTGCTCGGCACTCTCCCGCGCCTCTTCCTGCCAGCTCTCCTCAGGTGGGATCGCCCCGACCCGGTTCGGCCTCTCACCCGGGAGATGCAGGCTGCGCGGGTCGGCGGACAGCGCGCCGGTCGTCTCCGGGTCGTTGCCGCAATCCCGGCCGGACGGATCGGCCCCGGCGAGCGCGGGGGCCGCGCACACGACCATCATCGCCGTCAACGCGGCGAGCGTCTTGGTGATCGTCCTGGAGAGCGTCCTCATGACAACGACCAGAGAATCCTGACACACCGGAACGAGCGCGACCGCGGCCCGGGGGCGGGGTCGCGCGGGGCCGGTCGGCTTACCGGACGGGGCTCGGCCGGGACAGGTCCGCACCCATGGGCGTGGCGCATGCGGTCCCCGAGTTGGGCGGCCTTGACCCCGGTGCCGGTGCGTCGTGACCGCGGCTTGCGGATCGCACCGCGTCGGCGCAAGACTCGCGCGGGACAAGACTTGCGCGGGAGGTGGGCCGATGCTCGACACCCTCGCCGTGGCGGCCGGCCTCGCCGCCGCGTTCACGCTGGGCGGCTTCGCGATCTCCCGGGCCGGACCGCACGCGGACCACGCGACGGCGATCCTGGCTTCGGTCGCGGTCGGGCTCGGGATGCTGGCGCTGATCGGCGGGCTCGCTCGGCTCGACGCGCAGGGGCCTTCCGTCTCGCAGGCCGATCCCCGCCCGGATTACGGGATGAGCTGGCGTCCGCCGGCGCGGGTGCCGGTGAACTAGACCTGCGCGCCGCCGAAGTGGATGCCGGTTCGGCGAAAGAGAGCGCGTCGAAACAAGGACTTGGAGCTGCGGACGATCGCAACGCCACGGCCCACGACAGTTCGTACCGGGCGGCGCATCCGACCCTGTTCCTCATCCTGAGGTGCCCGCGAGAGCGGGCCTCGAAGGAGGGCTCCAGGGATCGCGGCGCCCTCTGGAGGGCTCCTTCGAGGCCCCTTGCCACGGCAAGGGGCGCCTCAGGATGAGGGGGTCTGATGGGATCCGCGGGGCTGTACCCCGGACTGTCGTGTACTCTGCGCAACGCGGCCGGGAACAGCTCTAGTTCCGCGCACAAGAGGCCAGCGCCCACCGCCGAAGGCCGTTCCCGATACCAGATAGGCGGGGGATCGCCCGACACGGACGGCGCGTCCCGCGACGCATCTCTGGAATCCGGGTGTCTGCGGCGCGGGACTGTGCTATGGCTGGCCGCGATGTCAGGCTGCTGCACCCTCTGGCGCAGGTTCGCGACGATCCTTCAGGTCGTCGCGCTCGTCGGCATGGCCTTCGTCACCGGGGCTCACAGCCACCGCGGCGAGGTCACGGCCGGCCACGTCCGGTCCGCAACCGTCGACCTGCCGGCACAGGCGGTCGAGCGCGTCCTCCAGGCGAGCCCGTCGGACGACGCCCACGAGAGCGCGGGACCGACGGCCGGCCTCGATTGCTGCCAGCACCACACGATGCGGCTGAGCGGCGAGAGCGCTCCTACCGTCACGCGGACGCTCGGCCGGATCCTGGCCGGCATCCGCGCCGTGACCTTCGACAGCGTCCCGCCCGAGAGCCAGGCCGAGCCGCCCAGACCCTTCGCCTGAGGTCTGCGCGCCGCCGCGCGCGCCGAACGGCTCGGCCCGACGCGGCGCCGCGCCCGTCTCCGCGAAGGTCCATGTCCCATGATCGCTCCGATAGCCCCCGCCCTGCGGGCGGCCGCGCTCGCCCTCTGCCTGTGCACCGGGCTGGCGCCGCCCGCCGTCGCGCATGACGGCCACGACCACGGCGACGCGGCCGGCGCGCCCCCCGCCGCGGCGGCGCCCCGGGCTGCGTCGAGCACCGACGCCCTCGAACTGGTCGCGATCGCCCGCAACGGGAGACTGACCGTCTATCTCGACCGGGTCGCGACCAACGAGCCGGTGACCGGCGCCGTCGTCCGGGCCGAGACGCCCGACGGCCCGGCGGAGGCGGCACCGCTGCCGGACGGCGGTTACGGGCTGGACGCGCACTGGAGCGAGCGGCCGGGCGAGCACGAGGTGCTGTTCACCGTCGCCGCGGACGGCGGCGCGGACGTGTTCCCCGTCACCCTGGTCGTGCCCGAGGCGCCCGCCGAGCCGGCGGGCTCCGGCGCCTCGGCCTGGGCGGTGGGGCTCGCGGCGGCCCACGACTTCGAGCGTCACCTCCGGGATGCGGATCCGCTGCCGCTGGCGGTGGGCGGCGGGGGCTTCCTGCTCGGCATCGCGGCGACCCTGCTCGCCCGGCGGCGGCGCCTCGTGCCCGCCGCCGCCCTGGTGGCGCTCGTCCTCGCCATGCTGCTGGCGCCGCGCGCCTTCGCGGGCGAGGGCCACGACCATGGCGGGACAGCCCCCAAGACCATGGCCTTCACCGGCGCCGGCCAGGACCTGGCGCGGCGGCGGCCGGACGGGTCGGTCTTCGTGCCCAAGCCGACCCAGCGCGTGCTGGCCGTCCGCACCGTCGTGACGGCGGACGGGACCCTGCACCGCACCGTCGAGCTGCCCGGGCGGATCGTGCCCGATCCGAGCGCGAGCGGCGTCGTCCAGTCCTCGGTGGGCGGGCGGCTGTCGACGCCGGAGTCGGGGATCTTCCCCCGCCTCGGCACCCGCGTGCGCAAGGGCGAGATCCTGGCCTACGTCACCCCGCCGGTCCAGGCGGTCGACATGTCCGACATGCGCCAGCGCCAGGGCGAACTCGACCAGCAGATCGCCATCCTGGAGCGTCGGGTCGAGCGCTTCCGCAAGCTCGCGCCGGGCGGCTCGGTCTCGCAGGTGCAACTGGAAGACGCACAGGCCGAGCTGAAGGGGCTGCTCGACCGCCGTGCCGCCCTCGACAGCATCCGCCAGCAGCCGGAGGCCCTGAAGGCGCCGGTGGACGGGGTCATCGCCGAGGCGAGCGCGGTGGCCGGGCAGATGGCGAGCCCCGGCGTGCAGGTGTTCCAGATCGTCGATCCCGCCCGGCTCTGGGTCGAGGCGCTGAGCTTCGACGCGGTGGCGGGCGGGCAGGACGCCACCGCCCGCTTGGCCGACGGACGGGTGCTGCGGCTCGCCTTCATGGGCGCGGGCCTCGCCGACCGCAGCCAGGCGGTGCCGATGCACTTCGCCGTGCAGGACGCGCCGCCGGAATTGCGCACCGGGCAGTTCGTCACCGTGCTCGCCGGCACCGACGTGCAGCGGACGGGGCTGGCGCTGCCGCGCACGAGCGTGGTGCGGGGGGGCAACGGCCAGAGCATCGTCTACGAGCACACCGCGCCCGAGACGTTCGCGCCGCGCGAGGTCAGGGTCGAGCCGCTCGACGCCGCGCGCGTCCTCGTGGTGTCGGGGCTCGCCCCGGGGCGACGGGTCGTGACCCAGGGCGCCGAACTCCTCAATCAGGTCCGCTGAGGAGGCGCGCATGTTCACGCTGCTGGTCACGCAATCGCTGCGCAACCGCCTGCTCGTGCTGGCGCTCGCGGCAATCCTCGTCGTCTACGGCGCCTATACGGCGACCAAGCTGCCGGTCGACGTGTTCCCCGACCTGAACCGCCCGACGGTCACGATCATGACCGAGGCCGAGGGGCTGGCGCCGCAGGAGGTCGAGCAGCTCGTCACGTTCCCGCTCGAGACGCAGATGAACGGGCTGCCCGGCGTGACCCGCGTCCGCTCGGTCTCCGGCGTCGGCCTGTCGGTGGTCTACGTCGAGTTCGACTGGGGCACCGACATCTACCGCAACCGCCAGCAGGTCTCCGAGCGCCTCGCGATGGTGCGCCCGCAACTGCCGCCGACGGTCAACCCGACCATGGGCCCGGTCTCCTCGATCATGGGCCAGATCGTCATGGTGGCGGTCAGCGGCGGCTCGGTCTCGCCGATGCAGTTGCGGGAACTCGCCGACTTCACCATCCGCCCGCGGCTGCTCGCGATCCCGGGGGTCGCGCAGGTCATCCCGATGGGCGGCGAGGTGCGCCAGTTCCGCGTCGCGCCCCAGCCCACGGCCCTGCGCGCGCTCGGCGTGACCCAGGCGCAGCTCGAAGGCGCGCTCGCGCAGTTCGGCACCAACACCGGCGGCGGCTTCGTCGACCAGCACGCCCGCGAGTACCTGATCCGCAACCTCGGCCGGACCATGGAGCTCGACGACCTGCGCAACATGGTCGTGGCGACCGTGGCCGGGCGGCCGATCTTCCTGCGGCAGGTCGCCGACGTGTCCTTCGCCGCGCGGGTGAAGCGGGGCGACGCCGGCTACATGGGCGCGCCCGCGGTCGTGGTCTCGGTCGAGAAGCAGCCCGGCGTCGACACGCTCCGGCTCACGCGCGAGGTCGAGCGGGCGGTGGGCGAGATCACCGCCAACCTCAACGCCTGCGGGCCGGGGCCGGGCAAGGCCGCCGCAGGACCCGCCGCAGCAGGACCCGCCGCCGCCGGACCCACCCTCGCCGAGCCGGCCGGCGAGGCCTGCGCCTTCCGCGGCGTGCGCGCGGACAGGCTGATCTTCCGGCAGGCGAACTTCATCGAGACCTCGATCCGCAACGTCGAGACGGTGCTGATCGAGGCCGTCGTCGTGGTGGCGGTGGTGCTGTTCGCCTTCCTGCTCAACGTGCGCACCACCGCGATCTCGCTGACCGCGATCCCGGTCTCGATCCTGGCGACCGCGATCGTGTTCCACGCCGCCGGCCTGTCGATCAACACGATGACGCTGGGCGGCCTCGCCATCGCCATCGGCGAGCTCGTCGACGACGCGGTGGTCGACGTCGAGAACATCTTCCGGCGCCTCGGCGAGAACCGCGCGATGGGCAGCCCGCGGCCGGTCTTCGACGTGGTCGTCGCCGCCTCGAACGAGGTGCGCTCGGGCATCGTCTACGCGACGATGGTGATCGTCCTCGTGTTCGTGCCGCTGTTCGCGCTGTCGGGCATCGAGGGGCGGCTGTTCGCGCCCCTGGGGCAGGCCTACATCGTCTCGATCCTGGCGAGCCTCGTCGTCTCGATCACCCTGACCCCGGTGCTCGCCTACTACCTGCTGCCGGGTCTGACGCGCCTGGAGGCGCACGAGAGCGGCCTCGTCCGGGTGCTCAAGCGGGCGAACGCGGCGGTGCTGCGCGCCCTGCTCGGCCGCGCCCGGCCGGTGATGCTGGTGGCGGGCCTCGCGGTGGCGGCGGCGGGCCTCGCGGCCCTCTACCTGCCGCGGACCTTCCTGCCGCCGTTCAACGAGGGCTCGTTCACGGTCAACATGACCTTCACCCCCGGCATCTCGCTGGCCGAGAGCAACCGGATCGGCCTCGTCGCCGAGCGCCTGCTCCTGGAGATGCCGGACGTGCGCTCGGTGGGCCGACGCACCGGCCGGGCCGAACTCGACGAGCACGCCGAGGGCGTCCACTCCTCGGATCTGGAGATCGACCTCAAGCCCGGGGCGCGGCCCAAGCCCGAGCTGGTGGCCGACATCCGCGGCCGCCTCGCGGTGCTGCCGGTCAACGTCAACGTCGGCCAGCCGATCTCGCACCGGCTCGACCACATGCTGTCGGGCGTGCGCGCCGAGATCGCCCTCAAGATCTTCGGGGAGGATCTCGACACCCTGCGCGCGCTGGCCGACGACCTGAGCGGGCGCATGGCGGACATCCCCGGCATCGCCGACCTCCAGGTCGAGCGGCAGGTGCTGATCCCGCAACTGGAGATCCGCGTCGACTACAACAGGGCCGCCCTGTACGGCGTGCAGCCGGCGGCGCTCGTCGAGCAGTTGAGCCGCCTGTCGAACGGGCAGGTGGTCTCGCGCGTCGTGGACGGCTACCGCCGCTTCGACGTGGTGATGCGGCTCTCGGACGCGATGCGCACGACGCAGCGGCTCGGCGACCTGCTGATCGAGACGCCCTCGGGCTGGGTGCCGGCCCGGCAGATCGCCGACATCCGCGAGACCGACGGCCCGAACCAGATCCTGCGCGAGAACGCCCGCCGCCGCATCGTCGTGCAGGCCAACACGCAGGCGGGCGCCGACATGGGCGCCGTCGTCGCGGCGATCCGCGCGCGCGTGGCGGCGGCCGACCTGCCGAACGGGTACACCGTCCAACTGGAGGGCGCGTTCCAGGCGCAGGCCGAAGCGTCCCGGGTCATCGGCCTGCTGTCGCTGCTCTCGCTCGCCCTGGTCTTCGCCCTGCTCTACAGCCGCTACCGGTCGGTCGTGTTCACGCTGATCATCCTCGGCAGCATCCCGCTGGCGCTGATCGGCTCGGTGGCGGCGCTGTGGATCGCGGGGCAGCCGCTGTCGGTGGCCTCCATGATCGGGTTCATCACGCTCACCGGCATCGCCACCCGCAACGGCATCCTCAAGATCAGCCACTACCTGAACCTCGCGATCCACGAGGGGGTGCCGTTCGGGCGGGACCTGGTGATCCGCGGCAGCCTGGAGCGGCTGGCGCCGGTGCTGATGACGGCGCTCTCGGCCGGCGTGGCGCTGGTGCCGCTGCTGATCGGGGCCGACGCGCCGGGCAAGGAGATCCTGCACCCGGTGGCGGTGGCGATCTTCGGCGGCCTGATCAGCGCGACGCTGCTCGACACGGTGCTGACCCCGGTCCTGTTCCTGGCCTTCGGGCGCAGGCCCCTGGAGCGTCTGCGGGACGAGGTGCTCCGCCGCCCCGGACCCGCCGCCACGGCCGAACGCGGCGCCCCCGCCGGGGCGTTCTGAACCCGCGACACCTTCGACGAGGAGAGGACGGATACCATGCGCGCACACCTGTTCCCGGCGGCCCTCGCGGCTGTCGTCATCGCTGCGCCCTGCCTCGCGGCCGGCCCGAACGGCGGGGCGACGGTGGTGGCGGACGGCCACCCGGTCGAGTTCGTGGCCACCGACGCCGGCCTGACGTTCTTCCTGACCGGCGAGGACGGCAAGCCGGTCGACACCGCCGGCCTGACGGCCAAGGCGTTCGTGACGGCCGGCGGCAGGACCGAGACCCTGGTCCTGAAGCCGGCCGCCCCGAACCGCCTCGCCGCCGACCTGAAGGCGCCGCTGCCGCCGGGCGCCAAGGTCGTGCTGTCGACCAGGGTGCACGGCCACACCCTTCAGGCTCGCTTCGAGCGGTAGCCCACCGGCCGCGTGACGGCGTCGACGGCGGGCGGTTCCGGGTCCGGGGGCCTGACTTCGCGGCGCGATCCTCAAGCGCTCGCCTACCAAACCGGCTCCGGCGTCGCTAGCGTGACGGCTCCGACGCGGAGATCGGTCGTTCTGGGGGGAGTGGATGGGCGTCCTGAGCCTGTTGCGGATCGCGGCCGCGGGTGCGGTCCTGTCGCTGACCGCTCTCGCGGCGAGCGCCGCGGACTACCCGGCGCCGAAGGAGGGCGACTGGACCGTCCGGGATTTCAAGTTCCACACCGGCGAGATCCTGCCCGAACTGCGCCTCCACTACACCACGGTCGGGGATCCGAAGGGCGAGCCGGTGGTCGTCCTGCACGGCACGACCGGATCGGCAGCCAGCATGCTCACGCCCGGCTTCGCCGGCGAGCTGTTCGGTCCCGGCCAGCCGCTCGACGCGACCAAGTACTTCATCGTCATCCCGGACGCGATCGGCCACGGGAAATCCTCCAAGCCCTCCGACGGGCTGAAGGCGAAGTTCCCGAAGTACGACTACGACGACATGGCGCAAGCCCAGTACAGGCTGCTCAGGGAGCATCTCGGCCTCGACCACGTCCGCCTGATCATCGGCAACTCGATGGGCGGCATGCACGCCTGGATCCTGGGCGTTCGGCACCCCGGATACATGGATGCGCTCGTTCCGATGGCGTCGCAGCCGACCGAGATGGCGGGCCGCAACTGGATGATGCGCCGGCTGCTGATCGAGACCATCCGGCGCGATCCGGCCTATGCCGACGGCGCGTACACCGCCCAGCCGCCGTCCCTGCGGGTCGCCAACGTTTTCTTCGCGCTGGGCACCAGCGGCGGCACGCTGGCGCTCCAGAAGCAGGGGTCGACGGGTGAACGGGCCGACAGGCTCGTGGACGCGCGCCTGGCGGCGCCGTTCGGTGCCGACGCCAACGATTACGTCTATCAATGGGAATCGTCGCGCGGCTACGATCCCTCGCCGGGCCTGGAGCGGATCGAGGCCGCGGTTCTGGCCATCAACGCCGCCGACGACGAGCGCAATCTGCCCGAGACCGGGATCATGGAGCGCGCGATGAAGCGCGTGAAGAACGGCCGCCTGTACCTGATCCCAGCGAGCGACGAGACCGCGGGCCACGGCACCACCGCCCTGGCCAAGTTCTACAAGCAGCAGCTCCGAGACTTCCTGCAAGCCGCACCGAAACGGGCGATGTAGAGCGACCGCCTCGATCCAGACGAAGAATTCCCGATCGATCCACTGTAGTAGACCGGTCGGAACGTCCCGGAGACCGCGATCGGGTCCCGCTCACGGCGCGGACCGGACGCGTCGCCGCAGACGCCGGACGACGGGCCTGCCTCAGCGTCGTCCCCCCGCGGCGCACGTCAGACGCCGCTCCACGCCGCGCGGACGGATCCGGTCGCCGCATCCGGCTTGGCCGCGCCGATGAAGATCACCACCGGGCCGTGGGCGTCGCGCCGGGGATCGTAGAAGTCGAGCAGGCCCGGATGGATCCGCTGGATGACGTCAGGCTGCCGGCCGCTCCGGCGCAGGAGGTGGTCGACGACGACCTGATCGCCGTGCACCGCGTTCGGCACGGGACCGCAGGACCCCGGCGCCATCCAGTGCGCGGGGTCGGCCGCGAAGGTCGTGTAGAGCGGACCGAGCTCGTCCCCGTGCCAGCGCAGCAGCGCGGTCGAGAGCCGCCCCGCGTGGAAATAGTCCTCCATCGCGGCGAGGCCGGGTTCGGCCAGGGCATCCGCCGGCCCGGTCAGGACCGTGTCGAGGTCGCACAGGAGCGCCGGACCGTCGGTCAGGCCGGGGCGGAACGCCTCCATCTTGGCCCACCAGGCCGGCCAGTCGTGGCGCAGGGCCACCCGCTCCACTCCCGGGACCGCGAGCGGCAGGTCCGTGAGGCAGAGGATCCGCGCGAAGGCCGGCGCGTGGCGGCGCACGCCGCGCGCGAGGCGCTCGACCCAGGTCGCATCGTAGCGCCCGCCGCCCTTGAGGACGGTGATCAGGGTGGACATGGCGTTCAGCCTTCGGGGGGGTGCAGGCGGATGCGGCCGGACGCCTCGGCGGCGGCGAACCACGCGCGCTCGGCCGCCCAGGGGTGGCCGGGCCAGCCGGCGAAGCCGAAGCCGTAGGCGTCCGCCGGCCGCGCCCGCGCGGGGCGGCCGTCCAGCAGCGCGAGGGTCACGAGGAAACCGGTGCTGGGGTTCGGGCCCCCCTCCGTCCGGGCGGCCAGGAGGTCGTGCGCCCGACCGTGCAGAGTCTGCGGCAGGACGTGGACCGGGCGTCCCAGGGGCCGCAGCAGCGTCAGGATCTCGCGCGTCCAGCAGATCGGCTCGGGAACGTTCTGCTCCGCCGGGAGCATCGGGAAGGGCAGGATGAAGGCCCGCGCCTCCCGGACAACCGGGCGCTCCAGGAAGTGCCGGTCCGCCAGCCATTCCCGTGTCTGGCCGCCGCGGTTCACCAGGGCGAGATGCGTGACGCGCCGGCCGGTCCTGCCGCCGAAGCCCGGCGCGTTGTTGAAGCGCACCACGCACGTGGCCGCATCGATCGCCGGCCCGACGTCGCCGATCCCGGGCGCGTTGCCGACAATGGCGAGCGACGGTCCGGTGGGCAGGCCCCGGGTGTCGGGGGAGGGGGGATCGACGGCGCGGGGCATGTCCGGCAAAGGTCGGCAAGGATCGCGGGGAGCAGCCGAAGTAAGGTGCCGGCCGGGGACAGCCAGACCGCGGCCGGATGGAATCCACCGGGGTGACGACCATGCGCCGATGCTTCGTCTGCGCGGCCGACATGCTCGGGCCCGGCGGGCGGCGCCTGACCTATCCGGACGGCCGGAGCCGCAGCTTCGCGCGCGCCTGCGGCTCCTGCGGCGTCTTGTTGGCGGACGGGGCCGATCCGGCCGCGTGTCGGGAGCACTTGGCCCGAAGCCTCGCCGCACCGGTCTTCGCGTCGGACCCGGACGCCCCCTACGGCTTCGACCTCTACACCCTCCGGACCGCCGCGACCCGCCTCGCCCGGGGCACACGCCCGCTCGACGAGGCGGGCCGCGCGGCGCTGCTCCACCCCCACGACCGGGGCGCGGCGCGGGCGGACCTCTACGCACTCGCAGATGCCGACGGGCCTCCGGTCTCGCTCGGCCTGCTCTGCCGCCCGGCGGAGCTGGACGCGGTCCTGGCGGCGCTGCCCGGGCAGGCCGGCTGGACGGACGACGCGGCGATCCTCCTCGACGGGCCGGCGGAGGCGCCCCGGGCGGTGCCGGTCGCCGGGTTTCCGGACGGCGCGGTGCGCGTGGCCGCGCGGCCCCTCGACGGCGATTTCGCCGCGCAGCGGAACGCGCTCCAGGACCTCGCGCGCCGGGCCTGGATGCTGCAACTCGACGCCGACGAGTCCATACGCCCCGCCGCCGGCCGGCTCCTGCCGGCCCTGGTCGCGCAGGCCGAGGCGGGGGACGTGGTGTCGGTCGGGCTCGCGCGGGCCAACAGGGTCGACGGCGTGCTGTCGGACGTCTTCCCGGACGTCCAGTACCGGCTGAACCGGAGATGCGTGCGCTTCGCCGGGCGGGTGCACGAGCGGCCGGTGCTCGACGGCGGCTGGCCCCGGAGCTTCATCACGCTGCACGGCGTCATCGCGCATCGCCTGAGCGCGGCCCATGTGCGGGCGCGCTCGCGCCGCTACGAGGCCCTCGATCCCGGCCGCGGGCGGATCGAGGAGGAAGCGGCTTTGCTGCGTCCCTACGCGGAGTGACCGGTCGGCGCGCGTGTCCGGACCGCCGGTCAGGCGCCCCGGGCTGCCGCGACCGCGCGCCGGTAGAGCGCCAGGGTCTCCCGCCCGAGGCTCGCCCGGCCGAAGCGTCCGGCCGCCGCCAGGGCGCGCGCGCGGTAGGTCCGGCGCAGGCCGGGATCGACGAGGAGCGGGCGCAGGGCCTCGGCCACGGCCGGCCCGGTCGCGTTCCAGGCGAGGGGGCCGGCGCCGGGCGCGCCGACGAAGGCGCGGGCGCTCGCATCCTCCGCGCACGCGACGACCGGCCGGCCATAGGCCAGGGCCTCCTGGTAGACCAGGCCGAAGCTCTCGTAGCGGGACGGCGCGACCACCGCGTGCGCCCGCGCGTAGGCCTCGGCCAGCGCGGGGCCGTCGATCCGGCCGCGGGCGCGGAGGTGCCGCCGCGCCGCCGCGGGCAGATCGGCCGGAAGGTCGCCCGGCGCTACGCCGACGAGATCGAGCCGGAACGGCGGCAGGCCGCCCCGGGCGTGCTCCCGGCCGAGGATGGCGACCGCGTCGAGGAGCGCGTCGAAGCCCTTGCGCGCCTCCGCCCGTCCGACGAACAGCAGTGAGACCGGTCCGTCCTGCGGGTAGGCGGTGCCGCCGGCGCCCGTCGCGACCTCGGGCGGGAGGCTGAGGCCGATCACCGCGGAGGGCTGCCGGCCCCCGAGCCCGTAGGCCCCCGCGATCACCGCCCCGTGCTCGGCGGTGTTGGCGATGAGGCCGGCGCTGCCCCGGGCCTGCCGCCGTTCGAGGCGATCGGCCGTCCACCCGTCGAGGCGGTCCCGCAGGGTGCCGGCGGGCTCGCGCGTGAAGGCGGCCGGCGTCGAGCTGCGCGTCACCAGCGGCAGGTCGGGGCGTCCGGCGAGCAGCGCGGCCGGCGCGTACCAGTTCGTGGCCTCGACCACGGCGAACGGCGCGCGGCCGTGCGCGTCGAGCACGGCGCGCCGGAAGGCGAGCGGCGCGGCCAGATGCCCGGCCGAGCCCCACCGGCGCAGCCGCGCCAGGGTGCCGCAGGACGGCAGGGCGAGGCCGACCACCGCGACGCCGCCGACCCGCGCGCGGCCGGTCCGGTCCAGGGTGAACACCGTCACCTCCGCGCCGGCCTCGGCGAGGCTCTCGGCGATCTCGCGGGCCGCGGTCGAGAGCCCGCTCGGGGCCGGCGGGTAGTCCCAGGCCAGGAGGGCGGTGCGCATCAGGCCGCGAGCAGGCGGCGGTAGAGCGCGAGATAGTCGCGCGCCATGCGCTCGGCGGTGAAGCGCGCCTCGAACCGGCGCCGGATCCCGGCCCGGTCGAGGCGATCCAGTCCGGCGAGCGCGCCGACCGCCTCGGCCTCGCTCGACACGATGAAGCCCGTCACGCCGTCCTCGACGATCTCGGGGACCGAGCCGCGGTTCCACGCGATGACCGGGGTGCCGCAGGCCATCGCCTCGATCATCACGAGGCCGAAGGGCTCGGGCCAGTCGATCGGGAACAGGAGCGCCCGGGCGCTGCCCAGGAGCTCGCCCTTCCGGGCATCGTCGACCGGCCCGAGATAGGTCGCCTCCGGCCCGAGCAGGGGGCGCACCCGGCGGTCGAAATAGTCCGGGTTGCCGGCGTCGATCGTGCCGCCGAGGCGGATCGGCAGGCCGGCCGCGCGGGCCACCCGGATCGCGGTGTCCGGCCGCTTCTGGTCGGTCATGCGGCCGACGAAGGCGACGTGGTCGGCGGGTTCGGTGCGAAGGGCGTAGCGGTCCCGGTCGATGCCGTGATGCACGACGCCCAGCCGGTTCGCGGCCGGGATGCCGCTCTGCTGGGACGCCGAGATGGCCGCGACCGGCAGGTCGGGGAAGCCCGCGAAGAACAGCGCCCGATCGAGTTCGTCCACCCGCCAGTGCACCGTGGTCAGGCTGCGGCGGCGGCGCTCGCCCAGCAGCGCCGCGTGGGCGAACTCGCCGTGGCAATGGACGATGTCGAACGCCCCGAGCCGCAGGCGCAGCGCCTCCAGTTGCAGGGCGTCGAGCGCGGCGGGGACGCCGGGCGCGACCCGCCCGTGGCGCCGTTCCAGGGCCGAGAGGCTCGGGTAGTCGCCGACCCGGGGCAAGTCTGTCGCACTGTCCGACGGCGCGAACAATGTTACTTCGAGACCCAAGCTTCGCAATGCAGCGCTGAGATCGTGCACGACACGCTCCGTGCCGCCGTGATCGTTCGGGGGAACGGGAAAAATGTTCGGCGCGACCTGGGCAACGCGTATCACAGCGCCCTCTTTACATGGGTTAAGTTCCGAACGACGTTCGAACGCGTTCGCATCCGTCTGATGTTCGTCCTGCATATCGCCCTGCAGGGCTGCCTGCGCGGCGACGGCGTCGTCTACGGGCTCACCGCCGATACCGGCGGCCACATCCGATACCTGCTCGATCTCGTCTCGGCTTCGGCGCAGGATCGCGACCTCGCGCGGATCGTCGTGGCGACCCGGCTGTTCACCGGCCCGCTCGGGACCGCCTACGCCGTGCCCGAAGAGCGCATCTCGGACAAGGTCACGCTCGTGCGGCTCGCGAGCGCGTCCCCGGCCTACTGCGCCAAGGAGGAGATGCACGCCGAGGTCGCGCATTTCGCCGAGAACCTCGTCGCCTGGATCGCGGCGCAGGACCGGGCGCCGGACCTGATCCACGCCCACTACGCGGACGCGGCCACGGTGGCGGCCCTCGTCGAGGCGCGGCTCGGCATCCCGTTCGTGTTCACGGCCCACTCGCTCGGGCGCGTCAAGGTCGCGATGCTGGGCGGACACGCCCCGGGTCCCGACCTCGGCCGCCGGATCTCCGCCGAGGAGGCGGCCCTCGCCCGCGCGCGGCTCGTCATCGCCTCCTCCCGCGACGAGGCCGAGGTGCAGTATGCCGGCTACGCCGCCTACGAGCCCGGCCGGATCCGCATCCTGCCCCCGGGCAGCGACCTCGGCCGCTTCGCCGCGGCCAGACCCAACCCGCGCATCGACGCGGCGATCGGCCGCTTCCTGCACGACCCGGACAAGCCGGCGCTCCTGGCGCTCGCCCGGCCCGTGGCGCGCAAGAACCTCGCGGCGCTGGTGCGGGCCTATGGGGAGAGCCCGGAGCTCCAGGCCGCGGCCAATCTGGTGATCGTCGCCGGCACGCGCGAGGACATCGACAGCCTCGACGGCGACATGGCCGCGACGATGCGCGACCTCCTCGTGCAGATCGACCGCTACGACCTCTACGGGCGGGTCGCCTACCCGAAGACCCATCGTCCGGACGACGTTCCGGCGCTCTACGCCCACGCCCGCGCCCGCGGCGGCCTGTTCGTCAACCCGGCCCTCAACGAGCCGTTCGGGCTGACGCTGCTGGAGGCCTCGGCCGCGGGCCTGCCGCTGGTCGCCACCGACAGCGGCGGCCCGAACGATATCGTCGAGACCTGCGGCAACGGGCTGCTGGTCGACCCGCGCGCGCCCGGATCGATCGCCGCGGCCTGCCTGCGGATCCTCGGCGACGCGGCCCTCTACGCCCGCTGCGTGGCCGGCGGCGCGCGGGCGGCCGCCGCCTACGACTGGGACCGGCACGCCGCGCGCTACCACGTCCTCCTGCGCGGCCTGCTGGCGCCGCAGCGAGCCGCCCCGCCGACCCGGCAGCTCCTCGTCTGCGACATCGACAACACCCTGATCGGCTGCGAGGCGGCGCTGGGCATCTTCCGGCGCTGGCGCAGCCGGCAGGCCGGCCTCGCCTTCGGGGTCGCGACCGGCCGCTCCTTCCACAGCGCCATGGCCGTGCTGGAGCAGCAGGCGAGCCCCCGGCCGCAGGTGATGATCACCTCGGTCGGCTCCGAGATCTACCATCTCGACGCGAACGGCGTGACCTACACGGGGGATGCCGCGTGGGGCCGGGCCATCGCCGTCGACTGGGATCGGCCGGCGGTCCACGGCGCGCTGCGCGGGCTCGACGGGCTGGCCCCGCAGGGTCCGCTGGAACAGCGGGCGCTGAAGCTGAGCTATTTCGGCGACGCGGCCGCCGCGCAGCGCGTCCGCGAGCGGCTGGACGAGGCGGGCATCCCCGCGCGCGTCATCCACAGCCACGGCCGCTACCTCGACGTCCTGCCCGCGGCGGCCTCGAAGGGCACCGCGGTCGATCACGTCCGGACCCTGTACGACCTGCCCGAGCGCGCCGTGTTCGTGGCCGGGGATTCCGGCAACGACATCGAGATGCTGCGGGCCCGCGTGCAGGCGATCATCGTCGCGAACTACTCGGACGACCTCGCGAGCGACGCGTCGCTGAAGCATTCCTACGTCGCCCGCAGGACGCATGCGCGGGGGGTCATCGAGGGCGTCTCGCACTTCCGCCGGAGGCTCGCCGATGTCGGCTGAGCCGGCGGGCACCGCCCCGAGCGTGCTGACCCTGGTCCGCGGCCGCGCCGACCGCCTGCGCAACCTGATGCGCGGGCTCGCCGCCCAGTCGGTGCCCCCGCGCGAGCTCGTCATCGCCTGGATGCAGGCGGCGCCGGCGCCGGACCTGCCCGATCCGGGCTGCCCCGTCCGCCACGTCCTCGTCCCGGGCGAGCCGATGCCGCTGGCCGCCGCGCGCAACCGGGCCGCGGCGGCGGCCGCCGCCGATCTCCTCGTCTTCCTCGACGTCGACTGCATCCCGTCGCCGACCCTCGTGGCGGCCTACAGGCGGGCCGCCGCGACGGCGCGCGGGCTGTTCCTCGGCGAGGTCCTCTACCTGCCGCCCGCCGCCGCGGGCGCCCGCGATCCGGCCGACCTCGATCGGCTCGCCCGGGCCCATCCGGCCCGGCCGGCGCCCCCCGAGGCCGGCCTGCGGGCGGAACCCGATCCCGGCCAGCTCTGGGGCCTGTCCTTCGCGCTCGCGGCCGCCGACTGGCACGCGGTGGGCGGCATGGACGAGGCGTATGTCGGCTACGGCGGGGAGGAGACGGACTTCGCCGCACGCTCGGCGGCGGCCGGGCTGCCGACCTTCTGGGTCGCGGGCGCCCGCGCCTTCCACCAGCATCACCCGGTACACGTGCCGCCCTTGCAGCACTTCGCGCCGATCCTGGCGAACGCGGCGCGCTTCCGTGCCCGGCACGGGCGCTGGTGCATGACCTACTGGCTCGAACAGTTCCGCGCGGCCGGGTTCATCGACTGGGACGCCGACGCGCCGGCGATCCGCACGATCCGCCCGCCGACGCAGGCCGAGGTCGCCGCCGCGCTGCGGCCCGACGCCCTGTTCTCCTGACGCCCCTCACTCCCGACGCCCTCATCTCCCGACGCCGAGGCCGAACACGCCCGCCATGAAGAAGCCCATCGCGTTCTTCGTCCATCACCAGGGCCGCGGCCACGCCAACCGCACCATGGCGGTGGCGACGGAATTCGCCCGCGACCGGCCCGTCTCGATCCTCACGGCGGACCCGCGCCTGTTCGACGGCTTCGCCCGCGACGTCGAGATCGTGCCGCTGCCGAACATGATCGGCGCGGCCGTCCCGACCCCGCGGCTCTACGCCGAGCCGACGCCGCAGGTGATGCACTGCGTCCCCCTGGGGCTGACCGAGATGCGCCGGACCATGCGGCGCATCCTCGACCACCTCGACGAGCGCGAGGTCGGGCTGCTCGTCGTCGACGTGTCGGCGGAGGTCGCGCTCCTGGCCCGCATCGCCAGCGTGCCCGCGGTGCAGATCCGCATGCACGGCGACCGCTCCGATATCGGCCACGTCGGCGCCTACGAGGCCTGCGTGGGCATGCTCGCCCCGTTCGACGAGCGCCTGGAGCAGGACGAGTACCCGGCGCGCCTGCGCGCCAAGACCTTCTACAGCGGCGGCCTGTGCACCAACGTGGACCGCGTGCCGGCGCGCGCCGAGGCGCGGGCGCGGCTCGGCCTCGACCCCGAGCGCGAGATCGTCGTCGCGGTCACCGGCGGCGGCGGCAGCGGCACGCCCTACGCGCCGCTCACGGTCGCGGCCCGCGCCGCCCCGGACGCGCTCTGGCTCACCCTCGGGCCGACCCACCGCGAGGGCCACGAGACCGACTTCGCGAACCTGCGGGAGCTCGGCTGGGTCCCCTCGGTCACCGACCATCTCGCCGCGGCCGACATCGTCATCGCGTCGGCCGGCGACAACACGGTGCACGAGGTCGCCCGGGTCGGCGGCCGCCTGATCGTGATGCCCGAATGGCGCTACTTCGCCGAGCAGACCCGCAAGGCCGAGGCCCTGGTTCGCTTGGGCGCCGCCGTCCAGGTTCCGGCCTGGCCCGGCGACCTGGCGGGCTGGCGCGACCTCCTCGCCCGCGCCCGCGCCCTCGACGGGACCGCCCTGCGCGGCCTCTACGCCCCGGACGCCGCCGCGCGCGCTGCGGGCTGGCTCGAAGACCTGACCGACGCGCTCTGGTCCGGCGCGTCGGCGGAGCCCGGTGCGGAGCCGGCCGCGCCGCGCGTCGCCGCGGGCTGAGCCCGCTCCGCCCCCGCCTCACACCCACCGGAGTCCGAGCCGCGCATGTCCACCGTTTCCGTCGTGACCCTGGCGAAGGGCCGGCCGGCGCATCTGCGCAACGTGCTGCTCGGCCTGGAACGCCAGACCCGGCCGCCCGCCGAGTTCATCGTCGCGGTGATGCAGGACGCGCCCTACGACCTGCCGGAGGCGCGCTTCCCGATCCGCCAGATCCCGGTGACGGGCCGCGAGTTGCCGCTCGCGGCCGCCCGCAACCGCGGCGTGGCGGCGGCGGGCGGGGACGCCGTCGTCTTCCTCGACGTCGACTGCATCCCGGCGCCCGGTCTCGTCGCCGACTACGCCCGCGGGCTCGCCGAACTCGACGGCCTGCTGATGGGCGAGGTGCTGCACCTGCCCGAGCGCGCCACGGCCGGATCGTGGGACTACGCGGACCTCGACGCGGTCGCGGAGCGTCACTCGGACCGGCGCGGCCCGCCCGCCGCCGGCATCGAGATCTGCCGGGACTACCGCTGCTTCTGGTCGCTGAACTTCGCGATCCGGCGCGCCACCTTCGCGGCGACCGGCGGCTTCGACGAGCGCTACACCGGCTACGGCGGCGAGGACACGGATTTCGGCAAGCTCCTCGACGCGCGCGGCATCCCGATCGCCTGGATGACCGGCGCGCGCGCCTATCACCAGTACCACCCGCACCACATGCCCCCGGTCCACCACCTCGACAGCGTGGTGCGCAACGCCGAGCTGTTCGAGGCCAAGTGGGGCTACCGCACCATGGGCCACTGGCTCTACGCGTTCCGCGTCATGGGGCTGATCGACGACACGCCCGACCGGCCGATCCGGATCCTGCGCCGCCCCGATGCCGCGGATCTGGCGCTCACCGGCCAGCAGGGCCACCAGCCCTACACCAACGCGGCCTCGGTCATCCGGGCCATCGAGGCCCGACGGACGGAGAGCGCCGAGGGGCAGGCCGGCGAGCCCGCGCCGCTGACGGCATGAGGATCGCGCTCCTCGCCCATCTCCGCCACCCGATCGCGCCGCCCTTCGCGGGCGGCCTGGAAGCCTATACGTGGCACCTCGCCGACGGCCTGACGGCGCGCGGCCACGAGGTCGTGCTGTTCGCCTCCGGCGACAGCGACCCGCGCTTCGCCCTCGACCCCGTGATCCCGGTCCATCAGGAGCGCCGCTTTCCCGGGCTGGAGCATCGCGGCGATCCGGGGCTCACCGCGCATCTCGACGCGGGCTACGCCGCCGCCTGCGACCGGATCGCCGCCGGGGGCTTCGACATCCTGCACAACAACGGCCTGAGCCGCCTGCCGCTGGAGACGCGGCGCTCGGCGGCAACGCCCACCGTCACGTCGCTGCACGTGCCGCCCTACGACGCGCTGCGCTGGTTCGTGCGCGCCAGCGCGGTGCCGGGGCACCGGATCACCGCGACCTCGCGGGCGCTGTTGCGGGCGTGGTGGCCGGACGGCGCCCCGCCCGAGGCGTCGGTGCTCCACAACGGCATCGATCCCGCCGCGTGGCCCTTCGCAGCGCGCGGGGACGGCAGCGCCGTCTGGTGCGCCCGGATCGCCGCCGTGAAGGGCGCGCATCACGCGATCGCGGCGGCGATCCGGGCCGGCCTTCCCCTGACCCTGTTCGGGCCGATCGAGGAGCCCGAATACTGGGCCGCGCGGATCGCCCCGAACCTCGGCGGCGCGATCCGCTACGGTGGCCATCTCGCCGGCCCGGCGCTGGCGGCGGAGGTCGGCCGCGCCTCCGTGTTCCTGTTCACGCCGTGCTGGGACGAGCCGTTCGGGCTGGCGGCGGTCGAGGCGATGGCCTGCGGCGTGCCGGTCGCCGGGTTCGCCGCGGGCGCCGCCGCGGAGATCGTCGGCGAGGCCGGCCGCCTCGTCCGGGTCGGGGACGAGGCGGCGCTGGCCGCGGCCATCGCCGACGCCCTCGCCCTTCCGCGCGCGGTCCCGCATGCGCGGGTGCTGCGCCTGTTCACCCGCGACCTGTGGCTCGACCGCTGCGAGGCGCTCTACGCGCGGGCCCGCTCCGGGGAACCCGCGGCCGCGCGCCTCGGCTGAAGCCGGCCGCCGAACCCGGATCCGCGCCGCCCGGCGCGACCTTGCGAACGAAGCGAGACATGACCCGACAGGACCTCATCGCCGTTCTGTGGCACGGACGCGACCCGTTCGCGGATCCCCCGGCGGACCTGCGGCCCCTCGACCTCCAGGGTTGGCGCAGCCAGCATCCCTACCTCGACGAGGCGGTCGCCGACCTCCGCCCCGGCGTGGTCGTCGAGATCGGCACCTGGAAGGGGGCGAGCGCGCTCCACCTCGCCCGCACCATGGCCGCGCTGGGCGTCGCCGGCACGGTGATCGCCGTCGATACGTGGCTCGGGGCCGTCGATCACTGGGCGGACCCGGCGCTGTTCGCGGAACTCGCCACCGAGCACGGCTTCCCCAGCCTCTACCGCACCTTCCTGGCCAACGTCGTGCGCGCGGGCATGGCCGACCGGGTGGTGCCGCTGCCGCTCGACTCGGTCAATGCCGCCGAACTCCTGCGGCTGCGCGGCGTGAGCGCCGACGTCATCCACCTCGATGCCGGGCACGAGGAAGCGTCCGTGGCGGCGGACCTGCGCGCGTGGTGGCCGGTCCTGCGGCCCGGAGGCCTCCTCATCGCCGACGACTACGACCGTCTCGGCGGCCGCTTCCCGGGCGTGACCCGGGCGGTCGACGCGTTCTGCGCCGAGGCCGGCCTTCGGGGGCCGTGGTCGCTGCGGGGCAAGTGCAAGATCCTCAAGCCGGATTAGAAGCACGCCCGATCGCGACGCGCACGGTTTACGACAGTTCGGCGTCTGCGTCGGCCGATCCCACCACCCCCCTCATCCTGAGGCGGCGGAGCGAAGCGGAGGCCTCGAAGGAGACCTCCAGCCGGCCGCGCGATCCCTGGAGGTCTCCTTCGAGGCCCGCTGGCGCGGGCACCTCAGGATGAGGTGGAGGGTCGGAAACGCTCCTCGGCTCGCAGCGTCGTGTACCGTGGGCAACGCGATCGGGACCGGCGGCCGCCGCGGACGATCAGGACCAGGTTCTGGCGAGCCGCGAGATCTTGCCGAGCGCCTGCTTGTAGTGCGCGGGCATCCGCTCGACCGCGAGATGAATGCCGCGATGCGTGACGCCGACGATGCGCGCCTCGAAGCGTCCGATCAGGGTCGCATCGATGTCGAGCGTGCGGCCGATCGTCAGATCCAGACGCTGCGACGCGGAGAGGAGGAGGCCGCCCGCGCTGACGTCGAGGACGGCCGCGCGATGCGTGCGCGCGTCGCAGATGATCTTCGCCGACAGCGTCACGGGATAACGCGTCGATCTGCGGCGCTCTGTCGTGCCGTCCATACCAGCCGCCGTCCCGGGTGGGCGAGGACGTCCATACGCGTCAAATTCGCTCTCACCGGGACAATCGCAAGTTACGGTAAAGTCGGGGTTAACTTCCGCGCGCCACAGTCCGGCCCGGGCGACGGTGCCGTCGCACGCGCTCCGATTGGTATGCCGATGGCCCTCTTCCCCCCTCGTCCCCCTGCGGGCGAGCCATGCCGATGACCGCCGACGACGGCGGAGGGGCGCCCCCGGCGGCCGCCGATCCCTGCCGCGAGATCGTCGATGCCATCGACGGCCTGATCCTCCGGCTCGATCCGGACGGACGCGTGACCTTCGTCTCCCGCGGAGGACTGGGACTGCTGGGCCCCGCCGCCGACGCGCTCGCCGGCCGCTCCCTGCGGGAGACCGTCCACGCGGACGACCGGCCCGCCCTCGATGCGGCGGTGGGCCGGATCGGGCCGCCGGACGAGATCGTGATCCGTCTCCGGCATGCGGACGGGCGATGGCGCGCCGTCGCGGCGTGCGTGCGGCACCTGCCCGGCACGCGCGACCGGGTCGTCACGGTGCGCGGCACGCCCCAGGATCGCGCCCCCCACGACCGCGCGCTCCATGACCGCGCGCCGCACGCGCATCCGCGGATGACGGGCGACCATTACCGGGCCCTGGTCGATACCCTGCCGCAGTTGGTGTGGATGGAGCGGGCCGACACGGGCGAGACCATCTACGTCAACCAGGCGTTCACCACCTATTGCGGCCCGGTCCCGACCCACGAGGCCGCCCGCGCGGACCTGTTCCATCCCGCCGACGCCGAGGCGGTCGCGGGCGCCTACGCGCAGGCGCGCGCGGACGGCACGTCCGCCGAGATCCAGGGCCGGCTCCGCAACGCGGCGGGCGCCTACCGGTGGCATCGGCTGGTGTTCCGGCCGCTGCTCAAGGGCGGCGCGCTGATCGGCTGGCTCGGCTCCGCCCTGGACATCGACGAGATCGTGGCGTCCCGCCAGATGCTGCTGGAGGCCGGCGAACTCCTGCGGATCGCCCAGGAGGCCGCCGGCACCGGGTTGTTCGACGTCGATGTCGCGGCCGGCGACGTGATCCTCGCGCCCGAGAGCGCCCACCTTCACGGCCTGCCTCCGGACCGGCCCGCGGTGCTGCGGCTGTCCGACTGGATGCGGTGCGTCGCGCCCGCGGACCGCGCGCCGACGCTGCGGGCGGTGCGCGCCGCGATCACCGAGGATCGGACGTTCGACGTCGCGTTCCGCGTTCCCGTCCCGGACGGGCGCGACCGCTGGATCCAGGCGATCGGGCGACGGGTTCAGGGGCGGCCGGACGCACCGGCGCGGCTCGCCGGGCTGATCCTCGACATCACCGCGCGCAAGGACGGCGAGGCGGCGCTGGTCGCGGCCAAGGCGGACGCGGAGGCCGCGCGCGCCGAGGCCGAGCGGGCCAACGCCGCCAAGACGAACTTCCTGTCGGCCATGAGCCACGAGATCCGCACGCCGCTCAACGCCATGATCGGCTTCGCCAGCCTGCTCGCCGGTTCCCCGCGGCTGGCGGACGATCTCCAGCGCTACGCCGACCTCGCCCGCGTCGCGGGCGAGAGCCTGCGCACCGTCGTGGACGACATCCTCGACTTCGCATCGGTCGAGGCGGGGGTCGTGAGCCTGCGGCCCGAGCCGTTCGCGGTGCGCGCCGTCGTCGACGACTGCCTCGGCATCGTCGGCGCCTCGGCCGCCGCCAAGGGCCTCGGGGCGACCGCCCTGATCGACGCGGCGGTGCCGGACACCCTCGTCGGCGATCCCGGACGGCTGCGGCAGATCCTGCTCAACCTCCTCAACAACGCGGTGAAGTTCACGCAGGCCGGCAGCGTCACGGTCAGGCTGTGCCACGAGGGGCGCACGCCCTGGGGCGAACGCGTCTGCGTGAGCGTCATCGACACCGGCATCGGCATCCCCGCCGATCGTCAGCCCCGGCTGTTCCAGCGCTTCTCGCAGGCCGACGACACGGTCCGCTCGACCTACGGCGGCACGGGGCTCGGGCTCGCGATCTGCCGCCAGCTCGTCGAGCGCATGGGCGGCACGATCGGCGTCACCTCGCAGGCCGGCGGCGGCGCCACCTTCTGGTTCACGCTCACCCTGCCGCGCGCGGCAGGCGCGCCGGACGGCCCGGCCGCCGCGCCGTCGACCGCCCCGCCGGCCGGGCGGAGGGGCCGGATCCTGCTGGTCGAGGACATCGAGATCAACCGGGAGCTCGCCTGCGTCGTGCTGAGAGGCGCGGGCCACACGGTGGACGTCGCCGCCGACGGCATCGAGGCTGTCCGTGCCGTCGAGGCGGGGGCCTACGACCTCGTCCTGATGGACGTGCAGATGCCCCGGATGGACGGCATGGTGGCCACGCGGCTGATCCGCTGCCTTCCGGGCCCGTCCGCCGGGGTCCCGGTGATCGCGATGACCGCCAACGTGCTGCCGGACCAACTGGCGGCGTTCCGGGAGGCCGGGATGGACGACCATTTCGGCAAGCCGTTCCAGCCGCACGAACTCGGCGCGGCCGTGGAGCGCTGGCTCCGCACGGACGCGGGCGCCGCGCCGCCGGCCGCCGGACACGATGCCGGGGTGGGGACGGTCACGATCGACCGGGAGCGCTACGAGGAGAACCTCGCGACCCTCGGCCCCAGGACACTGGAGCAACTGCTGACGCATTTCCACGTCCGCATCCGGGATCCGTTCCCCGGAACCGGCGCGACCGCGGAGGGGCGCGACGCGCTCCGCCGGGAGGCGCACGCGCTGGCGGCCGCCGCCGGCCTCCTCGGCTTCGCGCCCCTGAGCCGCGCCTGCGCGGCGCTCGAGCGCGCGACGGACGACGGGGACTTCCTCGAACGCGTGGCGAGCGCCCGCGGTCTCGCCGCGCAGGCCGCCGCCGAGACGCTGGCGCTCCTGGCCGAGGGGGCACCGCCCGCCGCCCGCGCACTGGGGGAACGCCGGTGACTGCGGATGCCCCGCCCGCAGGTCCGGTCGCGGTCCTGGCGGACGACGACGAGTTCTTCCGCCTCGCGATGGCGAGCCTGCTCACGCGCCAGCTCGGATTCGGCCGCGTGGTCGAGACCGGGAGCCTGGACGAGGCGCTCGGCGCGCTGTCCGGGATCCCGGGCGCGACGCTGGCCCTGTTCGACCTGCGCATGCCCGGCATGGCCGGGGCGGGCTCGATCGCGGGCGTGCGCGCGTGCTTCCCCGCGGTCAAGACCGTGGTCCTGTCGGGTTCGACCGAGCGCGCGGACGTGCTGGATGCGCTGGCGGCCGGCGGACACGGCTACGTGCCGAAGACGCTGGGCGCCTCGGAGGTGGTGCGGGCGCTCGCCGCGATCCTCGACGGGTCGATCTACGTCCCGCCCTTCATGGCGCAGCCGGCGCCCGCCCAGGCCGCGGCGCCGGTCGCCCTGACGCCGCGGCAGCGGGACGTGCTGGGCCTGATCGTCGCCGGGCGCTCCAACAAGGAGATCGCGCGCGCCCTCGGCCTGGGCGAGGGCACCGTGAAGGTGCACGTCGCCGGGCTCCTGCGCGCGCTCGGGGTCGCCAACCGGTCCGCCGCGGCGGCGATCGGCGCGACGGTGCTCGCGGACGACCTAGGCCGATCGGCCTAGCTCGCATGCGCTGTCCACAGGGCCGGGGCCGCGCCGGACCCGGTCCGGGCGCGGGGAGACGGGCCCGTTCGGAGACCGCCGCGGAGGGCGGCGCCCGGCGCCCGCCGCCCCGGGACGGCGGTCCGGCCGCCGCCCGGCGGCCTAGCCCGTCTGCGCGTTGCATTGCGCGGATCGCGGCAAGGTCCGATTAAGGCTGCGCGCCGGATCCTGCGCCCGTCACGCAGGTCTCGTCGCGTATCAAGATGCCCCGCACGCTCATCGGCCTCGCCGCGGTTCTCACGGCGCAAGGATGCCCGGCCGCCCTGGCGGCGGACTGGTACACCGGCGCGGCGCCGCCTGCGGACGCCTGGATCGTGGCGGTGGACGCCTCCGCCACGGTCGGCTCGCAGGGCTCGCAGTTCGCCAGCGCCAGCCTCACCGCGGCGCCTGCGGCCGACCTCAACACCAGCGGCGTGCGCCTGCGGGTCGACGGCCTGCTCGGGTCCTACCGGGCGGAGCGCCCCGGAGCCCCGCGCTCCATCGGCGAGCAGGCGGATCTCGCCGGCATGATCGGCTACGCGCTGGTCGGCGACAGCAGCGTGCTGTCGGGCTTCGTCGGCCTCAACGTGCGCCGCGACGAGACCTCGCACTTCGACCCGAGCGTGTCGGCCGCCCGCACCGAGGTCGGCGTGAAGACGGCGCTGGACTTCTATGCCCGCCCGACGGCCCTGACGATGGTCCACGCCACGGGCTCCTACGCGACGACCTTCAACGCCTATTACGGCCGGCTGCGGTTCGGCTTCGCGAGCTTCGCCGGAGGCTACCTCGGCCCGGAGCTCACCGCGCTGGGCGACGACAATTACCGGCAGTGGCGGGCCGGCGCGCACCTGTCGGGGATGCAGTTCGGCGCCCTCCAGTTCGGCGTCTCGGCGGGCTACGTCCACGACCACGTCCGAAAGGGCGGGGTCTACACCACGCTCGATCTGCGGACGGGTTTCTGAGATGGCCGCCGCGCCAGCCTCCGAAGCCGTCCCGCGGGCGGCCGCGACGCCGCGTCGGCGCGCCGGTCGCGCGGCGCTCGGCCTGATCTGGGCGTGCTGGACCGCCTGCGCCCTGCTCGCCCTGGGCTTCCTGGCCCAGCCGCTGAGCACGTCGGCGCAGCTCGCGCTCTGCGGCACCGCCGGCGCCGGCATGCTGGTCCTGTGGCTCCTGTTCCCGCACCGCGGCCTGCCGCGGATGGCCTTCCTGGCGCTCGGGAGCCTCGTGGTGATCCGCTACGTCTACTGGCGGTTCACGGGAACGCTGCCGAGCCTCGACGACCCGGTCGGCTTCGCGCTCGGCCTCGTGCTGGCGATGGCCGAACTCTACTGCGTGCTGATCCTCACCGTCAGCCTGATCGTCAGCGCCGACCCGCTGACGCGCGCCGCCGCCCCGGCGCTGCCGGAGGCGGACCTGCCGACGGTCGACGTCTTCATCCCGAGCTACAACGAATCCGCCGAGATCCTCAGCCTGACGGTCGCGGCCGCCAGGAACCTCGACTACCCGGCCGACCGCGTCACGGTCTGGCTCCTCGACGACGGCGGCACGGACCAGAAATGCGCCGACCCCGATCCGGCCAGGGCCGCCGCCGCCCGGGCCCGCCGCGCCGAGCTCCAGGCCCTGTGCGCTCAGCTCGGCGCGCGCTACCTCACCCGGGCGCGCAACGAGCACGCCAAGGCCGGCAACCTCAACAACGGTCTGAAGGCGTCGCGCGCCGAGATCGTCCTCGTGCTCGACGCCGACCACGCGCCGTTCCGCCCGTTCCTGCGCGAGACGGTCGGCCTGTTCTCGACCGACCCCAAGCTGTTCCTCGTGCAGACGCCGCACGTGTTCCTGAACCCGGATCCGGTCGAGCGGAACCTGCGCACCTTCGCGCGGATGCCCTCCGAGAACGAGATGTTCTACGGCGTCACCCAGGCCGGCCTCGACAAGTGGAACGGCTCGTTCTTCTGCGGCTCGGCCGCGCTCCTGCGCCGCGCGGCGCTGGACGAGGTCGGCGGGTTCTCCGGCATCACCATCACCGAGGATTGCGAGACCGCCTTCGAACTGCACGCGCGCGGCTGGTCGAGCGCCTACATCGACCAGCCGCTCATCGCCGGGCTCCAGCCCGGGACGTTCGCGGACTTCATCGGCCAGCGCACCCGCTGGTGCCAGGGCATGTTCCAGATCATGCTCCTGAAGAACCCGCTGCTGAAGCGCGGTCTCAGGCCGATCCAGCGGCTCTGTTACCTCTCCAGCATGACCTTCTGGTTCTTCCCGCTGCCGCGCCTGATGTTCATGCTCGCGCCGTTGCTGCACATCTTCTTCGATGTGAAGATCTTCGTTTCCTCCATCGACGAGGCGCTGGCCTTCACGGCGACCTACATCGTCGCCAACATGATGATGCAGAACTACCTGTACGGCCGCGTGCGCTGGCCCTGGATCTCGGAACTCTACGAGTACGTGCAGGGCGTCTACCTCGCCAAGGCGATCGCCTCCGTGCTGGTCTCGCCGCGCAAACCCAAGTTCAACGTCACCGACAAGGGCGTGAGCCTGGATCGCGACCACCTCTCGCCCCTGGCGTGGCCGTACTTCGCGATCTTCGGCGCGCTGGCCGCCGGCTGCGCCACCGCGGCGTGGCGTTACCTGTTCGAGCCCGGCGTCACCGGCCTGATGCTGATCGTCGGCCTGTGGTGCCTGTTCAACCTCGTCATCGCAGGCGCCGCGCTGGGCGTCGTGGCCGAGCGCCGTCAGACCGAGCGCTGCCCGAGCCTGCCGGTCAGGCGGGACGGCGTGGCCTCCGTCGGCGGCGAGAGCTTCGCGGTCGTCGTCGAGCGTTCGGCCGCCGACGGATGCAGCCTGCGCCGCGCCGACGGTTCCGCGTGGCCCGTCTCGGTGGCCGCCGGCTCGGCCGGCGCGCTGTCGATCCCGGGCGGCACCTTCGCGCCCCTGGCGTTCCGGATGCGGGCCGACGCCGCGGGCGACACCCGCGACGTCGCGTTCGAGCTGCCCCATCCGGCCGCCTACCGCGGGCTGGCCGAGCTCATGTACGGCGACGCGGCCCCGCTGCGGGCGTTCCTCGACGGGCGGCGGCGGCACAAGGATCTGCTGTCGGGCAGCCTGCGCCTCCTCGCCTGGGGGATCACCGAGCCGGTCCGCGCCCTCGCTTACGTCGCGCGCGGCCTGCACCGGTCCGGCGCGGAGACGGTGATCGAGGCCGCGCCGGCCGCGACCATCGCGCGCGCGGCAGCCGCCCCGTCGGCCTTGGTCGCGGTCTCGACCGGCCGGGCTCCGGCCCTCGCCGCGCCCGCGGGCAGGGTCGCCGCCAACGTCCCGGCGCCCGCCGCCGACGAGCCGGTAGCGCGGACCATCGCGCCGGCTGTCCTACCGGGCCTTCGGGACGCGATGCCGCGGCCGGCCCGGTCCGAGGCTCCCGAGGACCCGACGCGCCTGCCCCTGACCCGGGCCGCCTGGGCGGACGCCGTCGCCGCGCTCGCCGCGGCGGAGCAGGCTGCCGACCGCGATCGCCTGGATCCGGCGACGTGGCTCGCCGGGATCATGGCGCTCGCCGGCTCCGAGCACGCCGAGCCGGCCCGGCTCGACCTCGTGCGCGGCCCCGATTTCAGGGCGTTCGCCCGCGGCGCGGCCGAGTCCGGCCTCGACCGATCCGCCGCCTGAGGGATCCCGATGCGCAACCGCCTCAGACCGGCGCTCACCGCCGGATTCCTCGCCTGCGTCGCGGGGGACGCCCTCTGCGCCGCCGACGCCCTGGCGCAGACCTTCTCGGGGCTCGGGCCCGCGCCGGTGTTCGTGCTTCCGCAGCCGGGCGCACGGGCACCGCTGCCGGAGGTCGCCGCGGTTCCGGCCGCGGCCCGCTCGGCGCCCGTCCAGGACCGCGGCCCCAGGCTGCGGCGCCTGCCCGCGGGTGCCGCCCCCCTGCGCCTCTGGGGCGAGAACGGCTCCCTCACCTTCGCCTTCTACGCCACGGAGGCCGAAGCGCGGGCCGGCGGACGCTTCCAGGTCGGCTATCTCGCCGCCGTCTCGATCCTGCCCGAGGCCTCGCGCCTCAGCGTCGGCCTCAACGGCGCGACCCTCGGCGGCGCGCCGATCGACGGGGTGCGGGGCGCGCGCACGGTCGGCTTCGACGTCCCCCCGGGGGCGCTCGTCCGGGGCTACAACCGCATCGACCTGGCGGTCGCCCAGCGCCACCGCGTCGACTGCTCGGTGGCCGCGACCTACGAGCTCTGGACGCAGATCGACGCCGACACGACGGGCCTGCTGTCGGGCGCCGAGGAGCCCGCCGACCCGGCCGACCTGCCCGCGATTCGCGGCGGCTTCGACGGCGCCGTGCCGGTCCGCCTGATCCAGACCGGCGAGCGCCTGAGCGAGCGCGGCGTCGAGCGCATCCTCGGGGCGCTCCAGTCCGCCGTGCTCGTCGGGCGCTTCGCGCAGCCCGCCGCCGATTTCGGCCCCACGGCCGAGGCCGGCGACGGGCTCGCCCTCGCGGTCGGCAGCGCGGCCGACCTGACGGGGCACGTCGATCCGGCGGAACTCGGCCCGATCACCGGACCCCGCCTCGCCCTCCTGCCGCGCACGGCCGAGCACCGGCCGGTGCTGGTCGTAACCGGCCGGGACGATGCGGAGGTGGCGGCCGCGCTCGCCGACCTCGCGCGGCTCCGGGCGGCCGAGCCGGTCGGCGCGCCCGCCGGGCTGCGGGCGCTGGCCGACGCGCGCGGCCGCCGGGTCGAGGGCGGGGAGACGATCACGCTGGCCGATCTGGGCCTGGCCGACGCGCACGTCGCGGCGCGCACGCACCGCATCGCCCTGGACCTCGACCTGCCGCACGACTTCCTGCCGGCCGACTACGACCGGATCGTCCTCGACGTCGACGCCGCCTATCCGGCGGGCCTCGTCCAGGGGGCGCAGATCGTCGTCGAGATCAACGGGCGCAACGCCGCGAGCGCCCCGCTCGGCCGGCCCGGCGGCGAGGCGATGAACCGGCGCTCGATCTTCCTGCCGCTCGGCCTGCTCCGCCCCGGCCTCAATCGCATCGCGATCCAGGCCGAGCTGCCCCGCGCCGACGACCGCGCCTGCGCGTCCGAGGCGGGCACGCCGACCGAGCGCCTGCATCTCGCCGCGACGACCCGCCTGACCATCCCGCCGCTCGCCCGCATCGGGCGCCAACCCGAGATCGCCGCCACCGTCGCCGCGGCCGTCCCCTACGCCGCGAGTGCCCGGCGGCCGACCCTCGTCGTCCCGTCGCCCGACCGCGACACCATGGCGGCCGCCGCGACGCTGGCCGCCAAGCTCGGGCTCGCCGCCGGCCGGCCGATCCCCTTCGCCTTCGCGGCCGGCCGCACCGTCTTCGCGAGCGCCGGCGTCGCCGGATCAGGCCTCGCGGGACCGAGCCTCGTGGTCTCGGCGGCCAAGCCCCTGGACGCGGCCACGCTCGCGGCGGCCCACATCGATCCGCAGGCCCTGCACGACGCCTGGGCCTCCCGCGAGCCGGGTGCGGCGCCGCGCGACGGCGGCCCGGCCCAGCGCCGCCGCATCCTGCGCAAGGACGGCATCGCCGCCTGCCGGGGCCGCAACCTCGCCGGGGCGGAGCCCGTCGCCGAGGCGGACAAGGCCGGCGGCGGGCCGACCCTGAAGGCGGCCTCGGCCGTCATCGCGCAGGGCGTGACCGGCCCGGGCCGGGACGACCTCCTCACCCTGGTGACGGCCCCGAGCGCGGCGGCCTTGCGCGAGGCCGTCGACTGCCTCGCCGACCCGCGGGTCTGGCGGCGGCCGGCGGGGCGGCTGGCGGCGCTCTCGTCCGTCGACGGGACGGTTGCCGTCGAGGCGGAGAACGCCCCGCGCTACATCGCCACGGCGCCGCCCGCGCCCGGCAACCTCCGCCGGATCGCCGCGGGCTGGCTCTCCCTGCACGCCGGTCTCTACGGCCTGTTCGGCCTGCTGGTGGCCGGGGGCCTCGCCGGCTCGACGCAGGTCCTGGTGCGCAATCTCGGACGGAAACCGCAATGACCCTGCTCGGACCCGTCCTCGCGATCCTGGCCGGGATCGCGATCCTGCTGACGCCGGCCGCCGCCCAACCGTCCCGCGCGCCGGCCGCCCCGCCCCTCGTCGGCGCGCTCGACGACCCCGCGGCGTGGACCGCCTACAAGACCCGCTTCGTGACCGAGCAGGGCCGCGTCGTCGATACCGGCAACGGCGGCATCAGCCACAGCGAAGGCCAGGGCTACGGCATGCTGCTCGCCGTGGCGGCCAACGACCGCCCGGTCTTCGAGCGGATCTGGACCTGGACGCGCGCCAACCTGATGGTCCGCGACGACCAGCTCCTCGCGTGGCGCTGGGAGCCGGACAAGCGCCCGGGCGTCGCCGACATGAACGACGCCTCCGACGGCGACCTCCTCGTCGCCTGGGCGCTGGCCGAGGCCGCCGACGCCTGGCACGACCCCTCGCACCGCGTCGCGGGCCGCCGCATCGCGGTGGAACTCGGGCGCAAGCTGATCCTGCCCAAGGCCGCCCACGGACCGGTCTTCCTGCCCGCGGTGCGGGGCTTCTCCGCCGAGGATCGCCCGGACGGGCCGGTGGTCAACCTGTCCTACTGGATCTTCCCCGCCTTCGAACGGGTGCCGCTCCTCGCGCCGGAATTCGACTGGGCGGGCCTGAGCCGCAACGGGCGCCGCCTGATCGCGCAGGCCCGCTTCGGCGCGGGCCGGCTGCCGGTGGAGTGGGTCTCGCTCGCGGAGCCCGCGCCGAGGCCGGCCGACGGCTTCCCGGCCGAGTTCGGCTACAACGCCCTGCGCATCCCGCTCTACCTCGCGATGGCGG
Source organism: Methylobacterium amylolyticum (assembly GCF_030700245.1). Taxonomy (GTDB): domain Bacteria; phylum Pseudomonadota; class Alphaproteobacteria; order Rhizobiales; family Beijerinckiaceae; genus Methylobacterium. The sequence goes on from NZ_JAUYZI010000011.1 coordinate 73,864, forward strand.
GCATCCGCGACGCGGACCTCTACGCGCCGTTCCTCGCCCTCTGGCGGCAGCCCGGCGCCGGCCTCACGCTGGTCGACACCGGCACCGGGCGCGAGACCGCCCGGCTGTCCGAGACCGGGTACGGCACGATCCCCGCGCTGGCAGCGTGCGCGCAGGGCGGCACCGCCTTCCCCGCCGCCCTGACCCGGGCGCGGCCCGAGAGCGACAACTACTACCCGGCGACCCTCCATCTGCTGGCGCTGGCGTCCCTGCGTTCGAGGCACCCCGCATGCGCGCCGCGCTGACCGCCTCCGTCGCGCTCGTCGCGCTCGGTACGATCGCCTGCGCCGCCGAGCCCGGCACGCGCCCCGACGAGACGGCGCTGCGCTACTACGCGAGCCAGAACCAGAGGGAGCGGGTCGAGGCGGAGGCCGCCCGCCTGCGAACGCGCTTCCCGGGCTGGACTCCGCCCGCCGACCTCTGGACCGCGCAGGCCGGCGGCGAGGACGAGGACGCGTTCTGGGACCTGCTCGCGGCCCGACGCGACGCGGACCTGCGGGCGGCGCTCGCCGCGCGGGCCGCGGCCGAGCCGGGCTGGAAGCCGTCCCCGGCGCTCGGCCAGGCGCTGGACGCGAACGCGCTGCGCGAGGCCTGCCTGCCCCTGATGAAGGCCGGGCGCTGGCCGGAGCTCGCCGACCTCGCCACCCGGCGGCGCGCCGCGTTCGAGGCGGCCGAGCCCGAGCTGGTCTGGGCCGCAGCGGAGGCGTTCGGCCGCACCGAGCGGCAGCCGGAGGCCTACGCGCTCCTGCACGCGGCCCTGTCGGGCGGGCGCTTCGGGCCGGAGGAGCGCCGGGTCAGCCTGCTGCGCGCCCTGCGTTTCCTGCCGATGGCCGACATCGACCGGCTCGCGGCCCTCGGGCCGGCGGCGGATCTCGACCCGATCCGGGTCGATCTCGCCCGCGGCCGGATCAGCGCCGTGCTGCACGACGAGGCCGGACAGTCGGTCTCGGCCGGCGACCGCGCGGCGTTCGAGGCCTACGCCGAGACGGCCCAGGATCCCGACCAGCCCGCGCTCGTCGCGTGGCTCGCCTTCAAGCAGCGCGAGCTGCCGGCCGCGCTCGCGTGGTTCAAGCGGGCGATGACCCGCGGCGGCGACGCGATGGTGGCCCACGGGCTCGCCCACACCCTGCGCCTCATGGGCTTCCGGCGCGACGCGGAGGAGGTGGCCTACGCGTGGCGCGAGCCGCTGGTGAACAACACGCTCCTGTTCATCGATCTCCTGGAGACCGACCTGACGAAGGAGATCCCGCCCGCGATCGAGCCCGAGCGGCTGAAGCGCTACGCCGAGGTGACCCTGGCCTCGGCCTCCGGCGAGGGCGCGCAGGCGCTGGGCTGGTACGCCTACAACGCCTGCCAGTTCGACGCGGCGCTGAGCTGGTTCCGCCGCGCGGTGGCGTGGTTTCCCAAGGAGGCGACGGTGTACGGCTACGCCTTGTCGCAGCGTCGGATGCACCAGGAGCGGGCGTTCCTCGAAACGGTGAACCGCTACGACGGGCTGTTCCCGAAGGTCGTGGACCTCCTGTTCAAGCCGGCGGAAGACCGCCCGATGCCGTGCGAGGCCGCGCCGCGCCGTCCCGCGGCGCCGGCCGCGGCGCCGTCCGGCTATCTCGACCTCGCGCCGCCGGGCGGGCAGGGGGGTTCGGGCAAGCGCGGGCGCGTGCCGCAGCCGGACGAGATCGCGTCCGGCCGCGTGGCCGCGATGCCGTCGATCCGGCGCAGCGATTTCCCCATCGCCGTCACCCCGGAGAACGACGTGCGTGCGGCGCCGACCGGCTCTCCGGTGCCCGAGCCGCGCTTCTCCGAGCGCCGACGCGGCTCGGCCCCGACCGTGGCCCGGCGCGTGCCGGGCGTGGGACCGATGCCCTACGAGCGCTACGGGTTCTCGCTGCTGCCGGCCTGGGACGGGACGGACGTCGCCCGCGCCCCGACCGCCGCCGAGGCGCCGGCACCGGCCGGGACGCTGTGGGCCGAGGAGCGCTCCGGCACCACCGCGTCCGCCCGCTCCCCCGCCGAGCCGATCACCGATCCGCGAGCGGGCGCGCCGACGACCACGGGCGCGATCACAGCGCAAGCTGTGCGTAACCAGACCGTGCGAGAGATCAACCCGTGACGCTCCCGACCCCGAACATCCTCGCTCTCGCCCTCGCGGGCCTCGCCCTGGGCGCCTGCACCGCGCGCGAATCCGCGCGGACATCCCCACTCGCGCCGCGCTACGCCAGCCTGGACGCGGCCTTCGACGGGGGCAGGCCCGCGGCGGTGCCCCCGGCTCGGGCCGCCACGCCGGTGGCGGTCCTGCCCGACTGGATCGGACGGCCGCTGCGCCTGCGCGAGCGCGACGAGCCCGACGCCTTCGAGCAGGTCGTGACGCTGCCCCCCGCGCCGCGGGGAGCGACCCGGGAGAATCTCGTCCTGCTGCGCATGTCCCGGACCGCGTCGGCCGCCCTCGGCCCGGCCGTGGACGGGATGATGCTCGGCGGGCGGCCGACCGAGGCCGGCATCCGGGCCGAGCTCGCCGCGGCCTTCCCCGACACGCCGATGCAGGTCGTCACCCGCTCCGCGGCGAACGCCTACGGCCCCTACGGCCTCGCCATCGGCCGCGCGCCGTCCGGTGCCCGCTGCCTCTACGCGTGGCAATGGATCGCGGACGCGCCGGTCCTCGACCCGGCGGACCGGGCCGCCGGGCCGCTGTCGCTGCGCGTGCGCCTCTGCCGCGACGACATGACCCTCGAGGCGATGGCCGCCGCCGTGAACCGGCTCACCCTGGTGCCGCGCTACGGCGGCACGCCGGTCGCCGACACCCGACCCGCGCAGCCCGCCTCCGCGACGCGGCGGCGCGGCCACGCGCACGCGGCGGCAGCGCGGCCACGGCAGCGAACCCGCGACGCGGAGCACGACGCCGCTCCCGCCCGCACCGCGGCCGTCGAGGCACCCGCCGCGGCGCAGTCGGGGGCGGGCCGCCGCTATCTCGGCGTCGCCGAGGCTCCGCTCCTCCGACCGGAAGCCGCCCGCGACGCGTCGTACGGCGCGGCCACCGCGCGGGGCTCCGCGGCCGGCCCGGCGCCCGCGCCGCAGACGGCCACCCTGTCCGCCGACCTGCCGCCCGAGGCCCTGCGCGGCCCGCCCCCGCGGCCGCCGGGCCGACCCTGAGGGTTCACCTGAGGATCACATGGGCGACGACATCCTCCTCGTCGAAGACGATCCCGGCTCGCAGGAGCTGATCCGCGCCCTGTGCGCAGCGCGCGGTTACGCCGTCGACGTGGCCGGGGACGGCTTCCTCGGGCTGCGCCTGCTGAGCGAGCGCCGCCACGGGATCGCGCTGATCGACTATCATCTGCCCGAGATGGACGGGTTCGCCCTTGCGCGGCTGATGCGCGAGATCGTCGGCGCGAAGGCCCGGTTGAAGCTCGTGGGCATCACCGCCGATCGGCACGGGCTCGCGTCGCGCCGGGGCGCGGACGCGCTGTTCGACGCGATCCTCGTCAAGCCGCTGGATCCGGCCCTTCTCTACGCGACGCTCGACCGATTGACCGGCCCGGAGGGATCCGCTCCGGCCGTCGAGCCGGCCGCGGCTGGACACGCGGCCGACACGCTCTGGCGCCGCCGCGGCCTCTCGGGACGGCCCCGCGCCGTGCTCTGCCCGGATCCCGGGCCGGAGGTCGCGGCGGCCGTGGGCGAGGCGTTCGAACTGGGCAGCGCGGAGACCGCCGACCTCATCCTGATCGCCGCACCCGAGGGGTTGGACGGGTTGCGGGCGCTGCGGACCGCCGGCCCGGGACGCTTCCTCCCCGCCATCGATCTGGACGGGCGCCTGCGCGGCGTCTGCGACGGCGCGTTCCGCGTCGACGATGCCGAGGCCTGGAACCGTCTGGCCGAACTCTGCCGCACCTTCGCCGCCCGCCGCGCGTCGATCCCGGCGGCGATCCGGGAATCCGACGATCCCGCCACCCGGCTGCTGACCTTCCTCCATGTCGGCGACCGGGCCCTCTCGCTCACCGCCTGTGCCGATCCCTCCGCGATGATGGCGGAGATGGGCTTGTCGCGCGCCGCGACGATGTCGGCCGTGCTCAGGCTCGCCGAGACCGGGCTGGCCGTCTGCGGTGCCTCGCCCGACGGCGTGAGCGTGCGCCTGACCGAGGCCGGGATCCGCGCCGCGACCGGCGCAGCGCGGGCCGCGCCCGATCCGGACCCGCGCGCCGCCCTCGAACGGCAGCCCTCACCCATCCCCGACCCTGCGCCGCGAACGGGTCTGGACGCCGCGCCGGATCGATCGCCGGACGATCCGATCGTCGATCACCGGCGGGTCGATGCCCTGCGAGACCTGATCGGCGAGGCCGAACTCGCGCGCCTGCGCGACGACCTTCTGACCCGCCTCGGCCAGGCGTTTCCGAGAGAAGCGCCGAGGACCAGCATCGCGCACGAGGCGCACGCCCTGATCGCCGCGGCCGGAAACCTGGGCTTCGCGCGCCTGTCGACGGCCTGCCGCGATCTCCAGACCGCCGTCTCGCAGGGCCGGGACGAGGCGGAGGCGCTGCTCCGGGCGAGAGGCGCCGTACAGGAGGTGCTCGACGCCGTCGCGGCGGTCGGATCGCGACCGCGCGCGCCGGTGCGCGCTCGACAGCCCGGCCATCATTCGGCCGCGTGACCGGCGGGACTCCCATCCGCGACGAGCCGGGGCGGCGGCAAGCTCCTCAAGCGCCGCACCGGCGGGCTGCCCGCGCGGAATCGCAGGCCGCCGCCTCCGATCTTTAATCCCGCTCGTCGCGTGCGCGATGTCACGTCACGCCGGGCTCACGGCTCCCATATCAAGGTCACGCAGGAGGAAATAGGCTGGAACACCCGGCCTGTACTGCGGAAAGGAGCCTGAACCAGACCATGAAGACCCGTATCGCCGCCGTCGTCACCGCTCTCGTCCTTGGCGTCGCTCCGATCTCGTCCGCCATGGCCTTCACCGGTCCCGCCTGGACGGGCTACGGCCCCTACGACGTCGAGACCACCGGCTCGTTCGACGCTCCCCTGGGGCTCTACGACCGCAACCCGGTCACCTGCCCGATGAGTTCGGCCGCCGAGGGCAACGCCCGCCAGCAGAACTTCCCGGTCCAGCAGTACGGCCAGACGGCGGGCGGCAACCGCTGCTGAGGCGAGCACCGTGAAGCTGAAAAGCCTCTCCTACGCGATGATCGCCGCCCTGGCGGTCGGTATCTCGGTCGCGGTGATCGGCTCCGCCAGCGTGCTGCTGGGGCCGTAACCGCCCACGCGATCCCTCGCCGGCCGGTGCCGCCGCCACCGCCGGCGGCCCGGGCCTGACCGGGCCGCTCTCCCAGCCCGTCGCGTTGCGGCCGCCGTCGACGCGACGATGCCGTTCAGGACGCGTCGGGTCCGCCGGAACCATCCATCCCCTCGAATCTCACACAGGAGCGCCCGTGTCCGTATCCAGCCGCCAGGAAGCCCGCCTCCTCAGCGCCGACGAAGCCGAACTCGTCGCCCGGTCGCACCATCCGACCCTGCGTGACGCCGACGACAAGGGCTTGGCCGATCTGGTGGCGCGCCTTCGCGAGCGGCGGGACCGCGCCCGCGACGTGTCGCGTCGCCAGCGGCGCGAGATCCGCGGCAAGGCCGCCCCGTCCGGCGCGCGGGCAGCCGCCGACGACACGGGCACGCGGCGGAAGGCGGCGGTGCTCGCGGCGGCCGTGAAACGGGTCAGCAAGGAGAGCGAGCGTCGCAGGGTCGCGCGGGTCCGGGGCAGCTTGGTCGGCCATGCGCGCCGGGCGCTCGCCCTGAAGCAGGGGGCCGGAGACCCGGCCGCCGGCCGGCCGGCCTCGCGCACGGCGCACGAGGGCATGCGCCCGATCCCGAACGAGACCCTGGCGCCGTCCGGAGCGACGGACAGCGAGGGCCAGGAAATCGCGATGCGTCGCGGCGGCGGCCCGCGCTAGGCCGCCGGTGCCCCCGCCGGTCGCGCGCGGCGGGTCGCTCTGGGCGAGCACGTTGGGAAGAAAGTCGATCGGGCTTGGCCGTCCGGTCGTCGGCGCGACGTCGGACCTCACGAACGGCGGGTGCGGCGAGGACGTGTCCCGTGTGGCGAGGATGCGTTCCGATAGCCGCGGATCCCATCAGTGATACGGCTATACCAGAAATAACGACGTCGGTTCGGGAACCCGATTGCGCGCAACCCGTTCCTCGCCCGCTGCCGCACCGGCAGCCGAGATCGGCGAGGAGACGGGCGGACCGTGACGGCGGGTGTCGACAGGCATGAGCTGAGGCAGATCATCGCCGGCCTGAGCGAGGGCGTGATCCTGGTCGAGCCCGACCAGACGATCACCTACGCCAACGCGGCCGCTCTGGCGATGCACGGGGCCGCCAGTCTGGACGAGATCGGGTCCACGGTCGATGCGTACCGCGCGCGCTTCGCCCTGCGCTATCGCAACAATCACGCCCTCGAGAGCTATCCGATCGAGCGGGTCGCCGCCGGGGAGACCGTCAACGACGTCGTCGTCGAGGTGCGGCGGACGGACGATCCCGACAGCACGTTCGTCCACTCGCTGCGCAGCCTCGTCGCCACCGACCGGGACGGGCGCCCGAGCTGCCTCGCCCTGGTGCTCAGGGACGTCTCCGCTCGGTTCGAGGCCGAGGAGCGCTTCGAGAAGACCTTCAACGCCAACCCGGCGCCCGCCGTCATCACGCGGCTCGCCGACCTGCGCCACGTCAAGGTCAATGCCGGCTTCCTGGAGATGACCGGCCACACCCGCGAGGCCGTGATCGGCCGCAGCGTCTACGAGGTCGACGTGCTGGCGGGCGCCCGCGACCGCGATCTCGCGGTCTCCCGCCTGCACGGGGGCGGCACCATCCCGCAGATGGAGGCCTGCCTCGACCTGCCGGACGGGGGCAGCCGCTTCGTCATCGTCGCGGGCCAGCCGATCGAGATGGGCGATGAGCCCTGCATGCTGTTCACCTTCGCCGACCTCGAACTGCGCAAGAAGGCGGAGGCCGCCCTGCGCCAGAGCGAGGAGCGCTTCGCCCGGGCGTTCCGGATGACACCGGTGCCGACCGTGCTGGCGCGGGCGGAGAATCTCCAGGTCACGGGCATCAACGCGGCCTTCACCCGGGTCTTCGGCCTGGGCGAGGACGGGATCGTCGGGCGCACGCTCGCCGAGGCGGGCCTGTGGGTGACCGAAGCCCAGCGCGCGTCCTTCGAGGCGGCGCTGGGCCGGCACGGCTGCGTGCCCGGCGTCGAGGTCTGCCTGCGGCACGAGAGCGGGGCGAACCTCGACTGCCTCGTCTCGGCCGAGCGCGTGAGCCTCGACGAGGCGGGGCTCGTGCTGCTGGTGCTTCAGGACATCACCGCGCGCAAGCACACCGAGCGGGAGCTGTTCGACGCCATCGAGACGGTGATGGCCGACACCTCCTGGTTCAGCCGCGGCTTGATCGAGAAGCTCGCCGGTCTGCGCCGGCCGGGCCGCGAGGGGGCGAACGGCTCGGTGCCCGACCTGACGGTGCGCGAGCGCCAGATCCTCAACCTGATCTGCTCGGGCCTGGAGGACGACGCCATCGCACGCAAGCTCGGCCTGTCGCGCAACACGGTGCGCAACCACGGGGCCGCGCTCTACCGCAAGCTCGGGCTGCACAAGCGCGCGGAGGTGATCCTCTGGGGACGCGAGAACGGCTTTCCGGCGCGGGCTGCCGGTAGTTGAGACCCGATCTACCGGTACATTCGTACCATTGAACAGGTTCGCAGAGGGCACATCTGCGGGTCGGCCCGAGGGCTTGCCACGTCCGGCGCGGCGTCCGGGACCGAGGCGTGCCGGATCGAGGAAGGGACACCGACATCCGCCGGGCCTCGCGAGGGCCCGGCGAAGAACGCCGTCGGCAGGCACCGGGATGAGGCCCGGGCCGGAGCCGAGGGCCGGAGGCGCGGAACCGGATCACGGAGGGTGACCGGGCCGCGCGACCGACGCCGATCGGCGCAGCCTCCGGGGGCGCCGTCTCACCCACCACACGACACGGAGACCGACATGATCGACACCGACAGGATCACCGGCGCGGCCAGGGAGCTGGGCGGCAAGGTGCAGGGCGCGGTCGGCGACCTCACCGGCTCGAAGAGCGACTCGGTCGAGGGCCGCGTCCGCGAGGCCGTGGGGCAGGCCGAGAACCTCTACGGTCACGCCAAGGACGCGGCCCGGCACGCGGCCGACGAGGCCTACGAGGTGGCCGAGGACGCCTACGACCAGGGACGCCGCTACCTGCGGGAGGGCCACGAGCGCTCCATCGAGTGGCCCCACGCCTCGCTGCTGGTGGCGGGCCTCGTGGGCTTCGGCCTCGGCCTGCTCGTCAACGCCCGCCGCCGCTGAACCGGCGCTCATCCTCTCGACGACCGAACCACTCGGAGTACACGCGTGACCACCATCCAGACCGCCGCACCGCTGGCGACCGAGGCGCATGCCGACACGCGCGCCGTCCTACTCAACCAAGTCTCCTGGGGCGCCATCTTCGCCGGTGCCGTCACCGCCCTGGTGGCGCAGGTCGTCCTGAACCTCGTCGGCGTGGGCGTCGGGCTGTCCTCGGTCGGCGCCAACGCCGCCGACAACCCGGCCGCCTCGACCCTGTCGCTCGGCGCGGGGCTGTGGTTCGTGATCTCGGGGCTCGTCGCCTCGCTGGTCGGCGGCCTCATCGCGGGCCGGCTCTCGGGCAAGACGCTGCCGGGCGCGGCCGGCCTGCACGGGCTGGTCTCCTGGGCGGTGACCACGCTCGTCGTGCTCTACCTGCTCACCTCCGCGGTCGGCGGCCTCGTCGGCGGCACCCTGGGCACCGTCGCGGGCGCGCTCGGCGGCGCGGGCAACCTCGTCGGCGGCACGGTGCAGACCGCGGCCCAGGCCGCCGCGCCCTCGCTGTCGAAGATCTCGAACCCGCTCGACGGCATCGAGCAGAAGGTCCGCGAGCAGGCCGCCGGCCAGGACCCGCAGGCCGCCCGCGACGCGGCGGTGGCGGCGGTCAAGGCCGTGCTGACCGGCGATGCCGCCCAGAAGCAGCAGGCCGAAGCCCGCGCGGCGGACGCGCTCGCCAAGGCGCAGGGCATCCCCGCCGATCAGGCCCGCCAGCAGGTGCAGGACTACGAGAAGCAGTACGAGCAGGCGGTCGCCACCGCCAAGCAGAAGGCCGAGGCCGCCGCCGTGACGGCGAAGTCGGCCGCGACCCAGGGCGCGTTCTACGCCGCCCTGGCGCTGGTCCTCGGCGCGCTCGCCGCCTTCCTCGGCGGCCGCTTCGGCGCCCCCAAGCCTGCGACCCTGATCGGTGCCTACGAGGATCGCCGCTTCTGAATTCCGCCGATCGGCCCCGCCCGCGGGCGGGGCCGCCCACCGACCGGCCGAGCCGGTCCCCACAACCCTGAGAAGGAGAGCACGCGATGAGCAGCACCACCGACAAGATCAAGGGCCTGGCGAACGAGGCCGCGGGCAACGTCAAGCAGGGCGTCGGCAAGGCCACCGGCAACGACCGGCTCGTGGCCGAGGGCAAGGCGCAGGAGCTGAAGGGCGAGGCGCAGAAGACGGTCGGCGACGTCAAGGACGGCGCCAAGACCATCGCCGACAAGATCACCGGCAAGCGCTGAGCGTGGCGGGGTGGCACCGGTCGGACCGGTGCCACCCGAGCCCGGACGCGGCGCGGGCGTTTCCCATCGCTGCTGCGCTCGGCGAAGGGCCGGCCGCCGACGGCGGGGCACCCCGGAGGCCGCGCACGGGTCCCGCGGCGACCGCTTGGAGGATCGCGGCACAGCGCCGATGGTAGCGCCGTGCACACGATCAGGAGATCCGATGGTCCGGTCCCTTCTCGCAGCGGCGACGCTCGTCCTTCTCGAAGCCGCCCCCGCCCTGGCCCAGCAGTTCACCCTCCCGCCGGGCTACAGCAACAGCGTCGCCAATTCCGGCATCCCCGGCATCGAGAACGGGCACGTCTTCCTGTACAACGCGCCGCCCGCCTGGGATCCGGCGCAGACGCTGCGGGTCGAGCGCCGGATCGGCACCGGCTCCGGCAATCCCGGCTGGACCTACAACGCGCTCTACGCCACCTGCACGACCAACGCGCAGAACAAGGGCTACGAGTGGTGCGGCACCTTCGAGAGCCACAACACCGCTCATCTCTCAACGGGCGCGCAGAACGTCGCCCTGAACGCCACGATGTGGCGCGACCCGACCGACACGGGCGAGCCGACATCTCCCTCCTGGGCCGGCAACTTCAACTGCGTCGACACGGTGGGCAAGCCCGATCCCGTCTCGGCCTGCGTCGGGGCGGAGATCAACGTCGGCGGCGCGGTCGGCACCGATGCGAACCGCCAGCGGGTCGCCGTGCACGCCGCGGTCGGCGGCCAGCCGGGCAGCCACGTGGGTTACGGCTACATGGTCTCCGGCACGCCGGGCGTCACGGTCGACCGGGCATTCTCGACGGCGAACGTGGGTGCGCTGTTCGGCATCGGTCTCGACCTCGCAGGCGGGGTGTTCTCAGGCGCCGCCGTCCTGCTCGCGCCGGGCCAGTCCCTCGCCCTCGACGGCACGCCCGACGGCGGCTTCGGGCGGTTCCTGTTCTACCGGGACGGGGCGCTGACCTACATGACGCCGGGGGGCGCGATGCTGCGGCTCGGCGACGACGGCGCCGTCCGTCTCGGCCGGGTGATCGAGGAGGTCCCGCACGTCCCGGCCTCGGCCACCGCCCCGTGCACCGCGGGCGAGCGCGCCTGGGACGAGCGGTTCGAGTATCGCTGCGTCGCGCCGAACCGGTGGAAGCGCGCAGCCCTGAGCGATTGGTAGGGCTCTCGCGCGGCGCGTGCTGCGGCGATCCTCAGCGCAGGTGACCGGCGGCGCGCAGCGCGCGCTCCACGGACACGGTCACCCCGGCCAGCGGGTCGTCGTTGGCCGATGCGATCGGCGCGACCGGCGGCATCTCGGCGACGTGCCGGCTGAAGAAGGCGTGCGCGTCGGCCGCGTGCTTGGCGTCCCGGCGCGCGCCGGCATCGGTCTGCATCCGCGCTGTGGCGGCGCGCAATCAGCTCAACATCCGCGTCTCCTGGCCACATCCCCAACCTTGGCCGTAAACCGGCCGCGGCCGGGCAAGTTCCCGGCCAGACTCGACGGGGACCGCGCTCGCGAGCCGCCTCGACGACCGATGTCGATCAGACGTGACGGCCGTCGTGGGCGCGCGTTCGAGCCGCGCTCGCTTGCCATCCCGCCCGAACCGAAACGCCGGGCGTCGGACCCGACTTCCAGCCCATGGCCGCGGCACTTAAGAAGGCGGTCCTTCCCCGATGGCCCGAAATTTCATGCTCAACGATATCTCAGCCGTCGAGCTGTCCCTGCTCGCGGTCTCGCTTCTCGGCGCCGGGGCACTCACGGGCTTCCTCGCTGGCGTGTTCGGCGTCGGCGGCGGCGCCCTGATCGTCCCCGTCCTCTACGAGCTGTTCCGGGTCATCGGGGTTCCGGAGGAACCCCGTATGCCGCTCTGCATCGGGACCTCCCTGGCCATCATCATTCCCACGTCGATCCGCTCGTTCAACGCCCACCGCGCGCGGGGAGCGGCGGACCTCCAGGTCGTGCGGCAATGGGCCGTTCCCGTCGTTCTGGGCGTCGTGGCGGGCAGCCTCATCGCGCGCTATGCCCCGGCCGATCTCTTCAAGATCGTCTTCGTCGGCGTCGCCGGCGTATCGGCCGTGCGGCTGCTGTTCGGGCGGGACACCTGGAGGTTCGGCACCGAGCTCCCGGGCCGCGCCGTCATGCGGCTCTACGGCTTCGTGATCGGCATCCTGTCCGCGCTGATGGGGATCGGCGGCGGCCAGTTGTCGAACCTCATCATGACGTTCTACGGGCGTCCGATCCACCAGGCCGTGGCGACGTCGTCCGGCCTCGGCCTCCTGATCTCGATCCCGGGCACGCTCGGATACATCTACGCGGGCTGGCCGGTCGCGGGGGCCTATCCGGACGTTGCGGCCCTGCAGGCGCCGCTCGCCCTCGGATACGTGTCGCTGCTCGGATTCGTGCTGTTCGTGCCGACAAGCATCTGGGCGGCTCCGATCGGCGCCCGGGCGGCTCACGCGATGCCCAAGCGCCGCCTGGAGATCGCGTTCGGCGTGTTCCTCCTCATCGTCTGCGTTCGCTTCCTGCTGAGCCTGATCGCGTGAGCAGCGTGATAGGCCTGTCCATAATATGAATGTATTATAAGAAATCACTTACTTGATCTGGCAACGATAAGCGCCGGGATTCACGCCAGTCCACTTTCGGAACGCGCGAAAGAACGAGCTGGCCTCAGAGAAACCGGCAGACTCGGCAACCGCGGTCAAGCTCAGATTCGTCGTGCGCAGGAGATGCACGGCGATCTCCTTGCGGACGATGTCCTTGATCTCCTGAAACGACTGGCCTTCGGCCTCGATGCGGCGACGCAAGGTCGAAGCCGACAATTCGAAGCGGCGCGCGACCTCGTCGAAATCCGGCCAGTCGTCGGGATTGAGCGAGCGCAGCAGATACTTGACTTTCGCGACCGTGCCGGCGTCGTTGCGATACTTGACGAGGATGTTGGCTGGGGCACGCTGGAGGAAGGCGTCGCGGTCGGCCTTGGTCGCCCGGACCGGTCGGTCCAGCGCGTGGCTCGCCACGATGAGGCGGTTCTCAGCCTGGGAGAATCGGATCTCGTCCGAGAAGAGGACCCGGTAATCCGCGCAGAAATCGGGAGCCGCCGGCACGACATCGATGGCCAGCACGGGTATTCTCTGCCTGACGAGGAAACACATCAGGCCGTGGATGATGAGCCAATAGGCGAAATAGCTGAAGGGCCGCTGGGAGACGCTCGATTTCGACAGCGTCAGGTAGGCGACACCGTCCTCCTCGATGAGCCGGCCGTTCATCCCGTCGAGCATGAGGGAGAAAAAATTGAGCGCGAGGTGGACGGCCTCCCGCAAGGTCTGACAGTTGAGGGCGGCCCTGCTGACGAATGCGAAACTCCCCGCCCGCATCGGCCGGGGGTTCATGCAGAAGAACTCGTCACCCGTCTCCTCGGCGGTCGCGAGCCAGATGGCGGCATATTGCTCGACCGAGATACGGCCGTCGTCGTCGGCGAGGTCGGCCAGCGAGACGCCGTTCCGACGCAGGAGCTCGACCGGCATGCCCCGAAGGCGGGCGATGTCGAGAAGTGCCTCCCGGAGCAGGCGCATCGAGATCGTACCGCGGTCCTCCTGGCGGCGCCCCTCGACGGCGGTCCTGAAGGTGTCAAAAGCGTCAAGCACGGTGACAGATGCGGTCATTGCGGTGCGCCCCCTTCGCCGCAACTCTCGTTAGCAGCTCTGCCACGGCACCATGAGGGGTCGGGCAGGGGTTCGGGCGACAACCGTCTCAAAACTCCCCCATGCTCCGTGTGCCGAGGGCTGGGCGGTCGTCTCCCGAATGACGCCAACACGGGAGGACACGATGCGGAAGGGAGCATGGCTCGGGGCCATGATGATGGCGGCCGGCTTCTGCCAGACCGCGCCGGCATGGGCGCAACTGTCGGGCGACAAGCTCAAGGTCGGCGTCCTGACCGACCAGAGTTCGATCTACTCCGACATCGCCGGCAAGGGCTCGATCGTCGCGGCGAAGCTGGCGATCGAGGATTTTGGAAAGACGGTCCTCGGCCGTCCCGTCGAGCTGGTGGTCGCCAACCATCAAGCCAAGGTCGATATCGGGTCGGGCCTCGCGCGCGAGATGTTCACCCGTGACGGGGTCGATGTCATCGTCGACATCTCGCACTCGGCCGTGAGCCTCGCCGTGCAGGAAGTGGCGCGGGACGCGAACAAGCTCGTCATGCACGTCGGTTCCGCCCACGCCGACCTGTACGGCTCGGCCTGCTCGCCCAACGGCGTCCTCTGGCTCTACGACACCTACACCTTGGCCAACGGCATGTCCCGCGCCCTGATCAAGGAGGGGGGCGACACGTGGTTCTTCGTGACGGCCGACTACGCGTTCGGCCACTCGATGCAGGCCCAGATGACGCGCATCGTCGGCGAGCTCGGCGGCAAGGTCCTGGGCTCCGTCCGCCATCCGATCAACTCGAGCGACTTCTCGTCCTACCTGCTGCAGGCGCAGGCCTCGGGCGCGAAGGTGATCGGGCTCGCGAACGTCGCGGGTGATACCGCGAACTCGATCAAGCAGGCGGGCGAGTTCGGGATCACGCAGGGCGGGCAGAAGCTGGCGGCGCTGATCTTCTACATCCAGACCGCGAAAGCGATCGGTCCGCAACTCGGCCAGGGTCTCCAGTTCCTGACCGGCTACTACTGGGACAGGGACGCGGCGAGCCGGACCTTCGCCAAGCGCTTCCAGGCCGAGATGGGCGGGGCGATGCCCTCGCAGATCCAGGCGGGCACCTACAGCGCCACCCTGCACTACCTGCGCAGCGTGGCGGCGGCGGGCACCGACGACGCGGGCGCGGTGATGAAGGCGATGCGCGCGTCGCCGGTGGACGACTTCTTCGCGGAGGGCGCGGTGCTGCGCGCGGACGGGCGGCTGATGAAGGACCTGTTCCTGGCCGAGATGAAGAAGCCGTCCGAGGTGAAGGGCCCCTGGGACCTGCTGACGATCGTGCGGCGCCTGCCGGCTGCCGAGATCATCCGCCCGATCGACCAGGGCGGCTGCGCGATGGCGCAACGATAGCCCTCCACGCCAGGGCGGAGCGACCGCTCGGCCCTGGCGCACGGGGAATTCTGCGGGTGGGGAGCCCGACGCCGTGACCGGCCCGCGTCGCCGTCGCGCGCGGACCGCAGCCTCGCTCCAGCCCGCGCTACGCCGCCCAGCCCACTCTACGCCGCCAAGGCCCGGCTGATCACCATGCGCTGGACGTCGCTGGTTCCCTCGTAGATCTGGCAGACGCGCACATCGCGGTAGATCTGCTCGACGCCGTAATCCGCGAGATAGCCGTACCCACCGTGGACCTGGATGGCGTCGGAGCAGACCTTCTCCGCCATCTCGGAGGCGAACAGCTTCGCCATCGCGGCCTCCTTGCCGCACGGCAATCCGGCGTCGCGCAGACGGGCCGCGTTCAGCACGAGTTGCCGCGCCGCCTCGATCTGGGTCGCCATGTCGGCGAGACGAAAGGCCACCGCCTGATGGCCGATCAGGGGCTTGCCGAAGGTCTCGCGCTCGCCCGCGTAGCGGACGGACGCCTCGAACGCGGCGCGCGCCATGCCCACGGATTGCGCCGCGATGCCGATGCGCCCTCCTTCGAGGTTGGACAGCGCGATGCGCAGTCCCTGGCCCTCCTCGCCGAGCATGAGGTCCGGGGTCAGGAACATGTCCTCGAACACGATCTGCGCCGTGTCCGAGCAACGCTGCCCGAGCTTGTGCTCGATGGAAGCGACCGTGTAGCCCGGCGTGTCGGTCGGGACGACGAAGGCCGAGATGCCCTTCCGGCCGGCATCCGGGTCCGTGACGGCGAAGACGATGGCCACGTCGGCGTTCTTGCCCGAGGTGATGAACTGCTTCGTCCCGGAGACCACCCAGCCGTTCCCCGAGCGCCGGGCGCGGGTTCTCAGGGCCGCGGCGTCGGAACCTGCCCCGGGCTCCGTCAGGCAGAAGGCCCCCAGATGCTCGCCGCGGGCCAGCCGCCGGAGGAAGCGCTGCTTCTGGTCGTCGGTGCCGAACGTGAGAAGCGGCATGCAGCCCACCGAGTTGTGGACGCTCATGATGGTCGAGACGGCGCCGTCGCCGGCCGCGATCTCCTCGATGGCGAGCGCGTAGGCGACGTGGTCGACGGCCGCCCCGTCGTACGCTTCGGGCACGAGCATGCCCAGAAAGCCGAGGGCCCCCATCTCGGCGAGGGCCTCCTTCGGAAAGCGCGCTTCCCGGTCCCATTCGGCCGAGAACGGCTTCAGCCTCTCCGCCGCGAAGGTCCGCGCCGCGTCCCGGATCATCGTCTGGTCGTCGGTCAGCATCGGGCGGATCCTATCGAGCCTGCATGCGCAGCGCGCCGTCGAGGCGGATGGTCTCGCCGTTGAGCATCGGGTTGGCCAGGATGGCCATGACGAGCTGGGCATACTCCTCGGGGCGACCGAAGCGGGAGGGGAAGGGCACGGCGGCGCCGAGGCTCGCCTGGACCTCGTCCGGCAGCCCCTGGACCATCGGCGTCTCGAACATGCCCGGCGCGACGGCGCAGACGCGGATGCCGAGCGGCGCCAGTTCGCGCGCGACCGGCAGGGTCAGGCCGACGACCCCGGCCTTGGAGGCCGCGTAGCCCGCCTGCCCGATCTGCCCCTCGTAGGCGGCGATGGAGGCGGTCGAGACGATCACGCCGCGCTCCCCGCCCTCCAGGGGTTCGAGGCCCGCCGCCCCGGCTGCGACGAGCCGCATCATGTTGAACGTGCCGACCAGATTGACCTGGATGACCTTTGAGAAGGCGTCGAGCGAGGCCGGCCCGTTGCGGCCCACCACCTTCGCGGCCGGGCAGATGCCGGCGCAGTTGACCAGGATGCGGGCGACACCGTGCTCCGCCGCGGCGCGGACCAGAGCCGCCTCCGCGCTCGCGGCATCGGCGACGTCGCAGGCGAGCGCGATCCCGTCGATCTCGCGCGCGGCGGCGGCGGCGGCCTCCTCTTGCAGGTCGAGCAGGGCGACCCTGGCACCCGCCGCGGCGAGCGCCCGGGCCGTGGCTGCGCCCAATCCCGAGGCGGCGCCCGTCACGATCGCCGCGATACCTTGAACCTTCACGAAAACCTCCGGACTGCCCCGATCAGATGCGTTCCACCGCCAGAGCCGTGGCCTCGCCGCCACCGATGCAGAGCGAGGCGATGCCCCGTCGTCCGCCGGTGCGCGCGAGGGCGGCCGCCAGGGTCACGATGATGCGCGCGCCGGAGGCGCCGATCGGGTGGCCGAGGGCGCAGGCGCCCCCGTGAACGTTGACCTTGTCGCGCGGCAAATCGAGGTCGCGCATCGCCGCCATCGCGACCACGGCGAAGGCCTCGTTGATCTCGAACAGATCGACGGCGTCCATGGACCAGCCGACCTTCCCGGCGAGCTTGCCGATGGCCCCGATCGGGGCCGTCGAGAACCACGCCGGGGCCGCGGCGTGGCTGGCATGCCCGCGGACGATGGCCAGCGGCGCGTGTCCGCGGCGCTCGGCCTCGGACATGCGCATCAGCACGAGCGCGGCCGCGCCGTCCGAGATCGACGAGGCGTTCGCCGCCGTGACCGTGCCGTCGGCGCGGAAGGCCGGCTTCAGCGTCGGGATCTTCTCCGGCCGGGCCTTGCGCGGCCCCTCGTCCGAACGCACGCCCGCTTCGACCGGGACGATCTCGTCATCGAAGGCCCCGGTCTCGGCGGCCCGCTTGGCGCGGGTGAGCGACTCGAGGGCGTAGGCGTCCTGATCGTCCCGGGTGAACTGGTAGTGCCGGGCCGTCTCCTCCGCGAACGCCCCCATGAGGCGGCCGCGGTCGTAGGCATCCTCCAGGCCGTCGAGGAACATGTGATCCAGGACGCGTCCGTGGCCGAGGCGCTGTCCGGCCCGGGCCTTGTCGAGGAGGTACGGCGCGTTCGACATGGATTCCATGCCGCCCGCGACGACCACATCGGCCGAGCCGGCGGCGATCATGTCGAAGCCGAGCATGACCGCCTTCATCCCCGAGCCGCAGACCTTGTTGAGGGTCGCGCAGGGGATGGCGTCCGACAGCCCCGCCCCGAGGGCCGCCTGCCGCGCCGGGGCCTGACCCAGACCGGCGGGCAGGACGCAGCCCATCACGACCTCGGAGACCTCCGTATCCCCCAGGCCCGCGCGACCGACCGCGGCGCGGATCGCGGCGGCGCCGAGTTCCGTGGCGGAGTGGGACTTCAGCTCCCCCTGGAACGCCCCCATCGGGGTCCGGGCGGCGCTCGCGACGACGATGGGGTCCATCTGCATGTCCTGGTTCCTGATCGTCGTCTCCCGCACCGGCTCGGTCGCGGCATCCTCGGCCGGCGGCAGGGAGACTGGCCGTCTCAGCGACGGCGACTTGGTCACGGAGGATCCGCCGGGATCAGTCCGGGGTCGCCTCGGATGTCATGGCGGCCTTGGCGACCTCCTGGTTGCGCAAGATGAACCGTTGCAGCTTGCCGCTCGGCGTCTTTGGCAGCGCATCGACGAATTCGATCTCGCGCGGGTACGAGTGGGCCGAGAGACGCTTCTTCACGTAGGTCTGAATGGTTTCGGCCAAGGCTTGGTCCGGCGCGAAGCCGTCCTTGAGGACGACGAAGGCCTTCACGAGTTCCGTGCGGTCGGGATCCGGCTTGCCGACGACGGCGGATTCCGCGACGGCGGGATGCTCGATGAGCGCGCTCTCGACCTCGAAGGGTCCGATCCGGTAGCCCGACGAGGTGATGACGTCGTCGGAGCGGCCCACGAAGGCAATGCTGCCGTCCGCGCCGGCCTCGACCGTATCGCCGCTCAGGTAGTAGTCTCCGACGAATCCGGCGGTCGGGCGTTCCCAGTAGCCCGAGAACCACATCAGGGGCGAGCGTGCCCGGTCGAGGGCCAGGATGCCCGGCTCGCCCGGCCCCAGTTCCTCACCGTCGGCGTTGACCACGACCACCCGGTGGCCCGGAACGGCGAAGCCTGCGGAGCCGAGCCTGACCGGGTGGGCGAGGGCGTGATGGTTGCAGACGACCATCCCCAGTTCCGTCTGCCCATAGTGGTCGTGAATGGTGGTGCCGAGGTGGTCCGCGAACCAGCGGATGACTTCCGGATTGAGCGGCTCCCCGGCGCTGCTCACCGCGCGCAATTGTCCTGTCACCGCCGCCGCAGCCGCGGGCCCGGCGGCGATGAGGAAGCGAAAGGCGGTCGGGGAACCCGCGAGGTTCGTGATGCCGAGGGTCCGGATGGTGCGGTAGGTGTCCTCGACCGTGAACGCGCCGTCGTGGAAGGTCGTGGTGAGCCCCATCGCGAGCGGACCCGTGACGGCGTAGTACAGGCCGTAGGCCCAGCCCGGATCGGCGACGTTCCAGAAGCGGTCCTCCGGCCTCAGATCCACGGCATCCCGCATGTAGGCGACGAACGCCACGATGGCCTTGAGCGGGACGAGCAACGGCTTGGCCGGACCGGTCGTCCCGGAGGTGAACATGATCAGGAACGGGTCTTCCGCCTCACAGGGGACCGGCGCGCCGTCGCCGGCCTTGGCCTCCAGCTCGGCCCAGAAGTCGAGATCCGTTCCCTCGCTTCCTGCCCCGACGGTGACGATCCGGCAGAAGCCCTCGACGCCGATGGCCTTGGCGCGGTTGGGCAGATCCGTCACGACGACCTTCGTCCCGGCATCCTTGACGCGCTGCTCGATGGCCTTCGGTCCGAAGGCCGTGAACAGCGGCTGATAGACGGCGCCGAGGCGCCAGGTCGCCAGGATCGTGATCAGCAGTTCCGGCGTGCGCGGGAGGAGCCCGGCAACCCGGTCCCCCTTCGTCACGCCGCACGCGGACAGAACGTCGGCGAACTTGGCAGCCTGCTCGGCGAGGGTTGCGAAGGTGATCTCCCGGAGTGCCTCGCCCGGCCTGCTGTATCGAAGCGCGATGCGTCCGGGATCCGAGGCATGGCGGTCGCAGCAGGTATGGCAGGCATTGATCCGCCCCGACCCCTCCGGGAAGATCGCCGCGAAGGCTGTCGCCGCATCGAAGTCGGAGACGGCGCGACGATATTCGGCCGCAGGTCGGACGCCCGGCCCGATCTCGTCCGAGGCAAGGTCGCCACAGAGCAGATGATGGTTCATCTCAGCTCCTCCCCCAGTATTCGATTGCGCCCATTCGGGCTGCATCTGTGGACCTTAGGGACGGACCGCAGGCTCGTTCAATGACGGAAATAGCCACCGCCCCTGAGCGAATTTGCCAGCACGTCCTCCGGCTCCGCGTGGCGGTCCCAGGCATCGAAGGCCTGTTCGCTCTCGGCCGTCGACAGGGCCGTGCGCGCTTGCGCGAACGTCCCCGTTCGCTCGAACCCGGCAATCCCGACGTCGGGCGTTCCCTCCATGACCGGTCTCTTCGGTGGACTGTCAGCCACGCGGTGCTCCGCGATGCCGTGCCGACGCCGGGATCCTTCGGCGCGGGTCCAGCCCGGATCGCGCCTTCGAGGCGGCGAACGGGCTGTCGAATCTGGCCCCGGACGCGTCGCCGCTGGAAACGCGCGCCGATCCACTGCACGGTCGGCGCGTCGAGCGAACGATCGTCGATGGCCGTGAGGCCGATCTCGACGGCAGCATCGCCCGGCTTTCCGTCGGTCCAGGCGAGGGGTTGGACCGCCTCCGCGGTGGCCGCACGGGCGGCCGGACGATAGCCCCATACCCCTCTTCTGTCGGGTCATCGGCCGCCCTGGGTGCAGGTCGGCACCGGCAAGCGCCCGGGCCCGGACATCAATACGGCGTGCCGCCCCGCCGCCGCTCGCGCAGGGCCTCGGCGTACCACGCCAGCTCGTCGAGGAAGCGGCCGGCGGCCCGTTCCAGCCAGTCCTCCTGCGGCACGCCCTCCGGGTCCACCGCCTTCTGGAGGCGCGGGATCGGCAGCAGCGAGGG
Organism: Methylobacterium amylolyticum; assembly: GCF_030700245.1. Classification (GTDB taxonomy): domain Bacteria; phylum Pseudomonadota; class Alphaproteobacteria; order Rhizobiales; family Beijerinckiaceae; genus Methylobacterium. Next base: position 94,418 of record NZ_JAUYZI010000011.1, read on the forward strand.
GATGCTCGGCATGCCGAGTTCGGCGAGCATCGCCCGCAGCGCCATCGCCGCGCGCACGCCGCCGAACTGGCCGGCCGAGTAGCAGCAGATCGCCGAGGGCCGCCAGTAATACTCCTCCAGGAAGTGGTCGAGGGTGTTCGACAGGGCGGGCGGGACGCCGTGGTTGTACTCCCCCGAGACCACGAGGAAGGCGTCGGCGCCGCGGTAGAGCGCGGCCAGCCGCTCCAGGGGCTCGGGCGCGCCGCCCGGCGGGTACTCCTTGTACATCCGGTCGAGGAGCAGCAGGCCGAGCTCGGCGGGATCGACCAGCGGCGCCGCGTGGCCGCGGGCTTCGAGCCGCGCGACGAGAAAGCGGGCGGCGCGGATGCCGATCCGGTCGGAGCGGACGCTGCCGAGGATCACGGGGATGGTGAGGGACATGGACGGCCTCCCGGGCTGTTGAGCGATGATGCCCGAAGCCACGGCGCCGCTCCAGATCCCGGGCGGTGGTCGAGACGCGGCTCCGCCCTCGACGCGCCCCGGGACGGGCGCCCGCCCAGCGTTGACGCCCCGCGCGGCCGCCCCGTAAGAGATCCGCATGGCCGGCCGCCGTACAGGGTCGGCGCGGGGCCGCGCGCTCGTCGGCGTGCTCGCGCTCTACGCGCTGCTGCTCCAGGCTTTCCTGGGGTTCGCGACGCCCGTCACCGGGGCGGCGGAGGCGGCCCTGTGCGCCGCGCACGCCGTGGACGCGGGCGCGCCCGATGCGCCGGCCGACGGCAAGGCGCACCTGCACTGCGCGCTCTGCTGCACCGCCGTCCACGTCGCCAAGCTCGCTCCGCCGCCGGCCGGCGCCGCGGCGGCGCGGCCCGCTCTCGGGGTCGCGCGCGTCGCGTGGCGCTCCGAGCGCGCCTTCCCGCCCACCGGGCCGCCGATCCACGCCACCAGCGCCCGAGGTCCCCCCGCCGCCTGACGATCCGCTCCACCGATCGCTCAGACGCGGACCTCCAGCCATGTCCACGACCCTTCAGGGCAGCTCTGCGGCCGTCGCCGCCGCGCCCGCCGCCCGCCCCGCGCGCGAGGCGCTCTACCGCGCCGCCTGGCGCTGGCACTTCTATGCCGGCCTGCTCTGCCTGCCGTTCCTCGTCCTGCTCTCGGCGACGGGGGCGCTGTACCTGTTCAAGGACGAGATCAACGGCACGCTGTTGTCCGCACGCACCACCGTCGCCGCGCGGGCGACGGCGCCGCTCGGCTCCGACCGCCTGATCTTCAACGCCGGCGAGGCCGTGCCGGACGGCGTGCCGCTGACCTACACCGACCCGGCGAGCCCGACCGCCGCGGCCGTGGTCGCCGTCTCCGAGGGCGGGCGCCGGGTGCTGGTCTACCTCGATCCCTATACCGGCGATGTGCTCGACCGGCTCGACCGGGACGGCGAGCTGTTCATGGTGGTGCGCCGCCTGCACAGCCTCGCCTATTTCGGGCCGGTGGCGAACGGGCTGGTCGAGGTAGTGGCGGGCTTCACGGTCATCCTGGTGGCGACCGGCGCCTACCTGTGGTGGCCGAGGGGGCAGGGCGGGGGAATCGTCACCGTGCGGGGTACGCCTCGGCGCCGGGTCTGGTGGCGCGACGTGCACGCGGTCACCGGGCTGGTGGCCGGGGGCGGCCTGCTGTTCCTGGCGCTCACCGGCCTGCCGTGGTCGATCTGGTGGGGCGATCAGGTCCGGACGCTGTCCAACGCCGCCGGGCTCGGCCAGCCCCGCGCCCTGTGGGCCGGCAAACCGGTCTCGGCGGTGCCGATGGGCGCGGTGCTCGACACGGCCGGCTGGGCGATGGAGGACGCGCCGGTGCCGCGCTCGGCGCCGGCCGCGAGCCCCGAGATCGGCGTCGACCGGGCGGCGGCGATCCTCGCCGGGCTCGGCATGCCGCGGGGCTACGAGCTGGCGCTTCCGGTCGGGCCCGCGGGGGTCTACGCGGCCGCAGCCTACCCGCGCGACGTGCGCGCCCAGCGGATGGTGTCGCTCGACCGGTACACCGGCCAACCGCTCGTCGACGTGCGCTTCGCCGATCTCGGGCCGGTGGCGCGGCTGATCCAGTACGGGATCGGCATCCACAAGGGCGAGCACTGGGGCCGGGCCAACCAGCTCGCGATGCTGGCCTTCTGCCTCGCCACGATCCTGCTCAGCGTCACCGCCGCGACCATGTGGTGGAAGCGCCGCCCCGCGGGGGGCCTCGGCGTGCCGCCCTGGCCGCGCGACCGCCGCGCCGCCGCTTGGGTGACGGCGATCGTCCTCGGCCTCGGCGCCCTGTTTCCGCTGACCGGGCTCGCGATCCTCGCCATGCTCGGCCTCGATATCGGGGTGCGTCACCTCTTGGGAGAGCGGGGCGCCTGAGCGGGTTCGGACGGGCGAGGCGCCCGTGTCCTCCCGCCGACAGACGGGCAAGCGATCCGGCGGCCGCGCGCTGGGCGCCGCGCTGGTGCTGCTCGCCCTGTGGCTCCAGGCGCTGGCTCCCGCCGCGGGTCTGACGGCGCGCGCCCGCGCCCTGGAGACGGCCGCCGCCGACGCGCTGATCCACGCCGCCCTGTGCGGCTCCGCGACGGCCGACCCTGCGGCCGACCTGCCGGGGGCGCCGCCGGCCTGCGACCACTGCCCGTTCTGCCGCTGTCCCGCCGCGGCGCCGCTGCCGCTTCCCCCGCAGGCCGCCCCCCGTCGGCTCGCCTGGAGCCCCGCCCTGTGGCCGATCCCGCCGCCCGCGCGGCCGGCGCGGCCGCCCCGCACGCAAGCCCAGGCCCGCGCACCGCCCGTCACCGTCTGACCGCTCCGTCACCGATCCCGGCCGCGCGCGCCCCGCCGCGGCCAAGCGCTCAGACAGGTTGTTCCATGATCCCCCCTCACGCCCACCGCACCCTCGCCGCGCTGCTCGCGGCCGGCGCGCTCGGCGCCCCCGCCGCGCGGGCGCAGCCATCCGTCACCCTGGAGGAACTGTCGGTGGTCGGCGAGGGCGGTCCGGCCTCCGCCTCGGTCCCGGCCGCCCCGGCCGGCGCGCGGGCCGCCGCGGCGACGCCGATCGCGGCCCCGGTCGGCGAGGTCGCGACCGGCATCGGCCGGGCCGGGGTGATCGACGACCGTCCCGCGGTCAGCGTCGCCGACGTGCTGCGCAACAGCCCCGGCGTCACCGTCCGCCAGGGCAACGGCCCGCGCGACGTGGTCGTCTCGATCCGCGGCAGCAACGCCCGCGCCACCGGCGTCTCGCGCAACATGATCGTGCTGGAGGACGGCTTCCCGGTCACGCAAGGAGACGGTGCCTCGCGCTTCGACATCACCGACCCGCGCGCCTACGGGCGCATCGACGTGTTCCGGGGTCCGCAATCGGCCCTGTTCGGCAACTACGCCACGGGCGGCGCACTGGCCTTCTACACCCGCCGCGGCGCCGAGGTGAACGGCTACACCTACGGCGTCGATGCCGGCAGCTTCGGCTACCTCAACAACTACGCCACGATCGGCGGCGTCAGCGGCCCGCTGGAGTACAGCCTGTTCACCAGCGACACCCGCGGCAACGGTTTTCAGGACCACAGCTCGTTCAACACGCAGACGATCAACTTCCTCGGCACCTACACGCTGACGCCGGACGACCGGATCACCCTGAAGATCGTCAACAACGAGGTCCACGCGAACTTGGCCGGCCGCTCCTCGCTGCTCCAGTTCCGCCAGAACCCGTACCAGCGCGGCTGCGCCACGGCGCTGGCCGCAGCGGCCGGCTGCACGACCTACGCCCTGCCGCTCAACGGCCGCAACGGCGCCACCGTGCCGGTGACGGCGGACGAGGGCGCCTTCTTCCGCGGCGACCGGCGCACCATCGTCGGAGGCCGCTACGAGCACGATTTCGACGCGCTGACGACGTGGCGCACGCAGCTCACGTTCGACGACCGGTCCATCAACCAGCCGTTCTACACGACCTCGTCCCGGGGCGACTTCCCGGGCTTCAACGTCCTGACCGACGTGACCCGGCGCGGCGACCTGTTCGGCCTGCCCGCCGCGGGTTACGTGGCGCTCGCCTACAACACCCTCGACTCGAACGCGCTGACCTACAACCGCGCCCCCTACGGCGGCGCCCGGCTCGGCGGCTTGATCGGCGACCTGCGGGCGACGCAGGACAACCTCGGCGGCCGGGCGCGGGTCGAGGTGGCGCTGTCCGAGCAGTGGACGGCGGTCGCCGGCCTCAGCGCCGAGAGCACCCGGATCACCGGGCGCAACCTCGCCTTCAGCTATCCCACGGCGGGTGGGCTCACGTTCACCCGGGCCAACCTCGACCGCAGCTTCCTCAACGTCGCCGAGGAACTGTCGCTGGTCTACACGCCAACTCCCGACTGGCGCTTTCTCGGCCGGGTGGCGACGGGCTACTCCACCCCCTCCGCCTCGAACCTGACCGTGACGCCCGCCGGCCTGCCGGGCAACAACAGCCAGCTTCAGACGCAGCAGAACCTCGGCTTCGACCTCGGCGCCACTTGGGTGCCGCTGCCGGGGCTCGAACTCGGCGTCACCGGGTTCTACGAGTTCTTCCGCAACGAGCTGATCTCCCAGTCGCCCGGCGCCGGCCTCCTGACCTACTTCTTTAACGCTCCCGCTTCCGAGCACCGGGGCGTCGAGGTCGGGGGCACCTGGGCGGCGCCGGAGGGCTGGCGGGCGACGCTGGCCTACACCTTCGACGACCAGATCTACACGAAGTATACTGAGCAGCTCAGCGCCGGCACGCGCACCGCGAGCTTCGACCGGGCCGGCCGCCAGATCCCCGGCGTGCCGCTCACCCAGTTCCTGTTCCGCTTCGGCTACGACCAGCCGACCGGGCCGTGGAAGGGTCTCGGCGCCTACGTCGAGACCGTCTACCAGAGCGATTTCTACCTCGACAACGCCAACCTGCTGAAGGCGCCGGGCTACGCCATCGTGAACCTCAACCTGCACTACGACGCGCTCCTATCCGGCGGGGCGGAGGTGGGCTTCGCCAAGCGGCTGAGCCTGTACGTCGAGATGCGCAACCTGTTCGACGCGGTCTACGCGGCCTCGGCCCAGAACCTCGCGAACTCGATCAGCGCGTCGACCGGCCTGCAGAACGGCGCGGGCGTGCTCGCGACCACCACCGGATCGATCTTCGCCGGCGCCCCGCGCAACGTCGTCGCCGGGATGCGCCTCGCCTTCTGAACCCGTCACGAACATCCGAGGAGAAGAGACCATGACCCGACCGAACCGGACCCTGGCGCTGGCCGCCCTGATGCTCGCGGCGACCATCGGCGCCAGCCCCGCCCACGACTACGCCGCCGGCGCCCTGAAGATCGGCCATCCCTGGTCGCGGGCGACGCCCGCCGGCGCCAAGGTGGCGGGGGGCTACCTGACGATCACCAACACCGGCCGCGAGCCCGACCGGCTGACCGCCGCCGCCCTCGACGGGGCGAGCCGCGGCGAGATCCATTCCATGACGATGGAGGGGAACGTCATGAAGATGGCGCCGGTCACGGGCGGCCTGGAGATCAAGCCGGGCGAGACGGTGACCCTCAAGCCCGGCGGCTACCACCTGATGTTCCTCGACCTGAAGGCGCCCTTGAAGAAGGGCGAGCCGGCCAAGGGCACGGTGACCTTCGAGCGGGCCGGCACGGTCCCGGTCGAGTTCACGGTCGAGGGCATCGGCGCGCAGGCGCCGGCCGGCGCGGGACACCAGCACGCCCATTAGAGCGCGCGGTGAAACGGCGGCGGGGCTCAGCTCGAGCGGCAGGTCCCGTCGCTCGTCCCGTCCCACAGGCTGACGCCGCCGCCGGGATGGCACTGGCCGGGGAAGGCGAGGGTGATGAGCTTGGCGAGCATCCGCGCCTCGTCCTCGCCGTAGCCGATCTGGCCGACCTTGCGGCCGTTCCGGTCGAACAGCGACACGTCGGCGGAGTGGTCGATCGCGTAGTCGCCGCCCGTACCCGGCACCCGCCGGTAGTGGACGTGGTAGGCGTCGGCCATCCGCGCGACCTCGGCCGGAGTGCCGACCAGGGCACGGATCCGCGGATCGAAGGCGCCGAGGTAGTCCCGCAGGACCTCGGGGGTGTCGCGCTCGGGGTCGAGGGTCACGAACGCCACGTTCAGCCGGTCGGCGTCGCGCCCCATCTTCGCCAGCGCCCCAGACAGGGTCGCCAGGGTGGTGGGGCAGACCTCGGGGCAGTGGGTGAAGCCGAAGAACACCGCCGTCGGCCGGCCCTTCAGGTCGGCCTCGGTGACGGTGCGGCCGTCGAGGTCGCGCATCGTGAACGGCCCCCCGGCCCGCCGCGGGTGACTGAACGGCGAGTGCTGCTGCGCGACGATCGCCCCGGTGCCGGCCGCCACGAGGCCGAGGAGGCCGGCGGAGGCGAGGAAGACGAGCGGGGAGGGTGCCATGGGGATCCGTGACGGGGCCGTGCTGGTCCGCCCCGTAGATAGGGTGCGCCGCGCCGCGATGCGCCCCTCCGCTTCCACGGCTCCGGTCCGGGGGCTGCGGCCTCGCGGCGCGGCGAGGCCCGAGGGCGCGAAGCTTGACCGGGGCGGCCCGCGTTGGCCCGGCATCGGGCACGGGATGCCGAGGGCGGCGGCGATGGATGGGACCGGAACGGACGCGACAGAAACCCTGCGCTTCCGCGTCCAGAAGCACGCAGCGCGGCGGCTGCACTACGACCTGCGCCTCGAACTCGACGGCGTGCTGCTGAGCTGGGCACTCACCCGCGGCCCGAGCCTCGATCCGGCCCGCAGCCGCCTCGCCGTGCGCACCTGCGACCACGCGCTCGGCTACGCCGATTTCGAGGGCACGATCGCGGCGGGCTTCGGGGCGGGCACGGTCATGCTGTGGGACATCGGCACGTGGGCGCCGGAGGAGAATCCGCGCGCGGGGCTCGCCGCCGGCCGGCTGCGCTTCACCCTGCGCGGCCGGCGCATGCGCGGCGGCTGGACGCTGGCGCGGATGAGGACCGAGCAGCGCGAGCGCTGGCTGCTGCGCAAGCGCGCCGACGAAGAGGCCGGGGCGGAGGACGCGCTGACGGACGCGCACCGCACCAGCATCGCGACCGGGCGCACGATGGAGGAAATCGCCGGGGCCGAACCGGCCTCATCGACCGGCCGGTTCCCGAGGAATTGATTCGGCGACGGCCGGGCCGTTCCGACCCGATGGACTGGACATGACGCTGCATCTCACGGGGGCCGAGATCCTCCTGCGCCTGCTCCTCGCCTTCGTCGCCGGAGCCGTGGTGGGCTTCAACCGCGAGGCGCACAGCCACGCCGCGGGACTGCGGACGACGATCCTCGTCGCGCTCGCGGCGGCGGTGGCGATGATCCAGGCGAACCTGCTCCTGCCCACCGCCGGACGGACGGCGGACGCGTTTCCGACCATGGACGTGATGCGCCTGCCGCTCGGCGTGCTGACCGGCGTCGGCTTCATCGGCGGCGGCGCCATCCTCAAGCGCGGCGGCACGGTGAGCGGCGTCACCACCGCCGCGACCCTGTGGATCGTCACCGCCATCGGTCTGTGCTTCGGCGGCGGCCAGTACGGGCTGGGGCTCGCGACCACCGTCTTCGCCGTCGTGACGATCTTCGCGATGGCGTGGATCGACCGGTGCCTGCCCCGCCGTCGCACGGCGGTGGTGCGGATCGCCGCCGCGGGACCGTCCGCGGAGGTCGCCGCGCGCGTGGCGCCGCGCCTGGACACGCTACTTAAGCCGCTCGGCTGCACGGCCCGCTACGCCGGCCAGGATTCCGGGGCCGGACTGGCGGAGGTGCGTTACGCCCTGCGCTGGACGCAGACGGCGGCCGAGGACCGGACCGGGGCCATCCTCGCGGCCCTCGGCGGCCTCGACGTGCGCGGCTTCGACGTCGGCCCAGAGGGCGAGACCTGATCGCCCGCGCGGCCGGGCGAAGGGATCCGACATCGTCTCCGGGACAGATCGCTGAACCGCGATGCGGTTCTCTTCCTCCTCGCGGAGGGGGCAGGGAGGCAGAATCGGACGTTCCGGCCCATTCTGAAGCACCCCCACTGCCGTCACCTCCTCACAAGGAAGGGGAGGGCGGATCTCGGCCAAGCCCCGGATCCGATGGAGAAAAAAGAACCCGGCGGCCACATCCGCGGGGCGATGTCCGAAAGCTGTCCGCGTCGCGACGCGATCAGGCGCGGCCCTCGTCGAGCCGGGCCCGGTGCCGGTCGAGGATGTCGCGGAGCATCGGCATGACGGGCGAGTCCGCGTCGAGGTCGGCGGCGGCACGGCGGAGCCGGTCCAGCGCCTCGATCTGCGCGCTGAGGCCCGGCACGGCGGCGAGATAGGCCCAGACCGCCTCGTCGACGGGGCCGGCCGGCACCGGCGGTTCGGCGGCCAAGAGGTCCGCGAAGATCCGGAGGGTCTGGTCCAGGCTCGCCACGATGGCCGGCTCCCTTGTCTTTGAGACCACCCCGAAGCGCCGGGGCTCCGCCTTCCGTGAGGACGCCCCGGCACCCGCGGCGCCGGGGCGGGCGCGGGCGTCAGTGCGAGCGCGGACCCTGGCCCTTGCCGGCCGCGTCGCGGCGGTGGTGGCGGTCCTGCTCGCCGCCGCCGCCGGAGACTTCGGCGTGCGAGCCGCTGGTGGACGAGCCGGGCGTCGGGCCGCGGCCCTCGGTCGGGTCCGGCCGGTCGGGGCGCTGGTGACTGCTGCCGGGGCCGCCGTGGTGGCGGTCGGCGGCGGGGGTCTTGGACGAGGTGCTCATCGGTCCTGCTGATACCCCTTGTTGGTGGTGTTGACGGCGGTGTTGCCGGCCTGGCCGGTCTTGGACGGGTCGTCGGGGGTGCCCTTCGTGGTGTCCTTCGGCGCGGCCTGGGCGCTGCCCGGCCCCTTGTCCGAGCGGTTGTCCGGCGGCACCGGCGGCGGTCGGTTCGACATGCGCTCTCCTCACGCTCCCGTGGGCGGGTCCCGGCACTGTCGCGGCGCCGCCCGCCCCATGCCCGGGAAACCCGGCACCGGCGCCGGGGTTCTGAGGGGACGCTGCGGCGATCCGCACCCCCGCCGCGCGGCCACTCCCGCCGCCCCGCTCGTCACCGAACACGGAGGCCGGCCATGAGTGGACCCGGATGGACCGCCGCCGAAATCCCCCCGCAGGTCGGTCGGGTCGCCCTCGTCACCGGCGCCACCAGCGGCATCGGCTACGAGGCCGCCCGGGCGCTGGCCGGGGCCGGGGCGCACGTCGTCCTCGCCGCCCGCGACGCGGCGAAGGCGGAGCGGGCGATGGCGGCGATCCGCGCGGTCCACCCGCAGGCCCGGCTGGAGGCACGCCCCCTCGACACGGCGAGCCTCGCCGCGGTGCGGGCCTTCGCCGAGGGCTGGACCGCGGACGGGCGGCCGATCGACGTGCTGCTGCTCAACGCCGGCATCGCCTCCGTGCCCCGGCGCGAGGAGAGCCCGGACGGATTCGAGCGGCAACTCGCCACCAACCACCTCGGGCACTTCGCGCTGACCGGGCTGCTGCTGCCCCGCGTGGCGCGGAGCGCCGCCTCGCGGATCGTGGCGGTGTCGAGCCTCGCCCACCGGTCGGGCCGGATCGCCTTCGACGATCCGCAGATGCACGCCGGCTACGGTCCGCAGCGGGCCTACCGGCAGTCGAAGCTCGCGATGCTGCTGTTCTCCCTCGAACTCGATCGCCGGCTCCGGACCGCCGGCTCGCCGGTCCGCTCGGTGCCGGTGCATCCCGGGCTCGCCGCGACCGACGTGATCCGGCGCGGGGAGCGGGCCGGGCCTGCGGCGCGGCTGGCGGGGCGAGCCCTGTTCGGGCTGCTCGGCCAGTCGGCGGCGCGGGGAGCGCTGCCGCTCCTGTACGCGGCGAGCGCGCCCGGGGCCGAGGGCGGAACCTATTACGGGCCGGGCGGCCCGTTCGAGGCCTGGGGGCCGCCGCGATGCGCGAGGATCGCCCCGCACGCCTTGGACCGCGACGTCGCCGCGCGGCTGTGGTCGCTGTCCGAGGCGCTCACCGGCGTGCGCATCCCGCTGTGACCGCGGGCGCGGCGCGAGCGGGAAGCCGCGGTTCCGCTGCGGGTGTGGCAAAGCTGATACAGCTTCCCCGTGCGAACACGCCCAGCGTTTTCCTCGATCGGGCGAATCCGCTGGGGACAGCACGCGCATGAAGGCGCTTGCCATTTCGCTGGCGATGTTCACGGCCCTCACGGCCGCCGCCACCGCCGCCGACCTCCCGCGCCGCGCGCCGCCGGTGTTCACCCCCGTGCCGGTCTTCACCTGGACGGGCTTCTACGCCGGTGTCAACGCGGGCTACGCCTTCGACGCCAGCAGCCGCAACGCCGGCTCGGTGTTCGGAATCCCCGCCCGTTCGCCATCCCAGGCACCGTCGCCGTCTTCCGCAGCCGGAACCAGGACGGCTTCTCCGGCGGTGGCCAGGTCGGCTACAACTTCCAGTTCACCCCGGGCTCGGGCGTGGTCGTCGGCATCGAGGCCGACGCCCAGTACCTCGACTTCGGCCGCAACCGGAACAGCGCCTTCATCGTCGGCGGCCTCGCCCCGGGCTACTCCGTGACCGACCCGCGCGGCCTGTCGAGCCTCGACTTCTTCGGCACCGTCCGCGGCCGCCTCGGCTATGCCTTCGACCGGGTGCTGTTCTACGGCACCGGCGGTTTCGCCTACGGTTCGGGCAGCGCCGACCGCTCGTTCGGCGGCTACGCCGGCAACGACAGCTTCCGCACCGGCTACGCCGTCGGCGGCGGCATCGAGTACGCGCTCCCCACCGACTCGTTCCTGAACGTCTTCCGCTCCAGCGCGGTCACGCTCAAGGTCGAGGGCCTGTCCGTCAACCTCGATCGCGGCACCCGCAACCAGGGTGCGTTCGTGATCAACGCCGCGACCAACGTCCCGCACGTGTTCAACGGCGTCGGCCGCCGCTCGGACGAGTTCGCTGTCATCCGCGCCGGCCTGAACTCCAAGTTCGGCACGTACTGAGGTCGACGGCCGGTCCCGGAGCGTTCCGGAACCGGTTCCGCCCACCCGCGAACGCCCCGGGAGCCCGCTCCCGGGGCGTTCTCACGCGTGGAGGGATCAGCCTGCCGGGGGCGTGCGCACGAACGTGCCGGTGAACGGTGCCTTCCGGTCCCGGGTGCTGGTGCAGGCGTAGGATTCCTGCCCGGGCCCGAGCGTGCGCAGGCGCAGGGTGCCCTTGCCGTTCTGCTTGACGAGGTAGCCGTCCTCGCTCGCCACGTGCACGAGGTCGCCGTCGGCGTGCAGGACGCGGCCGTTGGCGAACTGCCCCGGCATGGTCAGCGTCACGGGGGTGTCGGCGCTGCTCACCACGTGGAGCGCCACATTGGTGTCGGCGGGCAGGCGGATCTCCTGCGGGGCACAGACCGGCTTGCCGTCCTGCATCGAGATGGTCAGCTCCACCGGCGGCATCACCGCGCTCGCCGGCGGCGGCAGCGGCTTGCCCTCTGCCAGGGCCGCGGCCGGGAGGAGGGGCACAGCCAGGGCACAGGCTGCGAGCAGGGTGCGTCGCATCGTCGATCTCCGTTCGGATGGCGGTCAGGCCAGGAAAGGCCGGCGCCGGAGCGCCGGTTCCCAGTCATGGCGTCGCGCCCCGGACGGAGGGAGACGCGCGGCGTCAGTGGTTGTCCCGCGGCAGGCCCTGGGTCTGGGCCACCCGCTGGAACTTGACCGCACCCTCCAGCACCATGCCCTCCGAGAGCTGGGCGACCTGCGCCCGGTAGATCTCCTGCCACGGAGTCTGGCTCGCGGGGTAGGGGAAGCCGCCCCGGGCCGCGAGGTCGGCGCGGCGGCGCTCCAGTTCCGCGTCCGGGAGCAGGATGTCGGCGCGGCGTTTCGTCAGGTCTATCCGCACCCGGTCGCCGGTCTGGAGCAGCGCCAGCCCGCCGCCGGCCGCCGCCTCGGGGGAGGCGTTGAGGATCGAGGGCGTGCCCGAGGTGCCGGACTGACGCCCGTCGCCGATGCAGGGCAGCGAGGTGACGCCCTGCCGGATCAGCGCCCCCGGCGGCTGCATGTTCACCACCTCGGCCGCGCCCGGATAGCCGATCGGCCCGGCGCCGCGCATGATCAGGAGCGTGTGCGCGTCGATGTCGAGGGCGGGATCGTCGATACGGTGGTGGTAGTCCTCGGGCCCGTCGAACACCACCACGCGGCCCTCGAAGGCCATCGGGTCCTCGGGGTTGCGCAGGTAGCGGGCGGCGAACTCCTCGGAGATCACGCAGGTCTTCATGATCGCCGAGTCGAACAGGCTGCCCTTGAGGTTGAGGAAGCCCGCCCGCTCCATCAGCGGCTCCGCGTAGGCGCGGATCACGTCGCGGTTCCACGAGTGCCGGCCGCGGTAGTTCTCGCCGACCGTGAGGCCGTTGCAGGTCAGCGCGCCCTCGTGAACCTTCCCCGCGTCGATCAGCTCGGCGAACACCGCCGGCAGGCCGCCCGCGCGGAAATACTCCTCGCCGAGCCAGCGGCCGGCGGGCTGCATGTCGACCAGCAGCGGGATCTCCAGGCCGACCCGCTCCCAGTCGTCGCAGGTCAGCGGCACGCCGATATGCTTGGCGATGGCGTTGATGTGGATCGGCGCGTTGGTCGAGCCGCCGATCGCGGCGTTGGCGACGATGGCGTTCTCGAACGCCTCCCGGGTCAGGATGTCGGAGGGCTTCAGGTCCTCCCACACCATGTCGACGATCCGCCGGCCCGTGGCGTAGGCCGCCTGCCCGCGCTCCCGGTAGGGGGCGGGGATCGCGGCGGAGCCCGGCAGCGCCAAGCCGAGCGCCTCGGCGAGCGCGTTCATGGTCGAGGCGGTGCCCATCGTGTTGCAGTGGCCGGTCGACGGCGCCGACGAGCCGACGATGTCCATGAACTGCTGGAAGTCGATGTCGCCGGCCGCGTGCCGCTCGCGCGCCTTCCACACCACGGTGCCGGAGCCGGTCAGCTCCTTGTGGAAGTAGCCGTTCAGCATCGGGCCGACGTTCAGCGAGATCGCCGGGATGTTCACGGTCGCCGCCGCCATCAGGCAGGCCGGCATGGTCTTGTCGCAGCCGGTGAGCAGCACGACGCCGTCGAGGGGGTAGCCGTAGAGCACCTCGACCAGCGACAGGTAGGCGAGGTTGCGGTCGAGGCTCGCGGTCGGGCGCTTGCCGGTCTCCTGGATCGGGTGGCAGGGGAACTCGAAGGCGACGCCGCCGGCCGCGGTGATGCCCTCGCGCACGCGCTTGGCCAGCTCGACGTGGTGGCGGTTGCACGGGGACAGGTCCGAGCCGGTCTGGGCGATGCCGATCAGCGGCTTGCCCGAGCGCAGCTCTTCCGGGGTGAGGCCGTAGTTCAGGTAGCGCTCAAGGTAGAGCGCGGTCATCCCCGGGTTGTGGGGATTGTCGAACCACGCCTTCGAGCGCAGCTCGTCGGGGCTGACGCGGCGCTTCTCGCTCATCTCACTCTCCCGTTTGCTTCGGTCTTCGGTCGACGGGCTCGGCGTCACGGGTCACGGACCCGTGACGCGCGCCATATCCGTCGCCTTCAGATCGTCATGCCGCCGTCGATGGAATAGGCTTGGCCGGTGACGAAGGCGGCCTCGTCGCTGGCCAGGAACACCACCAGGGGGGCGATCTCCTCGGCGGTCGCGAGCCGGCCCATTGGCTGGCGGGCGATGAAGGCTTGGCGCGCCGCCACGGGATCGTCGTAGGCGTTGATGCGCTCGGCGAGCGAGGGCGTGTCGACGGTGCCGGGGCAGATGCAGTTGCAGCGCACGCCGCGGCCGACGTAGTCGGCGGCGACCGACTTGGTCAGCCCGATCACCGCGGCCTTCGACACTCCGTAGACGCAGCGGTTGGGCAGGCCGCGCACGGAACTCGCCACGCTCGCCATGTTGACGATGCTGCCCGAGCCCCGCTCCAGCATCCCCGGCAGGACCGCGCGGATCGCGCGGAACTGGGCGCGGACGTTGAGGTCCATCGCGAAGTCGAAATCCGCCTCGGTCGCGTCGAGCACCGTGCCGGCGTGCACGACCCCGGCGCAGTTGAATAGCACGTCGACGCGATCCAGGCCGCCGACCACGGCCGCGATCTGCCCGGCGTCGAGCACGTCGAGCACCGCGGTGTCGACGTTCGGCTCCGCGTCGAGGCCGGCCAGCGCGTCGGCGCGCAGGTCGGTGGCCAGCACCCGCGCGCCCGCGCGGGCGAGGGCGAGGGCGCTCGCGCGGCCGATGCCCTGGCCGGCGGCGGTGACGAGGGCGGTCTTGCCCGACAGACGCATGGTGCCTCCCTGAACGTTTCGTCGCCCGATGGCTCTGGCGGCCCCGGTCGCGCCACTCTGCCGCGGCCGGGGCCGCGGCGTAAATACCGCCGGCCTACGACAGCATGCGGGTGTCGCCGTCGATGGAGATCGCCTGTCCCGAGATCGTGCGCCCGCGGGGCGAGCACAGGAGCAGGATCTGGTCGGCGAGCTGCCGGGCGGTGACGTACTCCTTCATCGAGACGAAGGAGAAGGCGCGCGCCTCCATCTCCGCGTAGCTCGCCCCCTGCTGCTGCGCCTTGGCCTCCAGCACGCGGCGCTGCCGGTCGCCGGCCACCAGCCCCGGCAGGATCGCGTTGACCCGGATGCCGGCCTCGCCGAGCTCGATCGCCAGCGACTTGGTGAAGCCGATCACCCCCCACTTCGCCGCCGCGTACGGGCTGCGCAGGCCGAAGCCGAACTTGCCGGCCGCCGAGGACAGATTGACGATCGAGCCGTTGGCGCTCGCGCGCAGGTGCGGCACGGCGAGCCGGGCGCAGTTGAATTGGCTCGTCAGGCAGACGGTGAGGCAGCGGTCCCACTCCTCGGGGGCGATCTCCTCGACGCGGCCGGTGGGCCCGGCGATGCCGGCGTTGTTGACCAGGGCGTCGAGGCCGCCGAGATGGTCGAGGGCCGCCGCCATCATGGCAGCGACGGCGTCGCGGTCGGCCACGTCGGTGCGGCAGCGCCCGACCTCGGCCGGCAGGCTCGCCAGCGCCTCCGCATCGACGTCGCAGGCGAAGACCCGGGCCCCCTCCTCGACGAACGCCTCGACCACCGCGCGCCCGATTCCCGCCGCGCCCGCCGTCACGAGCACGCGCAGCCCCTCGATGCCGAGATCCATGCTCTCCCTCCCTGAACGTGCCCGCCGTCTCTTCTTGAAGGGCGGATCGTCGCCGCGAACGGACGCGCCTGCCCCGGGACCGGATGGCGGATCAGGTCCGTCCCCGGGTCGCAGGCATAGCACCGATCGCGGGGTGCGCAGCCCCGAACCGGGTCCGGATATACGCGGATCCCGCGGGGAAGCCGCCTCAGGCCCCGCCCTCGGGCAGGCGGCGCAGGCGGGCGACCTTGGGGCGGCTGGTGCGGAACTGGCCGCGCTCGACGGCGATGAACACCACCACGGCGATTGCGAGCGCAGTGAGCCACCAGATCGCGGTCAGCCCGACGCCCAGGCAGGCGACGGCGAAGGCGCTCGCGAAGCAGGCCATCGCCGCCGGGACCAGGGCCGGCACGTCGCGCCCGGCCCGGCGGATCGCGGCGTGGAGGGCGAAGGCCGCGGCGAAGGCGCCGACGATCCCGAGCTCGTACCAGAACTCGAACAGCGCGGTGGTGGGGGCGTTGATCGGCACGAGCCCGACGAGGCGGCCGCGCAGAGCGGTCTCGAAGCCGTGGCCGGTGATCAGCCGCACCGGCTCGGTGGTCACCACCTTCTGCCAGCTCTTGAGCGACAGCACGCCCGGGGCGAGGGGTCCGAACAGGGCGGCGCCGATCGGCCGGGCCAGGAACGGCAGCAGCGGCGCCACGGCGAGCAGGGCGGCGGAGATCAAGGCCGTCAACGCGACGCCGAGCTTCGGCCGGAAGCTCGTCACCGCGAAGGCGACGGCGCCGATGGCGAGCGCGGCGATCTGCGTGGCGTTCGGCTGCACGGTGAGCGCCGCGGCCACGAGGAGGGCGAGACCCAGCGCCTCGCGGTCGCGGCGGCGGGAGCGCAGCCACGCGAGCGCCGGCCAGATCAGCAGGATCAGCAGGATCAGGCCGCGGTCGAGCGCGCCGTCCTCCTCCGTGCCGGCGGGCGTGATGTGCGCGCCGAACACCCCGAGCACGATCGCGACGATGGCCCCTGCGATCACGCCCAGCGGCAGCAGGTAGAGGTTGGCCGAGCGCATCCGATCGGGCAGGGCGAGGTAGCCGAGCAGTGCGAGGCCGATCGTGGCGAGCAGGTTGGCGAGCCGCTCCAGGGCGGGCCCGGGAAACGGCGTCCAGGCGAGCGACAGGGCCGACCACAGCACAACGAGCATGCCGGCCAGGAAGGCCGGCGCGGTCAGGAGCCGCGCGATCCCCGGGCGGACGGGGCGCTGGCGCCGGTCGATGGCGCTGGCGATCACCAGGAGCACCACCGCGATCGGCGCGAGGATCACCGCGGCGCGGCGGGCGACCTGGGCCAGCACCGGCAGGATCACGAACAGCCCGAAGAAGCCCATGCGCCGCAGTAGGGCCGCGGCATCGAGGGCCGGATCGATGGTGGGGCTCGACGCGCGCGGCATGTCACGCCTTCTCCCGGTCCGGAACGGCCGGGTCCCGTTGTAGGTAAGCAAGCACCGGGCAGGCCGCTGTAGACGGCCGGCAACACCTCCCGATCCGCGTCGCGGCCGAAGTCGCGTCGTCAGGCGGCCGCGGCGGGCGTGCGCGGGCGCCGACGGGCCATGCGCCGGCCGACATCGGAGGCGATCCGCCAGCCGCCCCAGGCAGCGAAGAAGCCGAGAAGCCCGGCCGTCAGCCCGTCGGCGGTGGTGGGGACCGCCGGATCGTAGGCGCGGTAGGTGGCCTCGGCGATGCCGGGGTCGGGGTCGCGCATCACCGCCACCACCCGGCCCAGCGGGCTGGTGGCGGCGGCGAGCGCCTGCTGCTGGGCGGAGAGCCGGGCGAGGCGGGCGATGGCGGCGCGCGCCGCCTCGCCGCGCCGCGCCACGAGGTCGTCGGGATTGGTGCGCAGGCGCTCGACGGCGCCGTCGCGGGTGACGCCGTTGGCGCGCGCGTCGGATTCGAGGGTGGCGACCTCCCGGCGCAGCTCGTCGACCGCGCCGCCGAGACGCTGGGCGTATTGCTGCGCGAATTCGGGGGCCTGGGCCGCGACGCCGCCGCCGAGCAGGCCGACGGCGAGGCCGAGGGTGCGGATGACGCGGAACACGGGTGGCGGCCTCGCAGGGGTGGAGCGGTTTCGGAACAAGGCCGGCCCGCGCGGGCGGTTCCCGGCGGCCCGTCAGCCCGGCAGGCTGAGCAGCCCGGCCTGCCCGTCGGCGCAGCCGAACACGAGGCGCTCGCCGCGCCCGTCCCAGGCGAGCGCGCTGATCGCGCTGCCGGCCACCGCCGGGCGCACCAGCAGCTCGGCGGCGTCGGTGAGGCGCACGAGCAGCACGCAGCCGTCCTCGTAGCCGATCGCCAGGACGGGCGAGCGCGGGTGGAACGCCACCCGGGCGACGCGGGCCGGCCGCACGCCGCATTCCCGCGGCGCCTTGCCGGTCGGCCCCTCCTTGGAATCGAACGGCCAGATGATCGCCGCCTCGGCACCCCCGGTCGCCAGCCAGTGCCCGTCCGAGGACCACGAGACCGAGCGGACCTTGCCGGGGTAGCCCGACATCCGCATGTGGCCGCGGTCGGGCTGGAGGCGCCAGCCGTGCAGGGCGTTCTCCTGCATGGTCGTGATCACGAAGCGCCCGTCCGTCGACCACGTGACGTCGATGTGCGAGCCCTTCCAGGCGACGACCTCGGGGGGCGTCTCGTGGTTGGGGTACCACAGGCTCACGCCGTTGTAGTGGGCCACCGCCAGCCGGTAGCCCTTGGGCGCGAAGGCGAGACCGCGGGCGCTCGACGGCGCCGTCAGCGTCCGCTCGCGGCCCTTGGCGTCCCGGGCGGTGACGGCGCGGCCCGCCGACCACGCGAGCCCGCCGTCGCCGTGCAGCGCCAGGGCGTCGATCCAGGCGCCGCCCTTGGCGGCGGCGACCTCGACGGCGCTGCCGTCGCCCCGGATCTCGACGATCCGCCCGTCGTCGCCGCCGGTGACGAGCCGGTCCGCGTCACCCGCGGCGACGAGGATGCCGGCCTCGGGATGGGCGGCGACGCGCTCCGGCGCGCCGGCGCGCGACAGGATCACCGTCCCGTCGGCCAGCGCGAGGGCAGGGGTGTCCTTCAGCCAGTGGGCGGCCACCACGTGGGCCCCGGCCTCGATCGGGACGACGTGGCTCGTCAGGGAGGGGGTGCTCAGGGGGCTACTCATGGGTGGAAGCTCATGGGTGGGTGCTCATGCGGACGAGACCTTCCGGGTCGAGCGGGCGATCAGGGCGGTGGAGACCAGGGCGAAGACGGCGGCCGCGATCGCGGGCAGCGCGAGGGCGTAGAGGCCGTAGAGGCCGTAGACGTGGGCTCCGAGGATCGCGCCCAGCAGCAGGAACAGCCAGACGAGGCCGTCGCCGACCCAGCCCCACGGCTCGCCGGTGCGGGTCAGCGCCTGGGCGATCTTCTGGCCGAAGCTGAACAGGGCGCCGGTGACGAAGGTGGCGCCGGCCCGGAAGCCCTTCACCTGCGCCAGCACCGCGTTCTGCGCGCCCATCGCCACCGCCATGGAC
Source organism: Methylobacterium amylolyticum (assembly GCF_030700245.1). Lineage (GTDB taxonomy): Bacteria > Pseudomonadota > Alphaproteobacteria > Rhizobiales > Beijerinckiaceae > Methylobacterium. The sequence continues at coordinate 112,998 of NZ_JAUYZI010000011.1, forward strand.
ACGCTGGCGACGCCGAGTTCCGAGACGCCGAGCCCGAGGCCGAGGGCGGCGGCGAGCAGCGCCGCCTCGAAGGCCAGCACGATCGGCGTCGACCACCGCGAAGGCGCCAGGATCCCGATGCCGCTGCCGACGACCGCGCCGGCCAGGAACCCGGTGAGCAGCGCGAGCGGCAGGATCAGGTGGTTTCCCTTGCCCTCGGCCGTGAAGACGCCGAGCTGCGTGGTGTTGCCGCTCATGAACGAGGTGTAGAGGCCGCCGAGCCGCAGGAAGCCCAGGGCGTCCACGTAGCCGGCGAGCGCCGTGAGCGCGAGCCCGGTGCCGAGCTGCCAGGGCCGGGTCACGAATTCGCTCCCCGCCCGCGCCCCGGTAACCGGTCGTTAACCATTCCGGCCGCTCCGTTCACCGACCGGGACGGGCGGTTAACGCGCCGCTCACTTAACCCGAGCAATTCGATGCAAGTCCGGCGAACGCCGCGCCGCGGGGACCTGTTCTCCCCGCGATCAGGCACCGGGGCGGTCCGCCCCCGCCGGGTGAGTTGGAGTTGCGTCATGATCCCGTTCGCCGTCGCCTTCGCCGCTCCGGTCCTGCCCGCCCTCGAAACCGCCGCCACGGTCCTGGTCGTGGAGGACGAGCCCCATGTCTGCGAGCTGGCGGCCGAGGCGCTCCTCGACGAGGGCTACCGGGTGATCACCGCCGCGGATGCCTGGGAGGCCGAGGCGATCCTCGCTCGCGAGAGCGTGGACCTGCTCTTCACCGATATCGACCTCGCCCGCAACACGAACGGCCTCGTCCTGGCGCAGCACGCGCGGGCCCAGTGCCCGGGCCTGCCGGTCGTCTACACCTCCGGCGGCCGCGCCGGCCTCTCGCAGCGCGAGACGGTGCCGGAATCCGTGTTCGTGCCCAAGCCCTACCGGCCGAGCCAGCTCGTGGCGCTGACCAACGACCTGCTGCGCGGCGCGCCGTCCGACCACGCCTGCCACCACGCCTGAGAGACCCCGGAGAACCGCCATGCGGCGCCCGACGATCGCCCTCTGCCTGACCCTGCTCGCCGTGCCGGCCCACGCCGCCTGCGACGTGAAGGGCGCCCGGATCGAGGAGACCATCGCCGCCAAGCCGGACTTGCAGAAGGACGCCAACGCCCAGACGGTGCGCGACCTGCGGACCCTGCGCGACGCGGCGATCGTGCTCGACACCTACAAGTATCCCGGCGAGTGCGAGGTGCTGCTCGGCATCGCCCGGACGATGCTCGCCGATCCGGGCCGGACGATCGAGCAGGGCGGCGACACCGACGAGGAGAAGGCCGACGACGTCGCCGAGGCGCGCAAGCCGAAGCTCCCGTCCGACGGGAAGCCGGCCCCCAAGGCCAACTGAGCGCGCGTCCGGACGCCGTCGGCGGGCATCCCGCCGACCTCCCCCGGGATCCCTCAGGGTCCCCTCAGCGCTCCTCGTCCGCGCCGGTGCCGATCCGCGCCCGGGCCAGCGCCCGGCCGAGCTTGGCCGCGATCTGCGCGCGCAGGGCGTCGGCCATCTCGATATCGACGAGGCGCCAGGTCAGGCCGCGCAGGCGCAGGCGGATCCGGGTGCGCTCCGCCCGCGGGGCGTCGGGGGGGACCGGGATCACCACCGCGCGGAAGCCGCGCATCTCGGCGGCGCCGTAGTAGGACAGCAGCCGGCCGAGGCCGCGTATGGCGAGACCCTCGGGCCGCGCCCCGGCCGGGCGCTCGACCTCCAGCGTCTCCGGCCAGCCGTCGTCGAGGAGATCGATCACCGTCTCGGGCGTCACCAGCGTCTCGGCGAGCGCCAGGGCGAGGCCGTAGGCGACCTCGTTGAGGCGCTGGCGCTCCCGCGGATCGAGGCCTGCGTCGGCGTCGGCCGCCCCGCGCAGCGCCCCGGTGATCTGGCGGACGAGGGAGAGGCGCAGCGTCCGGAAGTTGACGTGGCTCTCGATGTAGGCCGTGTCGTGCCGCCGCACCGCCCCCGCCAGATCGTAGAGCGACCAGAGCGGCGTCACGGTGTAGGCGAGCCACACCAGCCCGGCCGTCAGCGGGATCGCGATCCAGCGCACGGCTCAGGCCCCGGAGCCGGGCGTCACGCCCGCGCCGCCCAGGTCGCGAGGGGGGCGAAGGCTTCGGCCACCCGCTCGTAGACCGGGCGCTTGAACGGCACGATCAGCTCCGGCAATTCGTCGAAGCGCGCCCAGCGCCACGCGTCGAACTCCGCCTTGTAGGCGCCGTCGCCCGGGCTCGCCACGTCGATCAGCGCCTCGGGCCCGGTGAACCCGTAGGAGAACCAGCGCTGCGTCTGGCCGCGGTAGCGGCCCTTCCAGGCGGCCTTCATCACCGCCGGAGGCAGGTCGTAGGGGAGCCACTCGGGGATCTCGGCGAGGAACCGCAGGGCGTGGCCGGGGACGTTGGTCTCCTCGAACAGCTCGCGCCGCGCAGCCGCCTCGGGATCCTCGCCCGGATCGACACCGCCCTGCGGCATCTGCCACCGGTGCGGCCCGGCGACGTGCTCCGGCCCCGCATCCGCGCGACGCCGCCCGACGAACACGCCCCCCGACGGGCTGATCAGCGCGATGCCGACGCAGGGCCGGTACGGCAGGGCGTCGCTTGATTCGGCGGGCGTCGTCATCGCGGGCGACCATAGGCCGGGCGCGAGTCGCGCGGCAACGGAGCGGCACTCATTCCGCCCGGCTGACGCGCTTGGGCGCGCCGCCGCGCAGGGCGACGCTCACCGGCACGAGGCGGATGCCGCGGGCGTCGAGATCGCGGGCCCAGCGGGCGATCCGCTCGACGGTCAGCAGCGTGCCGGCGGCGGAGGCGAGAGCGAAGCCGCCGGAGCGGGCCTGCGCCTCGGCGCGGGCGAGTTCGGCGTCGATCGCGTCGGGGCGCGCGACCGCGTCGAGGACGATCTCGGCCCGGGCGAGGGGGGTGTGGGCCTTGTTGGGCGTCGCCGCGGGCTTCGGGCCGGTGCCGTCGTCGACGAAGCCGAGGCCGCGGGCGCCGATCTCGCGCAACACCGGCTCGAAGGCGGGGTCGGCCATCAGCTTGGCGCCCATCAGGTTGACCAGACCGACATAGCCGGGAAACCGCGCCAGCGCCCAGGCGAGACGATCGGCGTTCTCGGGGCCCTTCAAGGCGGTCAGCAGGGTCTGGGGGCCGGGATCGCTGTCGGGGTAGTCGAAGGGCTCCATCGGCACCTGAAGGAACACCTCGTGCCCGGCGTCACGGGCGCGGGCGGCGGCGCGCTCGGTCTCGGCGCCGTAGGGCGTGAAGGCGAGGCTGATGGCGGGGGGCAGGCGCACGGTCGCGGCGGCGGTGGCCGACTGGCCGATCCCGAGTCCCGTCACCAGGATCGCGATACGGGGGCCGGTGCCGGGCTCCTCCGGGCGGGCGTAGACGTCGAGGGCGCGGACCCGGCCGTCGCCGAGCCGCGGCATCAGCCCGTGCCGGCCGGGCTCGATCAGGCGGGCGTCGGGGGCCGGCGCGAGGCGCGGCGCGTTGGCGGGGGGCACGCGAATCACGACCGCCTCGCTGGGGGCCGAACCGGCCGGGCGGACGACGGTGACGCCGGAGGCGGTCTCGACCTCCTCGGCGCTGCGCTGCTGCGGGATCGCGGCCGGGCTGGCGGCGACCGGCGCGGCGGGGGGCGCCTCCGGCACGACGGCGCGCGACGGCTCGCGCAGGGTGATGGCGACGCGCACCCGCGGCTCGCCGCCGCGCGGATCGCCGAGCGCCAGGACGAGGCCGACCGCCCCGGCCAGCGCGGCGGCCAGGAGCCCGGCCACCACCCGCGGGTCCCGCGCGCGCGCGCGAAGCCCGGCGAGGCGTCCCCGGTCGGGACCTGCCGGCTGCGCCTCCGCGACCCCGAGGGGGCGGGTGAGGATATCGTCCGCGGGCTCGGTCAAGCGCCACTCGTCCCGGGATCGCGCCCCGCCCGCCGAACGCGGCGGCTCGCATCTTGCGCCTATTGCCGGCCGGTATGGTTAACGTCCGGCTAACGTGGCGGTCACGAAAAACCCCGCCCGGCGGGAGCCGGACGGGGCTTTTGGTCCCGCATGCCGGGCGAAAAAAATCAGTTCGGCAGGCTGGGCTTCTGCTGGGCGGCGGGGGTGCCGTTGGCGGCGCCCTTCTGGATCCCGTGCAGGAAGTCGACCGCGGAGATGAGCTGCTTGTCCTTGGCCGGGTCCGGCGGGACGTAGGCGGAGGAGCCGCCGCGCTCGTCGGTGTCCTTCTGCTTGAGGTGGCCCTTCAGGCCGGCCTCGCCCTTGGTCTCGTCCTTGCCCTTCAGCTCGTCGGGCACCTCCTGCAGCACCTCGACGTCGGGCTCGATGCCCTTGGCCTGGATCGAGCGCCCGGACGGCGTGTAGTAGCGCGCGGTGGTGAGCCGCAGGGCGCCGGAGCCGCCGAGCGGGATGATCGACTGCACCGAGCCCTTGCCGAAGGAGCGCGTGCCCATGATCGTCGCGCGCTTGTGATCCTGGAGGGCGCCGGCCACGATCTCGGAGGCCGAGGCCGAGCCGCCGTTGACCAGCACCACCACCGGCTTGCCCTTGGTCAGGTCGCCGGCCTTGGCCGAGAAGCGCTGGGTCTCGTCCGGGTTGCGGCCGCGGGTCGAGACGATCTCGCCGCGGTCGAGGAACGCGTCGGAGACCATCACCGCCTGGTCGAGCAGGCCGCCGGGATTGTTGCGCAGGTCGATGATGTAGCCCTTGAGCTTGTCCGCGCCGATCTCGCCCGACAGCTTGTCGATCGCCGCGCGCATCCCGTCGAAGGTCTGCTCGTTGAACTGGGTCAGGCGGACGTAGCCGATGTCGCCGCCCTCGACCTTCGAGCGCACCGGCTTGATCTTGATGATGTCGCGGGTGAGCGTGACGTCGAGCGGCGCCTTGGCCTCCTTGCGGTTGATCTTGAGCTTGACGGTCGAGTTGACCGGGCCGCGCATCTTGTCGACCGCCTGATTGAGGGTCAGGCCCTGCACCTGCTCGTCGTCGATCTGGGTGATGATGTCGTTGGCGAGCAGGCCCGCCTTGGCGGCGGGGGTGTCGTCGATGGGTGTGACGACCTTGATCAGCCCGTCCTCCATCGTGACCTCGATTCCCAGGCCGCCGAACTCGCCCCGGGTCGTGGTCTGCATGTCGCGGAACGCCTTGGCGTCCATGTAGCTCGAATGCGGGTCGAGGGAGGTGAGCATGCCGTTCACCGCCGCCTCGATCATCTTCGATTCGTCGGGCTTCTCGACGTAGTCGGTGCGCACCTTCTCGAACACGTCGCCGAACAGGCTGAGCTGGCGATAGGTCTCGGCCGAGGCGGCCACGGCGCGGGGACCCGACAGGAAGTCGGTCTGGGTCGCCACCATCGAGGTCCCGGCGCCGAGGAAGGCGCCGAGCATGATCAGGGACGTCTTGCGCATCAGCCGCGAACCTTCTCGCCAAACACCGTGTTACTCGGCACCGTGTTACCCGGGCCTCTCGCCCACCACGGCTCCGGATCGATGGAGCCGCCATCCTTCTTGAACTCGACATACAGGGTCGGATCGCCGTCGGCGCCGGGCGCGCCATCGCCCATGCCGCCCACCGGTTCGCCCGCCAGCACGAACTGGCCGACCTCGACACTGATCTGGTCCATCCCGGCCAGCAAAAGATAGTAGCCGTCGCCCGCATCGATGATCAAGAGACGGCCGTAGGAGCGGAACGGGCCGGCGAACTTCACCCAGCCGTCGGCGGGCGCGGAGACGACGGCCTTCGGCCGCGTCGCGAAGGAGACGCCGCGGGTGATCCCGCCGTTGCCGTCGGGCTGGTTGAAGCCGCGCACGAGGCGCCCGACCGCGGGCCGCGGCACTTCGCCCCGCGCCTCCGCGAAGCGGACTTTCGGGGCGAGGCGGACGGGATCGCGCACGCCGGCGGCGGCGAAGCGCTCGCGGGTGGCGCGCACCTCGCGCTCGGCGGCGGCCTTGGCCTCGTCGGCGGCGCGGGCGGCGGCCGAGACCTCGCCCTCGACGCGGTCGAGGAGGTCCTTGAGGGACTTGGCCTGGGCGCCGAGTTCGACGGCGCGGCGGCGCTCGGCGGCGAGCCCGCTCTCGATCTCGGCCTGCCGGGCGCGGCGGGCGGCGACGAGCGCCTGGAGCCGCTGCTGCTCGGACGCCCAGCGGGCGAGATCGGCGGCGAGCCCTTCCTTGTCCTTGGCGATCAGGCCGCGCAGCCGGACCATCTCCGTGAGGTCGGCGGCCAGGGTGTCGACCTCGCCGCGCAGCTCCGGCACCACCGCGCCGAGCAACATCGAGGTGCGGATCGCCGCCAGAACGTCCTCGGGGCTGACCAGCACCGCGGGCGGCGGGCGGCGGCCCATCCGCTGGAGGGCGGCGAGGATCTCGGCGACGATCCCGCGGCGGGCCTGGAGCGAGCGGCGGATCGCGCCCTCGCCCTCGGTCATCGCCTTCAGGCGCTCCTCCAGGCGGTTCATCCGGCCCTCGGTCGCCTGGGCCTGCCGGCCAGCGTCGAGAAGGGCGGCGTCGAGCTTGGCCCGGTCCGTGCCGATGGCGGCGATCTCCGCCTCGAACTGGGCGCGCTGGCTCTGGCTCGCGGCCAGCGCGTCCTGCACGCGCTTCAGGTTCTCGGCGCGGCGGTCGCGCTCCTCGGTGGCCTGCCGGATTTTTTCGGAGTCGGGGGCGGGGGAGTCTTCGGCCCTGGCGGGGCCTGCATGGAAGGCGAGGAGCAGCAGGGCGGTTGCTCGGATAAGGCACCCTCGAGCCGACGCCCTCCCTCCCCCCACTGCGGGGGAGGGAGGCCCTCGCGTCAGCGAGGGTCGGGAGAGGGGCGGCGCGACGCGTCGGGAAACGGCGCCCGGCGCGCCCGTTCCGGAAGCGGCGCTCCCCTCTCCCGACCCGCTTCGCGGGCCACCCTCCCCCGCAGAGGGGGGAGGGACAAGCGGGCGGCCGATGAACGCGTCGTCAGTCACGCCCTCAGCCCGGATCGCCGCGGTGATACGGGTGGCCGGCCAGGAGGGTCAGGCTGCGGTAGAGCTGTTCGAGGGCGAGCACGCGCACGAGTCCGTGGGGCAGGGTGGCAGCCCCGAAGGACAGGATCAGCTCGGCGCGCGTCCGAATTGAGGCGTCGAGTCCGTCCGCCCCGCCGATCGCGACGACGAGGGCCGCCCGGCCCGCGTCTCGCCAGCCGCCGACCCGGCCCGCCAGAGCCTCGCTGGCGAGGTCGGAGCGGCCGCGCTCGTCGTAGGCCAGCAGCACGCCGCCGGCCGGCAGATGGCCGAGCAGCGCCGCGGCCTCCTCGGCGCAGCGGTCGGCGGCGCGGCGGGCGCGTGATTCGGGGATCTCGACGAGGTCGCAGGCGGGGAAGCCGAGGCCGCGGCCGAGCTGGGCGGACCGCTCGCGGTATCGTGACGCCAGCTCGCGCTCCGGGCCGGCCTTCAGGCGGCCGACCGCGGCGAGGACGAGGCGCACGGAGGCCGGCTAGCCGGCGGCGAGCCCGACCGGGCGATCGGCGCCCCACATCTTCTCCAGGTTGTAGAAGCCGCGGACCTCGGGGCGGAAGATGTGCACCAGTACGTCGCCCGCGTCGATCAGCACCCAGTCGCAGGCGGGCAGGCCCTCGACCCGGGCATTGCCGAAGCCCTTGTCCTTCATCGCCTGGATGATCCTGTCGGCGATCGAGCCGACGTGGCGCTGCGAGCGGCCGGAGGCGATGATCATCGTGTCGGCGAGCGAGGTCTTGCCGGCGAGATCGATCTCTACCGTCTCCTCGGCCTTCATCTCGTCGAGGCACACGAGCGCCAGCGCCTTGAGGGAATCCGAGCGCGCCGAGCCGGCGTCCTCGGGGGCGGCGGGGCGGGGGGCCTCCGTGCGGAGAGTCTCGGGCAGCGTCCTGGTTCCTCGTGGCGGCCCCCGTCCGGGAGCCAGGCTTTGAAAGTGGCGGCTTCAGCTATCGATTGCAACATCGCCCGCGCGCGGGAGAGCGCGGATGGTCAACCGCCCGCGCGGATCGCGGTGGAGGACAACTCCGAGCGCGGCCCGTGCAGGAAGACCCAGGCCGGGGGCTGCCGCTCCGGCAAGGTGCGCGCCTCCGCCTCCGGCACTCGGGCGCGGGCGAGCCGGCGGGCGGTGCGCGCGGAGAGGGGTGTCATGGTCGAGCCCGGCCGGTCGATCACCGCGATCGGCACCAGCGCGGCGATCTCGGATGCGCCTTTCCAGCGGTGGAAGGTACTGAGCGAATCCGCCCCCATGATCCAGACGAAACGCACCCCCGGCCGGCGCCGGACGAGGTAGCGCAGGGTCTGCACGGTGAAGCGGACGCCCAAGGCCGCCTCGAAGCCGGTCACCGCGATGCGCGGGTGGCGGGCGACGGCCTCCGCGCCGGCGCATCGCGCCGCCAGCGGGGCCAGCGCCCGGTGGCTCTTGAGCGGGTTGCCGGGGCTCACCAGCCACCACACCCGGTCGAGGCCGAGCCGCCGCAGGGCGGTCTCGGTGACGTGGCGGTGGCCGAGATGGGCCGGGTTGAACGACCCGCCGTAGAGACCGATCCGCATGCCGGGCCGGCTCGGCGGCAGGATCAGCCGCACGCGGCGGCCGGTGCCAGGATCATGGGCGGGTCTGGCCGCTGCCGTGGACCCGGTACTTGAAGGTGGTGAGTTGCTCGACGCCCACCGGGCCCCGCGCGTGCATCCGGCCGGTGGCGATGCCGATCTCCGCGCCGAAGCCGAACTCGCCGCCGTCGGCGAACTGGGTCGAGGCGTTGTGGGTCACGATCGCCGAATCGACCTCGGCGAGGAAGCGGGCCGCCTCGGCGGAATCCTCGGTGATGATCGCGTCGGTGTGGTGCGAGCCGTGGGTCTCGATGTGCTCGATCGCCGCGTCGAGCCCGTCGACCACGCGCACGGCGATGACGGCGTCGAGGTACTCGGTGTCCCAGTCGGCGGCGGTGGCCGCCGTGACGCGGGGATCGACGGACCGGGTGTCGGAGTCGCCGCGCACGGCGCAGCCCGCGTCGAGGAGCGCCGCGACGAGCGGAGCGAGGTGGGTGTGTGCGCAGGCCCGGTCGACGAGCAGCGTCTCGGCCGCGCCGCAGACCCCGACCCGCCGCATCTTGCTGTTGAGCAGCACCGTGCGCGCCATTGCAAGATCGGCGGCGCGGGCGACGTAGACGTGGTTGATGCCGTCGAGATGGGCGAAGACCGGCACCCGCGCCTCGGCCTGGACCCGCTCGACGAGGCCGCGGCCGCCGCGGGGCACGATCACGTCGACGCAGCCGTCGAGCCCGGCGAGCATCAGCCCGACGGCGGCGCGGTCGCGGGTGGGCACGATCTGGATCGCGTCGGCGGGGAGCCCGGCGGCCGCCAGCCCCTCGCTCATCGCCTGCGCGATCGCGACGGCGCTGCGGTGGCTGTCCGAGCCGGCGCGCAGGATCGCGGCGTTGCCGGCCTTGAGGCAGAGGGCGCCGGCATCGGCGGTGACGTTGGGGCGGCTCTCGAAGATCACGCCGACGACGCCGAGGGGCACCGCCACGCGCTCGATCAGCAGGCCGTTCGGCCGCTCGATCGCCGCGAGCTGCCGGCCGACGGGATCGGGCAGGGCGCCGACCTTCTCGACCGCCTCGGCGATGCCCGCGAGCCGGCCGGGATCGAGGACGAGGCGGTCGATCAGTGCCGCCGAGTGGCCGCCGGCACGCGCCGCGGCCACGTCGCGGGCGTTCTCCCGCAGAATGGCGTCGCCGTTCGCCCGGATCCGCTCGGCGATCGAACGGAGGGCGATGTCCTTCGCCTGGGCCGAGGCCAGGGCCATCTGCCGGGCGGCCTGCCGGGCGCGGCGGCCGATCCCGGCCATCAGTTCCGGCAGCGCCTCGGCCTCGGCGAGGTTGGATCTCAGGTTCAGGACGGGCACGGCGGCGGCCTCGGCTGTCGGCGACCCCACGGGCCGCGGTGACGCCTATTTGCACACTCGCGCACCGCGCGACAAGCGTCGCGACGCCATTTTCGCGCATTCATGCAAGCATTCGCACACTGGAACAAGTCCAGTCACAGAAGAGCCAAGTCATCGCGGTGCACCATCCACGCGCGCCCGGGATAATTCAGCAGTTCGGGGATGCGGGCGCTCGGATGGCCGATGATCAGCGCCGCCTCGGTACTGTCGTAGGCGACGAGGCCGCGGCCGAGGACGCGGCCCGCGGGATCGCGGATCAGCACCGCGTCGCCGCGGGAGAAGCTGCCCTCGATGGCGCGGACCCCGACCGGCAGCAGGCTCGCGCCGCCTTGCAGCGCCCGCGCGGCGCCCGCGTCGATCGCCAGCGCGCCGCGCGGCTCCAGCGCGCCGGCGATCCAGGTCTTGCGCGCGGCGTTGGGCGTCGAGCCCGACAGGAACCACGTGCAGCGCGCGCCCTCCTGCATCGCCTTCAACGGGTTCTTGGCGCGCCCGTCGGCGATCACGAGGTGGGTGCCCCCCGAGACCGCGATCTGGGCCGCCTCGACCTTGGTGCGCATCCCGCCCCGCGACAGCTCCGAGGCGGGGCCGCCGGCCATCGCCTCGATCTCCGGGGTGATGCGCTCGACGAGCGGGAGATGCCGGGCGTCCGGGTCGCTCTTGGGCGGCGCGGTGTAGAGGCCGTCGATGTCGGAGAACAGCACCAGCACGTCGGCGTCGATCATCGTGGCGACCCGGGCCGCCAGCCGGTCGTTGTCGCCGTAGCGGATCTCGGAGGTCGCCACCGTGTCGTTCTCGTTGACGACCGGCACCGCGCGCATCTCAAGCAGCTTCAGCACGGTGGCGCGGGCGTTGAGGTAGCGGCGGCGCTCCTCGGTGTCCTGCGGGGTGACGAGGATCTGCCCGGCGACGATGCCGTGGTGCCCGAGCGCCTCGGCCCAGTGGCGGGCCAGCGCGATCTGCCCGACCGAGGCCGCCCCCTGGCTCTCCTCCAGCTTCAGGGCGCCCGGCGGCAGGCCGAGCACGGTGCGCCCCAGCGCGATGCTGCCCGATGAGACCACCAGCACATCGACGCCGCGGGCGTGCAATTCGGCGATGTCCTCCGCGAGCGCGGCGAGCCACGCGTGGCGCAGCCGCCCGCGGGCGCGGTCGACCAGCAGGGCGGAGCCGACCTTGATGACGACGCGGCGGAATTCTTCGAGGACGGGAATCATGGGGTCGGGACGCGGGCCGGGACGTGCCCCGTTTGGACGAACGCGGCGGCGTTGAACAGACGGAGCGCTGCATGGGTCGACGACCCTGGCCGCCGCATCGCCGCCGACCGGGTCTCACGATCTCGTACACGTCCGGTCCCTGGACCCTGGCCTGCGCAAGCTGGTCGTCGCGTTGGCCGGCGGCGTCCGTCCACGGCCACGCGCCACGACCACCCGATCCAGGCGATCGGCGGCGAGGCCTTGAAGACCTCCGGAACTGGGACGACAGCGCGTTCGGATCGGCTCGCTTCGGCGCACGCGCGCGAGGACGGCGCGTGCGGCAGGAACCGAGCGGTTCACCCGGAGACGTGGTCACGCCGCCGGATCGCAGGCCGGAACGAGATCCGTGTGAATGAAATCGGCGCCCTTGAAGAGCAGGGGCGCGGCGTAGGCCTTCGCGACCGCATAGGACAGGCAGTCGCCGAAATTCAGCCGGGCCGGGTGGCCGCGCCCCTTCCCGTACCGGGCGAAGGCATCGATGGCGATGTCAAACATATCGGCATTGAATGAGATTACGTCGACTGAATGATCAGTCAGGAAGCGCCGTAAGGCGCTCTCGGATCGGTTCGAGAAACGACGTTCGAGCGAGAGCCTCGCCTCGACGAGCGTCGGGGCCCCCACCAGCATCCGTTTCGTCGCCATCAACCGGTCGAAAGCCTCCTCTTCCGGCTCCGCCAGGAGGACTGCGAGGATTGCGGACGTATCGATAGCGATCATAACTATCGCTCAGATGGGCAGACCGTTCTCGTCATACATGTCACTGTGATCGGATGTGGCGCCGGGCAGACGATACTGAGCCATCTCGCGGGTCAATTGTCTCAGAGATTCGTACGAGGCACGCTGCGGCGGCGTGAGTTCATCCAGTTCCGGAACCCGAACCGGCTGCGGTGGAGTCGGACTGCGCGGCAGCGCTTGTGACAGGGCCGCCCGCAATGACTCAATTACGGCTTCGTCCACCGACGTGCCCCGCCGCTCCGCCAGTTCGCGCGCGAGGCTCAGGGCCTCGTCGCTCTCCACGATCAACGCGTCCATCGCCGTCCTCCGCGGGCACACCCGCAGCCTAGCGCCTCCGGCGGGCACCGTCACTCACGGCTGCCACGGCGCGGCGGGGGCGGCCTCCGCCTCGGCCTCCCGCCCGTCCGCGATCGCCGCCTGGAGCGCGCGCAGGGCCTCGGGCACGCCCTTCCGGCTCGCCGCGGATAGGACCAGCGGCGCCCGGCCAGCCGCCCGCTTCAGCTTGGCGACCTGACTCTTGAGGGTCTCGGCGTCGAGGGCATCGGCCTTGGACAGGGCGACGATCTCGGGCTTGTCCGCCAGCCCGTTGCCGTAGGCCTCGATCTCGCCGCGCACGAGTGTGTAGGCCTTGCCGGCGTGCTCGCAGGTGCCGTCGACGAGGTGCAGCAGCACCCGGCAGCGCTCGACATGGGCGAGGAACCGGTCGCCGAGCCCGACGCCCGCGTGGGCGCCCTCGATCAGGCCGGGGATGTCGGCCAGCACGAACTCGCGCCCGTCCGAGCTGACGACGCCGAGGCCCGGATGCAGGGTGGTGAACGGGTAGTCGGCGATCTTCGGCTTGGCCGCGGTGACGCTCGCGAGGAAGGTCGATTTGCCGGCGTTCGGCAGGCCGACGAGACCCGCGTCGGCGATGAGCTTGAGGCGCAGCCAGATCCACATCTCCTGGCCGTCCTGGCCGGGATTGGCGTGCTTGGGCGCCCGGTTGGTTGATGTCGTGAAGTAGGCGTTGCCGAAGCCGCCGTTGCCGCCCTTGGCGAGCCGCACCCGCTGGCCGACCTCGGTGAGGTCGGCGATCAGGGTCTCGCCGTCCTCGGCGAGCACCTGGGTGCCGGCGGGCACCTTCAGCACCGCGTCGGCGCCGCGGGCGCCGTGGCAGTTCGAGCCCATGCCGTGCTCGCCCTTCTTCGCCTTGAAGTGCTGCTGGTAGCGGTAGTCGATCAGGGTGTTGAGCCCCTGGACGCACTCCACCCAGACGTCGCCGCCGCGGCCGCCGTCGCCGCCGTTCGGGCCGCCGAACTCGATGAACTTCTCCCGCCGGAACGAGACGCAGCCGGGACCGCCGTCGCCCGAGCGGATGTAGACCTTGGCTTCGTCGAGGAACTTCACGGCTCGTCTCTCGTCAGGGCAACGCGGGCGGTCCGCCGGGCATCTCTCCCGGCGGCAGCATCGTCAGGCGGCCCGGGCGGCCGGGACCGGCGCCGCGGCCGCGAGCCACCCGGCACGGTCGAGGCGGAAGCAATCGACCGCGTGGTCGCCGCCGCGCAGGGGCACGGACCGGACGGTCCGACCCTCTGCGACGAACCCGGCCCGCTCCAGGACGCGGCGCGAAGCCGGATTGTCGACCCGCGCCTCGGCGATCAGCCGCGTGCCGCCCGCCCAGGCGAAGTAGGCGTGGACGAGGGCGGCCGCCGCCTCGCTCATCAGCCCGGTGCCCCAGCGCTCACGCCCCAGCCAGTAGCCGAGGTGCGGCGCCTCGCCCCCCTCCGCCAGGGCGATCCCGACGAGGCCGATCAGGCGCCCGGGGGCGGCCCGGTCGGCGATGGCCAGGGTCAGGCCGGTGCCGGCGAGGTTGGCGCCGCGCACTTCCAGCAGGAAGGCGTCGACCACCCTCCGCTCCAGCGGATGCGGGATCCGGGCGGTCATCTCGGCCACCGCCCGGTCGCCCGCGAGCCGGGTGATCGCCCCGGCGTCCCGGGCGGTCGGCCAGCGCAGCCACAGCCGGCGGGTCTCGATCCGGAAGACGTCGTCGCGGAACAGGTCGGGGAACATGGTGTCCTCGCTGGCGGCCCTCCCCGCGGGGAGCGGCGCCCAGAGACGACGAAGGGGAGGATGGCGCCCCATCCTCCCCGGCGTTCCGTCCGACCTTCGGCCTCTGGCAGGCCGCTCGAACGTCTCCGGTCCGGTGTGGGACACCGTCGCGGGACGCTCGCTTCGCCTCTCGGGCGCCCGCCTGTTACTCCGCGGCCTCGGCCAGCGGTACCACCGCCACGACGGCGCGCCCGCGGCGCGTCTCGAAGCGCACGTGGCCGGGGGTCAGCGCGAACAGGGTGTGATCCTTGCCCATGCCGACATTGACCCCGGGGTGCCATTTGGTGCCGCGCTGGCGCACGATGATGTTGCCCGGAATCACGGCCTCCGAGCCGAACTTCTTGACGCCGAGGCGCCGGCCCGCCGAGTCGCGGCCGTTGCGGGACGAGCCGCCTGCTTTCTTGTGTGCCATGTCCTGAACTCCGAATTCCTAGGCCGTCATTCCAGTGCCGTCCGGGGGCCCTCAGCGCGGGGCGCGAGGGCGCGGCCCGGGATCAGGCCGAGATGCCGGTGATGCGCACCACGGTGTGCGCCTGGCGGTGGCCGCGCTTGCGCCGCGAGTTCTGGCGACGGCGCTTCTTGAAGGCGATCACCTTCTTGCCGCGGCCGTGGCTCACGATCTCGCCGGTGACGCTGATGCCGGACAGCGTCGGCGCGCCGACCTGGGTCGCGCCCGCACCGTCGGCGTAGAGCAGGACCTCGCCGAAGGTCACGGCCTCGCCGGCCTCGCCGGGCAGGGTGGCGATGGTGATGGTGTCGTTGGCGGCGACGCGGTACTGCTTGCCGCCCGTCTTGATGACTGCGAACATCGTTCTCTCGTGTTCTCGAACGGCCTCCGGGCATCCCGTCTCCGGGCGGTCTCCTGGGCCGGCTTCTTGTTTGGGGTCATCGCGCCGGGATGGAACCCGGGCAACGCGAAGCGCGCGGGTCCTGCGAGAGGCCGCGCGCCGTCGCGGCTCTCTAGGGCGGGCCGGCGCGGCGTGTCAAGGTGATTCCGGCGCCGATGGCGCGGGCTGCCCGTCGCGCCACGCCTGCATGTCGAGGTGCATCAGCATCTCGGAATAGGCCCGCACCACCTCGGCGAGGCGCGCTGTGTCGGCCCCCTCGCCCGGGGCGCGGTGCGCGGCGTAGTGGCTGGCGCGGGCGCGCAGTTGCGCCGCCAGCAGGGCGAGGTGGCCCGACCACGCGCCCTGCGCCTGCGCGGCCGCCCGCACGAGGCGCAGGCGCCGGACGATCTCCTGCACGTTCGGGCCCAGCGCGACGCCCCCGCCCATCTCCGCGAAGAGGTCGAAGGTCGAGTGGAGGATCGCGGTCGCGGCGCGCACGGACATCGGGCGTCCCCCTCAGCGGTTGCGCGGCAGCAGGTCCGGCCGCACGTACCAGTCGTCGAACATCGAGAAGCGGGTGAACCTGCGCCGGTAGCCGTGGCGGTTCAGCGTCTCGTAGATCGCGCCGCGCTTGTCCGTGTAATTGTGCTCGACGCTCACCAGCGCGATGTCGTAGGCGCCGAAGTCGAAGCTGTCGATGATGTCGAGCTCGCCCCCCTCGACATCGATGCTGAGGTAGTCGATCGCCCGCGGCGCCCGGGCCTGTTCGAGGAACCGCTGCAGGGTGATCGTCTCGACCTCGTACTGCTGGGCGCCGTCGGTCCGCGAGGCGGCGTGGAAGTCCGCGTCGGCGAGCCCTTCGAGGGTCGAGAGTTCCCGCTGGAACACCTCGCGGAACACGAGCTTCAGCCCGTCGGTGGCGTGGACGCACTTGCTGGTGATGTAGCAGTTGCGGTTGGCGTGCAGGGCGTCCTGCCAGACCCGCGCCGGCTCGGCCACCGCCCCCTGCCAGCCGAAGGCCTTCTCCAGGAGCAGGGTGTTGCTGAGGGAGACCCCGTCGCAGACCCCGAACTCGACGAAGTAGCCGCCGCGCTTCTCGCCGAGCTCGTACAGCACCCAGATGTCCTGGAGGAGCTGGGAATTGGACAGCGGCGCGCGCTTGGCCGCGAAGGCGAGGAAGTCGAGATCCTCCGCGTAGAGCTGCGGGCGGCCGCCGAGCGTCTCGCGCAGCCCGAGCAGCGCGTTGAACACGGTCAGGAATTCGACGTCCGCTTCGGCGTCCATGACGGGTCCTATTCTCGGAACGGTCCACCTCGCGCCGCGCCCGCCCCCGCTCCGCGGCACGGCGCGCCTCCGGGGCCGACGCGGCCCCGTCCGGTCAGAGGCCGGGGCCCCGCCCGGCGCCGAGCGCGCCCAGCACCCGCTCGGTCTCGGCGAGCAGGAAGGCGTGCCGCGCCGCCTCGGGGCCCGCGTTCGGGATCGCCCGGGCGCTGTCCCGGATCAGGGCGGAGAACTTGCGGCGGTCGAGCCCGAACGGGCGTAGGCTGCCGAGCAGCGCCGCGTTGACCGCCCGCAGGGCCTCCACGCGCTCGGCCGCCTCGCTCCGGGCCGCGGCGGCCTGGGCCCGCGCGATCTGGGCGTCGAGCTGCGCCTGCTGCAAGGTCTTCATCAGGCCCTTGTTGAACGCGTTCAGCGCCGCGTCCTGCGCGCCGCCGTCCGGGAACCGCTGAACCGTCATGGCCGGTCTCCTCGCACCGATCGTCTCACCCGCCGTCCCGGGCGCTCACCGCGACAGCACGCCCTTGGCCGCCGTGCCCGCCGGCCCGAAGGCGGCGAAGGCTCCCGCGCACCAAGCATCGCGCCCCTCGGCGTTGAGCTGCTGGCGGACCGCGACGGCCCGGCCCTTCAGCTTCTCCTCCAGGGCCGCCTCCTGGGCCGGCGCCACGCGTGCGGCGAGCCGCAGGTTGGTGAGCTGGCCCGCGTTGAGCCGCAGGCCCGGGCAGGATTGCTCGGCGATGATCGTCGTCGTCGCGGCCTCGGCGTAGGCGTCGAGGGGCGACGGGGCGGCCTGCGGCTGAGTCGGCGCCTGCGCCCCGGACGGCGCGGCGGCCAGCAGCGCCGCGGCGAGCGAGGCGGATCCGAGCAGGATGCTCGCGTACCGGACCATCGCCGCTACTCCGCCTTCTTGAACTCGCCCTCGATGCGCAGCGTGACCTCGTCGCCGAGCGCCGGCAGGAAGGCGTTCACGCCGAACTCCGAGCGCTTGACCACCGCGCGCCCGTCGAACCCCACCGTGTAGCGCTTGTCGACCGGGCTGAGGCCGGCCTGGTTGAAGGTCGCGTCGATCGCCACCGGCCGGGTCGTCCCGCGGAGTGTCAGGTCGCCGGTGATCCGCGCGGTGGTCGGGCTGGTCGGCTCGACGCCGGTGGCGGTGAAGGTCGCGGTCGGGAACTTCTGCGTGTCGAAGAAGTCCGGCGTGGCCAGGTGCCGCTCCAGCCGCGCGCTGCCGGTGAGAACGCCGGAGAGCGGCACGGTGACGGCGAGGCGGCTCTTCTCGGGGGCCTTGGGGTCGAGGTCGAGGGTGCCGCTCAGCCCGGTGAACTGGCCGTAATAGGTCGAGTAGCCGAGATGGCTCACCGACCACGTGATCTTGCCGTGGTCCGGGTCGAGCACGTAGGCGCCGGGGCGGACCTGCGTCGGGTCCTTCGACGGGGCGGCGGGGGCCGGGGCGTCGGGCGTCGTCGCGGCGGGCTTCGTGCCCGCGGGCGCCTCCTCGGCCGCGGCAGGGCTTGCAAGGGCGCTTGCAAGCGCGAACAGTCCAGCGAGGGCGAGGGCGGTGGCGCGCATCGACGTCTCCCGGCGGCAGGGACCCGGGCCAGAGCTTGGCCTCGCGCGCCTCATTTCACGAAGCGCGCCGGCGCTCAAGCCGCGGCCTGCCGCGCTGGCGGGCGCACGCCCGCTTCTGTAGGCATCGCCCGGGGCACCCGCCCAGAAGGTTTTCGCCGGGGCGGGCCGCGAAGTTCGAGAGGAGCCGCGCGGCGCCCGCTGGGCCGCCGCCGGCGGGCGGGCGGTGCGATGATCGGCAAGCTCAGGGGCGTGGTGGATTCCTTCGGCGAGGATTTCGTGATCCTCGACGTGCAGGGCGTCGGCTACGTGGTGCACTGCTCGGCCCGCACCCTCCAGCGGCTGCCGAAGGCCGGCGAGGCGGCGGAACTGTCGATCGAGACCCACGTCCGCGAGGACATGATCCGGCTCTACGGCTTCCGCTCGGACCCGGAGCGGGATTGGTTCCGCCTGCTCCAGACGGTGCAGGGGGTGGGGGCCCGGGTCGCGCTCGGGGTGCTGTCGGTGCTGGAGCCGGACGCGCTCGCCGCCGCCATCGCCACCGGCGACAAGGGCGCGATCGCCCGCGCGCCCGGCGTCGGCCCGCGGCTCGCGGCCCGCCTCGCGGCCGAGTTGCGGGACAAGGCGCCGGCCTTCGCCCCCGTCGACCCGGCGCTGGTCGCGCTGGCCGGCGCGGTGGAGGAGGGCTCGGCCCCGCAGCCGGTAGCCGACGCGATCTCGGCGCTGGTCAACCTCGGCTACCCGCAGGTCCAGGCCTCGGCGGCGATCGCCGCGGCGCTGAAGGGCGCGGGCGAGGGCGCGGAGGCCAAGACGCTGATCCGGCTCGGGCTCCGGGAACTCGCCCGCTGAAGCGATCCCGAACCGGAGCGCTCACCCTCGCGGCGGATGCCGGCCCGACGCGTGAGCGCGCGACGAGACGACCCTAAGCCTCGGCCCGGATCCCCGCGAGCGGCGTGCTGAGCGTGCAGACGAGCCCCTCCGGCCGATAGTCGCTGCGCACGGAGCCCCCGGCGAGGCCGCGCTCGATCAGCCGGGTCCCGAAGCCCTTGCGCGTCGGCGCCGCCGCCGGCGGCCCGCCGGACTCGGTCCAGGCGAGGCGGAAGGCGGCCTCCCCCGCCCCCTCCACCGTCCAGGCGACGGCCACATGACCCGTGTCCGCCGAGAGGGCCCCGTACTTCGCGGCGTTGGTGGCGAGCTCGTGCAGCAGCAGGGCCAGCGACAGCGCGGCCGAGGGCCCGATGCGCAGGGACGGGCCGTCGAGGCGGAAGCGGTCGGGTGCGTCGGCGTGCAGGGCGAGGGCGCCGCGCACCACCTCGGCCACGTCGGCGCTCTCCTGGCCGGCGGCGATCAGGATGTCGTGGGCCTTGCCCAGGGCGATCAGCCGCAGGGAGAGCGCCTCGCGGGCGGCCTCGGGGTCGGCGGTGTTGCGCAGGGTCTGGGCGGCGATCGACTGCACCAGCGCCAGAGTGTTCTTGAGCCGGTGCGACAGCTCGCGGTTGAGCACCGCCTGCTGCTCCTCGGCCTGCACCCGGGCGACCGCCGCCTGGGTGCGGTCGGCCACGGTGCGGATGAAGGCGATCTCCTCGGGCCGCCAGTGCCGGGGCCGGTCGTCGTGGACGAACATCACCGCCGCGAGCTGGCCCCGGACCAGGATCGGCACGTTGACGAGCACGCGGATGCCGATGCCGAGCAGGGTGCCGGCCTCCGGCGCGGTGCGCGCGTCGGTGGCGACATCGTCGATGATTACCGTGTCGCCGCGCTTGAGATCGTCGATGAAGCTGCCGTAGGCGCGGAAATGGTGCGCGCCGGCGATGCTGGCGGTCCCCGGAACGCGCCAGTCGGGATGAACCAGAACGGTCTCCTCGGCCGGGTCGACGGTGCCGTAGCCCGCCCGCGTCGCGTCGAGCGCCCGCGCCATGATCTCGGCGGCGGTGTGGGCGATCCACCCCACCTCCTCCAGGTCGCGCAGCCGGTCGCCCAGCTCCACCAGCGCGTCCTTGCGCAGGTCGGCGGCGCGTCGCTCGGTGATGTCGAGGACGACGCCGGGGAAGCGGGCGGGACGCCCGTCCGCGTCGTGGTAGCAGCGGCCGCGGGCGTGAACCCAGGTCACGGCGCCGTCGGCGGCCCGCAGCCGGTACTCCTCGCTGAAATCGCCGCCCGCGGCGAGCGCGCGCGCGATGCGCTCGCCGACCCAGTCGCGGTCGTCGGCGTGGATGCCCGAGACGAAGGCGGAGAGCGGCGCGCCGGCCTCGGCGGCGGCGGGGTCGACGCCGAACATCTGCGCGAACCGCTCGCCCGCGTAGACGAGGTCCGCCGGGACGTCCCAGTCCCACCAGCCGAGCGAGCCCGAGGCGGCGATGGCGAAGCTCAGCCGCTCCTCGCTCAGGGCGAGCGCCGCCCGGCTCGAGCGCAGCGCGGCCACCACGTCCTGCGAGGCGGCGAGGTCGGATGCCGCCTCGGCCAGGGCCCGGCGGTGGGCGACGCCGTCCGCGACGGCGCCGGCCCGCACGTCCCGGATCTCGCGCCGCACGTCGGCGGTCTGGGCGCGGCTGCGGGCGAGCTGGGCGCGGAACTCCGCCTCGACCGCGATCCGGCCGATGTTGAGGCGCTCCACGTCGATGCCGGCCAAGGCCAGCGCCGCGCGCAAGTGCCTGTTCTCGGCTTCGAGGTCCGCCAGCGTGCGGGTCGCCGAGTCGCCGGTCGCGTCGCGGGTTGCCAAGTCGTTCTCGGTCACGCGATGGCCGTCGCGGCGCTCGGGGCGGGGAAGAGCGCCAGTCTAACGCCTCGACCTATCGTGCACAATTCGATTGTTTCTGTACGGAATCATACGCTGTGCCGGCGCAAAGCTTGGCTCGACCGGCGCGCAGGGATGGACCGGGCGATGGGCCGGGCACGAGAGGATCGCGCACGCTTGAGATGCGCCCCCTTGACCGGCGCGGGGCCGGATGCCATGTCCCGGCATCCGGTAAGGCCCTGAAAAGCCATCACTTTTCAAGAGTTCTAATCTACGCGGCGATAGCGGGACGGCCACGATTTCGTCACGCGATGCGCCGAAGAACCGGGAGATCGGCCCCATCGGGGCCTGAAGGAAGACGGGTGCTGCGCCTCGCATGATCGTCTGTTCCTGCAACGTCCTGTCGGACGGCGCCGTCCGGGGCTGCCTCGCCCCGGGACCGGGCTGTCCGCGCACGCCCGCCCAGGTCTATGCCTGCCTCGGATGCAGCCCGAAATGCGGGCGCTGCGCCCGCACGATCCGCGCGATCATGCAGGCGGCGCTCGGCGAAGCGGTCCCCGCGGAGGGCGGCCATGCCTGCACCACGGCTTGCGCGAGTGCCTGTAGTTTGGTGAAGCTCCAAACTGCGGATGCGGAGGAGGCTGTGGCCGCCTGATCGGGCCCTCTCCTCCGCCGGACCAGAGCGCGAAGGAGTTCGGGGGATGAAGGGCGACACCAAGGTTATCGAGTATCTCAACCGCGGCTTGCGCAGCGAGTTGACCGCGGTGAGCCAGTACTGGCTCCACTTCCGCATGCTCAACGACTGGGGCTACGTCGAGCTGGCGAAGTTCTGGCGCAAGGAATCGATCGAGGAGATGAACCACGCCGACCGGTTCGTCGACCGGATCCTGTTCCTCGACGGTTTTCCGAACCTTCAGGAGCTCGACCCGCTGCGGATCGGCCAGAACGTCCAGGAGATCCTGGAATGCGACCTCGCCGCCGAGAACGAGGCCCGGGCGCTGTACCTCGAAGCCGCGCAGTACTGCGATTCAATCAACGAGCGCGTCTCCAAGCGCCTGTTCGAGGATCTGGCCGAGGACGAGGAGGGCCACATCGACTTCCTGGAGACGCAACTGGAGCTGATCAAGCAGATCGGCCTGCCGCTCTACGCCCAGAAGCACATCGGCGGCCTGGAACAGATCGCCCCGGAAACCGAGTAAGTTACGTTACGGGGTTTCACGCGCGACGGTCTCCCTCTCCCCTTTGCGGGACAGGGTGACCTCAGAAGGGGGTCGGGTGAGGGGAGCGACCGTGCCGGACATGGCGCCCGCCACCCGTCGCTCGACATATCTTGAAGCCGGGCTCCCCTCTCCCGACCCGGCCTCACGGCCGGGCCACCCTCCCCCGCAGAGGGGGGAGGGGGTTCCCGTGCATCAGACGCCCTGCTGAGCGGCCTTCCGCGAAGGGCGATACAGAGCAGGATTCGAAAGAAATGCGGCTCGTGGTGGTCGGCGCCGACGGGCGCATGGGGCGGATGCTGGTCCGGGCGGTGGCGGGGGCCGAGGGCTGCACCCTGGCCGGGGCGATCGAGCGGGCGGGCGCGGCGGCGCTGGGGCAGGATGCGGGAACGCTCGCGGGGCTGCCGCCGCTCGGCGTTCCCGTCACCGACGACCCGCTCGCCGCCTTCGCCGCCGCCGACGGGGTGCTCGATTTCACGGCGCCCGCCGCCACCGTGCAGTTCGCCGAGCTGGCGGCGCAGGCCCGCATCGTCCACGTGGTCGGCACCACCGGCCTGTCGGAGGACGACCTCGCCGCGCTGAAGGCGGCCTCCTACCACGCCCGCATCGTGCGCTCGGGCAACATGTCGCTCGGCGTCAACCTGATGGCGGAGCTGGTGCGCCGGGTGGCCAAGGCGCTCGGCGACGAGTTCGACATCGAGATCTGCGAGATGCACCACCGGATGAAGGTGGACGCGCCCTCGGGCACCGCGCTGCTGCTCGGCGAGGCGGCCGCCGAGGGCCGCGGCGTCGACCTGCCGGCGGTGCGCGTCTCGACCCGGGACGGCCACACCGGCGCGCGCAGGGCCGGCGACATCGGCTTCGCCACCCTGCGCGGGGGCACGGTGGTGGGCGACCACAGCGTGATCTTCGCCGGCCCCGGCGAGAGCCTGACCATCAGCCACCACGCCGCCGACCGCGGCCTGTTCGCGACCGGCGCCGTGAAGGCGGCGCTCTGGGCGCACCCGAAGCCGCCGGGGCTGTACGCCATGGCCGACGTGCTCGGCCTGTGAACGGCGGGCCCGTTTTGTGGCGCCGCGGCCTATGGCGCGCGGCTCCGCCCTGCTAGGAGCCGGGCCGGAGGCGGCAAGCGGCCGCGACGACGGAAACGGAACACAGAGATGGAGCGCCTGCTCGTCCTCGCTCGGCACGGCCAGAGCGAGTGGAACCTCAAGAACCTGTTCACGGGCTGGCGCGACCCGGGGCTGACCGACCGCGGCGTCGAGGAGGCGGTGAAGGCCGGCCGCTGGATGAAGGGCGAGGGCTACGGCTTCGACGTGGCCTTCACCTCCGATCTCGGCCGGGCGCAGCGCACCTGCGCGCTGATCCTGGAGGAGATGGGGCTCTCCAACATCGAGACCCTGCGATCGCAGGCGCTGAACGAGCGCGATTACGGCGACCTCTCGGGCCTGAACAAGGACGACGCCCGCGCCCGCTGGGGCGCCGAGCAGGTCCATGTCTGGCGCCGCTCCTACGACGTGGCGCCCCCCGGCGGCGAGAGCCTGAAGGACACCGCCGCGCGGGTGCTGCCCTACTACATCGAGAAGATCCTGCCGCGGGTGATGTCCGGGGAGCGGGTGCTGGTGGCAGCCCACGGCAACTCCCTGCGCGCCCTGGTGATGGTGCTCGACCACCTCACCCCCGCCACCATCGCCGGCCTGGAGATCGCCACCGGCGTGCCGCTGGTCTACCACCTCAATGCCGACACCACGGTGGCCGGGAAGGCGGTGCTGGAGCGCGACATCGACGTCGCCTGAATCCGGTGGCGGTCGCGCTCGTCCCGGGCCTGATCCACCATCCCGGTTACCTGGACGGGCCGGCGCGCCGGCGGCTGGCCGCGGAGGTCGCCGCGGCGCTCGCCGCCGCCCCGCCATTCACGCCGACGATGCCGCGCACCGGCAAGCCGTTCTCGGTGCGGATGAGCAACGCGGGCACCCTCGGCTGGGTGTCGGACGTGCGCGGCTACCGCTACCAGCCGGCCCACCCCGAGACGGGGGCACCGTGGGCGCCGATCCCGGCGTCCGCGCTCCGCGCCTGGGCGGCGCTGGCGGGCTTCCCGGCGGAGCCGGAGGCGTGCCTGATCAACCTCTACGCCCCCGGCGCGCGGATGGGGCTGCACCAGGACCGCGACGAGGCGGAACTGTCCGCCCCGGTCGTCTCCCTGTCGCTGGGGGCGCCGGCCCTGTTCCGCTACGGCGGCCCGAGGCGCGGCGACCCGACCCGCTCGGTGCGGCTGATGCCCGGCGACGCCCTGGTGATGGGCGGCCCCGCCCGCCTGATCCACCACGGGATCGACCGCCTCTACCCGGCCGACGATCTGTTGGCCGACGATCCCCTGACGGAGGACCCGCTGCCCGGCCTGCTGCCGGCGGGCGGACGCTGCAACCTGACCCTGCGCCGGGTCACCCGCGCCACGGGAATGCCGTCATCGTGATCTGCTGTCCGGGCGTCCAGCCACGGGAGCCCGGTCACCGCCGTGCCGATGCGCCGCCTCGAACGATCCGACAGCGCCGCCGCGCTGTGGCCGCCGCTCCGGCGGTTCATCCGCGCCGAGGCGCGCCTGGGCGTCGCGGCCGCCGCCCGGGGCCCCCTGTGGCTCGCGGGCTACGAGTTCGTGCGCTTCGGGGTGAAGCAGGGCTGGGCCTGCCTGTTCGGCGGCCTGCTGCTCGGGCTCATCGTGGCGACCCGGCTGCTCTGGCCGGCGGATGCGTGGCTCGCCCGCTACGACGCCCTGTTCCTCGCGGCGCTGGCGATCCAGGCCGCCCTGCTCCTCGCCCGCATGGAGACCTTGGACGAGGCCAAGGTCATCCTGATCTTCCACGTCGTCGGCACGGTGATGGAGATCCACAAGACCGCGATCGGCAGTTGGGTCTATCCCGAGGCGAGCGTCTTCCGGATCGGCGGCGTGCCGCTGTTCACGGGCTTCATGTACGCCGCGGTCGGCAGCTACATCGCCCGGGCGTGGCGCCTGTTCGATTTCCGCTTCACCCGGCATCCGCCCCTGTGGGCGCTCTCGATCCTGTCGCTGGCGATCTACGTCAACTTCCTCACCAACCACGCGGTCTACGACCTGCGCTTCGTGCTGATCGCGGCCGCCGCGCTCCTGTTCGGGCCGGCGACCGTGCACTTCAAGATCTGGCGCCGGCACCGCGCCATGCCCCTGCTCCTCGGCCTCGGCCTCGTCGCCCTGTTCATCTGGTTCGCCGAGAACATCGGCACCGTCTCCGGGGCGTGGCTCTACCCGCACCAGCGGGCGGCGTGGTCCCTGGTGCCGCTGGCCAAGCTCTCGTCGTGGTTCCTCCTGATGATCGTCTCCTACACCCTCGTCGCGCGGGTGAACGGGATCGTCCGGCTGAGACCCGCGATGCCGGCCCGGTCGCTCGCCGCGCTGCCGTGAGCCGCGGCGCCAGCGCGGTCTGCGCGGGCCTCGTCATCGGCGCGGGGCTGCTCCTGCGGCTGGTGCCCTGGGGGCTGCCGCTGCCCGTCCACCATTACGGCGGCGGCCTGCTCTGGGGCGCGATGCTCTACTGCCTCGCGGCGGCCGTCCGGCCCGGGGGCTGGGACCGGGGCGCCTGCGCCGCCGTGGCCGGCGCGGTGGCGGCGGCGATCGAGTTCACCCGGCTCGTCCACACGCCGGAGCTGGACGCATTCCGCGCGACGCTGGCAGGGCAGCTCGCCCTCGGGCGGATCTTCTCCGCCTGGAACCTCCTCGCCTATGCCGGCGGCATCGCGGCCGCGGCCGCCCTCGGCGGGCGGCTCCGCCGGGTCCTGGCGGCCTGAGCGTTCGGGCCCGGGGCCGCCGCGCGCGGTCAGGGAAGCTGTCCGGGAGACGGTCCGAGAGGCGGCTTGACAGCGACACGGCGGCAGCCGACGCATCGGGGGCCGATCCCCTGGCAGGGCGGCGGTCGGAGAGCGTTCGGTTCCATGCGGGTGCGCAACCTCAAGCTGTCCCTCGGGGCACCCTCTCTCCGCGCCCTGGCCCTCGGGGCGATGCTGCTGGCGGCCGGCGCCGCTCCGACCCGGGCCGCCGACCCGGTCTACCCGCCCGGATCCCGCTTCGGCTTCGAGCCGCCGGCCGACATGAGCCTGTCGCGCCGCTTCTCGGGCTTCGAGCGGAAGGCCGGCGGCGCCACCCTGTCGGTGGTCGAACTGCCGCCGAACGCCTTTCCCGAACTGGTCAGCGGCTTCACCGACGCGAACCTGCTCTCGCAGGGCTTCGCGGTGGAGAAGCGCGAGTCGATCAAGATCGGCGACGACGAGGGCATGCTCTACACCGGCGAGCAGCCGGGCGACCCGAACGCCGCCGGACCGGCGGTGCGCAAGTGGATCCTCGTGGTCGGTACGCCGACCGTCACCGGGCTGATCATCGCCCAGGCGCTGCCCGACGCCGAGAGCCCGGAGACGATGCGCAAGCTCGTGACCGGCGTCACCGTCCGCCCGGCGCTGACGCTGACCGAGCAGGTCGACGCGCTGCCCTTCCGCATCCCCGACACGGCGGGGTTCCGCCCGGTGCGGGTGCTCGCCGGCAACTCGGTGCTGATGACGCAGGGGCCGAAGGACCAGATCCAGAACCTGGAGCAGCCGATCCTGGTGCTGGCCCAGGCGGTGCAGCAGCCGCCGACCGCCGACCAGCGCGACACCTTCGCCCGGCAGGCCCTGTACGCCAACCAGACGATGAAGGATTTCGTGATCGAGCGCGCGCAGAGCTACCGGACGAAGGGCAGCGACTGGCACGAGATCGTGGCCCGGGCGGTCGACATGCCCACCAACATCCCCGTGGTGGTCGCGCAGACGATCCGCTTCAACCCCGACGGCTACCTGCGCGCCGTGGGCGTGGTGCGCGAGGACCAGCGGGCCGGCACGCTGGCCAAATTCCGCGAGGTCGTGGACAGCGTGCAGGTCAAGTAGCGCGGTCGCGGACCGCGCGTCGGGAAGGGCCTGGAAACGAGAAACGCGGGCCCGAGGGGCCCGCGCTCCGCAGGTGGACGACGCGTCGGCTCAGTACGGGCGGCCGTAGAGCGGCGAGGTCGGGTCCAGCCGGTCGACGAACGACAGGTCGACGTTGCGCACCGCCGATTGCTGGCGGGTGATGAACGGCGCGTTGGTGATCGGATCCGGCAGCACGCCGCGGCCAAAGCGGTCGGTCGGGCCGTAGGGCGGCGTCAGCGCGTTCGAGGCGGCGATCAGGTAGGGGTTCAGCGCCGGGTTGCGCGAACCGCCCGCGCCGGGGACGTTCGAGGCCAGCGGCGCCGGGCCGGCGTCGAGCCAGCTCCGCGGGCGGACGCGGATCGGGAGCGGGCGGCTGACCGAGTAGAACCGGCCGGCGCCGTAGCCGTCCTGCGCCTGGGCCGGCGCGGTGGTCAGAGCCCCGAGGCCGGCGGTGGCGAGGGCGCCCAGGAGGGCGATCTTGAGGGAGCGCATGGCCGTCCTTCGCGAGTGAGTGGGAGGAATATGGCGGTGAGAGCTTAACAGTTCGCCGCCGCTTGGGAGTAAGACGTTCCGGCTCGGCCGTTGTTCCCCAGAAACGGCCACGCTTACGCGATTTGCCACACGATGGCCTTAATTTTTCGCCTGCCGGGCCCGTCCGCGGCGCGAACGGTCGATCGAGCCGGTCCGGCCGGCCGGGTCGGCGGCGGCCGAGGGCCGGTCGCAGCCTCCGGCGCCGTCGGGCCGGCCGGCCCGGAACGCCGCGACCGCCGCCGGGTCGGCGGGATCGTCGAGGGTGAGGGCGTCGAGGGTGCAGGCGAGCGCCCGCGGCTCCGGCGCACGGCCGAGCGGCGCGCAGAGCCAGCCGTCGAGGCGGAACGCGGCGCCGCGGGTGACGAAGCCGATGCAGACCCGGGCCAGCGGGCCCGACAGGGTCGCCTCCAGGGTCTCGACGGGGCCGAAGCGGGTGTCGATCCGCCCGGCGGCGCCGGTGCGGGTGACGGCGAGCGCCGGCCCGACCGCGGCGCGGCGGGCGAGCAGCACGAACAGGCCGGGCGCCCGCTCGGCGCCGGGGCCGCGGGTGAGGACCAGCCGCAGGGCGGGCGTCTCCAGCGCCTCGAAGGCGCCGCGGCTGAGGGCGTCCTCGCGCAGGCCGCTGGCCGGGTCGAGGCGGCCGGGCTCGGTGCGGACCGGGTCAGCCCCGGGCTCGGCGAGCAGCAGCCGCGCCGGGCTCGCGGCGAGCGGCACAGGGTCGGGGCGGACAGGGGCGGCCGCCGGGGCCGCCGCGGACAGGTCGGCGGCGGGCGGGGCGTCCGGACGGCTCTGCGTCCGGGCGAGGAGGCCGAGGCCGGCCACGAGACCGGCGGCGGCGGTAAGTTGCAGGGTCAGGCGCAGGACGCGCGGCCGGGACGCCGCTGGCCGGCGGCGCGCCTCCGCGTCGGCGGGACCCGGATCGTCGGGGGACCGGTCGGGCAGCACGGCGTCTCCTCGCGTCCGGGGTGGCGGGAGGCGAACCCTCGCCCGCGCCCCGCCACCGCCCGGTTTCCGCGGGTCCGCCGGGCGGGCCTTTCGCGGGGCAGGGTGAATCGCGCGTTGCAGCGCACACCCTTGACAGGCCCGGGGATTCGGGTGCCTTGCTGCCCGGGGCCGTGCGCCTCCGACCCTCGGGGTCGGGGCGGCGGCCGCGCCCGTTTGGCGGGCCGGAACACGGATCCGGCGGGACGATCCCGCCCGGCTTTTTCTGGAGACGCGGAGCGCGGGGCCCGGATCGTCCGGATTCCTCACACGCGCGGAGACGAGAGATGGGTTACAAGGTCGCCGTCGTCGGCGCCACGGGCAACGTGGGCCGCGAGATGCTCGATATCCTGGCCGAGCGGGCATTCCCCGCCGACGAGGTCGTGGCGCTGGCCTCGCGCCGCAGCCAGGGCCAGGAGGTCTCCTTCGGCGACAAGACCCTGAAGGTGAAAGCCCTCGACACCTACGACTTCTCCGACACGGACATCTGCCTGATGTCGGCGGGCGGCGAGACCTCGAAGGAATGGAGTCCCCGCATCGGCCAGCAGGGCTGCGTGGTGATCGATAACTCCTCGGCGTTCCGCTACGACGCCGACGTGCCGCTGATCGTGCCCGAAGTGAACGCCGACGCGGTGGTCGGCTTCACCAAGCGCAACATCATCGCCAACCCGAACTGCTCCACCGCGCAGCTCGTCGTGGCGCTCAAGCCTCTCCACGAGGCGGCGACGATCAAGCGCGTGGTCGTCTCGACCTACCAGTCGGTCTCCGGCGCCGGCAAGGAGGCGATGGACGAGCTGTTCAACCAGACCCGCGCCGTGTTCACCGCCGGCGAGATCAAGGCCGGGGGCAAGTTCACCAAGCGCATCGCCTTCAACGTGATCCCGCACATCGACGTGTTCATGGAGGACGGGTACACGAAGGAAGAGTGGAAGATGGTCGCCGAGACCAAGAAGATGCTCGACCCGAAGATCAAGCTCACGGCCACCGCCGTGCGGGTACCGGTCTTCATCGGGCACGCGGAATCGGTCAACGTCGAGTTCGAGCGACCGCTCACGCCCGAGCAGGCGACCGAGATCCTGCGCGCGGCGCCGGGCATCCTCGTCGTCGATAAGCGCGAGCCCGGCGGCTACATCACCCCGCACGAGGCGGCCGGCGAGGACGCCACCTACGTGTCGCGCATCCGCGAGGACGCGACGGTGGAGAACGGGCTGGCGTTCTGGTGCGTCTCGGACAACCTGCGCAAGGGCGCGGCCCTCAACACCGTGCAGATCGCCGAGGTGCTGGTGAACCGCAAGCTCCTCAACCGCGAGAAGCGCGCGGCCTGAGCCGCCTTCGGCTGCCTGTGCGGGGTGCTGGATTCCAGGCATCCCGCGATGCCGGCCGCGACGCGCTCTCCTCCCCCTTGCGGGGAGGAGTTGGAGGTGGGGGTGGCGCCGAACGAAGCTCGGCGATCCATCCTGCACCACCCCCACCCCTGACCCCTCCCCCTTGTGGCAGGGCGATTGCATATGGGTTGTTTGGGGTTCGATCTGGGCTGAAGGCGATGCGTTGACGCCTCCTGAGACGCAGGAGGCGCTCGATGCTGGCCGTGCAAGGATTGTTCGCGGCGGTGCCGGACCCGCGGGCGGCCAACGCCCGCCATCGGCTCGACGAGGTTCTGCTGGTCGCCCTGGCCGCCACGCTGTGCGGCGCCCAGACCTGCGTCGACATCGCCACCTTCGCCCGGGCCAAGCTGCCGCTGCTGCGCCGCTTCGTCCGCCTCGCCCACGGCGCGCCCAGCCACGACACCTTCAGCCGCCTGTTCCAGGCGCTCGACCCGCTCGCCTTCGAGGCCGCGTTCCGCGCCTTCATGGCCGCCTTCGCCAAAGCCCTGGACCAAGCGGCGCAGGACCAAGCGGCGCAGGACGAGCCCGACGGCACCGGCCGCCCGCGCATCGTCGCCCTCGACGGCAAGTCCCTGCGCGGCGCCATCCAGAGCGCCGGGCGCTCGACCCCGCTGCACCTCGTCACCGCCTGGGCCGCCGAGCAGCGCCTCGTCCTGGCCCAGCGCCACGCCCGCAACCGCAGCGAGGTCACCGCCGCGCGCGAGGTCATCGCCCTGCTCGACCTGCGCGATGCCGTCGTCACGCCCGACGCCCTGCACGGCAACCGCGCCACGGCCGCCGCCATCCTGGAACGGGGCGGAGCCTACGCCCTGATCCTCAAGGGCAACCGCGGCCCGCTGCACGCGGCCGCCCAGGCGCTGCTGGGCGAGGCCGATGCCGAGACGGCCGTCCGCACCAGCCACACCGCCCACGGCCGCTACGAGGAGCGCCGCGCCTGGGTCCGGGCCGTGCCGGGCTGGGCCGAACGCTACGGCTTCGCCGGCCTGTGCGCCATCGCCCGGGTCGACGGCCTGCGCCGCAGCACGCACGTGGACGCCCCTGCCGAGGCCGAGCCGCCCCAGACCCGCTACGTCGCCCTCTCGCAGCGGCTCGACCCCGCCGAGGTCCTGCGCGTGGTGCGCGCCCACTGGTCGATCGAGAACCACCAGCACTGGCTGCTCGACGTCGCCTTCCGCGAGGACGCCATCCTCACCCGCAACGCCGTCACCGCCCAGAACCTCGCCCTGCTGCGCCGCCTCGCCCTCGGCCTGATCCGCCAGGACGCCACGAAGGGCTCCCTGCACACCAAACGACAGTTGGCCGGATGGAACGACGACTACCTCGCCGACCTCATCAGCCAAATGCG
>NZ_JAUYZI010000110.1 GCF_030700245.1 Methylobacterium amylolyticum
ATCCGGATCCTCGACGGCAACCACCTGCCGGCCAGCCAGAAGCGCCTGAAGGCCCTGCGCGGCGTGCGCGGGGCGGCCCTGCCCGGGCTGGCGATGGTGGTCTACGATCCCGACAGCGGCCTGGTGACCGATCTGGTGGCGGGCGAGGACGCCTACCAGCACGAGCGTGCCCTGGCCGCCCCCCTGCTGGAACGGGCCGGTCCGGGACAGGTCTGGATCGGCGACCGCCACTTCTGCCCCGGCGCGCTGCTGCGCGGCTGGGCGGCGGCCGGGGCCAGCTTCGTGGTGCGCGAGCACGCCAACCATCCCCGCCTGCGGGATGCGGGAGACTGGCACGCGGCGGGCCGGACCGAGACGGGCCGCCTGCGCGAGCAGACGATCACGCTCGATCCACCCCAGGAGCATCCACCCCAGGAGCCTCCGCCCCAGGAGCATCTACCCCAGGAGCCGTCGGGCCCGGAGCAGGCCGTCCCGTGGCGGCGCATCGAACTGACCCTGGCGCAGCCGACCCAGGCGGGCGACCGGGTGCTGCGGCTGTGGAGCAACCTGCCGGCCACGGTGACGGCCGCGCAGATCGCGCAGGCCTACCGGGACCGCTGGCGCATCGAGGGCATGTTCCAGCGTCTGGAGGGCGTGTTGCGCAGCGAGATCCCGAGCCTCGGTCATCCGCGCGCGGCGCTTCTCGGCTTCAGCGTGGCGCTGCTGGCCTACAACGTGCTGGCGCTGATCGAGCGCTGCGTGGAGCGCGCGCACGCCCCGGACGCGGGGGCCGCGCCGAAGGTGTCGCTGTATCACCTCGTGCTGCAGATCCGCAGCGGCTACGATGGCCTGTGCATCGCCCTGCCGCCCGAGCACTGGGCGGCCTGCGGCCCGATCGACCCGCCAGCCCTGGCCGCGCGCCTGCTGAGCTTGGCCCGCCGCATCGACCCCGCACGCGTCAGAGCCGGCCGCCGAAAACCCAAGGATCGAACGGCAAAGTCCGGGCCCACCAGCGGCCTCCACTTCTCCACCGCAACCCGCCTGGCAAGCAAAACACCTTGAAAGGGCTGGGGCATGTGCCTCTCCCGGGAAGGCCCCGTACGCAATCACGGGACGCCGCCCGTGAAAACCGCCGAAACCGACTCAAACCGGACGGTCGCCGCTCTAGGGCGCCGCCCGCGTAGGAGGCGCGGCACTCGGCCAGGGTGAAGGGTCCCTCAGCCATCGATCAGGCTCACGCTCGCGGCCACCACGCGCCAGCCCTCGGGCAAGCGGACCCAGGTCTGCATCTGCCGGCCGACCTTCCCGGGGGCGCCCTCGCGGTGGAAGAGGGTCGAGGCGGTGGCGCAGTCGCGGCCGTATGTGGTGATGACGGTCCGCTCCAGGCGCCGCGCCAGCCCGGCCGCGGGGCGGGCGCGGCGGAAGGCGCGGATCGCGTCCATGCCGTAGAGGTTCTCGCCCATCCCGTAGCGGATGGTGGCGGGATCGTCCCGGAACAGCGCTTCCAGCGTCGCCACGTCGTTGGCGACGAGCGCCGCCTCGTAGCGGGCGAAGGCTGCCTCCACCTCAGCCTTCACCTCGGGCAGGTCGATATCCATCGCGAACCTCAGAGTGCGGCGACCGGGGCGCGAGCGACGCCCGCCCGCTCGAGGGTGCGGGCCGCGCGGAGGGCGAGATCCTCGCGCCAGGGGGCGGCAATGACCTGCACGCCGAGCGGCAGGCCGGCATCCGGCCAGACCGGCACGGCCGCCACCGGCAGGCCGATGAACGAGATCGGCTGCGTGAACACGCCGATGTTGGGTCGCAGGGGCATCTCGACCCCGTCGAGGGTCATGGTCGTCTGGCCGAGTCTGGGCGCGCGGAACGGCGTCGCGGGGGCGAGGATCAGGTCTACTCCCTCGAACAGGCTGAGCACGGCATCGCGGTACCAGCGGCGGAAGCGCTGCGCCCGCTGGACCCAGGCGGCGGGGATCATCGACCCGGCGATCAGCCGGTCGCGGGTCGCCGGGTCGAAGTCGACCGGGCGAGCGCGCAGACGGTCGAGGTGGAGCGAAGCGCCCTCGGCCGCCGAGATCACGTAGGCCGCAGCGCGCGCGCGGGCGGCCTCGGGCAGCTCGGCCGTGCCGTCGGCGCCCAGGGCCTCGGCCGCCATCCGGACTGCGGCCAGCGCCTCGGGCTCCGCGCCGCGGGTGAAATAGCCGTCCGCCACCGCGATGCACAGGCCCCCCACGCCCCGGTCGAGGTTGGGCAGGACCGGCTCGACCGGCCGCGCCACCTGCCAGTGATCGTCCACGTCGCGGCCCTGCATAACGTCGTAGGCGGCGGCGATCTCAGAGGTCGAACAGCCCATCGGCCCGAGATGGTCAAAGCTCGCCACGAACGGGAAGGTGCCCGCGCGCGACAGCCGCCCGAAGGTGGGCTTCAGCCCGAACACGCCGCAGAAGGCCGACGGCACGCGGATCGAGCCGTTCGTGTCCGACCCGAGCGCCAGCGGCACGAGGCCGGCGGCGGTGGCCGCCCCTGAGCCGCCGGAGGAGCCCCCGGTCATGCGCGTGAGGTCGTGCGGGTTGCGCGAGGGCCCGTCGTGGACGTTCTCGCCCGTAAAGTCGTAGGCGTACTCGCCCATGTTCAGGGCGCCGACGAGGATCGCGCCCGCCGCCTCCAGCTGCCGAATCAGGAAAGCGTCGTGCGCCGCGGGCGGGCGCTCGCGGTTGATTTTGGAGCCCGCCAGGGTGGGCAGCCCGGCGACGTCGAACAAGTTCTTGACCGCGAACGGCACCCCGGCGAGTGGCCCCGCGACCGCGCCCCGGTCGACGGCCTCCGCCCGAGCCAGTGCCCGCTCGCGGGTCAGCGCGGTGAAGGCGTTGACCCTGTGGTCGAGCGCGTCGATCCGGGCGAGCGTCGCGGTGATGGCGGCGTGGGCGCTCACGGCTCGAACCTGGGCGCGGGCTCGAGTTCGTCGGGCAGCGGGAACTCCAGGACGAGGCGCGCGGCGCCGGAGACCATCCGGAAATTCTGGAGGATCGGTCCGCGCCAGCCCGGTTCGGCGGCGAGGCCCAGCAGCGGCAGCATCGCGTCCACGACTGCGTCCAGCGCGGCGTCGTCGGGGAGCGGGGCGAGGGGCGTGAGATCGGGCATGCTCAGACCGTGGGTGCGTCAGACCGGGGGGCGGGATGGCGGCGATCAGTTCGCGGGTGTAGGCGGCGCTCGGCGTCTCCAGCAAGCCTTGCGCCGTGCCCTCCTCCACGATCCGGCCCCCGCGCATCACGAGCACCCGGTCGCAGAGCATGCGCACCACCTGCAGGTCGTGGCTAACGAAGAGGTAGCCCATCCCGAGCCGGGCCTTAAGGTCGGCGAACAGGTTGAGGACAGCAGCCTGGACTTACACGTCGAGCGCCGCGGTGGGCTCGTCGAGGACGACGAAGGTGGGGTCGAGGGCGATCGCCCGGGCGATGCCGACTCGGGCCTTCTGCCCGCCGGAGAGTTGGTGGGGAAAGCGGTCGAGGAGATCGACCGGTAGGCCGACCAGCCGCGCCAGCTCCTCGCAGCGCGCGCATGGCCGGACCGGTCGCCGCGCGGAAGCGGAGGAGGGGATCGCTGATGGCCCGCGCCGCGGTGTGGCGCGGATTCAGGCTGTCGGTCGGATCCTGGAAGACCATCTGGATCTTCGACCGGAGCGGGTAGCGGGCGAAGCGGGCGGCGGGGATCGCGCCGATCTCCTGCCCGTCGAACACGATCGTCCCGGCGCTCGGATCGAGGAGCTGCATCACCATCGCCGAGGTGGTAGACTTGCCGCAGCCGGACTCGCCGACGAGGCCGACGCTCTCGCCCCGGCGGATCTCGAACGACAGGCTGTCCACCGCCCGGAACGCCCCCGCCCCGGCGGAACACCCGTGCCATCGTTCCGGTCGCACCCTGGCAGGGGTAGTCCTTGACGAGGTTCGTGACGGTCAGGAGCGGCGCGCCCGCGGTTGCCGGGGCGGGGACTGGAGCGGGTGCCGGAGTTGGTACCTCTCGGGGCAGGAGGTCGCGCAGGCCGATGCCGGGGCGCGGCGTTGCCCGCATCAGCCGGCGGATGTAATCGTGGGCGGGCGCGGGGAAGATCGCCGCCGCGGGCGCGGTCTCAACGACCCGCCCCTCCTGCATCACCGCTACGTCGTCGCAATAGGCGGCGGCCAGCCCGAGATCGTGGGTGATCAGGATCGTCGACATGCCGCGCTCGCGGATCTGCTCGACGACGAGGTCCATCACAGCCTTCTGCGTCGTCACGTCGAGGCCGGTCGTCGGCTCGTCGGCGATGGGGAGCTGCGGCCGGCAGGCCAGCGCCAGGGCGATCACCACGCGCTGGCATATGCCGCCCGACAGATTGAACGGGTACGGAGGGGATGCGGCTCGCTCCCCCCTCCGCACCACGGATGGCGAACCACGTCGGCTTGTCGTCGTGGCACCAGTCGAGCAGGTAGCGTGCAAGGCGCCCACCCCGCGCATGCCAGCGATGCGCGTCCTTGTTGCAGTGCTGCATGTTTCTCGCATTAGCGAGGGGACCGAGGGCAATCCGCGCGCCATCACCGATCCACGGTAGCAGGTCTGATGCTCAACCTCACTCTTCCGTTGATCGCCGCGACCGTATTTACCGCTGGCGGCTACTGCATCTTCAA
This sequence comes from Methylobacterium amylolyticum, assembly GCF_030700245.1. Lineage (GTDB taxonomy): Bacteria > Pseudomonadota > Alphaproteobacteria > Rhizobiales > Beijerinckiaceae > Methylobacterium. The sequence goes on from NZ_JAUYZI010000110.1 coordinate 4,638, forward strand.
CGCGAAACGCCACGTCGAGGCCATCAAAGAATTTCTTGTAGTAATTTTCCTGATGTGCGCCTGCATGACTTTGGTTGGAATGATAGCGTTCTTTGCTGCGCGCCTCACGCCGCGACCGATGACGGAAGCGATAACACCGGCGCAAACGGCATCGGTTGATGTATCTGCAGCAGAGGCTCACTCCTTCATGTGGACCAAACATCTAGTTTCAATCAACGCCCCTGCTCGTCTCCGCCGCCAGCCAGTCGATGACCGCCTTCAGCGCCGCGTCGTCACGGGCTCCGCTGTCCGTGGCGGCTTCGTAGGCGGCGAGTTGGGCGGCAGCACTCGAGCCGGCGCGGGCAATCACTTTGGCATGCGCCACCTGCGACGAGCAGCCTAGGGTGTGTGGACTGTTGGGGTTCACGTTCAGCGGGAGGCGTGATTCAAGGCTGTCTTTTGGAGGACAGCCTTGAGCGTTCAGGATCGCTTGGTTCTCAGCGACGCGCAGTGGGAGCGGATGGCACCGCTGATCATCGGACGTCCCGATCAGCGCGGCTCGACCGGGCGCGACAACCGGATGTTCGTCGAAGGCGTGCTGTGGATCGTGCGCACCGGCGCGCCCTGGCGTGATCTGCCCGCTGCGTTCGGTGAGTGGAACAGCGTGTTCCGCCGCTTCAGCCGCTGGAGCCAGAAGGGCGTGTGGTGGCGCATCTTCGCGGCGCTGTCGGATGATCCCGATTTCGAGTACCTGATCGTGGATTCCACCATCGTGCGCGCCCACCAACATGCGGCGGGCGCGAAAAAAGGGGGTCTGGCGATCAGCCCGCGTCCGAGCCGGCCCCCGATCAGGCGCTCGGCCGCT
>NZ_JAUYZI010000111.1 GCF_030700245.1 Methylobacterium amylolyticum
GAAGAAGTTCAGGAAGGAGTCGGTGGGCAGGGCGTACTCGACGCCGCCGCCGACGGTCCAGCCGGTCTTGAAGTCGTCGCGGCGGCCGGCGAAGTTCTGGAAGCCGATGCGGGCGCCGGCATCCGTGCCGGTGGCGTAGGCGAAGCCGCCGGTGGCGTAGACGAGGGTGCGGTCGAAGGCGTAGCCGAGGCGGCCGCGGACGGTGCCGAAGAAGTCGAGGGTGTTCAGCGTGCCGTTGACCGGGAGGAAGCCCGGGTTGATCGCGGCGGCGTTGGTGGCGAAGCGGGCGCGGCCGCCGAAGTCGAGGTACTGGGCGTCGGCCTCGACACCGACGACGACGCCGGCGCCCGGGGTGAACTGGTAGTTGTAGCCGATCTGGCCGCCGCCGGAGAAGCCCTCGCGGTTGCTGTTGGAGTAGACCAGCGTGGAGCCGAGCGGGTTGAGAGCGCGGTAGGGGACGAGGCCGCCGGCCAGGGTCTGGCGGACGGGGTCGCCGGCGGTCTGGACGAAGCCGCGCGAGCCGCCGTTGCTGCTGGCGTCGAAGCCGTAGCCGGCGTTGATACCGAAGTAGGCACCGGTCCAGGTGAACACCGGCACCGGCGTGAACACCGGCGGCGGCGCGGCGCGGCGCGGAAGGTCGGCGGCCGAGGCGGCGGCGGTGAGGGCCGTGAAGGCGGCCAGCGAGGTCAGAAGCTTGGTCATGATGTCGATCCAGTTTGAAAGCCTGGGTGACCCTAGAGCCAATTCGTAAAAGAAGATGTAGTTTTGCGGACACACAGGCCGGCGTGATGAAAACCGGCGTGATGAACTGTCGGTTAACGTGCGGATCGATTAAGTTTCCATTTATAACTTCGGCCCGAGCGCGATAACGCCTTCGACATCGCGCGGTTGCGGCGGCCGGGGCGGTTCCGCCAGCGGCGTGGCGCCGGTGCCACACCTTCGGTTCCGGGCGGCGACGTGCGGGGGACGGTCTCGGATCGTCCGCGCGGTCGGCGTCCGGCCGCCATCCGCACGAACGCGACAGCCGCCGCGCTAACGCGCGCGGTTCGTCCCAACGGTCGTCCCACCGTCCCCGACGGGCGCCGCGCGAACGCGGATTCCGGCTGGCGCGAACGCCGCGCGGAGACCGATCCGCCGCGGGCCGGATCGCCCGCGGCAGGGCGCAGGCCTGCGACGACTGGACGCTGTCGGCGGTCGTTCTACTACCTCAGAGTGTGTCGGTCGCTCTCAGATACCAACGTATGTCAGTTCCGAGCCCGGATTCGGCAGCATACGGGGTCCAGTTCTACACGCTTTGGCCGCAACAACCTATGTTGTACCACCAAAAGTAGCATTTTGCGCTCGATTTCACCAAGTTGTGTTCAATCGTTGCCGGCATATTAATATTTCTGCCGGACCATGCCCGCCGAAATCAACCGACTAGGTGAGGAATCCATGCTTGCGTTTCGGACCGAGGACGCTCGCGCCAAGCTCAATGCCCTCGACAGCTCGCAGGCCATCATCGAATTCAGGCTCGATGGCATCATTCTGACCGCCAATGCCAACTTCCTCTCCCTGGTTGGCTATACGTTGGCGGAGGTCCAGGGACAAAAGCATTCCATCTTTGTCGAAGCATCGCACCGCGACAGTCCTGAATATCGGGCCTTCTGGGACAGGCTGCGGAGCGGGACCTACCAGACGGCCGAGTTCAAGCGGATTACCAAGGATGGACGCGAAGTCTGGATTCAGGCCAGCTACAACCCGGTCCGCGACCGGACCGGTCGGGTAGCCAAGATCGTCAAGTTCGCCACCGACATCACCGCGCAGAAGGTCCGCGCCCTCGATCTCGACGGCCAGATCGCGGCGCTCCACCGCTCGCAGGCAGTGATCGCCTTCGCGCCGGACGGCACCATCCTCGACGCCAACACCAACTTCCTCGGCGCGCTGGGCTACGGCCTCGACGAGGTGCGGGGCCGCCACCACAGCCTGTTCATGGACGAGGCCGAGCGGGCGGGCGCGGCTTACCGCGACTTCTGGGCTGCGCTGGCCGGAGGCGCGTTCCAGGCGGGCGAGTTCCGCCGCATCGCCAAGGGCGGCCGGGAGGTGTTCATCCAGGCGACCTACAACCCGATCACCGGCGCGGACGGTCGCGTTCTCAAGGTGGTGAAGTTCGCGGTCGACGTGACCGCGCAGGTGCTGGAGCGGCAGCGCCGGGCCGAGGCGCAGCGGGCGATCGGCGTCGACCTCGACGCCATCGGTCAGGCGGTGGAGGACGTGACTCGGCAGACGGCGGACGCCGCCGGCACGGTCGGGCGCGTGTCGGGCGACATCCAGGCGGTGGCGGCGGGCGCCGAGGAACTCTCGGCCTCGGTCGGCGAGATCAGCCAGCAGGTGAGCCACGCCGCGCGGATGGCCGGCGAGGCCGTGGAGCAGGCGCGGCGCACCGGCGGCATCGTCGCGGGCCTGAGCGGGCAGGCCACGCAGATCGGCGATGTGGTCGGGCTGATCTCGAACATTGCGGGCCAGACCAACCTGCTGGCGCTCAACGCGACCATCGAGGCGGCGCGCGCCGGGGCGGCCGGCCGGGGCTTCGCGGTGGTGGCGGCCGAGGTGAAGGCCCTGGCCGAGCAGACCGCCCGGGCCACCGACCAGATCCGCGGGCAGATCGGCGCGACGCAGGCGGCCACCCGGGATGCGGTGGAGGCGATCGGCACGATCCAGGGCACGATCCGGGCGCTGGACGAGGTCTCGGCGGCGATCGCGGCGGCGGTGGAGGAGCAGTCGGCGGTCACGCGCGAGATGTCGGGCAACATGCAGACGGCGGCGCACGGGGCGGCCGGCATCGCTGCGGGGGTCGAGGCGATCGCGGCGGCGAGCGACCGGGTCGATGCGGCCACGCAACAGGTGCGGGAAGCGGCGCGTGCGATAGGATGACGCGCGATCGGGGCGACGCGCTGCACGGGGTCCGCGACCGCGGCGGGCCGTCCGTTGGGGAGGAGGCGATGGGCGAACTCCTGCTGATCACCGACGACCTGCGTCGCGGCGACCGGCTGGCGCGCGACCTCGGCACATTCCGCGCCTGCCGCGTGCACGATCTCTACGAGGCCGCGGTCCCGTCCGTTCTGCCCGAGCTGATCGTCGGCGACGTCAGCGCGCTCACCTCGGACGCCGTCCTGCGGATGCAGCGGATCCTCAAGGCGGTGCGGGGCCGGGGCGTGCCCTTCCTGTTCCTCACCCACGGCAACGCCGCCCGGGCCGAGGCGCAGGCCCGGGTGCTGGGCGCCAGCGGCACCCTCGCCGCCGGGGCCATGACGCAGGCGCTCCTGGCGGCTCTGGAGGGTCTGCACCGGCACGAGGATCCGTCCGCCCCCGCGGCCGTCCGCCACGCCGGCGCGGCGCGGCGCTTCCTCGCCGACGTGTTCGTGCCCGGCCGGCCCGTCACGCCGGCGGCGATCGACACCGGAACCGGGCTCATCGCCCGCGCGGTGGCCGAGACCGGCGTGCGCGACTGGGTCCTCGCGGTGCGGCGCTTCGACGACGCCACGCACCAGCACTGCCTGCTGGTCGCGGGGCTGGCGGCGAGCTTCGCGGCGCAGTTGGGGTTCGCCGCCGCCGACCGCCACCGGCTGGCGAAGGCGGCGCTGCTGCACGACGTCGGCAAGATCCACGTCCCGGCCGAGATCCTGAACAAGCCGGGCCGGCTGACGGAGGCCGAGACGGCGGTGATGCGGCAGCACCCGGCGCACGGCCACGCCATGCTCGCGGGCCGCGGCTTCGAGGCGGAGATGCTGGCGGTGGTCCGCTCGCACCACGAACTGCTGGACGGCTCGGGCTACCCGGACGGCCTGAAGGGCGCGGAGATCCCCGACCTCGTGCGGCTGGTCACGGTGTGCGACATCTACGCGGCCCTGACAGAGCGCCGGTCCTACAAGCCGCCGATGGCGGTGACGAAGGCGCTGGGGATCCTGGACGACATGGTGGGTCGGCTCGACGGCGACCTCGTCCAGGCCTTTCACCCCGTGGCCCGGGCGATCGCCGCGTGAGGGCGCCCGGACCGGCCGCGCGGATGGCGCTGTTCCTGGCCGCGGTCCTCGGGTCGCCCGGCCCCGCGCTCTCCCGGCCGTCGGACGTGGCCGTCCCGGGGGCGGACGGGCGCGACCTGCACGCCGTGCTCTACAGGCCTCCCGGCCCCGGGCCGTTCCCGGCCGTCGTCGCGCTGCACGGGTGCGGCGGTCTCTACGACCGGAGCGGCGCCCTCAACGCGCGGCACGCGGACTGGGGGGAGCGCCTCGCCGCGCAGGGCTTCCTCGTCCTCCTCCCCGACAGCTTCGGGTCCCGCGGGCTCGGCTCCCAGTGCGGCACCGCGGCGCGCGCGGTCCGGCCGGGCCGCGAGCGCGTCGCGGACGCCTTCACCGCGAAGGCCTATCTCCCAGCCCTTTCAAGGTGTTTTGCTTGCCAGGCGGGTTGCGGTGGAGAAGTGGGGTCCGCTGGTGGGCCCGGACTTTGCCGTTCGATCCTTGGGTTTTCGGCGGCCGGCTCTGACGCGTGCGGGGTCGATGCGGCGGGCCAAGCTCAGCAGGCGCGCGGCCAGGGCTGGCGGGTCGATCGGGCCGCAGGCCGCCCAGTGCTCGGGCGGCAGGGCGATGCACAGGCCATCGTAGCCGCTGCGGATCTGCAGCACGAGGTGATACAGCGACACCTTCGGCGCGGCCCCCGCGTCCGGGGCGTGCGCGCGCTCCACGCAGCGCTCGATCAGCGCCAGCACGTTGTAGGCCAGCAGCGCCACGCTGAAGCCGAGAAGCGCCGCGCGCGGATGACCGAGGCTCGGGATCTCGCTGCGCAACACGCCCTCCAGACGCTGGAACATGCCCTCGATGCGCCAGCGGTCCCGGTAGGCCTGCGCGATCTGCGCGGCCGTCACCGTGGCCGGCAGGTTGCTCCACAGCCGCAGCACCCGGTCGCCCGCCTGGGTCGGCTGCGCCAGGGTCAGTTCGATGCGCCGCCACGGGACGGCCTGCTCCGGGCCCGACGGCTCCTGGGGTAGATGCTCCTGGGGCGGAGGCTCCTGGGGTGGATGCTCCTGGGGTGGATCGAGCGTGATCGTCTGCTCGCGCAGGCGGCCCGTCTCGGTCCGGCCCGCCGCGTGCCAGTCTCCCGCATCCCGCAGGCGGGGATGGTTGGCGTGCTCGCGCACCACGAAGCTGGCCCCGGCCGCCGCCCAGCCGCGCAGCAGCGCGCCGGGGCAGAAGTGGCGGTCGCCGATCCAGACCTGTCCCGGACCGGCCCGTTCCAGCAGGGGGGCGGCCAGGGCACGCTCGTGCTGGTAGGCGTCCTCGCCCGCCACCAGATCGGTCACCAGGCCGCTGTCGGGATCGTAGACCACCATCGCCAGCCCGGGCAGGGCCGCCCCGCGCACGCCGCGCAGGGCCTTCAGGCGCTTCTGGCTGGCCGGCAGGTGGTTGCCGTCGAGGATCCGGAT
>NZ_JAUYZI010000112.1 GCF_030700245.1 Methylobacterium amylolyticum
CTGACGGCGGCCAGGATGGCTGCGGATCAGGAGCGACGATGAGCAAGCGTACCCGTCGGAACCACGCCCCGGCCTTCAAGGCGAAGGTGGCTTTGGCCGCCCTGCGCGGCGAGAAGACCCTGGCCGAGTTGGCTCAGCAGTTCGATGTGCATCCCAATCAGATCACGGCCTGGAAAGCTCAGCTTCTCGAAGGGGCAGCCGGGGTGTTCGGAGCCGCGGCCCGGCCGGAGGCAACCCCGGCCATCGACGTGAAGACGCTGCACGCCAAGATCGGCGAGTTGACGCTGACCAACGATTTTTTGTCCGGCGCGCTCGGCAAGGCCGGTCTGCTGAGCGCAAAGCGATGATCGATCGCGAGCACAATCTTCCCATCGCCAAACAGGCCAAGGCGCTCGGGATCAGCCGGGGCAGCGTGTACTACCTGCCGCGTGCGGTCCCGGCGGCCGATCTGGCCGTGATGCGGCGGATGGACGAACTGCATCTCGAACTTCCCTTTGCGGGGAGCCGGATGCTGCGGGATCTCTTGAACAAGGAGGGCATCACGATCGGACGCTGTCATGTCGCGACGCTGATGAAGCGCCTGCGCATCGAGGCGCTCTACCGCAAACCGAACACCTCGAAGCCTGCGCCGGGGCACAAGATCTACCCGTATCTCTTGCGCGGGCTGACCATCGACCGACCTAACCAAGTCTGAGCGATGGATATCACCTACGTTCCGATGGCGCGCGGGTTCGTCTACTTGGCCGTCGTGATCGATTGGTTCAGCCGCAAGGTCCTGTCCTGGCGGGTGTCGATCACGATGGAGGCCGACATCTGCGTCGAGGCCCTGGAGGAAGCGCTCGCCCGGCACGGCAGGCCGGAGATCTTCAACACGGATCAGGGAGCGCAGTTCACCAGCCACGCCTTCACCAGTGTCTTGCTGAAGGCCGGTGTCGCCATCAGCATGGATGGCAAGGGCGCGTGGCGCGACAACATCTTCGTCGAGCGGCTGTGGCGATCGATCAAGTACGAGGAGATCTATCTGCGGGCCTACGACACCGTGAGCACGGCCCGCGCCTCGATCAGCCGGTATCTGACCTTCTACAACGACCGAAGGCCCCATTCGAGCCTTGATCGACGCACCCCCAACCAAGCCTACTTCAACAGGCAGCCGCATCCCGCGGCCGCCTGAACCCGGCAGGACATCCACCTATCCAGGCCCAGGTCGCTGTTCAGACAAACCGAGCCACCTCTCATGAACGCCATCAACGCGGACGACATCGTTGAGACCCTGCGCACCAGCCTGCTGGTGCTGGACCGGGATCTCCGGGTGCAGTCGGCCAACCGGGCCTTCTTCCGCACCTTCGGCGTCGAACCTGCCGACACCATCGACCGGCCACTGTTCGAGTTGGGCCACGGGCAGTGGGACATCCCGGCGCTGCGCGAGGTGTTGACGACGATCATCCCCGAAGATCGGGCCATCGAGGCATTCGAGGTCGAGCACGAGTTTCCCGGTATCGGCCGCAAGGTCATGCTGCTCAACGCCCGCAAGGTCTACCGGCCCGGCAACGCCACCGAACGTCTGCTGCTGACCATCGATGACGTGACCGAGGCGCGCGACGCGCAGCGCGAGAGCGAGCGCAACCGGCTGCTGGCGCAAAGCATCGTGGACACCGTGCGCGACCCGCTCGTCATCCTCGAACATGACATGCGGGTGGTATCCGCCAGCCGGGCCTTCCTGCGGCTGTTCAACGTGCCGGCAGAGGCAGTGATCGGGCTCCCGGTGCAGGAGCTGGCGCAGGGGCAGTGGCAGATCGGCAAACTGCAAGAGCTTCTGGCGCGCGTCGTCCCCAACAATGAGAGCTTCGACGGTTTCGAGGTCGAGGACGAGTTTCCCGGACTTGGGCGGCGCATCTTCAAGCTCAACGCGCGCAAGGTGCACCGCCCCGGCAACAACGCCACCCGCCTGCTGCTGGTGTTCGAGGACGTAACCGAGGCGCGTCTGCTCGAACGCCACCGCGACCTGCTGGCGGCCGAGCTGGCGCACCGCATCAAGAACAGCCTGACGATCATCACGGCGTTCGTGTCGTTCGAAATCCGGCGGGCGGCCGAGCCGTGCGTGCAGGGCTACCGGGCAATGCAGGCCCGCATCAGCGCCGTAGCGCAGCTCTATGACGTAATCTCGCGCTCAGCATCGCTGGGGCCGGTGCCGATGGTGCCTTACCTCAATGGCATCGCCGAGAGCCTGCGGGCGAGCCTGTTAGGGGACAGCTCGCAGATCGAGGTCAGCGTGGCGGCCGAGCCGCTGGCCATCGGCCCCGATCACGCCGTGACGGTCGGGTTGATCGTCAACGAGCTGGCGACCAACGCGGTCAAGTATGCCTTCCCCAACGGTAAAGGGCAGATCGTGCTCGGCTTCGACAGGCGGAACGGCGACGTTGCTCTGACCGTCAGCGACAACGGCGCGGGCCTCGGCAGCGCAGGCAACGGCCCCACTGGCTCGGGGCTGGGCTCGCGCTTCGTGGAGGCGTTCGTGCGTCAGGTCGGCGGCACGCTGGCGACCGCCACAGGCCACAGCGGCACGACCTTCACGGTGCACCTGCCGGTGTCCATTCTGGCCGAGGCGTGACGCCCTTTCCGGCTCACGTCCACGCTGATTTATGAAACCTGCACCCTGTATCGCGCCCGTAATCCTGCGGCGCGCTCTTCTGTTCCCATAATACTTTTTGAAACTTTCGTTGAGCGCGAAGCGTAGGGCGGTCACGGGCTTCAATGAGGGAAGCTTGACCACACGGGTAGGAAAGTTTTTTCATGCGCACCGCCTTAACAGCCGCCCTCCTCGCCGTCGGCATGGCAGCCGCCGTTCCGGCCTTCGCCCAGAACGACCCAATGGTCGGCGGCGCGCCGATGATGGCGAGCAAGACCATCGTCGAGAACGCCTCGAAGGCGAACAACCTCACCACACTCGTATCCGCCGTGAAGGAGGCCGGGCTGGTCGAGACCCTCAACGGCAAGGGGCCGTTCACGGTGTTCGCGCCTACCAACGCAGCCTTCGAGAAGTTGCCCAAGGGCACCGTGGACAAGCTGATGAAGCCGGACATGAAGCCGGAGCTGAAGAAGATCCTCACCTACCACGTCGTGCCGGGCAAGCTCGACGCCAAGGAGCTGATGGCCAAGGCCAAGGCCGGGGGTGCGGACGCCAACCTCAAGACCGTCGAGGGCGAGGTTCTGACCGTCAAGATGGACGGCAACAAGCTCGCGCTCATCGATGCGAAGGGCGGCGGCGCGATGGTCGAGCAGGCCGACGTGAACCAGTCCAACGGCGTCGTCCACGTCATCGACAGCGTACTGATGCCGAAGTAATACCTTCGTTGCTATGGTAATTTATCGCTCGCACAGAGCTGTGCGGGCGATAATCCCGAATTTCCATAATGGATTATTATGCGAAGTCCCCGGCTGGTCGGCTGCCGCGCTCACGGTCGACCTTGTGCCCTTGGCAGCTTCGCAACGGGCGTTGATCGGCTGACTGGATCGCGAGCGCGAAGCCTGCGACGCCCGCTTCGGCCGTGGAAGTGTGGTGCCGGTGCCTGTCGGGATGGAGCGGAAGCGCGGCACTTAGACGACGAAGTTCGAGATGCGCATGCCACGCTACACCACGCAGGTCGGCGAGCTGCCGATCGCGCACGCCTGCAGAGAGGCTGGATCGGTGCGGCACCCGCGCCTATGATCCTGGGTGGGGCGGTACGCGCTGTCCTGGGGTGTGGAAACCCCGAGCACACCGGCTTGGTGTCCGCCGGCTTGGACACCGCAATCCTTGACCTTCGTGGTCGGGGAGCCTGCGGCGCATGTCCAGGTGCTCCCCGAGTGCTAAAGGTCGTAGGAGCCGGGTGTGCTCGGTTTTCCAACTCCCCGACTGTGGGTGGTCGAGGCTCGTTTGCGGGGGCGTACCGCGGACACGGGCCTCTCCGGGGAGCAGGTCCATGCCTGATCGGAGCCGTCTCGGCCGGGATCTGCGACCGGAGATCGATGAACTCGGTCGCATCTACCTGTCAAACAGCTTTGAACATTGGGTTCTGTGTCACTTTGTGTGGTGGCACGGAGTGAGCGGGAGCGGTCGCGCTTGGCTGGGATTGGGATGGGGAGAATGCTGTCCCCGAGCTACCCATGCCCAAGCGCTTGCTCCCCTTCATCCCCTCCTCGCTGCGCGTCGTCGCTGTCACGGCCGAGCCCGAGCACGTGACGGTGCTGGCGGTGCCGCGCTCGGCGGCGGCGTGTTGTCCGGTCTGCCGGAGGCAGTCGGATCAAGCCCACGGCCACTATGAGCGCCGCCTCGCCGACCTGCCCTGGCAGGGGCGGTCCGTCTGCCTACGCGTGCGATTGCGCCGCCTGCGCTGTCGCAATCCCGCCTGCCCCCGCCGCACCTTCAGCCAGAGCCTGCCGGACGTCGCCGTCCCGCGCGCCCGGCGTTCCGGCGGCTGCACGACGTGCAGCGTCATCTCGGTCTCGCGCTCGGCGGAGCGCCGGCCGCGCGGCTCGCCCACAGGCTGGCGCTCCCGGCCAGCCCATCCACCTTCCTGCGCATCGTCCGGGCCGGGCCGGCACCGGCCGCTCTGCCGCCGCGCGTGATCGCCATCGACGAATGGGCCTGGCGGCGCGGGCGGCGCTACGGCACGATCATCGTCGACCTGGAGCGCAAGGTCATCGCGGATCTCCTGCCCGACCGTGATACCGACACGGTGGCGGATTGGCTGCGGCAGCGTCCCGGGGTCGAGATCGTCGCCCGTGATCGGGCCGAAGTCTACGCCGAGGGCGTCCGGCAGGGCGCGCCTGGGGCGGTGCACGTCCTCGACCGCTGGCACTTGCTGCGCAATCTGAGCGAGGCTCTGCAGGAGGCGGTCACAGGCCAGCACAGCGTGATCCGCTCGGTGGCGCGGACGCTCGGGGACGAACGAGCCGCAACGCTCCGGGACGAGCACAACCGGGCTCGCCCGCTCACGGCGGCCGACCGGCGCAAACTGGACAGGCACGCCCCGCGTTGCGCACGGCACGCCGAGCTTCTGCGCCTGCATGCAGCCGGCGCCTCGGTCGCCGGCATGGCGCGCCATCTCGACCTCGACCGCAAGACCGTGCGGCGCTGGCTGCGCCGGGACGGGCCGCCGACCTGGGCGAAGCCACCGCGCCCGAGCGTCATCGATCCCCACCGCGCTTATCTCGACCGGCGCTGGGCCGAGGGCTGCCGCAACGGGGCTGCGCTGGCGCGCGAACTCGAGCGGCTCGGTGCCCGGATCAAGCCGCGCGTCGTCCGGGCGTGGGCGACGGCGCGTCGTCGGGCCGGGGCTGATAGGCTCGATCACAAGATCGCCGGCGCGTCGCCTCCTTGGAAACCGCCGGGGACGCGACGCATCGCCCGGCTCCTGCAGGGTGGTGTCGGCG
>NZ_JAUYZI010000113.1 GCF_030700245.1 Methylobacterium amylolyticum
ATGCGGTCACAGGGTTCGATCGATCCGGCCCTGGGCGGCGGTGAAGAGCGGGCGGATCGCGGCCCGGATCTGGTTCATGAACCCGGGCCCGAACGAGCCGCGCGCCGTCTGGTTCGGGTCGAGGTGGAAGGATCGCTCGGCGACGTCGTAGTTGTATTCGCTGACCGTGATCCAGCCGCGTTTCAACGTCGACAGGCCGGCGCGTCGCAGCTCGAGCAACGGGATCTCGAGGGCGGCCTGCCTCTCGCCCGGCGGGGTTCCGGAGATGGCCAGCAGGACGAGGTGGGTCAGCCCTTGAGCCTGATCCGGGATGGTGACGGCCAAGCAAGTCGGACGGTCCTTGGGCGCGTTGAACCGGCCCTCCGCGCGCTGCCACCGCCACAGGTAGGGGTAGGTGATGACCGAGCCCGACGGGAAGGGGTTCGCCATCCTAGTCGCCCCCGTGCTCCGCCGACTGGCGGTCGAGCTCGGCCAGGATGAGATGAGCCAGCTCCGGCGGCGTCTCCCCCGCGGCCAAGGCCCGGCGCGGGTCGGCCTGCTCGGTAAGCTGCCGGTAGGTGTCGGCCGAGAGCACGACCAGCGACGGCCGGCCGTGCTTGGTCAGGGTCAGTGGCGCCAGGCGCGCCTCGTCGTGGTAGCGGCCGAAGTGACGGAGGAACTCGGCGGTGGTGACGGATTTGTCCGGCATCCTGCACTCCTTTGGGTTATACAGATTATACAGATAACATGTCCGGACGCTATCTCGCCGGGCGGGCAAGGCCTCCACAGGTCGGGATCGTCCTGGAGGAAACGGGCGGGGATCTCCTCACATCCCTGCCAGGCGACGCGACCGTTCCGCCAGATCGTGATGTAGCCACGGCCCTGCGGCATCGGTGGCGGAAGGGCGGCCTCGTAGTTGCGGCAGCCGAACTCGCCCACCGTGGCCGAGAACGCCGGGACCCGGCTGTTGCCGATCAGGACGCGGTCGCAGGCGCCGGTCGGCCGCCGGACCCGGCGCCGCCGACAGGCCGAGGCGGAAGGCCTCGTAGGCCTGCCGCTCGCCCTCGGACGGCACCTTCCAGTGCCGGCAGTGCTTGCACTGGGCGGGACGCGTGTCGGCCGGCTCCTCGATCGCCGGTCCGCCGTTGTGCCCGAGGCGCCCGGTCACGGCCGGCCCCCGCACGAGCCGTCGGCCGCCAGCCAGGCCCGCAGGTCCTGGCGCATCCGGCCGACCGGCCCGTTGACGACGCTGACGCGGGCGTCGCGCCGCACGCAGCCCATCTCGACGAAGCCGCGCACGAGGGCGTGCATCACCGCGACGTAGATCCGGCCGCCGACCCGTCATGCCGCGCAGCGCCGCCCTCTCCCTCCGGACCGGGAGCTCCGGTCGGGCGCGAGGGCCGGCTCCGCACCTCCCACGGCGGCCGCCCATTCCGCCGGTGTCGCCCTGTGCCGTAGGCTATCCCGAACGTGACGGCCGCACCGGGAGACGAGCTGGCGCCATCGCCCGATCGAGCGGATCGTGACGATCTCCTGCCGGGACAGGTCGAACATCACGCAGGCTTTCCCGCCATCGACCAGGCGCAGCGCGTTGAGAACCGTGCCGGGGCTCGTCCCGTCCCAGAGCATCAGCCCGAACTCCGCCACCTCGGCCATGTGCCGGTCCTTGACCGCGTGGAAGGCGAACCCGCGAGCCCCCTCCGGCACGCGCGCCCGGCGGGTCGGCCAGCGACCGTGATTGTTCCGGGGAACCGCGCCGGAGCAGTAGACCGTCACCTCGCCATGGGCTTGCTCATGGAGCCGACGCTGGATCGCCGTGTCCGCGCCTGGGGCGTCGCCGACGACGACGCGATGTCCGCCCGCCACGATGTTGCGGAGGCGATGGCCGAAGGCGTCGGGAAGGTGGTCGACCTGCCGCGAGCCGCCGACGAAGATCGTAGGCATGTCCGATCCCTTCGTGTCGATGGACGGATCGGCGACGCCGGTCTCTCGATCCCGCACCGCCTCTCCTGCACGACGCGCGTCGCCGCCCTCTCGCTCTGGAGGGCTACGCCGGGCGCTCGGTGATCCGGGAAGGCGCGGGCGGCGGCGCCAGGCCGGCGTCGAACAGGACATGGAACGGACCGGCCCGCCTGCGATAATGTCGAGCATGTCATTCTCCGCGGCTACCGCCCACCCGGACCTGCGCGACTGGCGCGCGCGCATCGAGGGCCTGGATCCGGGCGCATCCCCCTGCCCCGGGCTGTTTGGCGAGGCGTGGCAGAGGAAGCATGCGGCCTTGCTGAGCTTCCTGGAGCGGCTCGGAGCGGAGGCGGTGGATCTCGGCTGGAGCGAGTTGGACCTGTTCGGGATCCACCCGACCGCCGGCGTCATCCGGGTCGACCACTGCGATGCCCTGGTGCTGGGCCGGCATGAGGCGGAATGGGTCGACGCCACCCGGATGGGCTTCCGCAACCTGACCGACCATCGCGATACGCCCGGACGCCCGCGCGGTATCCCGATCCGGGCGTTCGGAGGCTGACCCTGCCGCGGGAGGGGCTAGCGCTCAGTGACCAGCCGGGCCGGGAGGCGACGGCGGCGCGGGCGGCGCACCAGTGCCGTCCGGATCGGCGCCGCGGGCGGATCCCGCCTCCTGAGCGGCGCTCGCCGCGCGTTCGGCCGGCATCGTAGCGCATCGAGCCGGACTGCGCGACGGCGAAGAGGTAGAGGAAGCTTCGCGCGTAGTTCCGGACGGCCCGGTTCAGCTCAGTTGCCGGCACGTCGGGCTTGCGGCGCGCGGCGATGTCGGCGCCGAGGCCGATCCGGAAGGGGCGCACGACCTCGCTCTCCGCGGTCGGGACCACGCCGATCGGCGCGACGAGGAAGCCGTAGAGGGAAGACGGAGCCGTCTCTCCCCTCCCCGCACAGGAGAGCGGTCGCCCCGGCGACCGGCCGTGGCCGGCCGCCCGGCAGGGTGGTCCGGCCCCCGAGCCGATCGTCACCCGTCAGGGCCGAGACGCCGCAGGCGGCTCGGGGCGCGCAGCGCGTAGAGCGGCGTCCCGAAGGGCGGGCCGGGACACGAGGCACCCACGAGGCACCGCGGTCTTCCACGCTGTGCGAAGGGATGTGTTAGGTCTGCCCCCGCCGATGCCCATGCTCACCGACCGCCAGCGCCTCGAACTCGCGCTCCCGGCCTATCTCCTCTACGCGCTGACCGGCATGGCGGGCGCGTTCGTGCCGGCCGACCCGGCTCTGGCCGCGCGGGCGGAGGCGGACGTTGCGGCGCTGCGCGCGGAACTGCGGACCGCCTGCCTGGAACCGTTCGCGGACCTCGTCCCGGGGAAGCGAAACGCGCTGATACGGCGCCTGGAGCGGGTCGCGGGCTGTGTGACGACGCAGTGGCGGGATCGTCCGATGCTCGGGCTGATGCTGATGCTGTGGCACTTCGTGACGGATCTGACCGAGGGCGGCGTGCTGCACCTGTGGGAGAACTCGGCGATGGACCGCGCGCTGCGGCGCCTGCTGCCGATGTGCGAGCACGGGTTCGGAGAGCGGGAGGATGATGCTTCAGCTCGCGCGGAGGCCGACCGGCTGCTCGCCCGTCTGCGCGCCGAGGGGCTGTATCGCTGACTCAAGGCAGGATCGAAAATCGATCAGCTTGGCTTTGGCGATAACCGCTGAGGCTGAAGTCGACCGAAGGCGCGAATTTGACAGCAACGCACCTAATTGAACTGCCTCTCAATGGTGACGATACTCTCCTATTAACTCAGGAGAAGCCCCATCGCTCCGCCATGGAACGAAGTCTAAGTCACGCGGTATCGCAGATGTACGACACCACCCTGCCGGACCGCGGTCGACAACATGCTTAGGTGCACTTGTCGCGCCAGGCCTTCCGCACCGGCGGCGAACAGCGTCTGGCTGCCCGTATGGCCGCCGATCGCAGGGAACAGCAGCAGACTGATCTCATCGACCAATCCGCCAGCAAGGAACCTCGCATTGGTCCGCGCGCCGCCCTCAAGCAGCACCCTCGACAGCATCAAGCGCAGCCTGGTGGGCCTGCGCATGCCGCGCGCCCTGGAGGTTCTCGACGCCACGGTCCGGCGCATCGAGCAGGGAGAGATCGACGGCATCTCTGCCCTTGATGAGATCCTGACCGAAGAGCTGACGCTGCGTGAGAACCGCCGCGTGAAGACCGCCCTGCTCGTGGCGCGCCTGACCACCGTCAAAACGCTGGCCGGCTTCGACTTCGCCTTCCAGCCCTCGCTCGACCGCGAGCGCATCCTGGCGCTGGCCGAGCTGACCTTCATCGACCGGGCCGAGGTGGTCCACCTGCTCGGGCCACCCGGCACCGGCAAGAGCCATCTCGCCACCGCGCTGGCCGTCGAGGCGGTCAAGGCCGGGCGCAGCGTGGTGTTCTCGACGCTGACCGATCTGATCGCCTCGCTGGCCAAGGCCGAGCGTGACGGCTCGTTGCGCGAGCGCATCCACTACCTCTGCCGTGCGTCCCTGCTGGTCGTGGACGAGATCGGCTACCTGCCGGTGGTGCCGGGCGGGGGCAACCTGTTCTTCCAGCTCGTCAATGCTCAGCTCACGAGCGAGGGGCGATGATCCTGACCTCGAACCGCGGCTTTGCCGAATGGTGGGAGGTGTTCGGCGATCCGGTCGTGGCCACTGCGTTGCTCGACCGCCTGTTGCACCACGCGGTCGTCATCCAGATCGAGGGGGCGAGCTATCGCCTGCGCCAGCATGCCGATCTCGTGCCCGAGCATGTCCGCTCGAAAGCCCTCATCACCCCGCCGCCCGCTCCCAAGCGCCGCGGCCGCCCACCCGGAAAGGCCAACCCTCGATCACGGAGCCGGCCGATCACCGACCACACCCGAGCCCGCCGACCAGGGAATTTTCGATGCCCATAATCACGGAGACTTCTAGGCGGTGTGGACAGTTACCGGAGCCATAGGACGATGGCGGCGAGGGTGACGACGGCAGCGTAGTTGCGGGCGGTCTTCTCGTAGCGGGTGGCCACCCGCCGGAACTGTTTGAGCTTGGCAAAGCAGCACTCGATCAGATGGCGCTCCCTGTAGAGCACCCTGTCGAGGTCGTACTTCCTGGCGCGCGAGGGATTGCTCGGGATCACGGCCTGCGCGCTCTGGTCGGAGATGAGCTTGCGCAGGCGGTCGCTGTCGTAGGCGGCATCGGCCAGGACCACGTCAGCCGGCAGATCCTTCAGCAGCGCCTCGGCCTGCGGCGCGTCGCCTCTCTGGCCGGCTGTGAGGGCAAAGCGCACCGGGCAGCCGAGCCCGCGCACCACCATGTGGATCTTGGTGCTCAGGCCGCCGCGTGAGCGGCCGAGCGCCTGATCGGGGGCCGGCTCGGACGCGGGCTGATCGCCAGACCCCCTTTTTT
>NZ_JAUYZI010000114.1 GCF_030700245.1 Methylobacterium amylolyticum
CGAGGTTGACGTTCACGCTCTTCGTCTCGGTGAAGCTGTCGAGCATGCCTTCGAGCGACATCTCGCGGCCGATGCCGCTCTCCTTGATGCCGCCGTAGGACTGGCCGAGCGCTTGGCCCCCGCCCTGGTTGACCTGGACCCAGCCGGCCTCGACGGCGTGGGCGGCCCGCAGCGCCCGCCCGATGTCGCGGGACCAGATGTAGGCGGCGAGCCCGTAATGGCTGTCGTTGGCCATGCGGATCGCCGCGTCCTCGTCGCGCCAGGGGATCGCCACGAGGACGGGCCCGAAGATCTCCTCCCGGGCGAGCCGCCAGTCGTTCGAGGTGTCGGCGAAGATCGTCGGCAGCGCGAAGTAGCCGCGGGTCAGCGGGCCGTCTTTGGGCGGCAGGCCGCCGGTGACGAGGCGCGCCTCCGGCCGGCTCAGCCCGTCCGCCACGTAGCCGCAGACCTTCGTGAACTGGCGCTCGTTGATGATCGCGCCGATGTCGGTGGCCTCGTCCAGGGGATCGCCGATCGTCAGGGCCGAGACCCGGGAGACCAGCCGGTCGAGGAACCCGTCGTAGATGTCGGCGTGGAGGAACAGCCGCGATCCGGCGGTGCAGGACTGGCTCTGGCGGGTGAACCGCATCGAGGCGATGATCCCGTCGAGCACCCAATCCTCGTCGGCGTCGGGGTAGACGATCGACGGGCTCTTGCCCCCGAGTTCGAGGGAGACCGGCGCGATCCGCTCGGCGGCGGCGCGCATGATCGCCTTGCCGACCGCGGTCGAGCCGGTGAAGCTGACCTTGCGCACCAGCGGGTGGGCGGCCAGGGGCTCGCCGCACTCCTTTCCGTAGCCGGTGACCACGTTGACGACGCCGGCCGGCAGGTGCTCCTGGCAGATCTCGGCGATCATCAGCACGGCGAGCGGCGCGTCCTCGGCGGCCTTGAGCACGATCGTGTTGCCGGCGCAGACCGCCGGGGCGATCTTGAGCGCGGCGAGCTGCGCCGGGGCGTTCCAGGGGACGATCGCGCCCACCACCCCGAGGGGCTCTCGCCGGGAGTAGCTGAGCTGGCCTTCGCCCAACGGAATCGTGACGCCCTTCAATTCGCCCGCGAGGCCGCCGAAGTAGCGGAAGGCGTCGGCGACGATCCGCGCCTCGCCGCGCGCCTGGGTGCGCAGGGCGTTGCCGGTCTCGGTGGCGATCAGGCGGGCCATCTCCTCCTGGCGCGCCTCCAGCGCCTCGCCGATCGCCAGCAGCAGGCGGCCGCGGTCGCGCGCGGCGACGCGGGACCAAGCCGGGAACGCCGCCGCGGCCGCGTCCACCGCGCGCTCGACATCCGCCTTCCCCCCCCGGGGCACCGCGCCGATCGGCTCGCGCCGACCCGGATTCTCGACGGTGATCGTCTCCCCCGACGCAGCGGGGACCCACGCGCCGCCGATCAGCATCTGCTTCGAGAGGGTGCCGGGCGCGGTCTGGGATACGGACATGCTGACTCCTTGGTCGGTTCGCGCATACACCAGGACGCGGCGGGCGCGTCCCCGCCCTCGATCATCCGGATGACGCCGGAGTAACCCGGTTCCCTGTCGCCGGTGCCGCAGACCAGGCCGCAGAGCGACGCCGCGAGCGTCCCGAGGGGCAGGCCGATGACGTGGACGTCGGTGACGGCGATCGGCGGTCCGGCGAGCCGCCGCTTCGGGCCGGCGATGCCGGCCTCGGCTGCCTGCTCGCTGCTGTCGAGTGATGTCGCCGTCGGAATCGGCGGGCCCGATCATCCCGGCGATCGAGGCCTTCGGGACCTTCTGCCTCGCGGAGCGGATCGGCACTTCGTCGGCCCAGCATCCGCGGCCAGTCCATCGAGCTGGTGGCGACACTGCGGGCCTTCAGCCTGACGATGCACGGGGCGGCTGCGGACGCGCAAATTCGGCGAATACGAACTTGGATTCCACGGCAGCCCGGCCTTCCTGCCATGGCGGGTCTGAGGCTGCGCCCGGTAGCCCGGCGCGGCCCGGGCGTGCTAGCGCGGCGCCATGCCGGCCCCCGTCCAGTCCAGCGTCTCCCGCCCGTGACGCGCAACACCGCCACGCTCGTCGGGCTCGGCGCGATCGGGCTGTGGGCGCTGCTCGCGCTGTTCACCGCAGCCTCGGGCGCGGTGCCGCCGTTCCAGCTCGCGGCGATGACCTTCCTGATCGGCGGGCTGGTCGGCTCCGCGACCTGGATCGCCCGTCCGTCCCGCGCCCGGGCCCTGGTCCAGCCCTGGCCGGTCTGGCTGCTCGGGGTCGGCGGCTTGTTCGGCTATCACGCGCTGTACTTCAGCGCCCTGCGCCTCGCCCCGCCCGCGGAGGCGGGGTTGATCAGCTACCTGTGGCCGCTGCTGATCGTGCTGTTCTCCGCGCGCCTGCCGGGGGCCGGCGGCCTGCGGGCCGGCCATCTCGCGGGGGCCGGCCTTGGGCTCGCGGGTGTGGCGATCCTGTTCGCCGGCCGCGGCGGCCTCGGCTTCTCCGCCGCTGCGCTGCCGGGCTACGCCGCCGCGTTCCTCGCCGCCTTCGTCTGGGCGGGCTACTCGGTGTTGTCGGCCCGGGTCGGCGCGGTGCCGACCGATGCGGTCGCCGGCTTCTGCCTCGTCACCGCCGCCCTGAGCCTGCTGTGCCATCTCGGCCTGGAGACCACCGTATGGCCGTCCGGTGCCGCCGAGTGGGGCGCGGTGGCGCTGCTCGGCCTCGGACCGGTGGGGGCGGCGTTCTACCTCTGGGATGTCGGCTGCAAGCGCGGCGACGTGCGGCTGCTCGGGGTCGTCGCCTACGCGGCGCCGGTGCTCTCGACGCTGATCCTGGTGGCGACCGGCTACGCGGCCGCGAGCGCGGCGCTGGCGGTCGCTTGCGGACTGATCGTGGCCGGCGCGCTGCTCGCCGTGCGCGCCTCGCGGGCGGCCCCGGCCTGAGGCGCCCTCAGCCCCGCGGCGTCGGCCGCCAGTCGGGCGGCGCCATCTCGAAGCCGGCGAAGTCGAAGCCCGGCGAGACGGTGCAGCCCACCAGCGTCCA
Source organism: Methylobacterium amylolyticum (assembly GCF_030700245.1). Taxonomy (GTDB): domain Bacteria; phylum Pseudomonadota; class Alphaproteobacteria; order Rhizobiales; family Beijerinckiaceae; genus Methylobacterium. Next base: position 3,023 of record NZ_JAUYZI010000114.1, read on the forward strand.
GGCGCCGAGGCTGGTGGCCGTCTGCCAGTGACCGGCCGGGACCACGCATTGCGGCCGCTGCCCGCGCGCGAGGTCCGGCCCGAGATGGACGGCCGCGGCGTCGTGCCCGTTCGGGCTCACCGTCAGCACCAGCGGCGCGCCCGCGTGCCAGTGCCAGATCTCGGCGGCGTCGACCCGGTGCCACGCCGAGACCTCGCCGACATCGAGCAGGAAGTAGATCGCGGTGCCGACCGAGCGGCCGTCGACGGTGCGGGGATCGCGGAACGTCTCGCGGTAGTGGCCGCCCTCCGGATGGGGCTTCAGCCCGAGCGTCGCGATCACCTCCGCCGCGTTCATCATCGCCCCGTCCTCGCCTCGCTTGCCGCGATCTGGCGCCGATGCTACCGGCCGCACAGCCCGAGAGCCCGAAAAACATGCCGAGCCCGACCATCCGCCTGCACCGCGGCGACCTGCCCGCCGACTACGCGGCGGGCTCCGCGGTGGCGGTCGACACCGAGACGCTCGGCCTCAACCCGCACCGCGACCGGCTCTGCGTGGTGCAGCTCTCCACCGGCGACGGCACGGCGGACGTCGTGCAGATCCTCCCCGGCGGCCCGGAGCCGGCGAACCTCGCCCGCGTCCTGGCCGACCCGACGGTGCAGAAGATCTTCCACTTCGCGCGGTTCGACCTCGCGGTGCTCTACCGGCGCCTGGGCGTCATGCCGGCGCCGGTCTACTGCACCAAGATCGCCTCGAAGCTCGCGCGCACCTACACCGACCGGCACGGGCTGAAGGACGTGGTGCGCGAGACGGTGGGCGTCGACCTGTCGAAGCAGCAGCAATCCTCCGACTGGGGCGCGGAGACCCTGTCGCAGGCGCAGCTCGACTACGCCGCCTCGGACGTGCTCCACCTGCACGCCGCGCGGGACCGGCTCGACGCCATGCTTGCCCGCGAGGGCCGCACCGACCTCGCCGCCGCCTGCTTCGCGTTCCTGCCCACCCGCGCCCGGCTCGACCTGGACGGCTGGCCGGAGACCGACATCTTCGCGCACAGCTAGCGCCGTCTGTCTCGGCGGCCGCTCCGCCGACGTGTCTTCGCACTCGGGAGCGTGGTTTCATGCGCCGCTCTCGAATCGGGGAGGCGGGGATGGATGTGCGGATCGGGGCGATCCTGGCCGGGATCGCGGCCGCGGGGCTCGGTACGGCCCCGGCCGCGGCGCAGCAGGCGGGCGCGACCCGCACGGAGTTGCAGGCGCTGAGCTACCCCGACCCGGGGCACCGGGCCGCGACCTACCTCGTCACGGTCCCCCCGCAGGGGACGATCCCCCGCCACACCCATCCCGGCGTGGAGATGGGCTACCTCGTCGCCGGGGAGGGCATCCTGTCCGTGCAGGGCCAGCCGGACCGGGCGGTGAAGGCCGGCGATTCCTGGGCGATCCCGGCCGGCACCCCGCACGCGCTCAAGACCGGCGACGGGCAGACCCGGGCGGTGGTGACCTTCGTGACCGAGGCCGGTAAGCCGCTCGCCAGCCCGGCGCCCGAGTGACGGCGCCGGCGGGGCAGGGGAGGGCCGCGATGAATCCGGCGATCGAGCGGGCCGAGGCCTTCTGCGCGCGGTTCGGGCTGCGGGTGCCGATCCTGCTCGCGCCGATGGCCGGGGCCACCCCGCCGGCCCTCTCGGCGGCGGTGTCGAGCGCCGGGGGGCTGGGCGCCTGCGGCGCGCTGCTGATGCGGCCGGACGAGATCCTGGCCTGGGCGCGGGCGGCGCGGGCCGCCTCGAACAGCGCCTTCCAGATCAACACCTGGATCCCCGACCCGGCGCCCGCCCGCGACCGGGACCACGAGGCGCGGGTACGCGACTTCCTCGGTCGCTGGGGGCCGGAGGTCCCGCCCGAGGCGGGCGAGGCCGCGCCGCCGGATTTCGACGCGCAGTGCCGCGCGATCCTGGAGGCGGGGCCGGCGATCGTGTGGTTCTGCGTCACTTTGTGTGGCGGGTCAGACAGCGCAGAGGACGCGCTGCCGTAGCAACTCGAAGCCGGCGCGTCCGTACATGCTGCGCTTGATCATCTTCAGGCGACTGATGTGGCCCTCCGCCGGGCCGGTCGACCACGGCAGCGCGATGGCGTTCGTGATGCCGGCGGCGTCGCGCTGCAAGCTGGCGGCGAAGCGCTTCAGCGCGCTTGA
>NZ_JAUYZI010000115.1 GCF_030700245.1 Methylobacterium amylolyticum
GGACTGGTTCGAGGCGCAGCCCGATCTCGATCCCGACACGCTGGTGTTCATCGACGAGACGGCCACCAACACGAAGATGGCCCGCCGCTATGGCCGGGCGCCGCGCGGTCATCGCTGCCGGATGGCCGTGCCGCACGGACACTACAAGACCACCACCGTCACCGCTGCGCTGCGCACCAGCGGTCCCACCGCCGTCACGCTGTTCGACGGTGCCACCAACGGCACCCGCTTCCGGGCCTACGTCACCGACACCCTGGTCCCGGTGCTCAAGCCGGGCGACACGGTGGTCCTCGACAACCTGCGCGCTCACAAGGTCGCCGGCGTGCGCGAGGCGATCGAGGCGGCTGGCGCGCGGATCCTCTACCTCCCGCCCTACTCGCCGGACTTCAACCCGATCAGGGGATGCCCCGACCGACTTGTCGGTCGGGGGCCCCCTCAGCAGGCCTTTGCCAAGCTCAAGGCTCTGCTGCGCGCCGCCGCCGCGCGTAGCATCACCGACCTACGGGCCGAGATCCGCAAGGCCTTCGCCCGCTTCACAGCGCAGGAATGCCGCAACTACCTCGCCGCAGCCGGTTACGAGGACGACTCGGCCGTCGCTACATGAACGGAAACGGCTCTAGCTCAGGCGAGCCCACGAGACACACCGTGTCTTGCCCGGATCGGTCCAGGCCTCCCGACGCGGCGCCGCTGCTCGTTCCATTGGGGCCTGCCCTAACGGAACGAGTGACCGGGATCAGTCATGGGCGACATCCTCCAATCTGCCCCGCTCGAACGTCCGCTTCCTGGAAGCGATGACGAAGCCCTGAATGACCGGGATGGGCGCAAGGCCGAACGGCTGATTTCGCGCCTGACGTTGCTTCGGCATGACGTAGGCTGGCCGAGGGCCGCCCGGTCGGTTTCGAGCGGTTGATGCGCTGAAGCAGACACAGCGACGCACCATGCCGGCGTCCGACCCGCGATGATCGAGCGATGGGCGGGAGCCCAGTCCATCATCCCGCCGTCGGCGCTGGCCATACCGTCGCCACGCTGATCAGCGTCTGCTCCGACCTCCGGTTCGATGGTCAGTCGCTGCGACGACCGTACGGAGAGATGCCTTTGCCGAGCGCTCGAACCCACGTCCGGTCTGCCATCCGCCTCGTGATCACTTCAGTCGGCCTATCGCCGCTGAGCGCACCGCTGGCATCGGCGGTCGAGCCGTCATCGACCCCGCCGTGGCTCGCAGCGCATATTGGCGAGGGCGCCGGCCAGATCGCCCCGGTCGTCCTGGAGCGGGCACGCGCTCTACCTGCGCAGGCGGGTCGGCAACCCCTGCTACTTCGCCATGGACGCCACCCGCCCCAGCGACGGCCCGATGGGCGCGCGCTTCTACACCGTCTGTGAGGCGCAGCAGTACTTCGGCGCGGTCACGGCCGGCCACGGCAGCGGGCGCGACTTAGCCGGTCTGGCCGACTTCGCCAACGACCGGCGGTGCGCCAGGCACTTCGGCAACGCGCAGGACTCGCTGCTGACCGCCGGCGGCAGCTATGTGACAGCCGAGACCAAGACCTCATTCAAGGGCTACTACCGCACATCTTGGGGGCGCGAGGCCCCCCTGACCCGCGCCTTCGTCCAGTTCGACGGCGAGGGCGCGGCCGACAACGCGCGGGCCCGGGCGATCGGCGGGCACGCCGCCCAGGTGATGCGGGGCCTGTGCCGCCGCCCAGCTCCCGACAGTCCGCATGCGGACGCCGAAGGCTACGTGCCGGTGGGCACGCTGGTCGAGTACGCCACCGGCCGCAGCAACGGCTGCACGACCTGGTCGAGCGCGGATGCCGCCGCGATCGTCCCGCTCATGCAGGCGGCTCCCACCACGGTCTACATCTACCCCGAGGCGGACGACATAGCGGCCGTCGGGCGGGCTGGTGCCTACTGGAACGCGTCCTGCCTGCGGCAGATCCGGTCGCCGCGGTACTGGCCGCGCGAGACCCTCGAACCGCTCATCGCGCGCTACGAGGCCGCACACCCGGCGCCCCCGCCCCGGCCCCTGCCGATCTGTCAGTAGACGGACGAACCCGGATCGCCCGCCGTCGATCCATGGCCGCCGCACAGCCTGGGGACCACGACCGATGCCGAACCACATCGCGGCGACGTTGCGCGCCGCCGCCGAGCGCGTCGTCGCGTTCGTGGCAGCCTGCAACCGGGTGCGCCTGCCCGGGGCGCAGAACCCCTTCGTGGTCGGCATTCACGCGCCAATGCGGGAGGAACTGACGCTCCGGGACCTGCCTGTGACCGGGACGATCCCGGCGGGGCTCGACGGCCGCTACCTCAAAATGGGGGCCAACCCCGCCCGCCCCGCAGGGCGCGGCCACGACTGGTTCCTCGGCGACGGTATGGTGCACGGGCTGGCGATCGAGGGCGGCCGGGCCTTGTGGTACCGCAACCGCTGGATCGGCTCGCGCGCGGTGGCCAGGGCGCTCGGCCGGCCCGCTGCCCCCGGTCCGCGGCGGGGCGACGACACCGTCAACACCAACGTCGTGGACATCGGCGGCCGCGCCTTCGCCGTGGTCGAGGCCGGCAGCTACCCCGTCGCCCTGTCCGAGGACCTGGAGGCGCAGCGCTACGACCCGTTCGACGGCACGCTCACGGGCTCGTTCACCGGGCACCCGCATCGCGACCCCGCCACCGGCGAGACCCACGCCATCGCCTACGACGGGCGCGTCTGGGACAGCGTGCGCCACGTGGTCGTCTCGTCCGCAGGCCGGGTCGTGCGCGACGTGTCGATCCCGGTCGAGCACGGCCCCTGCATCCACGACTGCGCGATCACCGAACGCTACGCGATCGTGCTCGACTTGCCCGTCACCTTCTCGATGCGGGCGGTGCTGGCCGGCCACCGCTTCCCGTTCCGCTGGAACCCCGCTCACTGCGCCCGCGTCGGCCTGCTGCCCCGGGACGGCACGGGGGCCGACATCGCGTGGTGCGCGGTCGAGCCGTGCTTCGTGTTCCACGTCGCCAACGCCTATGACGACGCGGACGGGCGGGTGGTCCTCGACGTGATCGCCTACGGGACGGTGTTCGCTTCGGCCGGCGGCGGCCTCGATGCGCCGGGCCGGCTGGAGCGCTGGACCGTCGACCCCGCGGCGGGGCGGGTGGAGCGGCAGGTGATCGACCCGGCGGCGCAGGAGTTCCCCCGCCTCGACGAACGCCGGTTCGGGCGGCGCCATCGGTACGTCTACACGGTCTCGGTCCCCGAGGACGGCAACACGCAGCTCGTCGGCGCGACGCGGCTGTACAAGCACGATCTGGAGACGGGCGGACGGCGCGTGCACGCGTTCGGGTCCGACCGCGTGCCCGGTGAGTTCGTGTTCGTGCCAGCGACGCCCGAGGCCGGCGAGGACGAGGGCTGGCTCGTCGGGCTCGTCATCGACACGAGCAACGAGACGACGGACTTCGCCATCCTCGACGCGCGCGCGTTCGAGGCGCCGCCCGTAGCCACCATCCGCCTCGATCACCGGATCCCGCCGGGCTTCCACGGGAACTGGTTCCCGCGGCGCTAGCGCGATTTTCGGGTGTGTAGCGATGGCAGGCTGCCTGACCCGTCGACGGGTGGAGGAGCTTGTCGATGCCCACACCGTCGATCTGCGCGAGCGCGGCGTCGCGGCAGTGGCCGCAGACGCGTCGCCGAAGTGGGTGTACGTGGGTCAACACCCTTACGAGATCGCGGCGGCACGCCGTGAACGACCGGGATGGGTGTGCAGCGGAAGGCCGATTTCGCGCGTAATACGAGCCCGGAATGCCGGAGGCTGGCCGAAAGCTGACTGGCTGGTTTGGGAACGTACCGTGCGAAGCCGGACGTTGCAGCATTCCTGCTGTAGGCGTTTCGAAGTCGCGTTTCGCCTACGTTAAAATAGCCGACACGTTTTTCAAATCCACCTGTATCATATTCGGCAATATAGCACAGATCGTCTGCGGCGGTATGAAAACACTGCTTCTGGGCGCTATAAATATTATCGATATCTGGATAAAGCTTGAGATAATAAGTGTAAAATCTTATAAATTCCAGTCCGCGCGGCGCCTACTGTGAGACAAGATCACAGCAGAAGCTCCGAAAAATCTCTAAATTTTGCCCTCAAGGCCCATCTTGTAGTACTTGTGGACAATCTTGTCTTGGTTTTCCAAAAGCCAATCGATGGACGGCTCGTTGGTCATAGCCTTGCGGATCGCCTCGGTCATGCCCTTGCGCTGGATCTCGAACAGCGCCTTGTGATCGACCGTTTCGGCCTGGATCACGCCGGGGCTAAGCCAGACCGAGCAGATGATGCCGAGGTCGTTGGCCTTCTCTTTGGGGATGTAGCCGGCCCGCACCGCGTCGAGGACGCCGTTGGCGATGGCGAACTGCACCGTACCCATCAGGATCGAGGTGTACTTGCTCTCGGTCACGCTTACCTTGAAGACGCAGATCGTCACCGGGCGGACCATGATGTCGGTGTTGAGCAGGGCGAAGACGCGGCTGTGGCCAACCACCTGGTCGCCGGTCAGGGTGGCCAGTGCGGTGCCGACCGGCCCGTCGAGCTCACCGATGATGACCTCGGGCTCGGAGGCAGTGTTGGGCGGGCCGCCCGCCACGAGGGCCTCGCCGGCACGGAGGATGATGCGTTCACACATGTCGTTGAGTCCTCTGGGTTGTGAAGTTAGGCGAGGTCGTCCAGCGCGGTGACCAGCGGCTGCGTCCCGAAGATCGCCGCGAGTCGCAGCGCCGTCGGGTAGGCGTCGTTGGTCGACTGCGCCATGTTGACGTCGTCGTTGGGGTGGAGGCTCGCGTAGTCGCCGGGCTTCTTGCCCATCAGCCCGAGCGCGACGTTGGCGATCACCTCGTTGGCGTTCATGTTGGTGGAGGTGCCGGCCCCGCCCTGGATCGCGTCGACCACGAAGCTCCGGGCGTACTCGCCCTCTGTGGCGACCAGGGTGCAGGCGGCGTCGATCGCGTCGGCCTTCTCCGGTTCGAGGTAGCCGAGCCGCCGGTTGGCGCGGGCGGCGGCCTGCTTCACGAGCGCCAGCGCGCGGACGAATTCGGGGAAGTGGCCCACGGGCACGCCGGTGATCGGGAAGTTCGTCACCGCCCGCTTGGTGTGGATGCCCCACAGCGCGTCGGCCGGCACGTCACCGTC
>NZ_JAUYZI010000116.1 GCF_030700245.1 Methylobacterium amylolyticum
TGCAGCGCGACAATCAGGATGAGGCCAGCGCGTCAATCAAGGTGAGAGGAACGCCGATCTGATGATGGAGGGAGGGCGGAGCCCGACCGGAGGCATCAGATCGGCGTCGGCGTGACCCCAAGGGGCATGCCGTCTGGTGAGAGCGGCCAGCTGGCGACGGGCAAGGACGTCCTCTCGACGAGGAGCCCGCCCGTGCCCGGCCGCCACGTGACCGATCACCAGATGAGGCTCTTCATGCAGTTCCGTCAGAGCGACAGCGTCGCTGCGGCCGCCGCCAAGGCCGCCTTCAGTCCCGCCACCGGCCATCGCATCAGCGCCGATCCGCGCCTGCCCTCGGCCAAGAAGGCCCCGCGTGGCCGACGACGGCCCGATCCCCTCGCCGAGGTGTTCGAGACCGAGATCGTGCCGCTGCTCGAAGCTTCGCCTGGCCTGAGGCCCGTGGCGGTCTTCGAGGAGATCCTGCGCCGTCATCCCGATCTGGGCGAAGGGGTCCGGCGGACCCTGGAGCGGCGCATCCGGGCTTGGCGCGCCGTGCACGGGGCCGACCAGGACGTCATCTTCCGTCAGACCCACGAGCCCGGGCGGATGGGACTGTCGGACTTCACCGACATGGCCGACCTCGGCGTCACCATCGCCGGGATGCGCCTCGACCACCGGCTCTACCACTTCCGGCTCGCCTACTCCGGCTTCGAGCACGCCCACGTCGTGCTCGGCGGCGAGAGCTTCGTAGCGCTGGCCGAAGGGCTGCAGAACGCCCTCTGGTCGCTCGGCGGCGTGCCCCGTGAGCATCGCACCGACAGTCTCTCGGCCGCCTTCCGCAACCTCGACGAGGCCGCATGCGAGGATCTCACCCGCCGCTACGAGGCCCTGTGCGCCCATTACGGCATGACGCCGACCCGCAACAACACCGGCCTCGCTCACGAGAACGGCTCGGTCGAGGGCCCACATGGCCACCTCAAGCGCGCCATCGCCGACGCGCTCCTGCTGCGCACCAGCACGGACTTCCCCGACCTGACCGCCTACCGCACCTTCGTCGACGAGCTCGTCGGACGCCGCAACACCCGCCAGGTCAAGCGCATCGACAGCGAGCGGGCCGCCCTGGGGCGATTGCCCGAGCGGCGCTCGTGCGACTACGAACAGGTCAGCGTGCGCGTCTCCTCGGCCGGCGGCTTCCGCCTGCGCAAGGTGTTCTACACCGTGCCCTCGCGCCTGATCGGCCACAGCCTGCGCGTGCGGCTCTACGACGACCGCCTCGACGTCTTCGTCGGCGGATCCCACCTCTTCACCCTGCCGCGGGGCCGGGCTCATCCGGGCGGACGGCACGATCAGGTCGTCGATTATCACCACGTCATCCACGCTCTCCGGCGCAAGCCGATGGCGCTGCTCAACCTCGTCTACCGCGACCGGCTCTTCCCACGCCCACCCTACCGGCACGCCTTCGAGGCCCTGCGTGCCGCGCTTCCAGAGCGGCAAGCCTGCCGCATCGCCGTCGATCTCCTCGCGCTCGCCCATGACCGGGGCTGCGAGGCCGAACTCGCCGCATGCCTGGCGGTCGAACTCGCCGCCAAGCGCCTGCCCGATCTCGCCGCCCTGCGGGCCCGCTTCGCCCCCGATCCGGCGGCCATTCCCCACGTCACCGTCGCCCTCGGCTCGCTGGCGAGCTACGAGAGCCTCCTGGATGCCGTCAGAGACCCTCGGACGACGGGAGAGGCGGCATGAAGGCCCCGGCTCGCACCACCACCGCCGTCGATACCGCCCGGCTCGGCATCATGCTCGGCGAGCTGCGCCTGCCGACCATCAAGACCGTCTGGCCCCGCTTTGCCGAACAGGCCGACAAGGAGGGCTGGCCCGCTGCCCGCTTCCTCGCGGCGCTGGCCGAGCACGAGTTGGCCGAGCGCGACAGACGGCGCATCGAGCGTCATCTCGCCGAGGCACGCCTGCCGCCGGGCAAGACGCTCGACGGCTTCGACTTCGCCGCCGTGCCGATGCTCTCGAAGGCCCAGGTCATGGCAGTCTCCGCCGGCGACGCGTGGCTCGCGCAGGGGGCCAATTTGCTCCTGTTCGGCCCACCCGGCGGCGGTAAGAGCCACCTCGCCGCCGCGATCGGGCTCGCCCTCGTCGAGGCCGGCTTCAAGGTGCTGTTCACCCGCACGACCGATCTCGTCCAGAAGCTGCAGGTCGCCCGGCGCGAGCTCGGCCTGGAGGCGGCCATCGGTCGGCTCGACCGCTTCGATCTGCTGATCCTCGACGACCTCGCCTACGTCACCAAGGACCAAGCCGAGACGAGCGTGCTGTTTGAGCTCATCAGCGCCCGCTACGAGCGCCGTTCCCTGATGATCACCGCCAACCAGCCCTTCGGCGAATGGGGCCGGATCTTCCCCGATCCGGCGATGACGCTCGCCGCCGTCGACCGGCTGGTGCATCATGCCACCATCTTCGAGATGAACGTCGAGAGCTACCGGCGTCGCACGGCCCTCGATCGGAAGCGCGGTCCCGGTCGACCGCCGACCCGCGCGACAATCAAAACCGCCGACGCGTGACGCGCCGCGACACGAACTTCGCTCAAAACTGTCTTGTGCGGGTCGATCGATCCGCTCATCATCAACCCGCCGCGACACCGGTCTCTCATCCTGATTGTCGCTCGGCTCTCATCCAGATCGTCGCGCTACACCCGCTCCGCCCCCGCCCGACGATCCCGAGACGCTCAGGGCGCAGCTCGTCGAGGCGCACGCCGAGAACGAGCGGCTGCGCCAGATCATCAAGGCGATGCAGCGTCACCGCTTCGGGCGCCGGGCCGAGAGCCTGCCCGAGGACCAGCTCCTGCTCGGGCTAGTACTACAGCCGGGTTTTAGGCGACTGACGCTTTTTGTTTGGTCGTTTGGCGCGTTGGGTCCGTCGTTGCTAATGGGCGCGTCTGGCCCGTTGCTGATGGCGTCGTCGCCAGACGGACCAGCGCAGGATCGCGGCGGGTTTGGACGGAGGCAGGCCGACGATGGCAGCCAGCAGGCGCCGGATCTCGGGTACGGTCAGGGGCAGCAGGTCCGCGGCGAGGTCGGTCGTGACCACGCCCCCCGATAGCCGCCCGGCGCAGGGCGGCGAGGTAGGCGTGGGCGAGCATCGCCAGGGTGACGTGCCGGTGCCAGCCGATGAAGGAGCGCACCTCGTACTGGTCGAGCCCGACCTCGCCCTTGGCCTGCTCGAAGTTGCTCTCGATCGTCCAGCGCTGGCCGGCGATCCGCACGAGGTCGCCCAGCGGCGTGCCCATCGGTGCGTGGGTCAGGTAGAAGGTCGGCTCGTCCGGATCGGCCAGCGAGCGGCGGACCAGAAGCGCGCACTGGAAGCCTAGCGCGGCTCCACGATAGGGGACACAGGCCCAATCATACAGGCGCGGTCCCTTGGCACCGTCCCCCGCGCTCAGGCGCTGCCAGACGGGCGGGGCGTCCTCGGGCCGCGCCTCGACCTGATCGGCAAACCAGTCGGCCACGGGGCGCATGGCCAGCCGCTGGCCCGACGTGACGGTCAGCACGTAGCCGATCCGGTGATCCTCCGCCCAGCGGCGGATGGCGCGGTCGCCACCGTAGACGCTGTCACCCGCGATCCAGGCAAATGGCAGCTTGGCCACGCGCGCCCGCTCCAGCATGGCAAGGCCCAGCGCCGGTTTGGTCGCGAAGGTCACGTCATCGGGAACACGCGCGGCCCGACAGCGGGCGCGATCGTCGGTCCAGGACTTGGGCAGGTAGAGCGCCCGGTCGATCAGCGCATGGCCGTGGCATCCGGCATAGCCCAGGAACACCCCGACCTGCGCGTTCTCGATCCGCCCGGCCGTGCCGGTGTACTGGCGCTGTACACCGGCCGACTTGACCCCCTTCTTCAAGAAGCCCGTCTCGTCGAGCACCAGCACCGCGTTCGGATCGCCCAGATGCTCGGCCACGTAGCCCTGCAGGTCGTCGCGCACGGCATCCGCGTCCCAGTGCACCCGGCTCAAGAACTCTTGGACCCCATCAGGTGTGGCATCGCCCGCCGCTTCCGCCAGTTGCCAGCCGTTCTTGCGCTCCACCGGCGCTAGGAGGCCGCGCAGGTAAGCCTCGGCCCTCCTGCGTGGCTCCGCTCGTCCGAAGCGGCCGCCGATCCGCTCCAGAACCTCATCGAAGCTCCGCGCCCAGCGCGACGCATCCGCTCGCGTCACCCTCGTCATGGCAAACCTCCACCACGACAACGCACAAACCCGGCTGTAGTACTAGAGGAGGCCGAACAGGTTGAGGCCGCGGGCTTGGCCGCCGAGGAGACCGACCCGGCCAAGAAGGCCGCCCGGATCGGCCGGCGCCGCACGAACCGCGGCGCGCTGCCCGCCCACCTGCCGCGGATCGAGAGGCTCGTCGACATTGACGGTACCGCCTGCCCATGCTGCACCGGCAGGAGATCGACTCGAACGTCGTCGAGCGCGCGATCCGGCCGCTGGCCCTGAACCGCAAGAACGCGCTGTTTGCCGGCTCGGACGGCGGCGGGCAGCACTGGGCGGTGATCGCCTCGCTGATCGAGACGTGCAAGCTCGTCGGCGTCGAGCCGCAGGCCTACCTCGCCGACGTCATCACCCGCATCGTGGAGGGCCATCCCCAGCGCCGCCTCGATGAGCTGCTGCCCTGGGCCTACCGTAAGCGCTCGGTGACGGCTGCCTTGCGCGGGTAGTGGCGCGCTCTGGATACAGGTGCTGGCGTCGGATGGCGCTGTATCGGCCCTGGGTCTGGATCTATGACTTCTCCCTCGCACGTCGTGGTCGCCGGCACGCGCCGGGCGTGGTCGCCGGAGCAGAAGCGGGCGATCCTGGCCGAGGCGGACGAGCCGGGCACGTCGGCCTCGGCGGTGGCACGCCGGCACGGGCTGCATTCCAGCCTGCTGTTTCGCTGGCGCCGCGCGGTCCTGGCTGAACAGCGGGCGGCGGTGG
>NZ_JAUYZI010000117.1 GCF_030700245.1 Methylobacterium amylolyticum
AAAACGTATGGCCCGCCCCGTCCGCAAGTGGCTCTGGATCCGCTGGTCTGAGCAGTCTGCATAAACGTATCCGGCCTTTCGGCGGAGCCGTTGGCCAAGATGGAGATCCGCGCATTCCGGGCCTCATAAAGGGGACGGCGTCGAGCGCCATTTTACGGGAGAGGCTTCCAGAACACCGGTCGACTGTCAGGCCATCTTCTTCTCACCGCCCGCAGACATCGGAAGGCCAGCGCATGTTCCGCCGGCCGAACTCGGATCAGGCGGCGACCGCCGCCGGCTCGTAGACCCGCCCGTGGCGCAGCAACGCCCAGACGATGCGGGCGATCTTGGCGGCCAGCGCCACCACCGCCGTGTTGACGTGCGCCCGCGCCAGCAACCCGCGCAGCCATTGCCCGAGATGGGTGTCGCTCTGCCGCAACGAGGGCAGCGCGGCGCGCGCGCCCTGGATCAGCGTCTTGCGCAGGTACTTGCTGCCGCGCTTGGTGATGCCGACGAGCCGGGGCTTCCCACCTGTCGTCACCTGCCGCGGCACGAGGCCGAGCCAAGCCGCTAGGTCGCGCCCGCGGGCGAAGGTCGTCACATCGCCGATGGCTGCAACCAGCGCGGTCGCGTTGAGCGCGCCGATCCCCGGGATGGTGGTCAGCCGGCGTGCGTCCGCGTCCGTGCGGGCCTGCTCGGCGAACTCAGCGTCCAGCGCGGCGATGCGCCGGTCGAGGCCCTGCCAGCGCTCACGTACCTCGGCCACGAGGGCGCGCATGCGTGGCGTGAGCGACGTGCCCGCCTCCATGTCGAGCAACTCGGTCAGACAGGCGGCCAACTTGGCGCGCCCTTGCGCCACGACGTGGCCGCGCTCCAGAAGGATGGCGCGGATCTGGTTCATCAGCGCCGTGCGCTCACCGACGAGTTGGTCGCGCACCCGGTGCAGGGTCTGCACGTCGAGCTGCGCCTCGGTCTTGAGCGCCACGAACCGCATCGTCGGGCGGGTGGCCGCCTCGGCGATGGCCTCCGCGTCGCGATCGTCATTCTTGTGCGCCTTGACGTAGGGACGCACGTACTCCGGCGACATCAGGCGGACCGTGTGGCCCTGCTCGGCCATGGCGCGGCCCATGTGATGGGCACCGCAGCAGGCCTCCATCGCCACGACGCATCCCGGCAGCTTCGCGCCGAAGGCGATCACCCCCTCGCGCCGCATGCGTCGGCGCAGCACGACCCGTCCCGCCGCGTCCAGCCCGACGAGGCTGCAGCTGTTCTTGCCCAGGTCGATCCCGAGAACCGCGATCGTCATCGTCCCGCTCCCTTCCTCTTCTCGGCTCACTGCAAGCCTAACAGTGTAGCCCGGTGAGGGGCGGGCCATCCATAAAGGGGGGCCTGCTACCGGTCCGAACCCGACCGACCGCGGCAAGCCGGGCACGAAACACCACCTCGTCACCGACGCGCGCGGCACGCCCCTCATGGTGAGCCTGTCGAACCATCGGCTTCCGCCTGACCGGCGCCAACCGGCACGACAACGTGATGATGGCCGCGACGCTGGATGCCATTCCACCCCTGCACACCGGACGCCGCGGACGACCCTGGCGGCGGCCGGACAAGCTGCACGCCGACAAGGCCTACGACACCATGGCCCGGCGCCAGGGGTGCCGGGCCCGCGGGATCGTGCCCCGCATCGCACGGCGCGGCATCGAGAGCAGCGAGAAGCTCGGTCGCCACCGCTGGGTCGACGCGGGCGGACCGAGACGTGGCGGAAGCCGCGCGCGTGCAGCAGATCCCCGATCGTGCGCTCGGCCATCACCACGCCGAAGTGCGCCTCCACCGTAATTACCCACGCCCTTGCGTGGGACGGATTTCGCTGATTCTCTCGTGAGATGGGCCGCAGCGACCTTGAACGGCTGAGCCGCGAAGAGCTGATCGAGCTGGTGCTGCGGCTGCAGCGGCCAGAGAAGACCTCACGCACCTCGTCCAAACCGCCCGCGACCGATCGCAAGGAGCAGCGGGAGCACTCCAAGCCGGGCGGCGCCAAGCCCGGTCACAAGGGTCACAGCCGCGTCGTGAGCGACGATCCCGATACGATCGTCCAGCATCGTCCCGAGGCGTGCGCGCGCTGCGGCTCCAGCCTGCACGCCGCTTTTCCAGCGCAGGTCGTCAGCGTCTCCGAGCAGATCGAGCTGCCGGAGGTAACGCCGATCGTGACGCAGCACCGGCGCCTTGCCGTTTGTTGTGCAAGATGTGGGACGCGCGTGATCGCGCCACCGCCCGAAGCGGCGCGTGGCACCCCGTTCGGTCCGCGGCTGCATGCGGTGGCGACGTACCTGAAGACCTTTCAGGCGCTCTCATACGAACGGTTGCAGGCGGCGCTCTCCGACCTGTTCGGCCTCACGCTCAGCCAGGGCGGGCTGATGAACCTGCTCCGCCGCGCGCAAGGCCGCTTCCGCCCAGGGCGCGAGGCGGCGGTGTCGGCCCTACGCCGGGCCACCGTCGTCGCATCGGACGAGACCGGCGTCCGGATCGAGGGCAGCAACGCTTACCACTGGGTGTTCCACGCGGCGGACGCGGTGGTGCACACCGCCTCCCCGACGCGCGGCGCTGTCGTGGTGCGGGAGATGATGGACGGGCACCGACCAGCGGTGTGGATCTCGGATCGCTACACGGCCCAACAAGGCCACGCGGATGAGCACCAGACCTGCTTGGCGCATCTGGCCCGCGATGTTGCCTACGCTGTCGAGGTCAGCGACGATCCCGTCCCCTGGCGCCTGCAACTCTGGCTACAGAGCGTGTTCGCCCTGGCCGAGCGCGTCACTGACTTGGCTGCCTCGACGCTCTCGGCCAAGCGCCGGAGCCTGGATCGGCAACTCGGCGCCATCCTGGCCACGCCGAGCCGCTGTGACCTGAGCCGCGACCTGCAGGCCAAGATCAGCCGCGCGCGCGATCAGCTCCTAGTGTTCCTCGCCTATCCCGGAAAGGTCGAGCCGACCAATAACCGCTCCGAGCGACTGCTTCGTCCGGCCGTCGTGCAGCGGAAGGTGACCAACGGCTACCGCGCCATGTGGGCCGCCACCGGCGAGGCCGACATCCGCACCGTCGTCGACACCGCCCGCCTCACAGGCAGCAGCCCCTTCAGCACCGTCCTCAAAACCATCGGTGCCTGAACACTGCCATCACAGGCCTGGGTAATTACCCTCCACCAACCGCTTGAGGTCGCAGCGGCGCCAGCGCACCACCCCGTCCGCCGCCACGTCCGGACCCGCTTCCACGATCGCGTCGAACTCAGCCCGCTGCGCCGCGCTCAAGGGGCCTGGACGCGCCGGGCGCGACCGATCCAGCAAGCCGGCCACACCGTCCGCGTTGTAGCGGTGAACCCAGTCCCGCAGCGTCTGTCGCTGCATCCCAGCGCTCTCGGCGGCCGCCGTGTGCGTCTCGCCCTCCAGAACGGACGCGTTCGCAAGGCAGCGACGGCCTGGGCCGCATTCCTGCTCGACTGCGCCGCTTGGCGCAGATCCGCCGCTGTGAGATCCAGACGCGTGATCGCAAGGATCATCGGGTTGCTCCCGCCATTTAGCAGGACCGAATCAAATCACTCCAAATCCAGCACGTCATCCAAAACGAGTCGGACACCGTCGCTGCTGGTATTACATGATTTTTGACACATTGAGAAGATTGGAGGTTTTTGGATGCTGTATGATATGCCACCGTAAGCAGATCTTAGTCATGGAGCTGTTGTGTTATCACAAATCGCCGTCGCAATCCTTGACTCGCTGATAGATATTTTTCATGAGATGCATGTCGGAAACTCGCTCGGGCTTCAAGTAAAAGAAATAACGCGGCGTCTTCATCTCCTGCGCCGCGAAGTTTCTTGGACCACAAATCATGCATTCATAGCCAATCGGCTCAAAGCCAATGCGGCGTTTTATGCGAAGCATTATATGCCCGATGGTGGAAATAGAGAATTGCTTGCGCAGAATGATCAGCGCTTGAACAACACCCGTGTTTGCTTCATTGGACTAAGAGAGCGTCTTTTGCTTGAGGCAGAGTTCGCAGGTAAATATGACCCTTTGACTTCAAAGTGGATTGGTTCGTAAGAGTTAATCTTATAATTAGAGCAGCTTCAAGCACGTTGTGGCGTGGCACTGTTTGTGGAGTTCACGTGTGAGAGAATCGGGTGATGCCTTCACCGTCGTTCCTGGATCCGCGTAAGCACGTCGTGGCGGTTCTGGCCGTCGGATCGTCTTGCTAGCAGATTGTCGCGCGCTTCGGGGTCAGCATATTGAGCGTATGCCGCTGGTCGGAGCGCTTCCGCCAGGACGGCCACATCGCCGCCAAGCCGTCGGATAGCGACAAAGCTTCACACTGCAGGCCGTTGCGCGTAAGCGCTCGGCGGCGGGCCTTCCGGTCAGGCAGCGTGAGCGACGGGCGAGGCCGGCGTCCAGTTCCAGGGGAGCAGGTCGGCCAGCCGCTTTGCCGGATGGTCGGCGATGCGGGTGAGCACGTCGCGCAGGTACGCCTCGCTGTCGAGCCCGTTCAGCTTGGCGCTCTCGATCAGGGTGTAGAAGGCGGCAGCGCGCTCGGCCCCGCGCTCCGAGCCGGCGAACAGGTAGTTCTTGCGCCCCACCGCCACGCCGCGCA
>NZ_JAUYZI010000118.1 GCF_030700245.1 Methylobacterium amylolyticum
ATCCGGATCCTCGACGGCAACCACCTGCCGGCCAGCCAGAAGCGCCTGAAGGCCCTGCGCGGCGTGCGCGGGGCGGCCCTGCCCGGGCTGGCGATGGTGGTCTACGATCCCGACAGCGGCCTGGTGACCGATCTGGTGGCGGGCGAGGACGCCTACCAGCACGAGCGTGCCCTGGCCGCCCCCCTGCTGGAACGGGCCGGTCCGGGACAGGTCTGGATCGGCGACCGCCACTTCTGCCCCGGCGCGCTGCTGCGCGGCTGGGCGGCGGCCGGGGCCAGCTTCGTGGTGCGCGAGCACGCCAACCATCCCCGCCTGCGGGATGCGGGAGACTGGCACGCGGCGGGCCGGACCGAGACGGGCCGCCTGCGCGAGCAGACGATCACGCTCGATCCACCCCAGGAGCATCCACCCCAGGAGCCTCCGCCCCAGGAGCATCTACCCCAGGAGCCGTCGGGCCCGGAGCAGGCCGTCCCGTGGCGGCGCATCGAACTGACCCTGGCGCAGCCGACCCAGGCGGGCGACCGGGTGCTGCGGCTGTGGAGCAACCTGCCGGCCACGGTGACGGCCGCGCAGATCGCGCAGGCCTACCGGGACCGCTGGCGCATCGAGGGCATGTTCCAGCGTCTGGAGGGCGTGTTGCGCAGCGAGATCCCGAGCCTCGGTCATCCGCGCGCGGCGCTTCTCGGCTTCAGCGTGGCGCTGCTGGCCTACAACGTGCTGGCGCTGATCGAGCGCTGCGTGGAGCGCGCGCACGCCCCGGACGCGGGGGCCGCGCCGAAGGTGTCGCTGTATCACCTCGTGCTGCAGATCCGCAGCGGCTACGATGGCCTGTGCATCGCCCTGCCGCCCGAGCACTGGGCGGCCTGCGGCCCGATCGACCCGCCAGCCCTGGCCGCGCGCCTGCTGAGCTTGGCCCGCCGCATCGACCCCGCACGCGTCAGAGCCGGCCGCCGAAAACCCAAGGATCGAACGGCAAAGTCCGGGCCCACCAGCGGACCCCACTTCTCCACCGCAACCCGCCTGGCAAGCAAAACACCTTGAAAGGGCTGGGGCAGGCCCTTCAACGCCGCGGCCGCGGGCGAGGCGCTCATCGCGGCGTGCAAGCGCGCCGGCCCGTTCAGCCCACTGCGCGTCCGCGGTCGCGGCGTCTGGGTCGAGGACGGGGAGATCGTCGTCAACCTCGGAGGCCCGATCCGGGAGGGCCTGAAGTACCAGTACCTCTGCTTCGAGCCCATCCGCCTGCCGCCCGACGCGACCTTCGAGACCCACCGTCTCGCGGACCTGCTGGGGCGTTTCCGGTTCCGCGACCCGAAGAACGCCAGGCTGCTGCTCGGGTGGCTGGCGATCGCGCCGATCTGCGGCGTCCTCGACTGGCGGCCGCACTGCTTCGTCTACGGGCCGCCGAAGGCCGGCAAGAGCACGCTGCATCGACTCGCCACCGCGCTGCTCACCCCGCTCGCCATCGCGACGACGGGCGACAGCTCGGAGGCCGGCATCCGCCAAGCCATTGGCCCGGACAGCCTGCCGGTGATCATCGACGAGTTCGAGAGCGACCAGAGGCCGGGGCGCTTGAGGTCGGTCCTCATGCTCGCCCGCAGCGCCTCGTCGGGCGACACGCCGATCCTGAAGGGGACCCCCGAGGGCAAGGCGATGCAGTTCTCCCTGCGCACGGCCTTCTTCTTCAGCGCGATCAACCCGTCCGGCCACTCGCCGGCGGACGCGACCTGTAGCGCGACGATCTGGATGAGAGCCGAGCGACAATCAGGATGAGAGACCGGTGTCGCGGCGGGTTGATGATGAGCGGATCGATCGACCCGCACAAGACAGTTTTGAGCGAAGTTCGTGTCGCGGCGCGTCACGCGTCGGCGGTTTTGATTGTCGCGCGGGTCGGCGGTCGACCGGGACCGCGCTTCCGATCGAGGGCCGTGCGACGCCGGTAGCTCTCGACGTTCATCTCGAAGATGGTGGCATGATGCACCAGCCGGTCGACGGCGGCGAGCGTCATCGCCGGATCGGGGAAGATCCGGCCCCATTCGCCGAAGGGCTGGTTGGCGGTGATCATCAGGGAACGGCGCTCGTAGCGGGCGCTGATGAGCTCAAACAGCACGCTCGTCTCGGCTTGGTCCTTGGTGACGTAGGCGAGGTCGTCGAGGATCAGCAGATCGAAGCGGTCGAGCCGACCGATGGCCGCCTCCAGGCCGAGCTCGCGCCGGGCGACCTGCAGCTTCTGGACGAGATCGGTCGTGCGGGTGAACAGCACCTTGAAGCCGGCCTCGACGAGGGCGAGCCCGATCGCGGCGGCGAGGTGGCTCTTACCGCCGCCGGGTGGGCCGAACAGGAGCAAATTGGCCCCCTGCGCGAGCCACGCGTCGCCGGCGGAGACTGCCATGACCTGGGCCTTCGAGAGCATCGGCACGGCGGCGAAGTCGAAGCCGTCGAGCGTCTTGCCCGGCGGCAGGCGTGCCTCGGCGAGATGACGCTCGATGCGCCGTCTGTCGCGCTCGGCCAACTCGTGCTCGGCCAGCGCCGCGAGGAAGCGGGCAGCGGGCCAGCCCTCCTTGTCGGCCTGTTCGGCAAAGCGGGGCCAGACGGTCTTGATGGTCGGCAGGCGCAGCTCGCCGAGCATGATGCCGAGCCGGGCGGTATCGACGGCGGTGGTGGTGCGAGCCGGGGCCTTCATGCCGCCTCTCCCGTCGTCCGAGGGTCTCTGACGGCATCCAGGAGGCTCTCGTAGCTCGCCAGCGAGCCGAGGGCGACGGTGACGTGGGGAATGGCCGCCGGATCGGGGGCGAAGCGGGCCCGCAGGGCGGCGAGATCGGGCAGGCGCTTGGCGGCGAGTTCGACCGCCAGGCATGCGGCGAGTTCGGCCTCGCAGCCCCGGTCATGGGCGAGCGCGAGGAGATCGACGGCGATGCGGCAGGCTTGCCGCTCTGGAAGCGCGGCACGCAGGGCCTCGAAGGCGTGCCGGTAGGGTGGGCGTGGGAAGAGCCGGTCGCGGTAGACGAGGTTGAGCAGCGCCATCGGCTTGCGCCGGAGAGCGTGGATGACGTGGTGATAATCGACGACCTGATCGTGCCGTCCGCCCGGATGAGCCCGGCCCCGCGGCAGGGTGAAGAGGTGGGATCCGCCGACGAAGACGTCGAGGCGGTCGTCGTAGAGCCGCACGCGCAGGCTGTGGCCGATCAGGCGCGAGGGCACGGTGTAGAACACCTTGCGCAGGCGGAAGCCGCCGGCCGAGGAGACGCGCACGCTGACCTGTTCGTAGTCGCACGAGCGCCGCTCGGGCAATCGCCCCAGGGCGGCCCGCTCGCTGTCGATGCGCTTGACCTGGCGGGTGTTGCGGCGTCCGACGAGCTCGTCGACGAAGGTGCGGTAGGCGGTCAGGTCGGGGAAGTCCGTGCTGGTGCGCAGCAGGAGCGCGTCGGCGATGGCGCGCTTGAGGTGGCCATGTGGGCCCTCGACCGAGCCGTTCTCGTGAGCGAGGCCGGTGTTGTTGCGGGTCGGCGTCATGCCGTAATGGGCGCACAGGGCCTCGTAGCGGCGGGTGAGATCCTCGCATGCGGCCTCGTCGAGGTTGCGGAAGGCGGCCGAGAGACTGTCGGTGCGATGCTCACGGGGCACGCCGCCGAGCGACCAGAGGGCGTTCTGCAGCCCTTCGGCCAGCGCTACGAAGCTCTCGCCGCCGAGCACGACGTGGGCGTGCTCGAAGCCGGAGTAGGCGAGCCGGAAGTGGTAGAGCCGGTGGTCGAGGCGCATCCCGGCGATGGTGACGCCGAGGTCGGCCATGTCGGTGAAGTCCGACAGTCCCATCCGCCCGGGCTCGTGGGTCTGACGGAAGATGACGTCCTGGTCGGCCCCGTGCACGGCGCGCCAAGCCCGGATGCGCCGCTCCAGGGTCCGCCGGACCCCTTCGCCCAGATCGGGATGACGGCGCAGGATCTCCTCGAAGACCGCCACGGGCCTCAGGCCAGGCGAAGCTTCGAGCAGCGGCACGATCTCGGTCTCGAACACCTCGGCGAGGGGATCGGGCCGTCGTCGGCCACGCGGGGCCTTCTTGGCCGAGGGCAGGCGCGGATCGGCGCTGATGCGATGGCCGGTGGCGGGACTGAAGGCGGCCTTGGCGGCGGCCGCAGCGACGCTGTCGCTCTGACGGAACTGCATGAAGAGCCTCATCTGGTGATCGGTCACGTGGCGGCCGGGCACGGGCGGGCTCCTCGTCGAGAGGACGTCCTTGCCCGTCGCCAGCTGGCCGCTCTCACCAGACGGCATGCCCCTTGGGGTCACGCCGACGCCGATCTGATGCCTCCGGTCGGGCTCCGCCCTCCCTCCATCATCAGATCGGCGTTCCTCTCACCTTGATTGACGCGCTGGCCTCATCCTGATTGTCGCGCTGCA
>NZ_JAUYZI010000119.1 GCF_030700245.1 Methylobacterium amylolyticum
TCGCGATCCTGAACGTTGGCCGGCACGACGGCGAGCCCCAGGACGTGCCCCTCGGCATCGACCAGCGCCACGCGTTTGCGCCCGACCAGCTTCTTGGCGGCGTCGTAGCCGCGTGGCCCGCGCACACCGATGCACTTGACGCTCTGTGTATCGATGATCGCCAGCCGCGGCGTGGGACGCCGCCCGCAGCGGCGGCGCTGTCGGCGCGCGAGCGTCCGCATCAGGCTCTCGAACAGACCCTTGTCCACCCAGCGCCGGAACCATCCATAGACGGTGCGCCAGGGCAGGAAGCCGTCGGGCAGCGCCCGCCACCCGCCGCCCGTGCGCAGATGCCAAGCAACGGCCGCCATCACGAGGCGCGCTGACTTGGCGTTGGGTCGTGCCGCCGGGTCGGCCCGCTCCAGGAAGCGGGCCACCTCGTCCAAGCCCGCCTGCATCACCATGTCCTTCAGACGCGTCTCATGGCGCGTCCGATGCCGGTCCGTCCACATCTGCTCTCTCCTCCGCCCCGCCAGGCGGAATTTGTGTTGCCACACGAGACAGATGGGGACGGACGGCAGAGGACCTCAAACAGGCTCTAAGCACGACCGTGGTTCTCAGCTTGCTCGAAATTCCGGCGCCATCCGCATACCGCGCGGCAGCAAGCTGACCGGCGGCGGACGCCGCAAGCACTCCTCCAGGTACAGCATTCCTCCCGCTACCACGGCCCGGGTAAACGGCTTGGCGATGACGCCTGCCGCACCACCGAGATCGTCGTCGAGCCGCATCGGGTTGGCCGTGACGAAAACCACCATCGTGCCGGCCATACCTCGCAGCGTCTGAGCTACGTCGAGCCCCGACCCGCCTTCGCATAAGCTGAGGTCAACGAGGGCCAGGTCCGGATGCAGCGCCTGCGCGAGCCCGATGGCCTCGTCGCGGCGCATCGCCGTGCCGACCACGACGTGCCCGGCATCCTCGACGAGCGCCTCCAACTGCATCAAGATCAGCGCTTCGTCCTCGACCAGCAAGACCCGCAGCGGCGGGCCATTCATGAACGGGGTTCCTTCGGCGCGGACCCGACCGGGATCCGAAGCTCGACCCTCGTGCCGGGATTGGCCGGGTGCCACGCGATGCTGGCCGCGAGCTGGCGCGACAGGTTCTCGATCAACCGCTTCCCGAACGAGCCGACCCCGGTGGCGTTCTCCGGCATACCGTGACCGTCGTCGGCCACGCGGATGGCGACGTAGTTTCCGTCTGGTCGGACCGACACCGTCAGCACGCCGCCGCGCTCGCGCGCGAAGCCGTGTTTGAGCGCGTTGGTAATCAACTCGTTAAGCATCAGCGCCACGGGGGGCGCCTTCTCGACCGGCACCTCCACCGCCTCCAGGTCGAGGTGCAGCCGCACGTCGGTCCGCCCGGAGCCGCGGACGATGTCGTCGGCGAGATCCTGCGCGAAGGCTGCAACGTCGAACCGCTCGACATCGCGCGACTGGTAGAGGCGGCGGTGCACGGTGCCGAGCGCCTCGACGCGGTTCAGCATCGAGGTCATCGTCGCACGCGCCGCCGGGTCGGCGATGGTGCGCGTCTGCATGGTCAGCAGTGATGCTATCATCTGGAGGTTGTTCTTGACCCGGTGATCGACCTCGTGGACCAGCATCGTCTTGGCCGCCAGCGCTTCGGTCAGATCGCGGGTGCGCTTGGCGACCTCCCGCTCGACGCGCTCCTTTTCCTCCAGGACGCGAAGGTTGCCCTCGACGCGGTCGGTCACGTCCAACTGCGAGGCGAAGTAGAACAGGAGTTCGCCCGTCTCGTTGATCACCGGGCTGAGGTACAGCGCGTTCCAGAATGGCGTGCCGTCCTTGCGGTAGTTCAGCAGGTCGATGCCGATGTCGCGGACTTCCTCGATCGCCTCGCGCACCTGGCGCACGGCACCGCGATCGGTATCGGGTCCCTGGAGGAAGCGACAGTTGGTGCCCATGATCTCTTCGCGGGCGTAGCCGGTCAGGCGCAGGAAGGCGTCGTTGACGAAGACGATCGGGTTATCGGGCTCGCGCGGGTTGGTGATGATCATCGCCATGCGCGTCGCGCGGATGGCGGCGGCGAAGGGATCGCCCTTGCCGTGCTCGGCGTTCAGGCGATCGGTCAGGTGCCATGCGTCGGCCGGTTCCATCGTTTCTCCCACGGTGCGGCGGTGAGGGCCGCATCGCGGGCCGCGCGTTTCGTCGGGACAAAGCGGCGATGACGAGGAAGGGTTCCTGTCGACCCAGACGTCGTACGAGGTCGCCCCGAGCTGCACGTTCCGGCCGTGTTTGCTGACGGACCCGTCGATCCGGCCCAACAGCTTGGCTCATCGGCGTGGATGCGCAGAGTTCTACATGCGAGATCGCCGAGACTGCCGGTGCGGCCGGGTGGCGCGACGCTTGCCAGTCATCCCGGTCTGACCACCCATAGCCTTCTGTGAGCTGCTCTTCACACTGCCGGGGTTGTTTATGTTCCCCTCGGCGCTTCCGCCGCCGGCCGGCGTCTGTGCGAGGCCGGCTCCCGAGAGAGCGACAACGAATACGGCCGAAAGGGCGAGAGTTCTGGTGATCATGGCGTTTCCTCCGGTGACCGTGGCGATCACCGGAGGAAACGCCGGCCGATCCGCCTTTGTTCGAGCCCTGATGTTTTGTTGTCGGAGGGGTTTACCGAGAACCCCTCTCCCGCAACGGCGCAGGCTGCCGACGTCTGGGCAGCAGCTCGCAGAGGTGATCGTGGACGACCTCTGCACTGAACGGCTTGGCGATGAACGTGGCACCTTCGGGCAGATCGGCGGGGCCCGGCCGCATCGTGCCCGATGCCACGACGATGCTGATTCGAGGCCAGCGCCGGGCCACCTCGCGGGTCAGCGCGAATCCGTCCATCCCCCCAGGCATCTGCACGTCGGTAAACAGCAGCTCCACGCCTTCGAGGGTTTGCTCCAAGAGGGCGATGCCGCAAGCGCCATCCTCCGCTTCGCAGGTGGCGAACCCGGCATCTTCCAGAATGCCCAGGACATCCATGCGGATCAGCGGGTCATCGTCGACGACGACAGCGATCGGGCGGGGTTCGGGGACTGGTGACATGGCGGGGTCACAATGCCCGGCGGCGGCAGACGTTGCGTGCACGATGCCCTGGCGATGCCGAACGCCGAGTTCACCCCACTCGACGGTGCTGGGGGGCGAAGCCGCCTCGCCCACTCCTCGGACGTCGTCGTCCCGGTGGCGTGGCTACGCGCGGATCGACTGAGCTGGGCACAAAGCTGCACGTATGAGTACGGCCGAAATGTAGCTCGACGGAAATTGCGCATCATATCAGCCGCGTTCTGCGATGGTTCGGCTATCGGGCTCACGCCACGGACTCCCGACGAAAGCCCCCATCCAAGCTGCCTTCACGAAAGATCAATCGTTCCGAGCGTTAGTCGGCTATCGACCCAGGCGAGCGTCGAGGTATCCCGTGTTCGACATCACCCTCGGCGCTCACTCACCCGATGACATCGCCCACATCATCCAGGTCTCGCTCGCACCGGCCTTCATCCTCGCCGGCCTCGCGCAGATGCTCAACGTGTTCTCCGCCCGCCTTGCGCGCATCGCCGACAAGGTGAACGCGACCGCCCGAGATCTCGACGAGGCGGACCCCGCGGAAGCGCGCCATCTCTCGCAACAGCTCTCCTACCTACGGCGGCGCACCTTCGTGCTGGACACGGCCGTGGTGTGCGTCAGCCTCAGAGCCTGTTTGAGGTCCTCTGCCGTCCGTCCCCATCTGTCTCGTGTGGCAACACAAATTCCGCCTGGCGGGGCGGAGGAGAGAGCAGATGTGGACGGACCGGCATCGGACGCGCCATGAGACGCGTCTGAAGGACATGGTGATGCAGGCGGGCTTGGACGAGGTGGCCCGCTTCCTGGAGCGGGCCGACCCGGCGGCACGACCCAACGCCAAGTCAGCGCGCCTCGTGATGGCGGCCGTTGCTTGGCATCTGCGCACGGGCGGCGGGTGGCGGGCGCTGCCCGACGGCTTCCTGCCCTGGCGCACCGTCTATGGATGGTTCCGGCGCTGGGTGGACAAGGGTCTGTTCGAGAGCCTGATGCGGACGCTCGCGCGCCGACAGCGCCGCCGCTGCGGGCGGCGTCCCACGCCGCGGCTGGCGATCATCGATACACAGAGCGTCAAGTGCATCGGTGTGCGCGGGCCACGCGGCTACGACGCCGCCAAGAAGCTGGTCGGGCGCAAACGCGTGGCGCTGGTCGATGCCGAGGGGCACGTCCTGGGGCTCGCCGTCGTGCCGGCCAACGTTCAGGATCGCGA
>NZ_JAUYZI010000012.1 GCF_030700245.1 Methylobacterium amylolyticum
CGTTGTAGCGGTGCACCCAGTCGCGCAGGGTCTGGCGGTCCATGCCGCAGGCGCGGGCGGCGGTGGTGCGATCAGCGCCCTCCAGCACCAGGGCGAGCGCCAGCATGCGACGGGCCGCCGGGATGCTGGGCGCCTTGGAGGCGGCGGCGCGCAACCCCTCGGCGCTCAGATCCGTGCGGGTGATCGCGATCCCGGACATGGCGTGTCCTCCTGATCCGCCAAACGAATCAGAAGCCAGCTCAACCCGCAACCCGCCGAGTCACCCTCACAGGCCGTTGGTATCAGACGCCGAGGAAGACAACAAAAAAGGGCCGCCCAGCGGGCGGCCCGGAGTCGTCTCGAAGTCTGAACGTCGATCAGCGGGTCTGCTGGATCGCCGAGAGCACCCAGCCGCGGCCGGGCTGGCGCAGGAACGTCCACAGCTCGGTGGCCTCCGGCTCGCCGGTTTGGACGACCCGGTTGCTGCCGCGCTCCACGGTCACGTCCTTCAGGGCGTAGCGCATGGCGACCGTGGCGTAGTCGGTGCGGTCCTCGCCCCAGGCTTCCGACAGGTCGCCCTGGAGGAGCTTCACGTCGGAGATGCGGTTGACCACGCCGCGGGCGGCGTTGGCGCGCAGCTCCTCGTCGAAGTAGCCGGCCATCTCCGGGGTCGTGAGGTTGCCGAGCGTCACCCGGTCCTCGCGCGAGTACGCGTCCTGGATGTCGCCCAGCAGCCGCTCGAACGCCTGGTAGTCGTTCGGGCCGATCTGGACCGCCCGGGCCTGCGGCGCGCGCTGGCCGCCGAACATCCCGGCGGCACCGCCCGCGGCACCCGGGCCGGCTCCGCCCATCGGGCCGGGCGAGCCCGGACCTTGGCCGCTGTCGAGACCCGAGCGGGCGTGGGCGGCCGCGGGCTGGTTGCGGCGCCGGAACAGCCGGACCGCGAACATCACCAGCAGGGCCACGAGGCCGACCTGGAGCAGCAGGCCGAGGAACGAGGCGATGCCGCCGAGCCCGCCGAAGAAGCCGCCGCCGAGCAGGGCGCCGAGCAGGCCGGCGCCGAGCAGGCCCGCGAAGAAGCCGCCGCCGAACCGGCGGCCGGACGCGGGCGCCTGCATGCCGGGGTTGGACATGCCCGGCGCGGACTGGGTGCGCTGCATCGGCTGGGCGGCACTGGGCGCCGTCGGGGTCGCAGACGGGGCATCGAAGGTGCGCGAGCCGCGCGATCCGGAGGACCCGCCGCCGCCCGGGCGGGCCTCGACGACCGGGGCCGCGACGGTCAGGGCCGCAGCCAGAGCCAGAAGGGCCGCCGTGCGCCGGCGGCGCGGGGGGGAAGTGAGCATGTGCACGCCTCTAGGGACGAAATGACGGCTGACGCCGACGTCGACGATATGGGAACGGCTCGGCCGCGGTTTTAGTCCGCGGCGTCCGAACCTGTTCGGATCTTCGGGGCTCAGCCTCAGTGCAGCGCCCGCTCGGGCGCGGCGGGGAAGACGAGGCGCACCCGCGTGCCGCCGCCGGGGCGGCTGTCGATCGTGATCGTGCCGTTCTGGCGCTTCATCAGCCCGTGGACGATGGCGAGCCCGGCGCCGCGGCCCGCCTCCCGGCTCGTCTGGAACGGCGCCAGCGCCCGGGCGAGCATCTCCGGCGACATGCCCTGGCCGGTATCGGAGACCCCGATCCCGACCGAGCCCTCGTCCGGGTGCTGCATGCTCCGGTCGCCGGGGTCGATCCGGAACGTCGACAGGGTCAGCGTGCCGCCCTCGGGCATCGCCTCGCAGGCATTTGCGACCAGATGTCGCAGGGCGAACTCGACCTGGGTCGGGTTGCTGATCGCCCGCGGCAGGCCGGGCGTGTCGGCGACCACGAGGGCGATGCCGCGGGGGAGATCCGGTGCGAGCCGCGCCCCCAGCTCCGCGACCACCGCGTCGAGGTCGATCGGCCGGACGTCCGGGGCGATGCGCCGGGAATAGGCGAGCAACTGCCGGGTGAGGATCGCGGCGCGCTCGGTGGCGTCGGCCGAGCGAGTGATCGCCCGCTGGATGAACGGCTCGGGCCGGTCGCCGAGCCGGCGCTTGAGCCCGTCGATGTAGCCGATCAGGATCTGGAGGAAATTGTTGAACTCGTGCGCGACGCTGTTGGTCAGGAGACCCAGCGCCTCGCGCTGCCGGGACAGCGCCAGGGCGCTCTCCGCCTCGCGCCGGCCGGTCACGTCGAGGATCTGGCCGATGCGCAGCGCGCCGCCGGGCAGGGGCGCCAGCGTCAGGCTCGCCCAGAAGCTCGCCCCGTCGGCGCGGGCCGCGAGGAATTCCTGCGGCCCGTCGCGGCCGGGATCCGGCGCCGGGTGGCGGGCCGAGGCCAGCCGGTCGAGCCCGGACCCGCACAGGTCGTCGGCGGGGTAGCCGGTCAGCGCCGTCAGGGCCGGGTTGGCGTGGACGAGGCGGCCCGCCGCGTCGAGGACGAGGCTCGGGGTCGGCGCGGCATCGAGGAGGGCCCGCGCCGCGCTCGGGAGTGCCCCGCCGGTCTCGTCATCCGTCCCAAGCTGGGCCATGCTGCGTCCGGGCAGGGTCGGTCCCGGGGGACCGTCACCCGCCAGCGATAGCCGCATCCGCCGCCACGGCCAAGGCTGCGCCGTCGGCCAAGCCTGCGCCGTCGGCCAAGCCTGCGCCGCCGCCGGGGCCGGTCACTGCCGCACCCACATCACCCGGGCGATCCAGGCGATCTCGCCGACGTTGAGCACCCGCTCGGGATGCTCCGGGTTGAGCGAGGCCAGCTCGACGGTGCGGGCGGTGCGCCGCCGCAGCTCCTTGGCGACCACCTCGCCCCCGTGCAGGCGCACGACGACCCGGTCGCCCTTGCGCACGCTGGCGGTCGGCGAGACGATCAGCACGTCGCCGTCGCGGAACAGGGGCAGCATCGAATCGCCCTGGATCTCCAGGGCGAAGGCGCGCTCCTCGCCGAGATCGGGGAACTCGATCTCCTCCCAGCCCGCCCCGCCGGTGGGCATGCCGTCGTCGGTGAACAGCCGCCCGGCCCCGGCCTGGGTCAGGCCGACCAGCGGCACCATCGTCCGGGCGGGGACCGAGCGGGCCTCGATCAGCCGCAGGAACTCGTCGAGGCTGGCGCCGGTGGCGGCCAGCACCTTCGAGACCGACTCGGTCGAGGGCCAGCGCTTGCGCCCGTCGGCGCCGATCCGCTTCGAGCGGTTGAAACTCGTGGCGTCGAGGCCCGCGCGCCGGGCGAGGCCGGACGCGGAGTAGCCGTGGCGCTCCGCGAGGCGGTCGATCGCGTTCCAGATCTGCTCGTGCGAGAGCATGGCGGTTCGGAGCTCCAACTCACCGGACCGGCATCCCCGTCCCGCCGGCCGGAGCCCGGCCGCCGCGAAGACGCCACGGCACGCTCCCGCCCGGGCGACCTGCGCTCAGGCGGAAACGCGCGGACGATTGCGTGTGTTCGGCGCCGCCCGGCGCAGCCGGAGCGGACCCCGCTCTTATGACGCTCAGCCTAGGTGAGGAAAGTAGAACTACCACGGACAAAATGCAATCGTCGGTTCGGCCGTTGCGGGCCGCTTCGCTGCCCTCTATCGACGCCCGGTTCCCGGGGTGCCGCCATGCCGCTCGTCTACAAGATCTGTCCCCGCCCGCTCTGGACGACGGCCGAGGCGGAGGGCCGCTTCGGTGGCGCGCCGGTCGACCGCGCCGACGGCTTCATCCACTTCTCCACCGCGGCGCAGGTGGCCGAGACCGCGGCCCGGCACTTCGCCGGCCAGGACGACCTGCTGTTGCTGGCGGTCGAGGCCGACCGGCTCGGGGACGCCCTGCGCTACGAGCCCTCCCGCGGCGGCGCGCTGTTCCCCCACCTCTACGGCGAGATGCCCCTCGACGCGGTGGTGAGCGTGGAGGACCTGCCGCTCGGCCCCGACGGGCGCCACGCCTTTCCGGAAGGGATCCCGCCCCAGTGAACCCCGCACCCGTGATCGGAGCCGCCTTCCCGCTGGTCCGGCCGCTGCTGCACCGGCTCGACGCCGAGCGCGCACACGACCTGACCATCCACGCGCTGGCGGCGCTGCCGCCCTCGGCCCCGCCCGCAGACGACCCGCTGCTCGCGGTGGAGGCGTTCGGGCATCGCTTCCCCAACCCGGTCGGGCTGGCGGCGGGCTTCGACAAGGGCGCCCGGGTGCCGGACGCCCTGCTCGGGCTCGGCTTCGGCTTCGTCGAGGTCGGCGGGGTGGTGCCGCGCCCGCAGCCCGGCAACCCGAAGCCCCGCGTCTTCCGGCTCCCGGCCGACCGGGCGGTGATCAACCGGTTCGGGCTCAACAGCGAGGGGCTCCCGACCGTGGCCGGCCGTCTGCGGGCGCGGGCCGGCCGGCCCGGTCTCGTCGGCGTCAACATCGGTGCCAACAAGGACGCCGCCGACCGTCTGGCCGACTACGCCGCCTGCACCGCGGCGCTGGCGCCGCACGTCGCGTTCGTCACCGTCAACGTCTCCTCGCCCAACACCCCGGGCCTGCGCGACCTCCAGGGCGAGGCCTTCCTCGACGCATTGCTGGCGCGGGTGGTCGAGGCCCGCGATGCGTCGGGTGCCGATCCCGCGGTGCTGCTCAAGATCGCCCCCGACATGGGCCTCGACGCCCTCGACGCGGTCTGCGCCACCGCCGTGCGCCGCGGCGTGCAGGCATTGGTCGTGTCGAACACCACGGTCGCCCGGCCCGACACGCTGCGCGAGGCGGCGCTGGCGCGCGAGACCGGCGGCCTCTCGGGCCGGCCGCTCCTCGCGCCCTCGACGCGGATGCTGGCGCAGGCGTGGCAGCGGGTCGGCACGGCGATGCCGCTGGTGGGCGTCGGCGGGGTCGACTCGGCGGCCGCCGCCTGGACCAAGCTGCGGGCCGGGGCGAGCCTCGTGCAGCTCTACTCGGGCCTGGTCTACGAGGGGCCGGGGCTCGTCGGGCGGATCAAGGCGGGCCTCGCCGCGCGGATGCGGGCGGAGGGCCTGACGCGCCTCGCGGGCATCGTCGGGCGCGACGCGGCGGCGCTGGCGCGCGACGGCACCGGCTGACGCGCCCGGCCGTCAGAAGCTGTACCCCACCCGAAGCCGCAACTGGTGGCGATCGAAGCTCGTGAGATCGAGCGGGCCGGGCTCGCCCGAGGCCTGTCCGGCGACCTGGAAGCTCCACGTGACCGACGCCCAGGCGTGGGGCGTCAGGGTCGTGTAGACCGTCGGCCCGAGATAGACCGCCGCCCCGACCGGACGGTCGAGCGCCAGACCTGCGTAGGCCCGGACGTAGCGCGCCTCCCCGCCCAGGAAGAGCCCCGGCCGGACCTGATAGGCCAGCGCGCCCGAGACCTCGGCGCCCGACGCGAGCGCGGGCGCCTCCGCGCCGCCGAGGCGGGTCGTCGAGAACGCGACACTGACGTTGAGCGCGGCGACGAGCCGGCCGGGGATCAGCTCGCGGTCGATCAGCAGGCCGGCCTCCGTGCCGAAGCTGCGCGCCGGCGCGCCCGATCCGCCGTCGACGGTGCCGTAGCCGGGCACGATGTTGAGGGTCAGGCCGAACGGGGCGGCGCGCCGGTCCAGCAGGCGAACGCGCATCTCGAGGAAGCCGCCGTTGAAGCCGCCGGTGGTTCGGGCCGGATCGCCGGGCAGGCCGACGTCGTGCGCGTTGAAGATGAGGCCCGGCGCGAGCCGGAAATCCTGCGTCAGCGGCACCTTCACGGCGAACCCGCTGTCGAAGGCCCGGAAGCGGCCGAGCCGCTTGCCGAGCCGCCCGGTCGTCTCCCATTCCAGCTCCGCCTCGCCCGGCACGCCGATGTCGCTGCCCTCGGTGAAGCCGAACAGGTGCTCGCTGTCGATGTCGCCCGGCGTCAGGTTCTCGGCGGCCGTGGGCAGGGACTGCGCCCGCGCCGCGGGCGGGAACCCGATCACCGCCCCGGCGAGCGACAGCGCGGCGAGGCCGGTCCCGGAACGGATGGTGCAGCGGCCGAACATCGCAACGCCTCATTCATATAGCTTATGCTATATCTCATAGGAGTTGCGGTGTCACGGCGTCAAGCTTCGCGCTGCGCCGGGGCTCACTTTAGAATCTGTTTGCACTGCGGGGACTTAGCCCGCGCCGCGCGCATGAGGGGGCTGCGCCGGACCGCGATTGTGGACCGCGCGCGCCGCCGCTTATCTCGCGGGTGCGAAACGGATCGCGACACCTCCTCCAGGATCATCGATGGACAGCCCGGTCGGGTCTCCCAAACGTTCCTCCGCCGCGGGCGGCTGGGGCGCTCTGAAGAGCTGCGGCAAGCACCTGCTCGGCAGCCGCGCGCCGCTGTCCGGCGCCCGGGCCCTGATGAAGGCCAACCAGCCCGACGGGTTCGACTGCCCCGGCTGCGCCTGGGGCGACCCGGAGCACGGCTCCTCGTTCGAGTTCTGCGAGAACGGCGTGAAGGCGGTCTCCTGGGAGGCCACCGACAAGCGCACGCCGCCGGCCTTCTTCGCCCGCCACACGGTGAGCGAGCTGCGCGGCTGGAGCGACTACGCGCTCGAGAGCGAGGGCCGGCTTACCCACCCGATGCGCTACGACGCGGCGAGCGACCGCTACCTTCCGGTGAGCTGGACGGACGCGTTCGCCGAGATCGGCGCGGAGCTGCGCGCCCTCGACGACCCGGACCAGGCCGAGTTCTACACCTCGGGCCGCGCCTCGAACGAGGCCGCCTACCTGTACCAGCTCTTCGCCCGGGCCTACGGCACCAACAACTTCCCCGACTGCTCGAACATGTGCCACGAGGCGAGCGGCGTCGCGCTCACCGAGGCGATCGGCATCGGCAAGGGCACGGTGCTCCTGGAGGATTTCGAGCGGGCGGACGCGATCTTCTGCGTCGGCCAGAACCCCGGCACCAACCACCCGCGCATGCTCGGCGACCTGCGCCGCGCCGCCGAGCGGGGTGCCCGGGTCGTGGTGCTCAACCCCGTGCGCGAGCGCGGCCTGGAGCGCTTCGCCGATCCGCAGAACACCGTGGAGATGCTGCGCGGCGCGAGCCGCCCGATCGCCAGCCACTACCTTCAGCCGCGGCCCGGCGGCGACATGGCCGCCTTCCGCGGCATCGCCAAGGTCGTCCTCGCCCGCGACGCCGCCGCCGTGGCGCAGGGGCGCCCCACGCTCCTCGACCGCGCCTTCGTGGAGCACCACACCGCGGGCTACGCCGCCTACCGCGCCGCGGTGGAGGCGACGGACTGGGCGCAGATCCTCGATCAGTCCGGCCTGACCCGCGCGGAGATCGAGACCGCCGCCGACGTCTATCTCGGCGCGGAGCGCGTGATCGCCACCTGGGCGATGGGCGTGACCCAGCACCGCCACTCGGTGGCGACCATCCGCGAGATCACCAACCTGCTGCTGCTGCGCGGCCATATCGGCCGGCCCGGCGCCGGCCTGTGCCCGGTGCGCGGCCACTCCAACGTGCAGGGCGACCGCACGGTCGGCATCAACGAGCGGCCGTCCGCGGCCTTCCTCGACGCGCTGGAGCGGCATTTCGGCTTCGCGATGCCGCGGCGCCACGGCCACAACGTGCTGGCCGCGATCCGGGCGATGCGCGACGGCCGGTCCCGCGCCTTCATCGCGCTCGGCGGCAACTTCCTGCGCGCGACGCCGGACACGCCGGTGGTCGCCGCGGCGCTGGCGGGCTGCCGGCTGACGGTGCACATCGCGACCAAGCTCAACCACGCCCACCTCGTCCCCGGTCACGTGGGCTACATCCTGCCCTGCCTCGGCCGCACCGAGATCGACCGCAACGCCGGCGGCAAGCTCCAGATCGTGACCGTCGAGGATTCGATGAGCATGGTCCACGGCTCGGGCGGCATCAACCGGCCGGCCTCGCCGGAGCTGCGCTCCGAGATCGCCATCATCGCCGGGATGGCCGCGGCCACGGTCGGCGCGGCGCGGATCGACTGGGCGCACCTCGCCGAGGATTACGACCGGATCCGCGACCTGATCGAGGCGACGGTGCCGGGATTCTCCGGCTACAACGCCCGGGTGCGCAAGCCCCGCGGCTTCATGCTGCGCAACCTCGCCGCCGAGCGGGTCTTCGCCACCGCGACCGGCCGGGCCAACTTCTCCGACGCGGCGCTGCCGGCGGAGACCGAGCACCAGAGCGCCCGCGGGGCCGCCGACACCTTCGTGCTCCAGACCTTCCGCAGCCACGACCAGTACAACACCACGATCTACGGCCTCGACGACCGCTACCGCGGGGTCTACGGCGAGCGCCGCGTGGTGTTCGCCCATCCCGACGACCTCGCGGACCTGCGCGCGCGGCTGGGCGAGCGGGTCG
Organism: Methylobacterium amylolyticum; assembly: GCF_030700245.1. Taxonomy (GTDB): domain Bacteria; phylum Pseudomonadota; class Alphaproteobacteria; order Rhizobiales; family Beijerinckiaceae; genus Methylobacterium. The sequence continues at coordinate 8,289 of NZ_JAUYZI010000012.1, forward strand.
ACATCGTGGGCACCCACGATGACGGGACGGTCCGCCGGGCCGAGGATTTCCGGCTGGTGCCGTTCGACATGCCGCGGGGCTCGCTCGCCGGATACTACCCGGAACTCAACGTGCTGGTGCCGCTCTCGACCTTCGGCGCGGGCAGCGACACGCCGACCTCGAAATCGGTGCTGGTGACCCTGCACGCCCGCGAAGCGGCGTGAGCGAGAATGCCTCCGAGGCGGCGTTCACGGCCGCCCTCGACCGGGTCCGGGCGGCGCGGCCGGACCTCGACGCGATCGAGGCCGGGATCCTGGCCGCCCTCGACCTCGGCCTGCCGGGCGACAGCCGCGCCTTCGCCCGGACCTTCGCGGTGGAGCATGCCCTGGTGCTGCGGGCGCTCACCGGGCTGGCCGAGGCCGGGCTCGTCGCGGTGACGGACCGCGACCCGCGCACCCAGCGGACGCGCTACGGCGCGCCCCCGGCTTAGGACCGGCCGTCAGGCGGGCTCCCCCGGCTCGGGACCGGTGACGAAGCCAAAACCCTCGTCGGCCCAGCCCGTCACGCCGCCGATCATCAGCTTGACCGGCCGCCCGAGCTCGGCGAGCCGCAGCGCCGCCCGGTCGCCGCCGTTGCAGTGCGGGCCGGCGCAGTAGGCGACGAACAGCGTTCCGGCATCCCAGGCCGCCATCCGATCCGCGGTGATCTGCCGGTGCGGCAGGTTCAGCGCGCCGGGGACGTGGCCCCGCCCGTAGGCGTCGGGCCCGCGCACGTCGAGCAGCACGAAATCCGCCTCCCCGGCCGCGAGCGCCGCGTGCACGTCGGCGCAATCGGTCTCCAGGGACAGGCGCCCCGCGAAGTGGCGGCGCGCCGCCTCCGGCTCCGCGGCCGGCACCCGTGACACCGCGCTCGTCATCCCGCTCTCCCCGATCACCCGTGACCGATCCAGGATAGGCGGGACCGCGACCCCCTGGTGAGCGGCAGGAACGCCGCGTATCGTCAAGATCGTGCCAAAGCCGACCGCCTCGTCGCCCGCCCCATCGCCTGCCCTTCCGCCCGCCGCGCGGCGCCCCGTCGTGGTGCTCGCCTATGACGGGCTGTGCACCTTCGAGTTCGGCTGCGCGGTCGAGGTGTTCGGCCTGCCGCGGCCGGAGTTGGGGCCCGGCTGGTATCGCTTCGCCGTCGCAGGGATCGAGCCCGGGCCCCTGCGGGCGGTCGGCGGCGTGCGCGTCAGCGCGGATGGCGGCCTCGACCTGCTGGCGGGGGCGGGCACGGTGATCGTGCCGGGCTGGCGGGGGATCGACGCGCCGGTCCCGGCCGCCCTGTGCGACGCCCTGCGGAGCGCGCACGCGGGCGGCGCGCGGATGGTGTCGCTGTGCTCCGGCGCCTTCGTCCTGGCGGCGGCCGGGCTGCTGGACGGGCGGCGGGCGACGACCCATTGGCGCTACGCCGAGGCCCTGGTCGCGCGCCATCCCGGCCTGACCTTCGTGCCGGACGTGCTCTACGTCGACACCGGGGACGTGCTCACCGCGGCCGGCAGCGCCGCGGGCCTCGACCTCTGCCTGCACCTCGTGCGGCGCGACCACGGCGCGGCGGTCGCCAACGGGATCGCCCGCCGCCTCGTCGTGCCGGCCCATCGCCAGGGCGGCCAGGCGCAGTACGTGGAGGCGCCGGTCCCCCGCGAGCGGGCGGCCGGCTCGCGTCTCGCCCCCCTGCTCGACCGGGTGCGCGGCGCCCTCGACGAGGCCTGGGACGTGGACAGGCTGGCGGCGGAGGCGGCGCTGAGCCCCCGCGCCCTGCACCGACACTTCCGCGCCGCCACCGGCCAGAGCCCCGGCGCGTGGCTCGCGGGCGCCCGCCTCGCCCGGGCCCGCGACCTCCTGGAGGCGACGCGGATGCCGATCCCCGACATCGCCGCCGCCTGCGGCTTCGGGACCGCGGCCACCCTGCGCCATCATTTCCGCACCCGGTTCGGCGCTTGCCCGACCGCCTATCGGACCGGGTTCGGGACCACGATGGCCGGGTGAGGAGCCCGGATTCAGAAACCCTTCGCGCGGATCGCCTCCGACCACGTCACCGCGCGCCGGGCCATGCCGAGGTGCTGGCGCTCGTAGAGGCGGCCCTCCAGCTTGATCACGCCGCGCTTGGCGTTCTCGGGCTGCTCGAACGCGTCGAGCGCGACCCGGGCGCGGCGGACCTCCTCGTCGGTCGGGGCGAAGGAAGAGTTCGCCGGTTCGAGCTGGCTCGGGTGGATCAGGGTCTTGCCGTCGAAGCCGAGGTCGCGCGCCTGCCGGCACTCGGCCCGGCAGCCCTCGGTGTCGCTGATGTCGTTGTAGACGCCGTCGAGGATGTTGAGGCCCTCGGCGCGGGCGGCGGCGAGCGCCGTCATCATCCAGGGCAGCATCGGCACCCGGCCCGGGACGATCTGCGCCCAGGTGTCCTTGGCGAGGTCGTTGGTGCCGAGCACGAAGCAGGTCAGGCGGTTGCGCCCGAGCCGCCGCGCCTTGGCGATGTCGTGGATGTTGAGGATCGAGGCCGGGGTCTCGATCATCGCCCAGACGCGGATGTCCTCCGGCGCGTCGAGGGATTCGAGCCGGTCGGCGATGCTCTCCAGCACGGCGGGGGTCGAGACCTTCGGCATCAGGATCGCGTCGGGCTTGGCCTCGATCGCGGCGTGCAGGTCCGCCTCGCCCCAGGGAGTCTGGGGGGCGTTGACGCGGATCACCAGCTCGCGCTCGCCGTAGCCGCCCCCCCGCACCGCGGCGCAGACTTGGGCCCGGGCGATCTCCTTCTCCTCGGGCCCGACCGCGTCCTCGAGGTCGAGGATGATCGAGTCGACCGGCAGCGTCTTGGCCTTCTCCAGGGCCCGCTGGTTCGAGCCCGGCATGTAGAGGACGCTCCGGCGCAGGCGGAGATCGGTCTGCGTGGCCATGCGTCGTCTTCCTCCAAACTGTCGTCGGCGGCCGGTCGGCCGGGATCTCGCGTTGCGGCGCACCCTAGACGAGACCGCGGGCGAGGCCATGCCCCGGGGTGGCCGGGGCGGTGAGGGCACGCGCGGATTGTAGGCCGAGCCCAGATGCTTCCGTCCGCCGCGGGCGCCGTCGCCGCGGTTTCGTCACCTTCCCCGGATTCAAGCCCCGCGAGGTCCCGCCCGGGACTTGGAGGATGCGACCTCGGGGGGACGCGACGATGCGACGGATTGTACTTGCCCTGGCGCTGACGAGCGCGCTGGCCGCGCCGGGGGCCGCCCTCGCGCAGAGCCGGACGACGCTCGGCGTCGGCTCCGGCGCCGTGGCCGGCGCGCTGGTCGGCGGCCCGATCGGGGCCGTGGCCGGGGCGGTGGTCGGCGGGTTCGTCGGCTCCTCTACCGAGGGCGGCCGGCGCAGCCTGCGCCGGGGCCGCCGCGCCGCCTACGCGCGCCGGGCGCCGGGACGCCGGGCGGAGGCCGAGCTGCCCCGCGCCGCGGCGCCGCAATCGGTCGCCGCCAACACCCGGCCGGCCACGACCTGGAAGGACCCGCGCTGACGCCCGCTTAGAGCCGTTCCCGATTGCCTTGCAATCGTGTCCAGCTCTAAGTCATTGTTTTAACGCGCTCTCTTTCGCTGAACCGGCATCCACTTCAGCGGAGAGCGCTCAGGCGGGGACCGGGGCGGGAAAGGTGCGGCGGGCGAGCCGGGGATAGGCGAGCGCCTGCCCCAGCCCGCGCGCCCCGAGGAAGGCGACGAAGGCGAGCCACAGGCCGGCATTGCCGAGATCCAGCGCCTGCACGAGGGCGAGCACGGCGCAGTAGGCGGCCAGCGCGCACAGCATCAGGTCGCGCATCGCCCGGGTCCAGGTGGCGCCGATATAGACGCCGTCGTAGGCGAAGGGCGCCGCCGCGGCGAGCGGGGCCAGCGCGGCGAGCGGCAGGTAGATCTGCGCGGTCGCGCGCACCGGCTCGGAGGTCGTCACGAAGGCGATGAAGGCGTGCCCGCCCGCCAGCGCGAGCAGGCTGACGCCGAGCCCGAAGCCGAGGCACCAGCGCAGGCTGAGGGCGGAGGCCCGGCGGAACGCCTCGGCGTCCCGGGCGCCGACCGCCTGCCCGCACAGGGTCTCGGCGGCGGTGGCGAAGCCGTCGAGGAAGAAGCCGCCGATCAGGAAGAGATTCCACAGGACGGCGTTGGCCGCGAGCACCACGTCCCCCTGCCGGGCGCCGAGTGCCGAGAACAGGACGATGCCGGCGATCAGCGCCAGCGTCCGCACGATCACGTCGAGGTTGACCGCGAGCGTCCGGCGCAGGGCCGCCGCGTCGCGCAGGGCGGCGAGCGGCACCCGGAACGGGCGCGAGCCGAGCCGCGCGAGCACGGCGAGCCCGAGCCCGAAACCGGCCGCCTCGGCGCCGACCGTCGCCAGAGCCGCCCCGGCGAGCCCGAGATCGAGGCCGAGCACCAGGGCCAGCGTCAGGGCGATGTTCAGGAGGTTGATCGCGACCTGGATCACGAGGCCGAGATCGGTGCGCCCGCGCCCGAGCACCGAGCCGAGCACCGCGTAGTTCGCCAGCGCGAACGGGGCCGAGAGGATGCGCAGGTGGAAGTAGGTGGACAGCCCGGCGACCACCGCCTCGCTCGCGCCGCTCACCGCGAAGGCGGCCCGGGCGATGGGGACCTGGAGGACCACCAGGGCGAGGCCGGCGAGCGCCCCGGCCGCCAGCGCCCGGGCGAGCGTCCGGTCGACCTCCGCGGCGTCCCGCCCGCCCACCGCCTGGGCGGTCAGCCCGGCGGTCGCCATGCGCAGGGAGCCGAACGACCAGAACAGCGCGTCGAAGACCACCGCGCCCAGCGCCACCGCCCCGAGCAAGGCGGCGTCGCCGAGCCGCCCGATCACCGCGGCCCCGACGAAGCCGAGCATCGGCGTCGTGACGTTGGCGAGCGTCATCGGCAGCGCCAGCGCCAGGACGCGCCGATGGGTCGGGGGCACGGGAGATTCGCCGGGCGGGATCATCCGCCGATCCTAGAAGCTCCGCCGCGAAAGGGGATCGCGCCGCGGTGCGCCGCCGCACGTCGAAGGCGCGAGCACCGCCCGGCCGTCCCCAAGGGCCCGACGCGCCGGCCACGCGCGACGGAAAATCCCAAACAGAATCAGCGGGTGGCGGCGAACAGGCGCGAGAGCAGCCAGAGCGGCACGACGATCACGGCGCCGGCCACGACCCAGCCGGTGACGTCGTGCAACTGGGTGACGGCGATCTCGGCGAGCGCCCGGACGGAATCGTAGGCGTGCCAGAACAGGCGTCCCGGCGTCAGGCCGAGCATCGACAGGAAGGCGCCGACCAGCACCGAGAGGAACAGCAGCCGCAGGAACACTCCCGCGGGCGAGCCGCCGAGGAAGCGGCGCAGGGCGGAAGGCCGGTCGGCGTGGCCGAAGGCCGGGTCGCGGTCGTAGGCGCCCTGCCGGCGCCGGTCGTGGTCGACGAGCATCGCGTCCTCGTGAAGCCTCTCGGGCCGGGATCGGCCTATGGTCGGCGCGGATCCCGGCGGAACCGTGACCGGCGCACCACACCGGATTCGAAACCCGATGCGGCCCCGGGCGTTGGCGGGTTTCGCCGCCCGTGCCGAGATGGCAAGGCGCGCGATCTCCGCCAAGATGCCCGCCGGGCGATTCGACGAGACGCGACCAGCACGATGATCGACCACGCCCTGTTCGACCCGGCGACGATCGATCCCGAGACGACGCGGCTCAACGCCGAGATCGTCGCGGCGCACGCCGCGCTGGCCGATCCGTGGTCCCTGCCCATCGCCGAGGTGCGGGCCCGGCGCCGGGCCGGCACGCAGGCGTCCCCGGCGATGCCGCGCAGCGCCCGCGCCGAGTGGATGACGATCGAGGGCCCGGCCGGGCCCCTCAAGCTGCGGGTGATCCGACCGAAGGCGGGGGTCAAGCTGCGCGGCGCCTACCTGCACATCCATCGCGGCGGCTGGGTCTGGGGTTCGGCCGACGAGCAGGATCCGTGGCTGGAGCGGATCGCCGATTCCTGCGGCTTCGTGGCGCTGTCGGTGGAGTACCGCCTCGCCCCCGAGCATCCCTATCCCGCCGCCCTGCTCGACTGCGAGGCGGCGGCCCTGTGGCTCGCCGGCCCGGGCCGGACCGAACTCGGGGTCCACGCCCTGACCATCGGCGGCGAGTCGGTCGGTGCGCACCTCGCGGTGATGGTGCTCCTGCGCCTGCGCGACAAGCACGGCCTGCCCCGGGCGTTCCGGGGCGCCAACCTCAACGCCGGCTTCTTCGACCTCGGCCTGACCCCCTCGGTGCGCAACTGGGGCAGCGACCGCCTCGTGGTGAACACCGAGGATCTGACCCGGTTCGCCGACGGCTACGTGCGCGAGGGGATCGACCGCCGCCGGCCCGACGTGTCGCCGATCTACGCCGACCTGAAGGGCCTGCCGCCGGCCCTGTTCACGGTCGGCACCGCGGATCCGCTCCTCGACGACACCCTGTACATGTCGTCCCGCTGGGCGGCGGCCGGCAACGGCGGCCACACCGCGGTCTATCCCGGCGGCTGCCACGTGTTCGTGCGCTACCCCGGCGCGTTGACCGAGCAGGCGCTGGAGCTGATCGACCGGTTCCTGATGGCGCTCGCCTGAGCGGGCGGGCACAGGATCCGGCGGCGGCGCTGCTGCCGCCCGCGTTCCGGGCGTGGTTTTCCGCGCGCGGCTGGGCGCCCCGGCCGCACCAGCTCGATCTCCTGCGGATCGCGGGTGCCGGCCGCTCCGCGCTCCTCGTGGCGCCGACCGGCGCCGGCAAGACGCTGGCGGGGTTCCTCCCCAGCCTGGTCGCACTCTCGGCGCGCGCCCCGGCCGAGTCCCGAAAGACCGGGCTGCACACGCTCTACGTGTCGCCCCTGAAGGCGCTCGCCGTCGACATCGCCCGCAACCTCGACGCGCCGGTGGCCGAGATGGGCCTGCCGGTGCGCGTCGAGACCCGCACCGGCGACACCCCCGCCCACAAGCGCACCCGCCAGATCAGCCGGCCGCCCGACATCCTGCTGACCACGCCGGAGCAGTTCGCGCTGCTGATCGCCCACCGCGAGGCCGCCGATCTCTTCTCGGGCCTGCGCTGCGTCGTGCTCGACGAGCTGCACGCCCTCGTCACCTCGAAGCGGGGCGACCTGCTGTCGCTCGCGCTCGCCCGGCTGCACCGGCTGAGCCCGGGGCTCGCCGCGATCGGGCTGTCGGCGACGGTGCGCGAGCCGGACGCGCTGCGGCGGTATCTCGTGCCGCAGACGCCGCTTCCCCCTCCGCCGTCTGCCCCTCCCCCCTCTGCGGGGGAGGGTACCCCGCGCAGCGGGGGGGGAGAGGGGCAGCGCGACGCGGCAGGATGCGGCGCGCGGCGCGACCCCTCTGGACACGGCGCTCCCCTCTCCCGACCCCCTCCGGGGGCCACCCTCCCCCACACAGGGGGGAGGGAAGCGTCGCGCGTGTCGGAACCGCCCATGGCCGACCTCGTGGTCGTCGCGGGCGGCGCCAAGGCCGACCTGCGGATGCTCGATCTCGGCCGGCCGCTGCCCCTGTCGGGGCACACCGCGTGGCACGCGATGCCGGCGATCTACGACCTGATCCGGGGCCACCGCACCACGCTGGTGTTCGTCAACACCCGGCTCCAGGCGGAGTACACCTTCCAGGAGCTGTGGCGGCTCAACGACGACGCCCTGCCGATCGCCATCCACCACGGTTCCCTCGACGCGGGCCAGCGCCGCCGGGTGGAGGCGGCGATGGCGGCCGGCTCGCTGCGGGCCATCGTCTGCACCGCGACGCTGGACCTCGGCATCGACTGGGGCGACGTCGATCTCGTGATCAATGTCGGCGCGCCGAAGGGCGCGAGCCGGATCATGCAGCGGATCGGCCGGGCCAACCACCGCATGGACGAGCCGTCGAAGGCCTACCTCGTCCCGGGCAACCGGTTCGAGATGCTGGAGTGCCAGGCGGCCCTCGACGCCGTCGAGGAGGCGGCCCAGGACACGCCCGACGCCCGCGAAGGGGCGCTCGACGTGCTCGCCCAGCACGTGCTCGGCATGGCCTGCGCCGACGCCTTCGATCCGGTCGCGCTCCACGACGAGATCACCTCGGCCGCGCCCTACGCCGACCTGACCTGGGAGCGGTTCGAGGCGGTCGTCGACTACGTCGCCACCGGCGGCTACGCCCTGCGCGCCTACGAGCGCTTCGCCAAGATCCTGCGCGGGCCCGACGGCCTGTGGCGGGTGCGGGACGCGCGCACGGCGCAGGCCTACCGGATGAACGTCGGCACCATCGTCGAGGCGGCCCGCGTCAAGGTCCGCCTCGGCCGCAGCCTGCGGGCCAAGCCCGGCACGGTGCTGCCGAAGTCGGGCCGCGTGCTCGGCGAGATCGAGGACGCGTTCGCCGAGACGCTCACCCCCGGCGACACGTTCCTGTTCGCGGGCGAGACCCTGCGCTTCGAGGGCCTTGCCGAGGACGAGGCGCTGGTGACCCGCGCGCCCCCCGGGACCGACCCGGCGATCCCCTCCTACGCGGGCGCGAAGTTCCCGCTCTCGACCTTCCTCGCCGCCCGGGTGCGGGCGCTGATCGCCGACCCGTTCGAGTGGGACCGGATCCCGAAGCAGATCGGCGACTACCTGCTCCAGCAGCGCCGCCGCTCGGTGCTGCCGGGCGCGCGCGACCTGCTGGTCGAGACGTTCCCCCGGGGCAAGCGGTACTACCTCACCGCCTTCCCGTTCGAGGGCCGGCTCGCGCACCAGACGCTCGGCATGCTGCTGACCCGGCGGCTGGAGCGGGCCGGCCTGAGGCCGCTCGGCTTCGCCGCCAACGATTACGGCATCGCGATCTGGACCACGCGGGACGTGTCCGAGCGGGCGGCGATCGAGCCGGACTTCCTGGCCGCCCTGTTCGCGCAGGACATGCTCGGCGACGACCTGGAGGCGTGGCTCGACGAATCGGCGATGATGAAGCGCACCTTCCGGCAATGCGCGGTGATCGCCGGGCTGATCGAGCGCCACCATCCGGGCCTGAAGAAGTCCGGCCGGCAGGTGACGATCTCGACCGACCTGATCTACGACGTGCTGCGCAAGCACCAGCCGGACCACCTGCTGCTCGCCGCCGCGCGCCAGGATGCGGCAACCGGACTCCTCGACGTGCGCCGCCTCGGCATGATGCTAGAGCGCATCCAGGGGCGAATCATCCACCGCGCCCTCGACCGGGTGTCGCCGCTCTCCGTCTCCGTCATGCTGGAGATCGGGCGCGAGCGGGTCTACGGCGAGGGCGCGGACGAGATCCTGGCCGAGGCCGAGGCGGAACTTCTCGCGGAGGCCCTGGCCTGACGGGTGATCCGCCCTCCCCCGACGACCCCGAGGATGCAGCCGTGGCGGCCGGACTCCGACTCGAGAAGACCCAGAAGCACCCGACGCTGCATCTGGCCGGCGAGACCCTGACTCTCGACCTGTGCGGCGGCGTGTGGCTCGAGCAGCACCGCACCCTGATCGTCTCCGACCTCCACCTGGAGAAGGGCTCGTCCTACGCCGCCCGGACCGGCCAGTTCCTGCCGCCCTACGACACCCGCGAGACGCTGGCCTGCCTGCACGAGGCCGTGGTCCGCCACGACCCGGCCCGGGTGGTGGCGCTCGGCGACTCGTTCCACGATGCCCGCGGCCCCGAGCGGATGGAGCCCGGCGACCGGGCGATGGTCGCGGCGCTGCAAGAGGGCCGCGACTGGGTGTGGATCGCCGGCAACCACGACGCGGCGGTGAACGCGGGCGTCGGCGGCCGCTACGCCGAGGCGCTGACCCTCGGGGGGCTGGTGCTGCGCCACGAGCCGAGCCCCGGCCCGGCGCCGGGCGAGATCGCCGGCCATCTCCACCCCTGCGGCAAGGTGGCGATGCGCGGCCGCGCGGTGCGCCGCCGCTGCTTCGTGAGCGACGGCACCCGGCTGGTCATGCCGGCGCTCGGCGCGTTCACGGGCGGCCTGAACGTGCGCGACAAGGCCTTCGACGGGCTGTTCCCGGACGGCTTCACCGCGCACCTGCTCGGCGACGGCCGCGTGTTCGCGATCGGGAAGGCGCAACTGGCTCGCAACTGAAGCGATTATCAATGTAGATTACTTTTTCTGGTTGTATTCCCGCGGGCACAGCGACAATCGGCGCCGCATTATACACCTCGCGGGGAAGTTCTCGCGCTTGACAACCCAAAGATGTCCTCCGCTATGATCGTCCCGCGAGGACGGCAGATCTTCGGCGAAGAGTGCGGACACGATGTCGCTGGCGACGATGTTCGAGGCGGGGGCGGATAGTCCGGGTGAGCAGATCCGCGGGATCCTGCGCGCCGCGCGCCGCCACTTGGCGATGGATGTGGGATTCGTCTCGGAGTTCGTGGAAGAGGACCGGATTTTCCGGTTCTCCGACGGCGAAACCTTGCGCAATCCGATCGTCGCCGGTGCCTCGGACCCGCTGGAGGAGAGTTTCTGCCACTACGTCGCCCGTGGCCTGATGCCGCAACTGATGCGGGACGCAGCCGAGCATCCCGTCGCCGCCGGGTTGCCGGTCACCCGGGCGATGCCGGTCGGGGCGCATCTCGCGGTGCCCCTGCGCCACGCCGACGGGACGGCGTTCGGCTCGCTCTGCTGCTTCAGCTTCACCCCCGACCACAGCCTGACCACGCGCGATCTCGGCGTGCTGCGCCTGTGCGCCGAGGTCGTCACGGCGGTGGTCGAGAAGGACCGGCGGATCGCGCAGGATCACGCCGTCCGTCGCCAGCGGATCGCCGACCTGATCGCGGCGCGGGCGCTGACGCTCCGGTTCCAGCCGATCTACAGCGTCTCCGACGGTCGGCTGACGGGGTTCGAGGCCCTGACCCGATTCACCGAGGCGCCGCAGCGCTCGCCGGACGTGTGGTTCGCGGAAGCCGCCGCGGTGGGCCTGGGGACCGAGCTGGAGTTCCTGGCCGTCGAGACGGCGCTCGCCGCCAAGGCCTCGCTCGACCCGTCGCTCAAGCTGACCGTCAACCTGTCGCCCGCCAGCGTCGTCAGCCCCCGCTTCGCGGAGGTCTTCGCAGCCATCCCCCTCGACCGCGTCGTGGTGGAACTGACCGAGCACGCGGTGATCGCCGACTACGACGCCCTGCGCGCCGCCCTGGCCCCGTTCCGGGCCCGCGGCCTGCGGCTCGCGATCGACGACGTGGGCGCCGGCCACTCGACCTTCCGCCACGTGCTGGATCTCGCGCCCGAGTTCATCAAGCTCGACCGCAGCCTCATCCAGGACCTGCACGCCGATTCGGCCCGCCGGGCGCTGGCCGAGGCGCTCACGAGCTACGGCCGGCGCATCGGCTGCGAGGTCGTGGCCGAGGGGGTCGAGACCCCGGCCGAGTACGCGGTGCTGCGGGCGATCGGCGTCACGCGCGCGCAGGGCTTCCTGCTCGGCGCCCCGATGCCCTTGGAGGAGGCCCGCAGCCTGCCCCTGCGAGGGGCGCCGCTGCACGGGGCGCCTCTGCACGGCTGAGCGGGCCGCCTCAGAACCAGCCGCGGATCCGGAAGTAGACGATCGGCGCCACCGCGCTCAGCAGGATCAGCCCGAGCGCGTAGGGGTAGCCGTAGGTCCAGTCCAGCTCCGGCATGTTCTTGAAGTTCATGCCGTACATCGACGCGATCAGCGTCGGCGGCACGCCCACCACCGAGACGACGGTGAGCACCCGGAAGACGTTGTTCTGCTCGATGTTGATGAGCCCGAGCGCCGCGTCGAGCAGGAACTGGACGTTCTCGCTCAGGCGGATCTCGAACTCGTCGAGGGAGGCGATGTCGCGGTCGATGGTGTCGAAGCGGCCGTTCTCCGGCAGTCCGAGGGACTCGCAGGAATCGGCCACGAACGGCACGATTCGCTCCAGCCCGAGCAGGCTCGCGCGGATCTTTCCCAGCAGCTTCCCGCGCCGGCCGATGCCGCGCAGGATCCGCCGCAGGGCGAGGTCCCGGCGTCGCGGCGGCGGCGATTCCCCGGACCGGCGCGGGCGGCCGCGCCCGTCGAAATCGAAGATCCGGGTCGACAGGTTGTCGAGGTCGGAGGCCATGTCCTCCAGCGCGTCGGCGAGGCTGTCGACCAGTTCCTCGATCACGATCAGGAAGATTTCCGCCGAGGACGTGGCCCCGGCCTCCGCGGCACGCTCGCGCGCGGACGCGAAGGCGCGCAACTCGTGGAAGCGCACGGTGACGAGATGGTCCCGGGTGAGCTGGAAGCCCAGCGGCATCAGGTGCGAATCGGCCTGCTCGAAGGTGATCATCGGCGTGGACAGCGACAGCCCGCCCTTCAGCCGGCGCAGGCGGCTCGACGTCTCGACCTCGGAGAGCGCCCCGTGGGAGGGCACCCGCAGGCCGGTGACGGCCTCCACGGCGGCGGCCTCCTCCGCCGTCGGGTCGTTCAGGTCGATCCACACCACCCGCGGCGGGATCGGGGCGCCGGGCTCGTACGGCAGCGCGCCCTCCGGTCCGTGCAGGCTCAGCATGCGGGTCGGTCGTCCGGGGCCGGAGGAAAAACGTCATCGCCGCGTCGCGATGGGGTGCGACAGCCTTGACTCGGAACCGGGCCGTAGCTAACTCGCCACCGCCTTTGGCACTCGCCGAGGCAGAGTGCTAACAGCCTCGGCGGGGGCGGCACCGCCGGGCCGCATCAACGCCAAGTCCAGACGTTAAGCAAGAGGGCAGCTCATGAAGTTCCGTCCGCTGCACGACCGCGTGGTCGTCCGTCGCATCGAGAGCGAGGAGAAGACCAAGGGCGGCATCATCATCCCGGACACCGCCAAGGAGAAGCCGCAGGAGGGCGAGATCGTCGCCGTCGGTCCCGGCGCCCGCGACGAGTCCGGCAAGATCAACCCGCTCGACGTGAAGGCCGGCGACCGCGTGCTGTTCGGCAAGTGGTCCGGCACCGAGGTCAAGATCGATGGCCAGGATCTCCTGATCATGAAGGAATCCGACATCATGGGCGTGGTCGCCGCCTGATTTTTTGTCACTTGCCCCTGGAGATCGACCGGTCTCGGGGCTGAACTCAACCAAAAGAGGAAGACATGGCAGCGAAAGACGTTCGTTTCTCCTCCGACGCGCGCGACAAGATGCTCCGCGGCGTCGACATCCTCGCCGATGCGGTGAAGGTGACGCTGGGCCCGAAGGGCCGCAACGTCGTGATCGAGAAGAGCTTCGGCGCCCCGCGCATCACCAAGGACGGCGTCACCGTCGCCAAGGAGATCGAGCTCGCCGACAAGTTCGAGAACATGGGCGCCCAGATGGTGCGCGAAGTGGCCTCGAAGACCAACGACATCGCGGGTGACGGCACCACCACCGCGACCGTGCTCGCCCAGGCGATCGTCCGCGAGGGCGCCAAGTACGTCGCCGCCGGCATCAACCCGATGGACCTGAAGCGCGGCATCGACCTCGCCACGGCGGCCGCGGTGAAGGACATCACCTCGCGCGCCAAGAAGGTCGCCTCGTCGGAAGAGGTCGCTCAGGTCGGCACGATCTCGTCGAACGGCGACACCGAGATCGGCGAGATGATCGCCCACGCGATGCAGAAGGTCGGCAACGAGGGCGTGATCACGGTCGAGGAGGCGAAGACCGCCGAGACCGAGCTCGACGTCGTCGAGGGCATGCAGTTCGACCGCGGCTACCTCTCCCCGTACTTCATCACCAACGCGGAGAAGATGGTCGCCGAGCTCGAGGACCCCTACATCCTCATCCACGAGAAGAAGCTCTCCTCGCTCCAGGCGATGCTCCCGGTCCTCGAGGCCGTGGTGCAGACCGGCAAGCCGCTCCTGATCATCGCCGAGGACATCGAGGGCGAGGCGCTGGCCACGCTCGTCGTGAACAAGCTGCGCGGCGGCCTGAAGGTCGCGGCCGTGAAGGCGCCGGGCTTCGGCGACCGCCGCAAGGCGATGCTCGAGGACATCGCGATCCTCACGAAGGGTCAGATGATCGCCGAGGACCTCGGCATCAAGCTCGAGAACGTGACGCTCCCCATGCTCGGCCGCGCCAAGCGCGTGCGCATCGAGAAGGAGAACACCACGATCATCGACGGCGTCGGCGAGAAGTCCGACATCGAGGGCCGCATCGGGCAGATCAAGGCGCAGATCGAGGAGACCACCTCGGACTACGACCGCGAGAAGCTCCAGGAGCGTCTGGCCAAGCTCGCGGGCGGCGTCGCGGTGATCCGCGTCGGCGGCGCGACCGAGGTCGAGGTCAAGGAGAAGAAGGACCGCGTCGACGACGCCCTCAACGCCACCCGCGCGGCGGTCGAGGAAGGCATCGTCCCCGGCGGCGGCACCGCGCTGCTGCGCGCCAAGAAGGCGGTCGCCGAGGTGAAGTCCGACATCCCGGACGTCCAGGCCGGCATCAAGATCGTGCTGAAGGCCCTTGAGGCCCCGCTCCGCCAGATCGCCCAGAACGCGGGCGTCGAGGGCTCGATCGTGGTCGGCAAGATCACCGACAACACCGGCTCCGAGACCTACGGCTTCAACGCCCAGACCGAGGAGTACGTCGACATGATCCAGGCCGGCATCGTCGATCCGGCCAAGGTCGTGCGCACCGCCCTGCAGGACGCCGCCTCGGTGGCCGGCCTGCTGGTGACGACGGAGGCGATGGTCGCCGACGCCCCGAAGAAGGACAGCCCCGCCCCGGCGATGCCGGGCGGCGGCATGGGCGGCATGGACTTCTGATCCAGCCACCCGTCCGAAGACGAAGGAAGGGGGTCGCCGCGAGGCGGCCCCTTTTCCTGTTTCTGGTGTCTCGCTGCACCGGAACGGCGTTCGCCTATGAATTTCGACTGGGATCCGGGAAAGGAAGGCCGGGTCTTAGCCGAACGGGGCTTTGGGTTCGGCACAGCCGCCCTCATCTTCCGCGACCGGGTCGTGACGTGGCAGGATACGCGGCGGGATTACGGCGAGTTGCGGATGATCGCCGTCGGCCGGACCGACGGACGTTTCTACACCCTCGTCTATACCGACCGCGGCGACACGCGTTGGATCATCACGGCTTGGCCGTCGAATCGGAAGGAACGCGCCCGATGGCACGCATCAGCCTAGCCGAACTGGCGAAGCGTCCGCCTCGCGTGGATCATGCGAAGCTCGATGCGACGACGGAAGAGGATATCCGCCGCTATCAGATCGAGGACGGGTACGATCCCGATGCGGCATTGCCGGAGATCTTCACCGTCACCGAACCGCTGCGCGCCATCAGACGGCGGCTGGGCATCACCCAGGCAGCTATGGCGGCGTTGATCGGCGTGGAGCCAGGGACGCTGCGGAATTGGGAGAAGGGCCGGAGCGCGCCCGATCCGGTGGCGAGCCGCCTCATTGCGATCCTCGCGCGTGAGCCGGAAGCGGCGTTGCGCGTCTTGCAGGTGACGGTCCCGAGCGCGGCCTGAAGCTCCTGGCGATGCCGAGCATCGCGAACACCCTCGATCAAAGAGGACCGGACGACGACCCGCGCAGAAACCCGTGCTGCCGGATCCACGCCAGGAAGAGCCCGGGCCATGCCGCCACGGGCGTGCCGGCCTGGCCGAGGCCGAAGCCGTGGCCGCCGCGCTCGAACAGGTGCAACTCGGCCGGGACCCGCGCCTTGCGGAGGGCTGCGAACATCAGCAGCGGGTGGTCGGCGAGCGCCACGGGATCGTCGAGGGCCTGGGCGAGGAAGGTCGGCGGCGTCTCCGGGCCGACCTGGACGTCGACCGAGTAGGTTCGCATCTCCATGTCGGTCACCTCGTCGCCCACGAGGGCCCTGCGCGTCTCCGTGCGGTCGAACGGCTTCCTCATGGTGATGACGGGATAGATCAGCCCGGCGAGCGTCGGCCGCACCGGCAGGGCGTCGGCGGCATCGACCGGGTCGTAGAGGCCGCGCCCGCCGCCCACCGCCGTCTCGCCCATCAGGTGGCCGCCCGCGGAGAAGCCGAGCACCCCGACGCGCTCAGGGTCCACTCCGAACCGCGCCCCCTGCGCCCGAACCAGCCGGACGGCGCGCTGCGCGTCCTGGCGCGGGGCGTCGGGCCCGGAGCCCCAGCCCTCGGCGGGAAGGCGGTAGACGAGGAGGAAGACGGTGATCCCGGCCGCGTTCAGCACCCGCCCCACCGGCACGCCCTCGTGGCCGAGCGCGATGTAGCCGTAGCCGCCGCCGGCCGCGACGATCACCGCGGCGCCGTTGGGGTTGGCCGGACGCATCGTCAGCAGGCAGGGCCGCGCGACCCGGGTGACCCCGCCGGCCGCGGTCTCGGCGTAGCGGTAGCCGTCCGCGTCGGGCCCGTCGCCGCCGCCGGGCGGCTCGCCGGGCCAGAGGTCGATCACGTCGAGATCGGCGCCCGGCAGGGTGCGCGGCAGGGCGCGCACCGATTCGGTCTCGCCGGCGGGGAGCGGGGATCGCGCCGTCTCGGCCCGGGCCGCCCCGGCGCCGAGAGCCGCGCCGAGCCCGGCGATGACGCGCCTGCGGTCGAGGGACATCGGCGGGCTACCGGGCGGAAGCGCGGCCATGCACCCGCGCGCGCGAACCCGAATCCCGCATGTCCGCCTCCGACCGGCCCGCTCCACAACGCGCGGATGCGCCGGGCCGGTTCCGCGGCCCGCGCTCCGACCGCTCAGGCCCGCTTCTCGAGGACCGCGACGTAGAACCCGTCGGTGCCGGTGCGCAGCGGGCTCATCTGCACGCCGTGCCCGGTGCGGCGCACCGCCTCCGCGAGGGAGGACGGCCCGGCCGCGAGCACCGCCTCGGCGGGCACGGGGGCGAGGGCGCCGCCGGTGCGGGCGAGGAGGCCGGCGACCGCCCCGTCGTTCTCGGCCGGCAGCAGCGAGCAGGTGACGTAGACGATCCGCCCCCCCGGCCGCACCAGCCGCGCCGCCCGGTCGAGCACCGCCGCCTGCTCCGCGAGACGGTTGGCGAGGCTGCCCGGCCGCAGCCGCCATTTCGCGTCGGGGTTGCGCCGCCACGTGCCGGTTCCGGTGCAGGGCGCATCGACCAGCACCCGGTCCACCGTCCCGTCGAGGTCGGCGAGCACGTCCGCCCGCCCCTTGCCGCCGCGGGGCGTGCGCACCTCGGCCTGCGCGCCGGACCGGCGCAGGCGCTCGTGGATCGGGGCGAGCCGGCGGGGATCGCCATCGGTGGCGATCAGCCGGCCGCGATTGCCGGTGGCTGCGGCGAGCGCCAGGGTCTTGCCGCCGCCGCCGGCGCAGAGGTCGACGAGGGTCTCCCCGGGCTCCGGGTCGGCCAGCAGCGCGGCGAGCTGCGAGCCCTCGTCCTGGATCTCGTACCAGCCCTCCAGGAACTCCGCCTCGACATGGAGGGCGGGGCCGCGCCCGTCCGCGCCCACGGGCACGCGCAGGCCGAGCGGCGCGTGCGGGGTGGGCGCCGCGCCGAAGGCTTCGAGGGCCGGCAGGACGGCCTCCCGGGACCCGCGCAGGGCGTTGACGCGCAGGTCCAGCGGCGCGCGGCGCGCGAGCGCGCGCAGTTCCGGGATCAGGTCGTCGCCGAGCGCCGCCGCCAGCTCGGGCAATACGAAGGCCGGCGCGTCCCCTGCGATCTCGGGGGGCGCGCCCTCCAGGGTGGCGGTCTCCAGCCGCGCCCGCTCGTCGTCCGTGAGCGGCGCCGGCGCGAACCGCTCGCCGGAGAACAGGGCGGCGACCGAGGGCGCCGCGAGCCCCTGCTGGAGGCGCAGCGCCCCGATCAGCACCGCGCGGGGCGTCTCCGAGCCCATGATCCAGGCGGCGGACGCCCGGCGCCGCAGCGCGTCGTAGACGAGGCTGGCGATGCCGGCGCGATCGCCCGAGCCGGCGAAGCGGTGGGCGAGGCCCCAGTCCTTCAGGGCGTCGGCGGCCGGGCGTCGGCGGTCGGCGATGTCGGCCAGCACCTCGATGGCGGCGGCGCAGCGGGCGGCGGGGGTCAGGGCGGGCCTCCTTGCAGATTCGATTCACGCTGCCGCGATACGGCCACGCTCGGCCCACGCCGCCGCCGCGATACGGCCGAGCTTCCGGCCGAAACGCGGCCCAGACCCGGGCCCGGCCGGCGCCGCACGCGCGGACCGGCCGCGTGTCGTATCGCATGCCCGCGCGTCGGCGGAACACCGGCCCGCCGGGCATGCCCCGGAGTCCTCCCGTTCATGCCGATCACGAAGCCGCACATGATCCGCGCGACGCTCGCCGGCCTCGCCGCCGCGACGCTCGCCGCCTGCACGACCGCCCCCGCCGCCCCGGACCTCACCCCGCCGCCGCGCCGGCCGGTCGATGCCAAGACCCAGCTCGAATACGGCAGCCCGCCCCCGCCGCCCCCCGGCGCCCGCTACTGATCTTTCGGGACGGCTGAACCGGCGCGCATGCCCGCGCCGGTCCGTGAAGCTCAGGCGTCCTCGCGCGCCCGCCGGGCCTCGTAGGCCTTCAGGCCGGTGTAGACCCGGTCGAGCACCGGCAATCCCGTCTCCGGCGCGAGGCGCCGCCCGCGGGCGATCAGGTCGCCGACGATGTGGTCGGCCTCGATCCGGCCGCGCCCCTCGATGTCGCGCAGCATCGAGGCGGTGAAGGTCGAGCCCTCCGCGGTGAGCTGGGCCAGCGCCCCGGCCGCCACCTTCTCGCGCGGGGCGTGACCGCTCGCGGCGGCGACCGCCGTGCACTCGGCATGGAGCGCCGCGATGAAGTCCCGGCCGCCCGGCGCGGCGACGATGTCGCCGATGGCCGCGCGCATCAGGGTGGTCGCCCCCGCCAGCGTGGCGAGGAACACCCACTTCTCCCACATCTCCTGCACGATCCGGTCGGAGAGCCGGGCCTGGAACGTCGGCGCGGTGCCGTCCGCGCCGCGCATCAGCGCGTCGACCGCCGCGATCCGCGCCGAGCGCGTCCCGTCCCGCTCGCCGTAGGTGATGCTGCACAGCTCGCTCATGTGCCGGATCGTGCCCTCGCGCGTCAGCGTCGCGGCGATGGCACAGGAGCCCCCCAGCACACGCTCCGCCCCGAACCTGGCATCGAGCGCGTCGAGGTGGGACAGGCCGTTCAGGACCGGCAGGATCGCGGTCCCCTCCCCCAGAGCAGGAGCGAGGTCGTCGACGGCCGCGGCGAGGTCGTAGGCCTTGCAGGACAGGAGCACGAGGTCGAAGGCGCCCGCCGCGGCGAGGCGGTCGGCGGTGACGGTCGCCGGGGCGGGCAGGTGCAGGTCGCCGAGCGGGCTCTTTATCGAGAGACCGTCCGCCGCGAGCCGCTCGGCCCGGCCCGGCCGGACCAGAAACGTCACGTCGGCGCCGGCCTCGGCCAGCCGTGCCCCGAAATAGCCCCCGGTCGCCCCGGCCCCGACCACCAGCGTGCGCATCGATACCCCCCGTGCCGTGAAATCTCGTCAGACCGTCCGCGCTCAACGGCTGTGACGACTCCGATCAGGCTTCAAGCAATCGGACGATGTCGGTCCGGCCAGCCAACTTCAATCTTTCCTGAAGCTTGGCATCTGCCGTGACCAGTGTGGCTCCCCATCGTTCGGCGGCGGCGACGTACAAGGCATCGTAGTTCGTGCAACCGATCTCCAACGCGATCTCGATAGCTGAATCGGCGAGATCGCGGGTTGGCAGAAGCTGTACGAGATCCCGTAGGAGGGCCAAGGCCTCGTGCGCGTGATCGACCGTGATGTACCGAGCGCGAATCGCCTTCAGAAGGACCTGTCCTACCTCAGCCAATACATGCTCCGGCGCGATCCGCACGCAATCTTCCTCGACGAGAGCCCGCGCTTGGCTGCTCGATGGCTCATCCAAGAACCATTTCACCGCGACGCTGGCATCGACGACAATCACCGGTTGTCGCGATCGGCCCGGATGAGGGGCGTGCTGTCCGGCAGCGGGCGCCGAAGTGCTTTCGCCTGGATCGCGCGGATTGAAGCCACCGCCTTCTCGGCGGTTAAGACGTTGCGGTCCTCTATGCCGGCTTCACGCCTCCGACGTTCGACGGCTGCCGGGGTGCCGTCCTCGCGCGCGAACTCAAGGACGGGCGTGTGACGCGCCAGCGACCACCAACTCGGCAGGCTCATCAGATGCTCCTCCGATTCACGTCCGCGACGGGTAGTTCGGGCTCTCCCGGGTGATGGTCACGTCGTGCACGTGGCTCTCGCGCAGGCCGGCGTTGGTGATGCGGATGAACTGCGCCCGCTCCTGGAACTCCGGCACGGTCGCGGCGCCGACGTAGCCCATCGCGGCGCGCAGGCCGCCCGCGAGCTGGTGCAGCACCGCGGCGACCGGGCCCTTGTAGGGCACCTGCCCCTCGATGCCCTCCGGCACGAGCTTGTGGGTGTCGCTCACCTCCGCTTGGAAGTAGCGGTCGGCCGAGCCGCGGGCCATCGCGCCGACCGAACCCATGCCCCGGTACGACTTGTAGGAGCGGCCCTGGTACAGGAAGACCTCGCCCGGGGCCTCGTCGGTGCCGGCGAGCAGCGAGCCGAGCATCGCCACGGAGGCGCCGGCTGCGATGGCCTTTGCGAGGTCGCCCGAGTACTTGATGCCGCCGTCGGCGATCACCGGCACGTCGGCCTCGGCGGCCGCCTCGACCGCCTCCATCAGGGCGGTGAGCTGGGGCACGCCGACGCCCGCGACGATGCGGGTGGTGCAGATCGAGCCGGGGCCGATGCCGACCTTGATCGCGTCGGCGCCCGCGTCGATGAGCGCCTGGGCGCCCTCCCGCGTCGCCACGTTGCCGGCCACCACCTGCACGGCGTTCGAGAGCTGCTTCACCCGCGCCACCGCGTCGAGCACCTTGATCGAGTGGCCGTGGGCGGTGTCCACGACGATCACGTCGCAGCCGGCATCGATCAGGCGCTCGGCCCGCTCGAAGCCGCCGTCGCCGGTGGTGGTCGCCGCCGCCACCCGCAGCCGCCCCTGCTCGTCCTTGACGGCGTTCGGGTAGGCGACGCGCTTCTCGATGTCCTTGACGGTGATCAGGCCGATGCAGCGGTAGTGGTCGTCGACGACGAGCAGCTTCTCGATCCGGAACTGGTGCAGCAGGCGCTTGGCCTCGTCCTGGGTCACGCCCTCGCGCACCGTGATCAGCCGGTCGCGGGTCATCAGCTCGGCCACGGGCTGCCCCGGATTGGTGGCGAAGCGCACGTCGCGGTTGGTGAGGATGCCGACGAGCTTGCCCCGGTGGCCGTTGGGGCCGCGCTCCACCACCGGGATGCCGGAGATGCGGTTGGCCTTCATCACCTCGAAGGCGTCGGCCAGGGTCTCGTCCGGGTGGATGGTGATCGGGTTCATCACCATGCCCGACTCGTACTTCTTGACGAGGCGGACCTGCTCGGCCTGTTGCGGCGGTTCGAGGTTGCGGTGGATGACACCGAGCCCGCCGTTGGCGGCCATGGCGATCGCCATCGGCGCCTCGGTGACGGTGTCCATCGCCGAGGCCAGGATCGGCAGGTTGAGGGCGATCGAGCGGGTGAGCCGCGTGGCGACGTTCACGTCGGTCGGCATCACCGACGAGGCCGCCGGCCTCAGCAGAACGTCGTCGAACGTCAGGCCCTCGATGATCGACGCGGAACGAACTCGGGCCATGTGCCAACGGTCCTCGAAGGGCCGGCGCGGGTCTGCGCCGGGGGAGCGGGTTGGCACGTGCCAGTATCACGCCCCCCGCGGCCGCGCCAAGGCGAGGATGCCGCGCCGCAACAGGAAACCGCGCATGGCTGCCCCCCGGCCCGCGCCGGGGGTGCAGGGCGGCTCAGCGCGTCAGGCCGGACCGCGGTCCCTTGTCGGTGAACTCGGGCGGCAGGCCGATATAGTCGCCGATGATCCCGTCGATGCCGGGCGCGCGGCCGAAAGCCTCGCAGTCCGGGTCGAGCGGGGCCTCGCCGAGCACCGTGACGCGGATGCGGTCCCAGGTCGGCAGGAAGTTCGGCGCGGTGAACGGGTCGTCGCCGGTGGCGAGCAGGTAGCCGAAATCCTGCCCGAACTCGCCCGCGAGGTCGTAGGCATCGCTGGCGCGGGAGAAGCGCGGCTGGCTGGTGAAGGAGTTGGCCGCGCCGCCCCAGACCATGGCCGCGCGCTGCTCGCGGCGCCGGTCCAGCGCCTCGGCCTCGACGGTCAGGCTGCCGAGGCCGATCGGAACCCGCGGGATCGGGATGCGGCCGATGCCCTCGGCGAAGCCGACGCCGATCTGCGAGGCCACCGTCACCGCCGCCGAGCCGGCGATCGTCGCCCCGGCGCCGAGCAGGTCGGTGGTGTCGACGCGGGTGACCTGGGCGCGCACCGTCAGGTCCGCGTCGCGGCTCGTGACGATGTCGTACCTCAGGGACAGGTCGTAGCACAGCGCCCGGTCGGCGGCGTTGGCGACGATGCGCCGCTCCTGCGGCGTCAGCGGGCCGGCCCCCGCGACGGTGGCGGGGAAGGCGGTCGGGATGATGCGAACCGTCCGCACCCGGCCGAGCGCCGGCTTGTCGACGTAGAGCCGCGACTCGGACGCGATGGCGGTGCTGCGGTTCAGGCGGTCGTAGCGCGTCAGCGATCCGGTCTCGTTGATGAGCACCGTGCCGCAGGCCGCGACCGTCGAAAGCATGGCCGCGGCGGCCGCGATACGCAACGCGGTACGACGCTTGGCTCGGCTGACTTGCATCCGCTCTCTCATTGCGCCGGCCGCCGTCCGGTGCGGACGGGCACGGCGCTGGTCACGTAGGCTCAGCTTAGCCGCAGCACCATGGGTGCGATAGCGTCCGGCCCCGGCCCGGGTGCAACCCGCCGCCGCCTGTGGCGCGCCGGATACATTCGGGAAACGCGGCGATGGGAATGCCGCGACCACCGCGCGCAACCCTGCGACGCGCCGCGCGTCTCCTGCCCGATGTCCACACCCGCCCCCAGGCCGTCCCGGATCGTCCCCCTCACCGTCGCGACCGCGCTGTTCATGGAGAACACCGACTCGACGGTAATCGCCACGGCGCTGCCGAGCATCGCGGCGAGCCTGCACGACGACCCGATCGCCCTGAAGCTCGCGCTGACCGCCTACCTCGTCAGCCTCGCGATCTTCATTCCCGTGAGCGGCTGGATGGCCGACCGGTTCGGGGCCCGCACCGTGTTCCGGGCGGCTTTGTGCGTGTTCATGGCCGGCTCGCTGGCCTGCGCGGCGGCGGACGGGCTGGCGTGGTTCGTCGCCGCGCGCTTCGTGCAGGGGATGGGCGGGGCGATGATGACGCCGGTCGGGCGCCTCGTGCTGCTGCGGAGCGTGCCGAAGGCGCAACTCGTCACCGCCCTCTCCTACCTGACGCTGCCGGCGCTGATCGGCCCGGTGATCGGGCCCCCGCTCGGCGGGCTGATCACCACCGCCCTGGACTGGCGCTGGATCTTCTTCATCAACCTGCCGATCGGCCTGGTCGGGCTCGTCCTGTCAAGCCTGTACTTCGAGAACCTGCGCGAGCCGGAGCGGCCGCCCCTCGACTTCGCCGGCTTCCTGCTCCTCGGCCCCGGCCTCGCCGCGCTGATGCTCGGCTTCGCCTCGACCGGGCGGCACCTGCTGCCGGAGGCGGTCGCCTGGAGCTGCCTCGCCGGCGGCGCCGCGCTGCTGGCATTGTACGTCGTCCACGCCCGGCGGACCGCGCACCCGCTGGTGCGCCTCGACCTGATGCGGCACCCGACCTTCCGGGCCGCCGTGCTCGGCGGCTCGCTGTTCCGGATCGGCACCGGGGCGATCCCGTTCCTGCTGCCGCTCATGCTCCAGGTCGGCTTCGGCCTCGACGCCCTGCGCTCGGGGCTGATCACCTTCGCGGCCGCGGCGGGGGCGATGCTCGTGAAGGCGCTGGCCCCGTCGATCCTGCGGCGGCTCGGCTTCCGCACGGTCATGGTGTCGAACGCGGTGCTGGCTTCCGCTTTCCTCGCGGTGAACGGGCTGTTCACCGCCCAGACGCCGCACTGGCTGATGGTGCTGCTGCTGTTCGTGGGCGGCTGCCTGCGCTCGGTGCAGTTCACCTGCGTCAACGCCATCGCCTACGCCGACCTGGAGCGGCGCGAGATCAGCGCCGGGACGAGCTTCGCCAGCGTCTGCCAGCAGCTCTCGCTGAGCCTCGGGGTGACGCTCGGCGCCCTGGCGCTGGAGGGGGTCGCGAGCCTGCACGGGCGGACGGCGATCGAGGCCGCGGATTTCGGGCCGGCCTTCTTCGCGGTGGCGGTGATCTCGGCGCTGGCCGTCCTTCCGTTCCGGCGGCTGTCGCCGGAGGCGGGGGCCGAGGTCTCGGGCCGGATGCCGCGGGCGGCGTCCGGCAAACCCTGACGGCGCGGCGCCTCAGGCCGCGGCCCGCGCCGGCCCCCGCCCCCCGGCGCGCTGGCCGCCGGGTTTCGCCGCGCCCTTGGCGGGGGCCGGCCGCGCCGCCGGACGGGCGGGGACCGGCGCACCGCCCGCGCGCCAGCCCTGCCAGCTCCAGGCGCCCGGGCCGGCGAGCGCGTAGATCAGGAACCCGCCGGCCAGCCCGAGATCGGCCAGCATCAGCGTGCGCTCGGCGACCAGCGCCGGTCCCTTGAACTGCCAGAACGGGTGCAGCAGCAGGGCGGTGGCCGCGGCGAAGCCGGCGAGCGCGACGCCGGTGATCCGCGGCAGCACGCCGAGAACCAGCGCCAGCGGCCCGAACACCTGCACCACCACGGCCGCGGTCGCGGCCGCGTTCGGGAACGGCACGCCGGCCCCGGCGAGCGTCAGGGCGAAGCCCGAGACGTTCAGCGCCCGCAGGATCCCGGTCGGCAGCAGGGCGGCGGCGAGCAGCAGGCGCGCGGCGAGCAGCGTGCCGTCCTGGGTGCGGGCGAACATGGTGGGTTCCGGTGCGCGCGAGTGGTCGGGCCAACCTCGCGGCATCGGTTGAACGCGCCGTTAAGCGCGACCAGAATCAGGTGGACACGCTGCGGAACAGGCGGCCGCGCTCGGTCCAGGCGACCACCGCGAGCGCGAGGGCGCCGAGGCCGGCATAGCCGAGCCCGATCGGCAGCACCGTCCCGTCGAAGGACTGGCCGATCAGGAAGCCCGAGGCGGCGCCGAGCGTCGTGGTGTAGAAGCCGAGGAACGACGAGGCCGTGCCGGCGATGGCGCCCAGCGGCTCCAGCGCCAGGGCGTTGAAGTTCGGCATCGCGAAGCTGATCAGGAATTGGTTCAGGGCGAGCACGCCGAGGAACAGGGCGAGCGGCGGCCGCCCGTCGTAGGCGAGGCCGATCGCCACCTGCGCGAGCCCGACCGCGGTGAAGGCGGCCACCCCCGCATGCGACAGCGGGCGCATCCCGAAGCGGCGCACCACCCGGGCGTTGATCAGGGTCGCCGCGCCCATGGCCCCGGCGACCACCCCGAAGGCCACGGGGAACAGGGCGCCGAGCCGGTACAGGCCGGTGTCGAACACCTGCTGGGCCGAGCCGACATAGCCCATGATGCAGCCGGTCATCAGGCCGAGCGCCGTGGCGTAGCCGACCGCCACCCGGTTCGCGAGCGTCACCCGCACCGCCTGCGCCGTCGCGCGGACCGAGAGCGGCCGGCGGTACTCGGGGTGCAGGGTCTCCGGCATCCGCCAGCCGAACCAGAGGGTCAGCCAGAAGGCCAGCACCAGCATCGAGACGAACACGTAGACCCAGGAGCCCAGCGCCAGCATCATCCCGCCGATCGCCGGGGCGACCATCGGCACGATCAGGAACACCATCATGATCAGCGACATCACGCTCGCCATCTCGCGCCCGGCGAAGCGGTCGCGCACGATCGCGGTGGACAGCACCCGCCCGCCCGCGGCGCCGATCCCCTGGATCACCCGCGCGGCGAGCAGCCAGCCGAAGCTCGGGGCGAGCATGGCCAGCACGCAGCCCGCCACGTAGACCGCGAGGCTCGCAAGTAGCACCGGGCGCCGCCCCAGCGCGTCCGAGAACGGCCCGTAGACGATCTGCGCCGCCCCGAAGCCGATCATGTAGACGTAGACGAGGAGTTGCAGCCGGTTCGGGTCCTCCACCGCGAACCGCGCCTCGATCGCCGGGAAGGCGGGGAGCAGGTTGTCGATCGAGATGGCGGTGACCGCCATCATCAGGGCGACGATGGCGACGAACTCGGTGAAGCCGGGCCCGACCCAGGGGCGCGCGGCCCGGAGGTCGTGGCGCCCCGGCGGGGGCGGTGTCGCGATGGTCACGGGGCGGTCTCGGAGGGACGGGAGGGGACACCTCGGGCACCCCCTACCTAAGCCCTCCCCGCCCGCTTGCGGCGCAGCTCAGGCCGGCAGCGGGCGCAACGCCGGCGCGTCGCGGTCGCGGCCGACGAACAGCGCCATCAGCGCCGCGACGAGGCAGAGCAGGCCGGCCGCGACGAAGGCGCCGAGATAGGTCCCCGTCTCGGTGCGGGCGACCCCCGCGAGCCACGCCGCCGAGGCGGCGCCGACTTGGTGGGCGGCCGCGATCCAGCCGAACATCAGGGCGGCGTTCTCCTCGCCGAACGCCTTGCCGGCGAGATTCACGGTCGGCGGCACGGTGGCGATCCAGTCGAGGCCGTAGAACACCGCGAACAGGGACAGCCCGTAGAAGCTGAAGTCGAAGGAGTAGGGCAGGAAGATCAGCGACAGGCCGCGCAGGCCGTAATACCACGCGAGCAGCTTGCGGGCGTCGAACCGGTCGGTGAGCCAGCCCGAGGCGGTGGTGCCGATGAGGTCGCAGATCCCCATCAGCGCGAGCAGCCCGGCCGCCGCCACCTGCGGGATGCCGTGGTCGAAGCAGGCCGGGATCAGGTGGGTGCCGATCAGCCCGTTGGTCGAGGCGCCGCAGATGAAGAAGGTGCCGCCGAGCAGCCAGAAGTCGCGCGAGCGCAGGCCCATGGCCAGTCCGCGCAGGGCGCGCTTGGCCGGGTTCTCGGTCAGCACCGGCGCCGGCTGCACCGTGTCCTCGCCGTAGCGCGGCAGGCCGAGATCGGCGGGGCGGTCCCGCAGCAGCAGCGCGACGAGGGGCACCAGCGCCAGGGTCACGGCGGCGACCACCAGCGACACGGTGCGCCAGCCCTGATCGGTGGCGAGGTGGGCGAGGATCGGCAGGAACACGAGCTGGCCGGTCGCGCTGCTGGCGGTCAGGAGCCCGACCACCAGCCCGCGGCGCGTCCCGAACCAGCGCCCGGCCACCGTCGCGCCAAGCACGGTCGCGACCATGCCCGAGCCCGACCCGACCACGATGCCCCAGAGCAGCACCATCTGCCACGGGGCGGTCATCAGGCTGGTCGCGGCGGTGCCGACCGCCAGCACCAGCAGCGCGCCGCAGACCGACAGGCGCAGGCCGAAGCGCTCGATGATCGCCACCGCGAACGGCCCGATCATGCCGTAGAGGAAGATGTTGACGGCGATGCCGACGCTGACGGTGGCCGCCGACCAGCCGAACTCGTGCTCCCACGGCACGATCATCACGCCGGGCGTCGCGCGCACGCCCGCCCCGACGAGGAGGACGAGGAAGGTCACGGCGACGATGATCCAGGCGTAGTGCACGCGCCCGGGGGGACGGCTCTCGGCGACGGCGGACATGGGGGATCTCCGGTCGGTGGTGTCTGTCACGGGGCGGTCAGCGCGTCGGCGAGCGCCGCGACCGCGGCGGGTTCGACGCGGCGGGCGATGTCGGCCTGCGCGGTGCGCCAGTGCGGCAGGGCGGCGGCGATGGCGGCGCGGCCCGCATCGGTGAGGGCGACGACCCGCTCGCGCCCGTCATCCGCGCCGACCGCGACGCGCACGAGGCCGCGCCGCTCCAGCGGATCGAGGTTGCGGCCCATGGTCGTGCGCTCCAGGGCGGCCTCGGCGGCGAGCCGGGTCACCGGCATCGGCCCCAGCCGGTCGAGAAGGCGCAGGACCGCGAACTGGGTGACGCGCAGGCCCACGGGCTTGAGCGCGTCGTCGTAGGCGGCGGTGACGGCCCGGGCCGCCCGGCGCAGGGCCGCGCAGGTGCAGGGCTCCCGCGCCGCGATCTCGATGCTCTCACCCGACATGAAGCGTGTATATGCACGTTTCGGCCCGTTGCCAAGCGGGTGACGGTTCGCGCCGATCGATGCGCGGAACGCGGGGGCCGTCATCGACACGCGGCGATGCTCCGCTAACCATCACCCCGTCCGGTAACCCGGTTCGGGGGGAAACATGACGCTCGAGACTGCCACCGCCCTGTCCTCCTCGGAGGAGAAGACGGCCCGCACGGGGCTCATCGAGGCGGCGGCGGAGACGATGTCGCGCGAGGGCGGTCCCGGCGGCTTCGTGCGCGACCTGCTGGGACGCGTGCCGCCGGAGGATCTCGCACCCTACGCCGCCGGGGCGCTGGCCGCCCTCGCCCGCGACGCCCGGGCCGTCCTGGCCGAGCCGCGGCGGCCGGGCGACCCGGCGCGGGTCCGGCTGCACGAGGCGACCGTGGAGCGCGGGGGCCGGTCGCGCGAGATCACCGTGGTCGAGGTGGTCAACGACAACCGGCCGTTCCTGCTCGATTCGACGCTGACCGAACTCACCGCCCAGGGCCTGACGCCCGATCTCGTCGCCCACCCGATCCTCGGCGTCGAGCGCGACGCCGACGGCGCGCTGGTCCGGGTGGTCGGCGAGACCACGGCGGAGGCGCACGGCAGCTTCGCCCGCGAGAGCTTCCTGCACATCCATCTCGACCGGGTGGAGGGCGAGGCCCGGAAGCTCCTGGAGGCCGGGCTCGCCCAGGTCTACCACGACGTCGCGCTGGCGAACGACGATGCGGAGGCGATGCGCGCCCGCCTCGCGGACCTGTCCCAGGGGCTCGGCCGGACCGCCTCGTCGCTGCCCGAGGCCGAGACGGCGGAGGCGCGCGCCTTCCTCGACTGGCTGGTGGACGGCCACTTCACCCTGCTCGGCATGCGCGAGCACGGCATCGAGGGCGAGACGCATCCGCTGGTCGAGGGGTCGAGCCTCGGCGTGCTGCGCGATCCCGGGGCGGCCGTCCTGCGCCGCGGCCGGACGCTGGTCGACTACACCCCCGAGATCCTCGCCTTCCTGGAGGAGCCGCAGGCGCTCATCATCACCAAGGCCAGCGTCAAGTCGCGGGTGCACCGGGCCGGCTACCTCGACTATGTCGGGATCAAGCTGTTCTCGCCCGCCGGCAAGCTGTCCGGCGAGGTGCGGCTGGTGGGCCTGTTCACGGCCTCCGCCTACGCGAGCCCCGCCCGCGAGGTGCCGATCCTGCGTCGCAAGGTCGAGGCGGTGGCCACCCGGGCCGGGCTCGACCCGACGAGCCACGCCGGCCGCAGCCTGCTCGCGGTGCTGGAGACCTACCCGCGCGACGAGCTGTTCCAGATCGACCTCGACCGGCTCACCCGGTTCACCCTGGCCATCGCCAGCCTCGCCGACCGGCCGCGCATCCGGGTGCTGTCCCGGCCCGACCGGTTCGGCCGCTTCGTCTCGCTGCTCGTCTACGTGCCGAAGGACCGCTACGATTCGACCGTGCGCGCCCGCATCGGCGCCTACCTCGCCGAGGCCTACGGCGGCCACCTGTCGGCGGCCTACCCGGACTTCCCCGAGGGGCCGCTGGCGCGGACCCACTACATCGTCGGCCTGTCCGAGGAGGGCGTGACCGAGCGCGACCCCGCCGCGCTGGAGGCCGGGATCGCGGGCATCGTGCGCACCTGGGCCGACGGGCTGCGGGCGGCCCTGGCCGAGCGCGGCGACGGAGCCCGCGCCCGGGCGCTCGCCGCGCGCTACGCCGAGG
This sequence comes from Methylobacterium amylolyticum, assembly GCF_030700245.1. Classification (GTDB taxonomy): domain Bacteria; phylum Pseudomonadota; class Alphaproteobacteria; order Rhizobiales; family Beijerinckiaceae; genus Methylobacterium. The sequence continues at coordinate 37,903 of NZ_JAUYZI010000012.1, forward strand.
CGTTCTCCGCCGCCTACCGCGACAACTTTCACCCCGATGTCGCGGTCGCCGACGTCGCGATCCTCGAACGCCTGGGCGCCGCGAGCCCGCGCGCCGTCGAGATCGGCCGCCGCGACACCGATCCGGCGAACCAGATCCGCCTCAAGGCCTTCTCGCGCGGGGTCTCGATCGCCCTGTCGGACCGGGTGCCGGCCCTGGAGAACCTGGGCTTCCGGGTGATCAACGAGCGGACCTACCGGGTGCTGCCCCCGGGCGCCGACGAGGCGGACCGGGTCTGGCTGCACGACATGCTGCTGGAGCGGGCGACGGGGGCGCCGATCGACCTCGCCGGCACGGCCGCGCCCCTGGAGGCGGCGATGCTCGCGATCGCCGACGGCCTCGCCGAGTCCGACGGCTACAACCGCCTCGTGCTGGAGGCCGGGCTGCCCTGGCGCGAGGCCGCGCTGCTGCGGGCGCTCGGCCGCTACCTGCGCCAGCTCCGCATCCGCTACGGGCAGGACTACATCGCCGGCACGCTGGCCCGGCACGCGGAGATCGCCCGGGGCCTCGTCGCCCTGTTCCGCGCCCGATTCGACCCGGCCGCGTCGGGCGACCGGGCGGCGGCGGAGGCCGCGGTGCGGGCCGAGATCGAGGCGGCGCTCGCGGGCGTCACCAGCCTCGACGACGACCGGATCCTGCGCCGCTACGTCAACCTCGTCGAGGCGGCGCTGCGCACGAACTTCTACCAGCAGGCGGAGGACGGCGGCCCGCGCGGGACGATCAGCTTCAAGTTCGCCTGCGCGAAGGTGTCGGGCATGCCGCTGCCGCGGCCGCTGTTCGAGATCTTCGTCTACTCGCCCCGCGTCGAGGGCGTGCACCTGCGCTTCGGCTACGTCGCCCGCGGCGGCCTGCGCTGGTCCGACCGGCCGGAGGATTTCCGCACCGAGATCCTGGGCCTGGTCAAGGCCCAGCAGGTGAAGAACGCGGTGATCGTCCCCGTGGGCGCCAAGGGCGGGTTCTTCCCCAAGCGCCTGCCGCCGGCCTCGGACCGCGCCGCCTGGATGGCGGAGGGCACCGAGAGCTACCGGATCTTCATCCGCACCCTCCTGGAGCTGACCGACAACATCGTCGACGGGGCGATCCGGCCGCCGCCGGACACCGTCCGCCACGACCCCGCCGACGCCTACCTCGTGGTCGCCGCCGACAAGGGCACCGCGACCTTCTCGGACGTGGCCAACGCCCTGTCGATCGAGCGCGGCCACTGGCTCGGCGACGCCTTCGCCTCCGGCGGCAGCCAGGGCTACGACCACAAGGGCATGGGCATCACCGCCCGCGGCGCGTGGGAGGCGGTGAAGCGCCACTTCCGCGAGATCGACCTCGACACGCAGTCCGATCCGTTCACCGTCGTCGGCGTCGGCGACATGTCCGGCGACGTGTTCGGCAACGGCATGCTGCTGTCCCCGACCATCCGGCTGCTGGCGGCCTTCGACCACCGCGACATCTTCCTCGACCCGAACCCGGACGCCGCGACGAGCTTCGCCGAGCGGCAGCGGCTGTTCGACCTCGGCCGCTCCTCCTGGGCGGATTACGACACGGGCCTGATCTCGCCCGGCGGCGGCGTGTTCTCCCGGTCGCTCAAGACGATCCCGCTCTCGGCCGAAATGCGCGCGGCGCTCGGCTTCGACCGGACCGAGGCGACGCCGGCCGAGCTGATGCAGGCGATCCTCAAGGCGCCCGCCGACCTGCTCTGGTTCGGCGGCATCGGCACCTACATCCGCGCCACCACCGAGACCGACGACGACGCGGGCGACCGGGCCAACGACGCCGTGCGCATCACCGCGCCGGAACTGCGCGCCAAGGTGATCGGCGAGGGCGCCAATCTCGGCCTGACCCAGCGCGGGCGGATCGAGGCCGCGCGCTCGGGCGTCCGGCTGAATACGGATGCCATCGACAACTCGGCCGGCGTGAACACCTCGGACGTGGAGGTGAACATCAAGGTCGCCCTGATGGAGCCGGAGCGCGACGGGCGCCTCAGCTACGACGCGCGCAACGCGCTGCTCGCCGAGATGACCGACGAGGTCGGCCACCTCGTCCTGCGCAACAACGAATTGCAGACGCTGTCCCTGTCGCTCGCCCTGCGCGGCGGGCTCGGCGAGACCGGCTTCGCGATGCGGACCATGCAGGCCCTGGAGGCCGCGGGCCGCCTCGACCGCGCGGTGGAGTTCCTGCCCGACGACGCGGTCCTCGCCGAGCGCATGCGCCGCGGCGAGGGGCTGACCCGGCCGGAATACGCGGTGCTGCTCGCCTACGCCAAGCTGGCGCTGCACGACGGCATCCTCGACAGCGCCGTGCCGAACGACCCGTACTTCGATCGGGAATTGCAGCGCTACTTCCCGAAGGCGTTGCGCGAGCGCTTCCCCGACGCGGTGAAGGGCCACCGGCTGCGCCGGGAGATCATCGCGACCGCGCTCGCCAACATCATCGTCAACCGCGGCGGGCCCTCCCTGGTCACGCGGCTGGTCGACGGCACCGGGGCGGACGCGGCGGCCATCGCCAAGGCCTACGCCGTGACCCGGGACGCGTTCGGGCTGATGGAGTTGAATCTCGCCATCGACGGGCTCAGCGGGCGGATCGGCGGACAGGCGCAGCTCGGCCTCTACGCGGAGGTGCAGGAGCTGCTCGCCAACCGCATCGTCTGGTTCATCCGCAACCTCGACCTCTCGGGCGGGCTGGCACCGATCGTCGCCCGGTATCGGGACGGCGTCGCGGCGGTGGAGGCGGCGCTGCCGCGGGTGCTCGGCGAGGAGGCCCGCGAGGCGATCGCCGCCCGGGAGGCGGAGCTGACCGGGCTCGGCATGGACCCGGCGCGCGCCCGGCGGCTCGCCTCGCTCACCGCCCTGGTCTCGGCCCCGGACATCGTGCGCGTCGCCGAGATCAGCGGCCGACCGGTCGAGGAGGTGGCGGCGACCCACTTCGCCCTGGAGCACGCCTTCCGCCTCGACGACCTCGCCGCCGCGGCGCGCACCGTCGCGGTCGCCGACACGTTCGACCGGGTCGCTCTGGAACGGGCGGTGGCGGGGATCGCGACCGCCCACCGCAAGCTCACCGCGGAGGTGGTGGCCGACCTCGGCGCCGGCCCCGAGGCGGTGGAGGCGTGGGCCAAGGCGCGCGGCGCGCCGCTCGCCCGCATCCGCGACGCGGTGGACGCCATCGCGGCCTCGGGCCTCACGGTCTCGAAGGCGACCGTGGCGGCCAGCCTGCTCGGCGACCTCGTGCGCGCGGCCTGACCCGGCCGCGCCGCCCCAATCCGCCGCCGACGCAGCGGGGCCCTACCGGCCGCGCCGCGCGGCCGGAGGCTTCGACCCGGCCGGCTCGACGATGGCTGCGGGCTCGCGATGCCGAAGGCCGAGGCCGAGGCTGCGGGCGAGTTCGGAGCGCTGGGCGGAGTAGGCGGCGGCGGTCATCGGGTAGTCGCGGGGCAGACCCCACTTCTCCCGGTAGGCCTCCGGCGTCAGGCCGCGGAGCGTCAAGTGCCGCCGCAGCGTCTTGTACGGCTTGCCGTCCTCGAAGCTGACGAGGTGATCCGGGGTGATCGACCTGCGGACCTGCGTCGGCGTCGCCCGGGCGGCCGTGCCCGGCTCGGCCGCGGGGCGGGCGGTGAGCCCGGCGAGGCTCGCATGCACGTTCGCGAGCAGGGACGGCAACTCGGGGGCCTGGACCCGGTTGCTGGCGACGTAAGCGCAGACGATGCGAACCGCGCAGTCCGCCCTATGGCCCGCCGCCGGCTTCGTATTCCCGTCCATGCCGAACCTCCGGTTGCGTCGTTCGCGACCGAAGATCAGGCGACGGGATTCGCGAACATCTGTCGTTTCTACCAGAAGCCGGTCGCGATCTCAATCTTGACGGCGAATTGGGCCATGGCGCCGTCCGCCAATACATGCAACCGCAGGTATTCGGTCGTGCAACCGGCGCGGCGCAGGTCCGGAGGAGCCGTGCGGCTCGCCGTTGACCGGCCGTTAACCCTGTCCGGCTAGCCTTCATTAACCATGCGGCGTCCCGCGGGACACGGCATCGGGCGATGCGATCCCGGCGCGCGACGCGCGGCGGACGGGCGGGGGCCTCAAGAGCGGTGCTGAGCGAAGGCTCCCAGGGACGGCGGGAGGTGCGGCCGGAGCCGTGCCGGACCGCTTTGGATCGGGCCGCGCCGAGGCCGTCCCCGACCGCCGTGCGGGGCCCCGGACCGGAGGAGCGCGCGGCGCGCATGCTGGCGGCCGGCGCGCTGGCGGCCGTCCTCGCGGCGCTCCCGGGCGCGGCCCTGGCGCAATCCCCCCGCTTCGACGCGATCAGCCCGGTCACCGGGCAGCCCGACAACCCGGGCGTCGGCCAGGATGCCGGCCCGAACGGCCTGCCGGTGCTGCGCCGCCGCCTGGGGGACGGGCTGTCCCGCGGCGGCGGCCGCAACGCGCTCGGCGGCGAGGACACGTCCGGCGACCGGACCGGCGGCGAGGGCCCGGTCCAGGCTCCGGCCCAGGCGTCGACCCAGGCCACGACCCAGCCGCAGGTCCAGGGCCTGCCCGCCCAGCCCGGCCTGTCGCAGCTCGACACCCGCGTCACCACCGGCGGCCAGCGCACCGGCGGCCTCCCCTCCACGTCGAACAATTCCGGCCTGTCGAGCCTGCTCCGCTCGCGGGCGGCCCCGCCGCGCCGCATCGGCTCGGCGACGCGCCGGCTGACCCAGACCGCCACGCGCGCGCCCACCCCCGCCCTGGCGCTCACGCCGGTGGTCCAGCAGGCGGTGGTCGGGGCGCCGCTGCCCCAGACCGCCGCCGCGGCGGGCGCCACGCGGGCCCTGACCCTGCTGCCCCTGCGCGTGCCGATCGCCTCGCCCGCCCTCGGCTTGCTGACGCCGGGCTTCATCCTCGGCACCGACCTCGCGCGCTCGGTCGCGCCCGATCCCGCCTACGCGCCGCTCGGCTTCAAGGTCGGCACCTTCACGCTGCTGCCGACCTTCGCGCAGGGCGTCGGCTACGACACCAACCCCGACCAGACCTTCCGGCAGGCCGCCCGGGGCTCGGTGGCCCTGCGCACCGAGGGCGGGCTGGACTTCTACGGCGAATCCGCCGCGTCGGTGCTGGCCGGCTCGCTGCGCGGCGCCTACCTGGAGACGCCGCAGAACGAGGCCGCGAGCCGCCCCGCCGCCGACGGCATCGTGCGCATGCGCGTGAACGCGACGCGCGATCTGCTGATCGATGCGGAGGGCCGGTTCCTCGTCGACACGCAGCGCACGACGAGCGCCAACCTCCAGGCCGCGAGCGCCACCAGCCGGCCGCTGCTCGCGGTCTACGGCGGGTCGCTCGGCGCCACGGAGACGTTCAACCGCCTGTCGCTCACCCTGCGCGGGTCGATCGACCGTTCGCAGTTCGACAACGCCCGGCTCTCGGACGGCACGGTGATTAACCAGTCCGACCGCAACCTCAACCAGTACAGCCTCGACCTGCGCGCCGGCTACGAGGTCACGCCGGACTTCAGCCCGTTCGTCGACCTGCTGCTCGACACCCGCGTCTACGACCAGATCCGCGATGCGGGCGGCGTGCGCCGGGACTCGGACGGGATCGCGCTCACGGCCGGCGCCTCCTTCGGCCTCGCGCGCTCGCTGACCGGCACGATCTCGGCGGGCATCCAGCACCGCACCTACGTCGATCCGAGCCTGCGCGACATCAACGCGCCGCTGGTCAACGCCTCGCTCGTCTGGACCGCGAGCCCGCTGACGACGGTGCGGATGACCGCGACCACCGGCGTGAGCGAGACCACGATCCCGGGCTCAAGCGGCGTCCTCACCGATGTCGGGACGCTGGAGGTCCAGCACAACCTGCTGCGCAACCTCACCTTCGTCGTGGGCGGCTCGTTCCTGCGCAACACCTACCAGGGCAGCACGACCCGGGAATCCGGCTTCTCGGCCACCGCCCGGTTCGATTACGCCTTCACCCGCTGGCTGACCCTGCGCGGGACCTACATCTACCAGGAGATCACCAGCAACGTCGCCCGGGCGAGCTTCAACGACAACACCGTCCTGGTCGGCCTGCGCGTCAATCCCTGACCCCGCCCTCGGCGGCTTCAGAAGCGCTCGAGCCACGGGCGCAGCTCCAGCTCCGAGGTCCAGGCGCTGCGGTCCTGGCGCAGGAGGTCGCGGTAGGCGCGCGCGATGGCGTCCGGATCGAGGTGGCTGTCCGGGGCGTCGGCGGGCTCGGGGGCGCGGGCCGGATTGCGGATCGCGCCGTCGACGACGATGTGGGCGACGTGGATGCCCTGCGGCTGCAACTCGCGCGCGAGGCTCTGGCCGAGCCCCCGCAGGGCGAACTTGCCCATCGCGAAGGGCGCCGAGCCGGCGAAGCCCTTCAGGCTCGCCGAGGCGCCGGTGAGCAGGATCGCCCCGTGCCGGTGCGGCAGCATCCGCCGCGCGGCCGCCTGGGCGACGAGGAAGCCGCCGTAGGCCGAGACCATCACCGCCTGCGCCACCGCCGCCGGGTCGAGATCGACCACGGGTCCGCGCAGGCGCCCGCTCGCGTTGTAGACGACCACGTCGGGCGAACCGCCCAGCGCCGGCTCCATCCGGGCGAACAGCGCCTCGACCTCGTCCGGGCGGGTCGCGTCGCAGGCATGGACGGCGGCGCCCGTCTCGGCGGCCAGGGCGTCGAGCTTGCCGACGTCCCGGGCCGCGAGCCCGACCTTCAGGCCGTCGGCGGCGAGCAGCCGGGCCAGGGCGGCGCTGAGGCCGGGGCCGGCGCCGACGATCAGGGCACGGGTGTAGGTTGGCGTCATGGGGCGGCTCCGGCCAGAGGCCTGACCAACGTCCGGGCCGGGGCGCGGTTCGGCGATGGCGCGTCCCGCCCGGCGCGTCACCCGCGCCGCGCCGCGAAGAAGCCGCGCAGGAGGGCCGCCGCCTCGTCCTCCCGGAACCCGCCGTACACGTCGGGGGCGTGGTGGCATGTCGGCTGGTTGAACACCCGGGGCCCGTGCTCCACGCCGCCGCCCTTCGGGTCGGCGGCGGCGTAGTACAGGCGGCGGATCCGGGCGAAGGTGATCGCCCCGGCGCACATCGGGCAGGGCTCCAGGGTCACGTAGAGATCGCAGCCGGTCAGCCGCTCGTCCCCGATCCGGGCGCAGGCGGCGCGGATCGCCAGGATCTCGGCATGCGCCGTCGGGTCGCGCAGCACCCTCGGACGGTTGTGGGCCACCGCCAGCACCGCGCCGTCGCGCACGACCACGGCGCCGACCGGAACCTCGCCCGCCGCCGCGGCGCGGCGCGCCGCCTCGAAGGCGAGGTCGAAGGCCGTCCGGCCGGCCCCGAGGCGTTCCGCGCATCGCGATTCCGAGTCTGCCGGCCGGATCGGATCGTCCATCACCGTGTTCTCACACCGAAGCTGCGGCGGTCGCCGGGCCAAGGTCACCGGGCCAAGCATCCAGGAGGCGCCGACCCGATGTTAACGGCCGGAACATTCCACCGGCCGTGACCGTTGCAGTTCCCGAAGCGGCCGAGGCGACCTGACCCGCGCCGCAACACTATCGAGGAGTGACGCCATGAGCAGCACCACCGACAAGATCAAGGGCGCCGCCAACGAGGCCGTCGGCAAGGCCAAGCAGGGCATCGGCGACGTTACCAACAACGATAAGCTGAAGGCCGAGGGCGCCGCCCAGGAGCTCAAGGGCAAGGCCCAGGGCACCGTCGGCGACGCCAAGGACGCCGTGAAGTCGACGACCGACAAGCTCTGATCGGACACGGCGGACGCCTCGGCCGGAGCGGTCGCCGCTTCGGTGAGGCGTTTCGCACGACCAACGGTCGGGACCGGCCCGCGGTGCGCTGCACCGAGGACGGGTCCGACCGGCACCGGACGCGGTCGCCCGGGGCCAGTTCTCACCCGAACCCTTCGCGAGGATGCCATGATCGGCTGGGCCATCACCTTTCTCGTCGTCGCCCTCGTCGCGGCGCTTCTCGGCTTCGGCGGCATCGCCGGCACCGCCATGGAGGCGGCCAAGATCGTCTTCTTCGTCGCGATCGCGCTGTTCCTGATCTCCGCGGTGTTCGGCGTGATGCGCGGCCGCTCGCCCCGTCTCTGACGGCGCTCGGACGCGGCACCGCACGGAAGCGGTCCTGCCGGACCGCGCTCCCGCATGGGCGCGCCGCGCCAGGGCTCCGAAATCGCGTTAACGACCCGCAACCTGTGATACCGTTTCCGGGTGAACCGTTCGGTGATCCGGCCCCGCGCCGTCATCGCGAGCCGTAGGCGAAGCGACCCAGGGCAGCGCGCGTTCGTCGGACGTTGGCGCCACTGGATTGCTTCGCTGCGCTCGCAAAGACGGGGAGCGTCGATCCCGAACCCCTCAACCGGAAGCCGTATCACACGCAGTCCGTCATTCCGGGGCGCCGCAGGCGAGCCCGGAATCCAGAACCGCTGGCAATCCGAGTCTTGCGCGCCGGGTCTCGCGCCATGCTTGGCACGCGGGGGCGGTTCTGGATTCCGGGCCCTGCTGCGCAGTCCCGGAATGACGCGGCCTCTCGCAAAAAAGGCGCTGCCGAGCCTGCGTTGACCCGAGTTCGGAGCCCTGCGCGCCGCGCCGCCCGTCTCGCCTGCGCCGATCGGCTCTGGTATGGGCCGCGGATGACCGACTTGCCGAAAGACGACGCGCCGGCCTCCGCGAGCCCGGGCGGTGACGCCGCGCCCGCCGCTCCCTGGGCGCCGGCCACCGATGCCGGGACCGGAGTACCGGAGGCGCCCGGCCGGCCCAAGCGCGCCGCGCGCCGCGCACCCGGCGGTGATGAGCCCCGGCGCCGCGGGCGCCCCGACGCGGCGCCGCCGGCCGCTGCCACGGAGGCCGAGGCCACCGAGCCGGGCGAGATTCTCCCGGGCGAAGCGGGCCCGGACGAGACGCCCGCGGGCGAAACGCCTCCGGGCGAGCGCATCGCCAAGGCGATGGCCCGTGCCGGGATCGCCTCGCGCCGCGACGCCGAGGCGATGATCCTCGCCGGCCGCGTCAGCGTGAACGGCGCGGTGATCGCCTCCCCCGCCCTGAACGTCACCGAGGACGACAGCATCCTCGTCGACGGCGAGCCGATGCCGGAGCGCGAGCGCAGCCGCCTGTGGATCTTCCACAAGCCGCGGGGGCTCGTCACCACCGCCCGCGACCCGGAAGGGCGCCAGACGGTGTTCGAGGTGCTGCCGGAGGACATGCCGCGGGTTGTCGCGGTGGGGCGGCTCGACATCAACACCGAGGGGCTGCTGCTGCTGACCAACGACGGCGGTCTCGCGAAGGTGATCGCCCATCCCGACACCGGCTGGCTGCGGCGCTACCGGGTCCGCGCCCACGGCGACACCGACCAAGCGCAGCTCGACCGCTTGGCCAAGGGCGTCACCATCGACGGCATGGAGTACGGCCCGGTCGAGGCGACCCTCGACCGCGTGCAGGGCGACAACCTCTGGCTGACGCTCGGCCTGCGCGAGGGCAAGAACCGCGAGGTCAAGCGGATCCTCGAACATCTCGGCCTGCGGGTGAACCGGCTGATCCGGCTGTCCTTCGGCCCGTTCCAGCTCGGCGACCTCGAACCCGGCCTCGTCGAGGAGGTGCGGACCCGGGTTTTGAAGGACCAGCTCGGCAAGAGCCTGTCCGAGCAGGCCGGGGTCGACTTCGACAGCCCGGTGCGCGAGCCGATCCCGCCGTTCGGCTCGCCGAAGCCGGCACGCCCGGCACAGGCCCCGGCCGCCGAGCGGCCCCGGCGCGACGCCGCCCGCCCGAGCCCGCAGCGCGTCTCGACCGGCGGCTCGGGCTCTGGGCCGCGGCGTTCGGTCTGGCGGTCGGACGAGGGCGCCCAGGCCCCCCACGGGACGCGGGTGCCGCGCCGCGGCGCCGATCCCCGGGCGGCCCAGGCCGCCGCCGCTGAGCGCGGCCGCGAGCGCGTCGGCTCGATCCGCAAGGGGGAACGCCGGGTCGTGGTCGAGCGGCTCACGGCGGCGCCGCCGCAGCCGCAGCCCGAGGCCGAGCCCCGCCGCCGCTTCTCCCGCACCGCCCCCGGCCCGGCCGCGGGCGGTGACCGCCCGATCGGCCGTGATGACCGGCCGCCGCGCGCGGGCCGGCCCGATCGGCCCCCTTCGGGCGATGGGCGCCCGCCGCGCGGCCCGGGACGGGGCGGGCCCGGCCCGGCCCGCGACGGCGACCGGCGCGACGCCGGCAGGCCGCCGGCCCGACGCGGGGCCTTCGGAGAGGAGCCGGTGCGCGGCGGGGACCGCGGCCCGCCGCGCGGCAGGTCGACCGGTGACAAGCCGGCGGGTAGCAGACCGCCCGGCGGCAAGGCACCCGGCGGCAGGCCCGCCTTCGGGGGCGGCAAGTCTGCCTTCGGGGGTGGCAAGTCGAGCTTCGGGGGCGGCAGGCCCGCCTTCGGGGACGGCAAGCCCGGAGGACAGGGTCGCGGCGGACCCGGGGGGGGCGGCAGACCGCCCGGCGGCGGCCGGCCTCAGGGTTCCGGCGGCCGGCCCCAGGGTGCGGGTGGGCGCCCGCCAGGCGGCGGCAGACCGCCCGGTGGCGGGCGCGGCCCGAAGCCCGGCGGCCGCCCGCCCCGCGGCGGGCGGTGAGGATCGTCGGCGGGGCGTGGCGCGGCCGACGCCTCGCGACGCCCCGGTCCGACACCATCCGGCCGACCTCGGACCGCCTCCGCGAGGCGCTGTTCAACGTGCTGACCCACGCCTACGGCGACGCCGTCGCGGGTGCCCGGGTGCTCGACCTGTTCGCCGGCACGGGGGCGCTCGGCTTCGAGGCGCTGTCGCGGGGGGCGTCCTACGCGCTCCTCGTCGACGAGGGCGCCGAGGCGCGCGCCGTGATCCGCGCCAACGTCGAGGCCTTCGGCGCGGAGGGCGTCACCCGCCTGTTCCGCCGCGACGCCACCCGGCTCGGGCCCGCCGGACCGGCCGGCCGGTTCTCCCTGGTGTTCTGCGACCCCCCCTACGGCCGCGACCTCGCCCCCGCGGCCCTGGCGAGCGCGGCCGCGGGGGACTGGCTCGCGCCCGGCGCCCTGGCGGTGGTCGAGGAGGCGGAGACCACCCGGATCGCGTGGCCGGAGGGCTTCTCCGAACTGGAACGGCGAGCCTACGGCGACACCGCGGTGACGCTGGCGCGCTACGCGGCCTAGCGACGCCTTTCCCCCGTCCGGCTCCGGCCGCTGGGCTGCCGCCGGACTCGCGCGCATCCCGCCGCGGCCGGCGCCGCGGATGGCAGAAAACGAGGGGACAACGACGTTGTGACGGCACCGAGCCGGTGCCACGGTCGCGGCCATGCCCAGCGCCCCCGCACCGCTCAGCCACCGACCTCCCCGCCGCGTCCTGATCCTCGCGGCGGCGCCGGCGCAGCTTCTCGACATCGCCGGGCCCGCAGAGGTTCTCGCTCAGGCCGGACGTCTCGCCGAGGGCCCGACCGGCGATGCCGCGCTCTACGAGGTCGCCCTCCACATCGTCGCGGAGCCGGGGGCGTCCGCGACGACCGCCGGCCTGCCGCTCGGCTCGACCGTCACCGCCGAGGACCTGGGCGCCTGGGGACCGTTCGACACGCTGATCGTTGCGGGCGGCCAGGGGGCGCGGCGGCGCTGCGACGAGGACGCCGTCCGGGATCTCACGCTGGCGCTCGCCGCGCGGGCCCGGCGCGTCGTCGGCGTCTGCACCGGCGCCTTCATCCTCGCCGCCGCCGGGTGCCTGGCCGGGCGGCGGGTCACGACGCACTGGCGCTGGTGCCGGGAGCTCGCCCGCCGCCACCCCGACCTCGCGGTCGATCCGGAGCCGATCTACCTGCACGAGCGCGGCGTCTGGACCTCGGCCGGCATCACCGCCGGGATCGACCTGACGCTGGCCCTGGTGGAGGCGGATTACGGCCACGCCCTGGCGCTAGCTGTCGCACGGGAGCTGGTGATGTTCCTGCGCCGTCCCGGCGGGCAGAGGCAGTTCAGCAGCCTGCTCACGGCCCAGACCGACCTTCCCGCCCGCCTCGCCGACCTCGTGGCCTGGATGGGCGAGAACCTGCACCGGCCGCTGCGCGTCGAGGATCTCGCCGCCCGCGCCGGCCTCAGCCCGCGCCAGTTCGCCCGCGCCTTCCGCGCGGAGACCGGCGAGACGCCGGCCCGGCTCCTGGAGCGGCTGCGCGTCGAGGCCGCCCGGCGGATGCTGGAGAGCGGCGCGGGGGTCGCCGCCGTGGCCGGGCGCTGCGGCTTCCAGGCCGACGAGACCCTGCGCCGGGCCTTCCTGCGCCACGTCGGCGTGCCCCCCGGCGACTACCGGGACCGCTTCCGCATCCGACCCGCCTCCCTGATCCATCCCACCGAGAAGGTCCTGCACGCATGATCGACCCAGACCGTCACCTCCAGATCGGCTCGCTGCTGTTCGACGGGCTCGACCAGATCGACCTCACCGGACCGTTCGAGGTGTTCGCGCGCGTCCCGAACGCGACCTACCGGATCTACGCGCGCGACATGAACGCCGTGCGCGACGTGCGCGGCCTGCGGCTCACCCCCGACGCCACCCTCGACGCGGCGCCGCAGCTCGACCTGCTGCACGTGCCCGGCGGCTACGGCCAGGAGGCGCTGATGGAGGACGAGGCGGTGCTGGGCTGGATCCGCGCGCAGGCGGCCGGTGCGCTGTGCGTGTTCCCGGTCTGCACCGGCGCCCTGATCTGCGGCGCGGCCGGCCTGCTCAAGGGCCGGCGCGCGACGACGCACTGGAGCGCCCACCACCTGCTGCCGCTGTTCGGCGCGATTCCCGTGAACGCCCGGGTGGTCGAGGACGGCAACCTCGTCTGCGCCGCGGGCGTCACCGCGGGGATCGACGGGGCGCTCACCGCGGCGGCGCGCCTGCGGGGGGACGAGGCGGCGCAGGTGATCCAGCTCACCATGGCCTACGCCCCCGAGCCGCCCTTCGACGCCGGCACGCCCGAGCGGGCGCCGGCCGCCGTGCTCGCCCGGGCCCGGGAGGCGGCGGCGGAGGTCACCGCGCGGCGCGAGGCCACCGCCCGCCGGGTCGCGGCGCAGCTCGGCGTCGCGACCCCCTGACCCGCTCAGGCCGCGGGCCGCGAGACGATCCGCGTCTCGCGATGCCCGCGGAACTCGTAGACCACGCCGGCCCAGACGAGGCGACGCGAGAGCAGGGTGCTCCAGCCGGACACGACGTGCAGGCCGATCCAGAGGGGCGGCAGCCAGCGCACCGCGTAGTCGGCCTTGGCGCGGTAGGCCCGCTGCGCCTCGACGTCGAACGTCTTGCGCACGATCATCAGGCGTACCTCGGCCCGGGCCTGCGCCAGGGCGACGGCGACGACGAGGGCCAGGATCGCGAACAGGTCCCCCCGCAGGGCCAGGACCAGCGCGCACGCCCCGGCGACGAGATGGAACGTGGTCGCCGCCACGGCGCTCCACCAGATCTTCGGCAGATACCAGCCCACGAACTTGTACTGGCGGCGCCCGAAGGCGAGGGCCGAGCGGGCGCTGTGCTCCACCGGCGAGGGCACGATGAGGCTGCGCGGCGCCAGGAGCCGCAGCCGGTGCTCGTGCACGATCCGCGTCAGGAACACGTCGTCGACGATCGCGCCGCGCCAGCGCTCGCGCAGGCCGATCCGCTCCACCGTCTCGCGGCGCATGGCGCAGGTGCCGCCCCAGACCACGTCCCAGATCCGCAGGGCGGCGACGAGCGAGTTGGTCGCCGCCGCGGTGACCGCGCTCGGCACGTCGCCGTTCACCGGGATCAGCCAGCGGTGGCCCGTGACCACGTCGATGCCGCCGCGGGTCAGCGGTTCCACGAGGCGCACCAGCCAGTCCGGCGCGGGCTGCGTGTCCGCGTCGACGAAGGCCACCATCTCGTCGCCGGACTCCAGCCGGTCGAGGGCGTGGATCAGGTTGTGGACCTTCTGGCCCTCGTCGACCGAGAGGCCCGCCACGGCGATCGTCAGGGGCGCGCCGGGCCCCTCGGCGGCGGCGCGCAGGACGGGCACGGCCGGATCGGTCTCCGCCTCGACGACGGCGACGATCCGGTAGCGTCCGTAGCGCTGGGCGCGCAGCCGCGCGACGAAGGTCGGGAGGTGGCGGCTCGTCCCCTTCACCGGTGCGATCACGACCACGGCCGGCTCCCGGGCCAGCTCGATCCGGTTGCCGAGGCCGCGCTGGAACCGCCACGCGACGACGACGCCCCCCGCCAGCAGCGCGAGCCACACCACGAACAGACCGTCGATGAGCCACATGATGTCGATGGATTCCGGGCCGGACGGCGCGGACCCCGTGCCCGCCGACGCTCCTCCGTGCCCGATTACCGGACGGCCGCCCGCGCGTCTCGTTCAAACCGTGTCCGCGCGCCTCCCGGCCAACCTGTGGCGGTACGGCGGCGGCGTGGATGTGGCGCGATCGCTACCCGCCGACGCCGGGATTGGGTCCGAGCGTCGCCCTCCCGGCCGCGCGCAAGCCCGGTTGGCCGCCCTACGCCTCGCCCGCCGCGAGAAGCCGGTCGAAGTAGGCGATGGTCCGGGTCAGGCCCTCGCGCAGGGGCACGCTCGGGCGCCAGTCGAGCAGCTCGCCGGCCAGCGTGATGTCGGGCCGGCGCTGCTTGGGGTCGTCCACCGGCAGCGGCTCGAACACCAGCCGCGAGCGCGAGCCGGTCATCTCCACCACCAGCTCGGCGAGCTGCCGGATCGTGAACTCCCCCGGGTTGCCGAGGTTGACCGGCCCGGTCACCGCCGGGCCCGTCTCCATCATCGCGGCCAAGCCGCGCACGAGGTCGTCGACGTAGCAGAACGAGCGCGTCTGCTGGCCCTCGCCGAACACGGTGATCGGCTGCCCGCGCAGCGCCTGCACCACGAAGTTCGACACCACCCGCCCGTCGTTGGGGTGCATGCGCGGGCCGTAGGTGTTGAAGATGCGCACCACCTTGATCGGCACCCGGTGCTGGCGGTGGTAGTCGAAGAACAGCGTCTCCGCGCAGCGCTTGCCCTCGTCGTAGCAGGAGCGCGGCCCGAGCGGGTTGACGTTGCCCCAGTAGCCCTCGGGCTGGGGGTGGACGAGCGGGTCGCCGTAGACCTCCGAGGTCGAGGCCTGGAGCACCGGCACGCGCAGGCGCTTGGCGAGCCCCAGCATGTTGATCGCGCCCATGACGCTGGTCTTGGTCGTCTGGACGGGGTCGAACTGGTAGTGCACTGGCGAGGCCGGGCAGGCGAGGTTGTAGATCCGGTCGACCTCGACGAACAGCGGGTGGGTGACGTCGTGGCGCAGGAGCTCGAAGCGATGGTCGTCGAGCAGGTGCGCGATGTTGCCCTTGCGCCCGGTGAAGAAGTTGTCGACGCACAGCACCTCGTGGCCCTGCGCCAGCAGCACCTCGGAGAGATGCGAGCCGAGGAACCCGGCACCGCCGGTGATCAGGATTCTCAGCGCCATGCAGGCCTCCGCCGAAGCATCCGGACCGCAACGGTCCCGTTCCGCTCGGCGCGCAGCGGCGCCGGTGCGTGCGACGGCCGATAGCCCGCGCGGGCACGACCGGCAATCCCGGTGTGGGAGACTGCCCAGGGCTCCGAACTCGGGTTAACGCCGGGTCACCTCGGCTGCGATCCACCACCACCGTCATTCCGGGGCCGCGCAGCGGAGCCCGGAATCCAGAACCACAGGGCGTGCCGGGCTTGGCTGTCGTCGGCGTTTCTGGATCCCGGGCTCGCCTCCGGCGCCCCGGGATGACGGCGTGCGTGTCAGAACCGGCGAAAACACGCTGCGGATGTGTCGCGTTCATCCGAGTTCGGAGCCCTGAGGAGACCGCCCCGACGGCGGGCGAGGAGGAGGCGACATGGCCGGAGAGAAGATGGCCGGGGATGAGATGGTCTTGGAAGAGACGGCCGGGGATCGGGGGACCCGCTCGGGCGACCACGCGCACGTCGTGCGGGTCTACTACGAGGACACGGATTTCTCCGGCTTCGTCTACCACGCGAGCTACCTGCGTTTCCTGGAACGCGGGCGGACCGAGTTCCTGCGCGTCCTGGCCGGCGACCAGTCCGAGCTGCACCGCGCGGCGCGCGGGCTGGTGTTCGTGGTGCGGCGGATGAGCCTCGACTTCGCCCGGCCGGCAGGGATGGACGACCTGCTCACCGTCCTCACCCGCACGCTCGACCTGCGCGGCGCCTCGATGCGGCTCGCCCAGGAGGTCCGGCGCGAGGGCGACCTGCTCGTGGCGGCGGACGTCACGGTCGCCTGCGTCCGCGACGGCCGGGCCGTGCGCCTGCCCGACGCGCTGCGCGCCCGGCTCGCGCCGCCGGACGCGGCCTGAGGGTTCAGGCCCGCGCGATCCGCAGCGCCGCGGCGAAGGCGCCCGCCACGAGCATCGCGTCGTAGCCGACCGAGACGAGGTGGAAGCCCATGCCGATCATCTCGCGGGCCCGCTCCGGCGAGTGCCCGAAGGCGCAGGCGACCTTGCCCGCCTCCCGCGTGCGGCGGACGATCTCCTCCAGCGCGGCGGTGACGGCGGCGCCGAGCGGGTCCAGGGCGGCGCCGTCCGACAGGGCGATCGACAGGTCCGAGGGCCCGACGAGGATGCCGTCGATGCCCGGCACGGCGAGGATCCCAGCGAGCCCGTCGATGGCCTCCCGGGTCTCGCACATGGCGATGGTGGTGGTGCGGGCGTTGGCGGTGGCGAGGTAGTCCGACCCGGATCCCTGACCCGAAAACCACATCGCCCGGTCCGGGCCCCAACTGCGCTGGCCGACCGGCGGATACTTCGTCGCCGCCGCGAGCGCCCGGGCATCGGCCACGGTGTTGATCATCGGGGCGACGATGCCGGCGGCGCCCGCGTCGAGCATCCGCGAGGCCATCGCGAAATCGCCGACCGCCACGCGCACGAGGCCGGGCGTGCCGCTCAGGGCCAGCTCGGTGAGGGCCGCGGCGGTGGAGGCGACCTCGAACGTCCCGTGCTGCTGGTCGAGCAGCACCGCGTCGAAGCCCGCCCGCGCCATCATGCCGGCGACCGCCGGATCGCCGAGGCAGGCCCAGCCGAGCAGGTGGCCCGCGCCGTCGCGCAGCCGCTCGGACAGGCTCGGCACGGGTGCGGTCAAGGCTCCCGCGGTGTGTGCTCCTGCGGTCATGGCTCCTCCCGCCGCGGCATTCCGGCCGCCGCGGATCGGTCGGCACCATAGAGAGGCGCGCTCCCGCCCGTCCAGGGCGCCGCCGCCCCACGATCGCCCGGATCGCAACCGATCCTTAACCCTGTCGCGCCCCTAACAGGGCTGCGGCGCGTGAGGGCCCGCCCCGCCGGGGCGCGACCCTTACTTTCGACAGATTCGCGGGCGACAGCCTTGATATCGCTCACGCTTCCGGCGGCCGCTGCGTCTCGAAGCGCTCGTCGCCGACGTGGATGCCCGTTCGGCACCGGCCCGGAGCAGGAGACCTCGACGGATGACCCCAGCCGACGCGATGCAGGCCGCGCCTGTCGCCGACATGTCGCTGCTCGGCCTGTTCCTTCAGGCCCACTTCGTCGTGAAGGCGGTGATGCTCGGCCTGCTCGGGGCCTCGATCTGGTGCTGGTCGATCATCGTCGACAAGACGCTGCTGTTCCGCCGCACCAAGACCGAGATGGACGCGTTCGAGGACGCGTTCTGGTCCGGCCGCTCCCTTGAGGAGCTGTTCCGCTCGTTCAACGACCGCCCGGCGACGGGCCTCGCCGCGGTGTTCGTGGCGGCCATGCGCGAGTGGAAGCGCTCGTTCGAGGGCTCGGGCCGGCAGGTGCAGTCGCTGTCGCAGCGCATCGAGAAGCAGCTCGACGTGACGATCCACCGCGAGGTCGAGCGGCTGGAATCGCGCCTGCTGTTCCTCGCCTCGATCGGCTCGGCCGGCCCGTATATCGGCCTGTTCGGCACGGTCTGGGGCATCATGACCGCCTTCACCTCGATCGCGGCCTCCAAGAACACCTCGCTCGCGGTGGTGGCGCCCGGCATCGCCGAGGCGCTGTTCGCCACCGCCATCGGCCTGTTCGCGGCGATCCCCGCGGTGCTCGCCTACAACAAGCTCCAGGCCGAGGTCGCCAAGGCGCAGTCGCGGCTCGAAGGCTTCGCCGACGAGTTCTCGGCGATCCTCTCCCGCCAGATCGACGAGCGCCTCTCGCTGGCGGCCTGAGGAGACGACGCGATGGCCATGGCGGCAGGCGCGGCCGGCGGCGCGAAGCGCCGGCGCAGGCGGGGACGGCGCAGCGGCGCCATCAACGAGATCAACATGACGCCGTTCATCGACGTCGTGCTGGTGCTGCTGATCATCTTCATGGTGGCGGCGCCGATGATGACGGTCGGCGTGCCCCTCGACCTGCCCCAGTCGAAGGCCTCGCCGCTCAACTCCGACACCAAACCGCTGACCCTCTCCATCCGGCAGACCGGCCAGGTCTTCCTCGGCGAGGACGAGCTGACCGACGGCGCGATCGTCGAGCGGCTCACCGCGGCGGCCAAATCCGGTCCCGACGAGCGCGTGTTCGTGCGCGGCGACAAGCGGGTCGATTACGGCCGCGTCGCCCAGGTCATGGCGATCGTCACCGGCGGCGGCTTCAAGCGGGTCGCCCTCGTGACCGAGCCCGAGCACCAGTAAGGACGAGCCCGTGGCGCTTTCCTTCGACCGCAGGGAACCCGGCGTCTGGATCTCGGCCGGCACGCACGTCGCGCTGCTGACCCTGGCGCTGGTCAGCGTCGCCGCCCCGGCCCTGCCCGAGGCGCAGGAGGGCGTGCCCGTCGAGGTCATCACCGAGAACCAGCTCTCCGAGATCACCCGGGGCGAGCGGCAGGCCGAGAAGCCGATGCCGAACGCGCAGACGCGGGCCGACCGTCAGGCCGAGAAGGTCGAGGATCGCGAGCCGGAGAACGCCAAGACCGACGCGCCGACCGCGCCCACCCGCACCGCCGACATGAAGCTCGCCTACGCGGAGGAGATGCCGCTGCGGATGCCGCCCGAGCCCGACCCGGCCGAGGTCGCCAAGGCGGCCAAGGCCGCGCAGGAGAAGCGCGACGCCGAGAAGGCGGAGAAGGCCGCTACCGAGAAGGCGGCTGCGGCGAAGGCTGCGGCGGAGAAGGCGGCCGAGGCGAAAGCCAAGGCGGAGGCGCACGCCAAGGCCGAGGCCGAGAAGCGCGAGCAGCTCGACAAGCTGATCGAGCGCCAGGAAGCCGAGGCCGCCGCGGCCGCGAAGGCGGAAGCCAAGGCGAAGGCCGAGGCCGCCAAGGCCGAAGCGGCCAAGAAGGTCGCGGAGGCGAAGGCCAAGGCCGACGCGCAGGCCAAGGCGGAGGCCGAGGCCGAGCGCCAGAAGCAGATCGCCGAGGCGAAGGCGGAGGCCGAGCGCGAGAAGGCCGAGGCCGCCGCGAAGGCCAAGGCGGACGCCGCGGCCAAAGCGAAGGCCAAGGCGGTCGCCGACGCCAAGGCGAAGGCCGACGCCGAGGCCAAGGCCCGCAAGCAGGCCGAACTCGCCGACAAGTTCAACGCGGGCGACATCCGCTCGCTGCTCGCCTCCAAGGCGCCGTCGCAGTCGACGGGCGCCACCGGCCACGCGGTGCAGAAGGTGGCGGCGCTCGGCGCGGCCACCGGCACGGCGCAGCGCCTGTCGCCCTCGCTCCGCGACGCCCTGGTCGGCCTGCTCCAGCAGCAGATCGAGCGCTGCTACTCGGCGCCCCCCGGCGCGGCGCAGGGGGTGGTGCTGCCGGTGCTCGACATCCGTCTGAACCCGGACGGGTCGCTGGGCTCCGAGCCGCGAATCATGCGCGGCGGCGCCAGCTCCGTCGACCAGTCGATCGCGCAGGCGGCTCTGCGGGCGGTGCGGCGGTGCGCGCCGTATCACATCCCCGCCACCTACGCGCCGTACTACAACGATTGGAAGGCCATCAACGCGGAGTTCGAGTTCTCGGCGACATGACCCCGCGCCGCCCGTCTCCCCCTGCCGACTGACCGCCCCAGACCGAGACCATGCCCGACAGCCTGACCCTCCGGCGCCGCACGGCGTCCCTGCCCGCGCGCCTGCTGACGCTCCTCGCCCTGATGACGGCCGCACTCGGCCTCGCCGGGCCGGCCCAGGCCCAGCTCCAGCTCCGCATCGGCAGCGGCGCGTTCCAGCCGATGCCGATCGCGGTGGCGGATTTCGGGGGCGACGCCAGCCTCGGCGGCCTCGTCTCCGGCGTGGTGACGAACAACCTGCGCCGCTCGGGCTACTTCGCGCCCCTCGACCACGCCAAGTTCCCCGAGAACCCGCCCTTCGACGCCGCCCCGAACTTCGAGAAGTGGCGGGCGGCGGGCGTCCAGGGCCTCGTCACCGGCCGCGTTTCGCGCGACGGCTCGGGGCGGCTCAAGGTCGAGTTCCGGCTGTGGGACGTGAGTTCCGGCCAGCAGATGACCGGCCAGCAATACGCCACCGAGCCGGCCAACGCGCGCCGCACCGGCCACCTGATCTCGGACGCGGTCTACACCAAGATCACCGGCCTCGGGCCGTGGTTCGACAGCCGCATCGCCTTCGTCGACGAGTCCGGCCCGAAGGAGAACCGCCGCAAGCGGCTGATGGTGATGGACCAGGACGGCGCCAACGTCCGGGCGATCACCAGCGGCGAGATGTCGATCGTCGCCCCGCGCTACTCGCCGGCCACCCAGGACATCGCGTTCATGGCCCAGGCCAGCGGCCACCAGCCGCGGGTGCAGGTGATCAACCTGGAGACCGGCTCGCGGCAGGCCTTCGGCACCGCCGAGTCGATGAGTTCCAGCCCGCGCTTCTCCCCGGACGGGCGCCGGCTGGTGATGAGCGTGCAGCAGGGCGGCAACGCCGACATCGTGACCATGGACCTCGCCTCCAAGGCGCAGCGCCCGATCACCAACGGCATCGCCATCGACACCTCGCCGACCTACGCGCCGGACGGCACGCAGATCGCGTTCGAATCCGACCGCGGCGGCTCGCAGCAGGTCTACGTGATGGGCGCCGACGGCTCGAACCCGCACCGCATCACCTTCGGCGCGGGCTCCGCCTCGCAGCCGGCGTGGTCGCCGCGCGGCGACCTGATCGCCTACACCCGGCAGCGCAACGGCGGCTTCGCGATCTGCGTGTCGAAGCCCGACGGGAGCGGCGAGCGGGTGCTGACCGAGGGCTTCCACAACGAGGGGCCGACCTTCTCGCCCAACGGCCAGTACGTGCTGTTCTTCCGCGATCCCGGCGGCCAGGGCGGCGGCAAGCTCTACATGGTCGACATCACCGGCCGGGTGGAGCAGCCGGTGCCGACCCCGAGCTACGCCTCCGACCCGACGTGGTCGCCGCTGCTCGCGGGACGCTGAGTCCCCGCTGCCCACAGGCGCAGACTACGCATCCGGACGGCCCGCCCTTCAGCCCGGCGGCCGCCCGGACTAGCCTCTCCGGGGCCGGAGCGGACCGGCGCGGCGGCGTCCCATGCAGACCATCGGTTCCCGCCTCGACCGGCACAGCGGCCTCGCGCCGGGCTTCGACATCCTGCGCATCGCGCTCGCGGTCGGCGTCGTCGTCTGGCACGGGCGCGCGATCGTGCAGGGCGACATCGCGCCGGGCAACCGCTTCTTCGAACTCGGCGGCTACTCGATCATCTCGGCCTTCTTCGGCCTGAGCGGCTTCCTCATCACGGCCAGCGCACTGCGGCTGCGGCTGCGGGACTTCCTGCTGAACCGGGCGCTGCGCATCGTGCCGGCGCTGGCCGTGGAGGTGGTGCTCAGCGCCCTCGTCCTGGGGCCGCTGTTCACGGTGCTGGCGACGCGCGGCTACTTCGCCGATCCCGGGACCTACCGGTACTTCGCCAACATCGTCGGGGTGATCACCTACGTGCTGCCCGGCGTGTTCGCCGGCAATCCGACCGACGTGGTCAACGGGTCGCTCTGGACCATCCCGCACGAGATCGCCTGCTACGCGATCATGTCGGTCTGCGTGCTGTCGGGAGCGCTGCGGCGGCCCGGGCTGGTCCTCGCCGCCGCGGGCGCGGTGATCGTCCTCGGGTTCCTCCTGGCCTGGGGCGCCGGGAACGGCCTGCCCGCCCTGCCGGCGCTCGTCGCCGACAAGCTGTTCGTCGGCAAGGCCTCGCGGCTCTACGTGGCGTTCCTGCTCGGCATCGCCGTCTACCTCTACCGGCACCGGCTGCCCTACCACTGGGCGCCGATCACCCTGGCGGCCGCGCTGGTGCTCGCGGCCGGCGCGCTCGACCTCGCGGACACGGCGGCGCTGCCGCAATACCCGCTCATGAACCTCGTGGTGCTGCCGGCGCTGGTCTAACTCACGGCCTGCTTCGGCGTGACCGACGTGCCGGTGCCCGGCCTGCTCCGGCGGGGCGACTACTCCTACGGGATCTACCTCTACGGCTGGCCGATCCAGCAGGCGATGGTGACGCTGGTGCCGGTGCGCGACACGGCGCAGCAGATCCTGCTGGCGCTGCCCTGCATCCTGCTGTTCGCGATGGTCTCCTGGCACGCGATCGAGCGGCCGATCCTGGGCCTGCGGCGGCGCCTGTCCTTCGTGGCCGCCCGCCGGCTCGAAGCCGTCCCGTCCGTCGCCGCGGCGCCGGCGGAACCGGTCCGGCCCTGACGGGGCGGCCCTACTGGCCGAGCAGCCGGTCCCGGGCCTTGAGCGCTGGAAACAGGCGCCCCCAGAGCAGCGCGACGCCGACGGTCGCCGCCCCGCCCAGCACCACCGCCGGCACCGCGCCGACCGCCGCGGCCAGCACGCCCGACTCGAACTCGCCGAGCTCGTTCGAGGCGCCGATGAACACGGTGTTCACCGCCGAGACGCGGCCGCGCATCGCGTCCGGTGTCTCGCCCTGGACGAAGCTCTGGCGGACGTAGACCGAGATCATGTCCGCCGCGCCGGTCACGAACAGGCACAGCATCGACAGGGGCAGCGAGGTCGAGAGCCCGAAGACCAGGGTCGCGATCCCGAACACGGCGACCGCCCGCAGCATCCGCACCCCGGCATGGCGCCGGAGGGGCCGATAGGCCAGGAACACCGCCATGGTCACGGCGCCCGCGGCGGGCATGCTGCGCAGCGCGCCGAGACCGAGGGGGCCGACGTGGAGCACCTCGCCTGCGTAGATCGGCAGCAGCGCCGTCGCCCCGCCGAGCAGGACGGCGAACAGGTCGAGGCTGATCGCCCCGAGGACCACGGGCTGCGAGCGGATGTAGTGGATGCCCGCCGAGAGCGCCGCCCAGGTGATCGGCGGCCGCTCGGACACGGCGGCGGGGCGGAACCGGATCAGCGCGGTCGCGAGGCTCGCCAGCGCGAAGCTCGCCCCCGCCGCCCCGAACACCACCGCCGGCCCCAGCGCGTAGAGCAGCCCGCCGAGCGCCGGGCCGGCCACCGAGGAACTCTGCCACAGGGAGGCGTTCCAGGCGATGGCCGAGCCGAACAGCGGCGTCGGCACCAGCGTCGGCAGCAGGGCCTGCAGGGCCGGGTTGGCGAAGGCGCGGGCGGTGCCGACCACCACCACCAGGGCGTAGACTGGCCAGACCGCCCCGTGCCCGCCGAGCGCGTAGAGCAGCAGGCACAGGCTCGCGGCGGCCTGGAGCGCGAAGGCCGCGGCGCCCACGATCCGCCGGTCGTAGGCGTCGGCGACGTGGCCGGTGATCAGCGCGCACAGCATCGCCGGCAGGAAGCCGGCCAGACCGACGAGGCCCAGCGCCAGGGCCGAGCGGGTGAGGTCGTAGACGAACCAGCCGATCGCCACCGCCTGCATCTGGTAGGCGAGGCCGGTGAGGAAGCGCGCCGTGCCGAACAGGCGGAAATCGCCGATTCCGAAGACGGCCCAGCCGGATGTGTCGTGTTGGGACATGTCGCCCTGCTGATCGGAAGCGGCCGGCCGGTCAAGCCGGGCCTGCGGCGCCGGGCTCAGGCCAGCGCGTTGCGGGGCGGCTGCGCCGGGCGTCCGTCGGGGGCGCCGTCCCGCGTCGGATCTCCCGAGGTCGGGTCGCCGGCGGGCGCGAGCGGGAAGCGGCAGGTCACGCAGGTCCCCTGCCCCGGCGCCGTCTCCAGCGCGACCCGCCCGCCGTGCAGCTCGACGAAGGAGCGCACGATCGACAGGCCGAGCCCGACGCCGCGGTGGCGGGTGCCCAGGGTGTGGCTCTCGAAGCGGTCGAAGACGAGGGCGCGGATCTCGGGCGGCATGCCGCGGCCGTGGTCGCGCACGCTGAGCACGAGGTCCTGGGCCTCGCGCCGGGCGCGGATCTCGACGCGCTGGCCGGGATCCGAGAAGCCCACCGCGTTCGAGAGCAGGTTGAACAGGATCTGGCGGACGCGCTTGCCGTCGGCGAGCACGCTGCCGATGTCTTCCGGGACGTCGACCGCCAGGGTGATGCGCGACTCCGCCAGCCGGTCCTCGACGCCGCGCAGGGCCGCCTCGACGGTCGCCTGGACGTCGACCGTCTCCCGCTCCAGCTCCAGCGACCCGGCATCGATCGAGGCGAGGTCGAGGATGTCGTTGATGATGACGAGCAGCGCCGCCGACGAGCGCATGATGTGGTCGGAATACTCGCGCTGGCGGTCGTTGAGGGCGCCCACGGTCTCGTCGCCGAGGAGCTGCGTGAAGCCGATGATGTTGGTGAGCGGCGAGCGCAGCTCGTAGGAGACGTGGTGCACGAAGGTGTCGCGCAGTTGCGCCGCCTTCTCCAGCGCCTCGTTCTTCTCGGTCAGCGCCCGCTCGACGTTGACGCTCGCGGTCACGTCGATGAGCGTCAGCAGGGTCGCCCCTTCCGGCAGGGGCTGGGCCGCGCAGTCGAGCACGGTGCCGTCGAGCACCTCGAGCCGGCAGGCCAGCCCGGCCCGCGATTCGAGGCCGACCACGGCGTCGCGGATGTCGAGCCAGGGCTCCTCGGCCGGGGCCAGCGCCCGGCAGCGGGCGATCACCGCGTCGACGTGGGCGCGCTCGTCGATCATCCCGGGTTCGAGCCGCCACACGGTCGAGAAGGCCCGGTTGGCGAGTTGCAGGCGGCCGTCGGCGCCGAACACCGCCACCGGCTCGGCCAGGGTGTCGAGGGTCTCGGCCTGGAGCCGCCGCAGGGCGTTGTAGCGCGACTCGGCGTTGACCCGGTCGGACACGTCGTCGAACAGGTAGGTCAGGCCGCCCTGCGGGTTCGGGTCGGCGACGACGCGCAGGGTCCGGCCGTCGGGGAGATACCACCAGCTCTGGTTGGCCTCGGCGGCGCGGTAGGCCGCGAGCACCCCCTGCTTCCAGCCGCGGAAATCGGCGTGCTCCTCCAGCTTCCGCTGGGCGCGCAGGTGGTCGAGGATCTCGCCGTCGGCGGGCCGGCCGTCGAGGAAGGCGGGGTCGAGGTCCCAGAGCTGGCGATAGGCGGCGTTGTGGAAGATCAGGCGCTGCGACACGTCGAACATCGCCACCGCCGTCGGAAGCTGGTCGAGGGTGCGGACGTTGGCGTTCATCTGGCGCTGGAGGTCGGCGCGCACGCTCTCCAGCTCGGACACGTCGACCGCGACGCCGACGCGGCCGCTGTCGAGGCCGGATTCGAACACGTCGAGCATGCGGCGGCTGCCGGCGACCACCGCCGAGACTCGCGGCACCGCGCGCGGCGCCGCGCCGGGCCGGACCGCGTCGTCGCGGGCGATCGTCTCGCGGGCCCCGCGGTCGAACAGCTCGACACAGCCGTCGAGGGCGGCCTCGCGGCTCTCCGCCTCGACGGCGGCGACGTAGGCGGCGTTGACCCAGGCGAGCCCGCCCTCGCGGTTGCGCCGCCAGACCGGCTGCGGGATCGCGTCGAGCAGGCCGGCGAGGGCGGAGAGCCCCCGGCGCGCCTCGTCGAGGCCCGCGCGCAGCTCGGCG
Organism: Methylobacterium amylolyticum; assembly: GCF_030700245.1. GTDB lineage: Bacteria > Pseudomonadota > Alphaproteobacteria > Rhizobiales > Beijerinckiaceae > Methylobacterium. The sequence goes on from NZ_JAUYZI010000012.1 coordinate 63,709, forward strand.
ATCTCGCGCCGCTCCCGGCTCGTCTCGCGCAGGCGCAGGAGCGCGCGCCCGGCCACGGCCCGGCCCTGGGCCTCGATGCTGCGGCCGCGCTGGGTGCGCAAACTCAGGGAGAAGGCCGTCCCCCGCGCCCGCAGAGCCTCCAGGGCGGCCTCGACCGCGGCGGCGTCGGGCGCGACCAGCCACGTCCCGAAAGCGAGGACGCGCCGGGCCGAGCCCGAGACCGGCCGCTCGCCGTGGAAGGCGAGGCCGACATCGCCCTCGATCTCCGGCTCGCTGCGCCGGTCCCAGGTGATGACGATCTGCCGCTCGGCGTTGAGCAGCATCTCGGCGCGGTCGTGCGCGCCGCGCAGCACGTCGAGGGCCGCGGCGAGTTCGCGCTCGCGGCGCGTCCAGCGGTTCCGCTCGTACAGGTAGAGCAGCGAGAGGATCACCGCGAAGACGACGAGGCCGCCGAAGATCGCGAGCCCGGCGATGCTGTGGATCTCCCGATGCGCCTGGACCGTGGCGCCCGCCGGCAGCTCCGCCAGCGCCGCGCTCGCCGCGGTCAAGGTGACGGCGCCGACGATGATCCGCACGCGCGCCGCACGTCCGACCGCCATGTTGCCCCTCTGGTTCCCGCGCCGGCCCGTGCGGCGCGCGCGCAAGCGCGGCGCGATCCGCACCGTCCCCGCAGCCGCCCCCTGCGGGCCTTCCGCGGACCCGACCTTTCGATGAGTCGAGACCACTCTACCGTGGCGCGAATCCGCACCGGAAGAGGAACGAACCGTGGCCGGATGCGGCCGGCGTTGAAGACCGGTTAACGACACACAGAAGACACAGTCGGGACCGGCGATCGGGCCTTGACACGCGAAGGGGCCCGGCGCAGCGCGCCGGGCCCCTCGATCCGTCCGTGCGGACCGCTCAGTAGCGGTAGTGCTCGGGCTTGAACGGGCCGCTCTCCGGCACGCCGATATAGGAGGCCTGATCGGGCCGCAGCTTCGACAGCTTCGCGCCGATCTTCTCCAGGTGCAGGGCGGCGACCTTCTCGTCGAGCGTCTTGGGCAGGGTGTAGACCTGACGCTCGTACTTGCCCGGGTTGGTCCAGAGCTCGATCTGCGCGAGCGTCTGGTTGGTGAACGAGGCCGACATCACGAAGGACGGGTGGCCCGTCGCGTTGCCGAGGTTCACCAGCCGGCCCTCCGACAGGAGGATGATGCGGTGGCCGTCGGCGAACTCGATCTCATCGACCTGCGGCTTGATGTTGGTCCACTTGAGGTTCTTCAGGCCGGCGACCTGGATCTCGTTGTCGAAGTGGCCGATGTTGCAGACGATCGCCCGGTCCTTCATCGCCCGCATGTGGTCGATGGTGATGATGTCCTTGTTGCCGGTGGCGGTCACGAAGATGTCGGCGCGGGGCGCCGCGTCCTCCATGGTGACGACCTCGTAGCCCTCCATCGCGGCCTGGAGCGCGCAGATCGGATCGATCTCGGAGACGATCACCCGGCAGCCGGCGTTGCGCAGCGAGGCGGCCGAGCCCTTGCCGACGTCGCCGAAGCCCGCGACCATCGCGACCTTGCCGGCCATCATCACGTCGGTACCGCGGCGGATGCCGTCGACCAGCGACTCCTTGCAGCCGTAGAGGTTGTCGAACTTCGACTTCGTCACCGAGTCGTTGACGTTGATCGCCGGGAAGAGCAGCTTGCCCTCCTTGGCGAGCACGTAGAGGCGGTGCACGCCGGTGGTGGTTTCCTCGGAGACGCCCTTGATCGCCTCCGCGAGGCTGGCGAACCAGCCCTTCGGCTTCTCGGCGAGCTTCTTCTTCAGGAGCGCGAAGAAGATCTCCTCCTCCTCGGAGCCCGGCTTGTCGAGGAAGGCGGTGTCGCCGTTCTCGGCACGCAGGCCGAGATGCACGAACATCGTCGCGTCGCCGCCGTCGTCGAGGATCATGTTCGGCATGCCGCCGTCGTGCCAGTCGAACAGGCGCGAGGTGTAGTCCCAGTAATCCTCCAGCGTCTCGCCCTTCACGGCGAAGACCGGGATGCCCGCGGCGGCGATGGCGGCGGCGGCGTGGTCCTGGGTCGAGTAGATGTTGCAGGACACCCAACGGATGTCGGCGCCGAGCGCCTTCAGCGTCTCGATCAACACCGCGGTCTGGATGGTCATGTGCAGCGAGCCGGCGATCTTGGCGCCCTTGAGCGGCTGGCTCGAACCGTACTCCTCGCGGACCGCCATCAGCCCCGGCATCTCGCTCTCGGCGATCGAGATCTCCTTGCGGCCGTAATCGGCCAGCGCGATGTCCCTGACGACGTAATCCTTGGCCATGTCCTGGCGGCTCCGTGTGTGCGTTGCGGCTCGGGGCGAGGCCCTACCACTCCGCGGGCTACGAAGCAATCAAGACATAAAGATGTCTTTATGCGTATCGCCGGCCCGCCGCCCGGATGCGCGGCGGGCCGGCGAGCGGTCAGGCGCGGCCGCTCGGGCGCATCAGCCAGCCCAGCCCGAAGGCGACGGCGGCGACGAGGGCCACGGTGGCGGCGCGGTTCTCGTCGGCGCGGCGAGCGAGCGCGCGCCCGTGGTGCTCGGCCCGGCCGCGGTAGTGACGCCCGCGCTCGACCGCCTCGTCCGCCAGGGCGTGGCCCCGGGCCTCGGCCTCGTCGATGAAGGCGCGGCCGCGGGACCGGCCCTCGGCCACGAGGTGCTCGCCGTCGCGGCGCAGGTCGTGGACCGTGTCGCGCGCCCGGCCATAGGCATACTGGGCGGCCCCGGCGGCCTGATCGAAGGCGCCCTCGGCCTGCTGGCGCGGGCGGCCGCGAAGCGCGCCGGTCGCGGTCTTCACCCGACCGCGCAGGTGGCGGATCCCGCCCTCGATGTGATCGCTGTTCATCGCAACACTCCTCTGGTTCTGCCCCTCGCGACGGCGCACGACCGCGGGCGCGGTGCTGCTGCCGGGATGTGGAGGTGGCTCGCCGCGGGCCTCAAGCGCTGCCGCGGCCGGCTTTCGCTGGGGACCGAACGGCCACGTGCGGCACAGGTTCCCCGCACGCGGGTGCTCAAATCTTCGTGTGATACCCGGGGGTTGTATGATCCGGCGCCGCCGCGACGGCTCGGATCCGCGGACGGTCAGTGGCCGGTCAGGATCTGCGCTGACCCCGATGGCGGGGCGGCCGCGCCCGCACGGCCGAGTCCGAAGAAAATCAGATCTCGATCTCGGTGCCGACCTCGATCACCTGCCGGGTCGGCACGCCGAAGAAGGCGCCGGTGCGCTCGGCGTTGCGCTGGAGGAACGCGAACAGGCTCTCGCGCCAGACCGCCATGCCGCGGTCGTCGCTCTTCGGGATGACGGTCTCGTGGCCGACGAACACGGTCATGTCGTCGACGAGGTGGGCCGGCAGGTGGCGGGACTCGGCGGCGCAGGCGAGGCCTTCGAGGATCGAGGCGTCCTCCATGAAGCCGTAGCGCAGGGTGACCCGGTAGAAGTCGGGGGCGAGGAGGGTGACGTGGGCGCGCTGGCTGCGCGGCACGGTCGGCGTCTCCTCGTAGAGGGCGGTGATGATCAGCACGCGCTGGTGCAGCGCGTGGCTGCGCTCGACGAAGCGGGAGAGGTGGAGCGGGATCCCGTGCTCGGCCGAGGACAGGAACGCCGCGGTCCCCGGCAGGCGGATCAGAGCGCGGTGCTGGAGCCCGGCGAGGAAGGCGTCCTCCGGCAGGCGGAGCCCGATCCGCGCCTCCTCGACCAGTTGGTTGCCCTTCTGCCACGTGAGCATCATCATCGCGACGAAGCCCGCCAGCACGAGCGGAAACCAGCCGCCCTCGATGATCTTCACGCTGTTGGCCCCGAGGAACACGAGGTCGATGGCGAGGAAGAAGCCGTTGACCGCGAACACCGCGATCGGGCTGTAGCCCCAGCGCAGGGCGATGAGGGCGGCGAGCAGGGTGGTGATCGCCATCAGCATCGAGACCGCGATGCCGTAGGCGCCGGCCAGGGCATCGGACGACCCGAAGATCAGGACGGCCGACAGGGTCGCGATCGCCAGGAGCCAGTTCACCGCGGGGACGTAGATCTGGCCGCGCTCGTCGCTCGCGGTCTGGACGATGCGCATGGTCGGCAGGAAGCCGAGCTGGATCGCCTGCTGGGTCAGCGAGTAGACGCCGGAAATGATCGCCTGCGAGGCGATGATCGTCGCCATCGTGGCGAGGCCGATCAGCGGGTAGTGCGCCCAGTCCGGGGCGAGTCGGTAGAACGGGTTCTCGATCGCGTCGGGCTCGGCGAGCAGCAGGGCGCCCTGGCCGAAATAGTTGATCACCAGCGCCGGCAGGACGAGGACGAACCACGCCACCCGGATCGGCTTGGCGCCGAAATGGCCGAGGTCGGCGTACATGGCCTCGCCGCCGGTGACCGCGAGGAAGGCCGCGCCCAGCATCATGAAGCTGACGTGCCACCCCGCGTGCAGCAGGAAGTCCACCGCGCGCAGCGGGTTGAGCGCCTGCAGGATCTCGGGATGGTGGACGATGCCGCCGATGCCGAGCAGCGCCAGCACCATGAACCACACCAGCATCACCGGCCCGAACACCCGGCCGATCGCGGCCACGCCCTTGCTCTGCACCGCGAACAGGCCGACGAGGATGACGATGGTGATCGGCACGACGTAGGCGCCGAGGGCGGGCGCGTCGACCTTCAGTCCCTCGATCGCCGACAGGACCGAGATCGCCGGGGTGATCGCGCCGTCGCCGTAGAGCAGGGCCGCGCCGACGAGGCCGACCACGAGGAGCAGGCCCTGCCACGTCCTCGGCCGGGCGTGGCGGGCGCCGAGCAGCGCCAGCATCGCGACGATGCCGCCCTCGCCGCGGTTGTCGGCGCGCAGGATCAGGATCGCGTACTTCAGCGAGACGATGAGGATCAGCGCCCAGAAGATCAGCGAGACCGAGCCCATCACGGCGATCGGCGCGGCCTGGTGGGCGCCGTCGCTCGCGGCGCGCACCGCCTCCTTGTAGGCGTAGAGCGGGCTGGTGCCGATGTCGCCGTAGACGACGCCCAGCGCGCCGAGGAGGAGCGCCGGCCGCAGCCGGCCGCGCGCGTGTCCGCCGTCGGCGGGATGCGCCGCATCGCCGGCGGGCTCGGCCTCTTCGGCCGGGGCGAGGGTCTGGCTCAACGGAGGGCTCCCGCACCGGCGCCCGCGCTCTGGCGCCGCGCGCGGCAAGCTAACAGGCGCGGGCGTTCCGTCCAGGGCGGGCGCGGGCGGCTCGGTACAGAACCCGCGGCGCTGTCGCGCTGCGGCCTCAGATCAGGTCGGCGAGCCCGTCCGGACAGGGCGCGTCCCGGCGCAGGCAGAAGACGGGCGCACCCGCGTGCCGCCCGATCGCCGCGGCGACGGTCTCCGGCGGCGTCGGCGCGTCCGCGCTCTCGCTGACGGCGACCGCCAGCACCGGCACGCCGTGGCCGCGGAGGGTTTCGCGGGCAGTGAGCGCGTGGCTGATCGCGCCGAGATAGCTTCCGGAGACGAGGAGCGCCGGCACCCCGAGCGCCTTCAGCCAGTCGAGGCCGGTCGCCTCCACCGTGACCGGGCTCATCAGCCCGCCGACCCCCTCGATGAGCAGCGGCCCCTCCGCCTCGGCGATCCGCGCCCGGCACCACGCCACGAGATCGGCCAGCGCCACGGCCCGCCCCTCCAGCGCGGCGGCCTGATCCGGGGCCAGCGGGGCGGCGAAGCGCCAGGGCGAGCAGGCCTCGACCGCCGCGGCGTCCGGCGCGAGCCCCTGCGCCGCCAGGAGCCGGGCGGTGTCGCTCCCGGCGAAAGCCGGGTCGTCGAGCGGGGGCACGCCGCTCGCCAGGGGCTTCAGGGTCCTGACCGGGCCGCGCGCGCGCAGGCGGCGGGTCAGGGCCGCGGTGACGTAGGTCTTGCCGATCTCCGTGCCGGCCCCGGCGACGAAGACCGCCCGGGGGCTCACGCCTGGAGGCTGCCGTGGCAGTGCTTGTACTTCCGGCCCGAGCCGCACGGGCAGGGCTCGTTGCGCCCGACCCGGCCCCAGGTCGCGGCGTCCGAGGGATCCCGCTCCAGCACCGCGCCGTCGGCCGAGAGGGCCTGCGCCGCGTAGCCGTAGGCCGGTCCGCCGCCGCCGTCGCTGCCGGTTCCCCGTCCGTCGTAGTCCATCTCGTTCTCGCCGGTGACGGGGTCGAGGTGCTGCGCGAACATCGGCGGCAGGGTCGGCGGGGGCGGCGGCTGATCCTGATCCTGGAACACGATCTCGACCCGGGCGAGCTGCGTCGTCACCTGCTCGCGCAGCGACGCGACGAGGCCGTTGAAGAGGTCGAACGCCTCCGACTTGTACTCGTTGAGCGGGTCGCGCTGGGCGAAGCCGCGCCAGCCGATCACCTGCCGCAGGTGGTCGAGGGTGACGAGGTGCTCGCGCCATAGGTGGTCGAGGGTCTGGAGGAGCACCTGCTTCTCGATATAGGCCGAGACCTCGGCGCCGTTGCGCTCGACCCGTGCCTGATAGGCGGCCTCGGCCGCCTTCACGAGGCGCTCGCGCATCTCCTCGTCGGCGATGCCCTCCTCCTTCGCCCAGTCCTCGATCGGCTCGTCGAGGTTGAGGATCTCCTTCGCCTGCTCCTGGAGGCCCGCCGCGTCCCACTGCTCGGCGTAGGCGTTCTCGGGGATGTGGCGGCCGACGAGGTCGTCGATCACGCCCTGGCGCATCTCGTCGACCGTCTCGCGCACGCTCTCCTGGCCCATGAAGTCACGGCGCTGCTCGAATACGACCTTGCGCTGGTCGTTCATGACGTTGTCGTACTTGAGCACGTTCTTGCGCATGTCGAAGTTGCGCGCCTCGACCTTCTGCTGCGCCTTCTCGATCGCCTTGTTGATCCAGGGATGGATGATCGCCTCGCCCTGCTCCAGGCCGAGCTTGGTCAGCATGCCGTCCATGCGGTCGGACCCGAAGATCCGCATCAGGTCGTCCTGGAGCGACAGGTAGAACTTCGAGCGGCCGGGATCGCCCTGGCGGCCGGAGCGGCCGCGGAGCTGGTTGTCGATGCGCCGCGATTCGTGGCGCTCGGTGCCGATGATGTAGAGGCCGCCGGGCAGGTCCTTCTTGCGGCCCGCGGCCGGGTCGGCGGGCTCGCCCGCGGCGAGCACCTTGGCGCGGTTCTCGGCGATCTCCGCCTTGATCGCCTCGATGCCCGCGTCGCGCTCCGGCCCCTCGGGCAGGTGGGCGAGTTCCTTCTCCACGCGCATCTCGACGTTGCCGCCGAGTTTGATGTCGGTGCCGCGGCCGGCCATGTTGGTGGCGATGGTGATGGCGCCCGGCACGCCGGCCTCGGCGACGATGTAGGCCTCCTGCTCGTGGAAGCGGGCGTTCAGCACCGCGAAGCGCTTGGTGACGCGGCCCTCGCGGGCGGCCTTGTAGACGTCGGTGAGCGCGTTCGGGTCGGAGTAGTCGAGCAGCGTGTAGCCGTGCTTCTTCAGGAGCTCGGCGAGGTACTCGGACTTCTCGATCGAGCCGGTGCCGACCAGGATCGGCTGGTGGCGCGTATGCGCCTTGTCGATCTCGGCGATGATCCCGGCGTACTTCTCCTCGACGGTGCGGTAGACCTCGTCGTCCTCGTCGACGCGCTCGACCTCCTTGTTGGTCGGGATGTCGACCACGTCGAGCTTGTAGATCTCTGCGAACTCGTCCGCCTCGGTCGAGGCCGTGCCGGTCATGCCGGCCAGCGTCTTGTAGAGGCGGAAGTAGTTCTGGAAGGTGATCGAGGCCAGCGTCTGGTTCTCGGGCTGGATCGTCACCCGCTCCTTGGCCTCGAGCGCCTGATGGAGGCCCTCCGAGTAGCGCCGACCCTGCATCATGCGGCCGGTGAACTCGTCGATGATCACCACCTCGTCGTTCTTGACGATGTAGTCCTTGTCGCGCGTGAACAGGGTGTGGGCGCGCAGCGCCTGGTTCACGTGATGGACGAGGGTGACGTTGTGCGCGTCGTAGAGGTCGCCCTCCTTGAGGAGGCCGGCCTCGCGCATCGCCTCCTCGATGAACTCGTTGCCCTCCTCGGTCAGCGACACGGTGCGCTGCTTCTCGTCGAGGTCGTAGAACGCCTTCTCCAGGCGCGGCATCAGCGCGTCGACGGCGACGTAGAGTTCCGAGCGGTCGTCCACGGGTCCGGAGATGATCAGCGGCGTGCGCGCCTCGTCGATCAGGATCGAGTCGACCTCGTCGACGATCGCGAAGTTGTGTCCCCGCTGCGCGAGCTGCGACAGCTCGTACTTCATGTTGTCGCGCAGGTAATCGAAGCCGTACTCGTTGTTGGTGCCGTAGGTGATGTCGCAGGCGTAGGACGCCTTGCGCTGCTCGTCGTCGAGCCCGTGGACGATGATGCCGACGCTCAGGCCGAGGAACTTGTAGATCCGGCCCATCCACTCGGCGTCGCGGGAGGCGAGGTAGTCGTTGACGGTGACGACGTGGACGCCCTTGCCCTCCAGGGCGTTGAGGTAGACCGGCAGCGTCGCCACCAGCGTCTTGCCCTCGCCGGTCTTCATCTCGGCGATGCCGCCCTCGTGCAGCACCATGCCGCCGATGAGCTGCACGTCAAAGTGGCGCTGGCTGAGCACGCGCTTGGCCGCCTCGCGCACGGTGGCGAAGGCGGGGACGAGGATGTCGTCGAGGCTCTTGCCGGCGGCGAGTTCCGCCTTCAGCATGTCGGTCCGGGCGCGCAGTTGCTCGTCGGTGAGCGCCTGGATCTCGGGCTCCAGCGCGTTGATCTGCGCCACCCGGGGCCGGTAGCCCTTGACCCGACGGTCGTTGGAGGAGCCGAAAATCTTCTTGGCGATGGAGCCGAGCATCGTGAACCTGCGGACGCGCGAGCCCGGCGACGGAGAGCGCGTCGCGGGCCGGCCTGGGCGGAGTTGGCCGGGCTTATAGAGGTAAACATCGCCCCGCGCACCTGAAAGAGGCGGTGCCCACAGGGGCGGCACGAAGGCCCGTTCGGAACCCGGAATCCCATCGCGCGGGCCTGTCCGTCTGCCTCGCCGGATGAACCCGTGCGCGCTGAAACGCAGGTCCGGCCGCGCTTGCCTTTGCCCGAGCCCCGGTCCACTTGTGTCGCGCACTTCCGCGGCCGCAGCCGCACGCGCGCCGCCGCCCGCGCCCGCCCGGGCGAGGCGGCCGGCTCCGACGCCGAGGACCGTACCCATGTCGAGCCTGTCCCATCTCCGGCGCTCGGGCGCCCTGCTCACGCTCGCCCTCGCCTGCGCCGCGCCGCTCCCCGTCCGGGCGCAGGCCCCGGCCGCTCCGACGCCGACGGCGAGCGCGACGCCGGCACCGGGCACGGTGGTGGCCAAGGTGAACGGCCAGCCGATCACGCAGGGCGACATCGCGGTTGCGGCCGACGATCCGGCCCTGTCGCTGCCGGGCGTGGACGAGGCGCAGAAGAAGGGTCTGCTCGTCGATTACATGGTCGACCTCAAGGTCGGCGCGCAGGCGGCCGAGGCCGCCAAGGTGGGCGACAGCGCCGACTTCAAGCGCAAGCTCGCCTATTTCCGCGACAAGCTGCTGCTCGACGACTACTTGGAGCAGGAGGCCAAGAAGGCGGTCACGCCCGAGGCCGAGCACGCGATCTACGACCAGACCGTCAAGCTGATGAAGCCCGAGGAGGAGGTGCACGCCCGCCACATCCTCGTCGACAACGAGGCCGACGCGAAGAAGATCGCCGCGCGGATCAAGGCGGGCGAGGACTTCGCCAAGGTCGCGGCCGAGACCTCGAAGGACCCGGGCTCGAAGACCGAGGGCGGCGACCTCGGCTGGTTCACCAAGGAGCGCATGGTGCCGGACTTCGCGACCGCCGCCTTCGCCTTGAAGCCCGGTCAGGTCTCGGACCCGGTCAAGACCCAGTTCGGCTGGCACGTCATCAAGGTCGAGGAGAAGCGGACCAAGCCGCAGCCGACCTTCGAGGAGCTGAAGGAGCAGATCGACCAGCACCTGATCCGCAAGGCGCAGCAGGACCTGATCCTGAAGCTGCGCTCCGAGGCCAAGATCGAGCGCACCGACGCGGCGCCGGGCAAGCCCGAGGCGCCGCCGGCGAAGAAGCCCTGAACCGGTCGCCCGGCCGGCTCAGTAGGGCCGGTCGGGCACGAGGTAGGACGAGCGGGCGGTGGCGGGCTGCGGCGTGACGCCGAGCGCCTCCAACTCGTTGACGCGGCGCGTCTCGGACAGACTGCTCATGATCGCCACGAGAATCCACGGGCACGCGATCCCGATGAAGAACGCCATGTGACGACTCTCCCTGAGCGCTCGCCGCCGACGACGGAGTCGGTTCGGCCCGGGCGAGCGCGGCTCCCAAGCGTGGCCGAGCCCGGACAGGATAGGCGGACGCGCCGCCGCGGCAAGCGCTCCCGGAGAGAATTTTCCGCCGGGAGGCGGCCCGACGCCCGAATTCAGATCCAGCCCTGAAGCTCGCGGCGGACCACGTGCTCGATCACGCGCATGCCGAGCTCCGAGTCGTTGAGGCAGGGAATGTAGGCGAAGCGCTCGCCGCCGTTGCCCTCGAAATAGTGGCGGTTCTCGCCGTCGAGTTCCTCCAGGGTCTCCAGGCAGTCGGCGGTGAAGCCGGGGGCCACGATCGCCATGCGCTTGACGCCGGACTTGGCCAGCTCCTGCACGGTCTCGTCGGTGTAGGGCTTCAGCCACTCCTCGTTGCCGAAGCGCGACTGGAAGGTGACGCGCATCCGCTCGGTCGAGAGGCCCAGCGCCTCGCGGATCAGCCGGCCGGTCTTGTGGCACTGGCAGTGATAGGGGTCGCCCTTGAGCAGGTAGCTCTTCGGCACCCCGTGGAACGAGGTGAGGATCACCTCCGGCTCGAAATCGAGCTTGTCCAACCCCTCGCGGATCGATTGGGCCATCGCCGCGATGTAGACGGGGTCGTCGTGGTAGGGCGGCGAGACGCGCACGGTCGGCTGCCAGCGCATCTCCATGAGCGCCCGGAACGCCTGATCGCAGGCGGTGGCCGAAGTGGCGGCGGCGTATTGCGGGTAGAGCGGCACGAGCAGGATGCGGTCGCAGCCCTGGTCGAGCAGCGCCTGAAGGCGGCCCGCCACCTCGGGCTTGCCGTAGCGCATCGCCCAGTCGACGACGACGGTGTCGCCCATTGCCGCCTGGAGCCGCTCGGATTGGCCGCGGGTGATGGTCTTGAGCGGGCCCTCGTCCAGCTCGGTATTCCAGACGCTCGCGTAGTCGCGGCCCTTCGGCCCCGGGCGCTTCGACAGGATGACGAGGTTGAGGAGCGGCCACCAGATCAGGCGCGGCACCTCGATCACCCGCCGGTCGGACAGGAATTCCTTGAGGTAGCGCCGCATCGGCCAGTAGCTCGTGCCCTCGGGGGTGCCGAGGTTCATGAGCAGCACGCCGACCCGGCCCCAGGCCACGGCCGGATGGTCCCCCGGCAGGCTGCCGGCGGCGGGGGCCCGCGGCGCCACGGGCCGGCGATCCGCCAGGGTGGCGGGTTCGACGCGTTCGTTCATGCCATCGTTCCGGCGACGGGCGCCGATTCCTTACACGTGTTCCGGGCCGACAGATCGGGGGCGTCGCGCCGATCCGGCCTGCACCGCCTATCTAGGACGCCGACCGCGTCCGGCGAAGGCCGCTCGGGGGCGGCATGCCGTCCCGACTGGGTCCCCTTCCGTACACGCGGGCCGCGGAGCCCGGCAACCGCCGCCGATCCGTCGTCCCCGCGACGGTGCGACCTATCTCGGGCCCATCCGACCGCGTGAGCCGAAGCCAGAGATGACCGACGGACCCGTCGCCGCCGCCCTCGCCCGATTCCGCGAATCCGGCTCCCCGTGGCTGGCGCTGCCGTTCTTCGCGGACGGCGCGGCCGACGCGGTGGCGGAGCGGGTCGACGCGCGGATCGCGGCGGGGGCGCGGGTCCTGCCGGAGCCGGACAACATTTTTCGGGCCCTGACGGAGACGCCGCTGCCGGCGGTGCGGGCGGTGATCCTGGGCCAGGACCCCTACCCGACGCCGGGCGATGCCAACGGGCTGGCCTTCTCCTATGTCGGCAGCGGCCGGTTGCCGGCCTCGCTGCGGGTGATCCTCGCCGAGGCCGGGTCCGACCGGGCGGCGGGGGGAGACCTCACCCCCTGGGCGCGGCAGGGGGTGCTGCTCCTCAACAGCGCGCTCACCGTCGAGGCGGGCAAAGCCGGCGCGCACCTGCGCTACGGCTGGGCGGCGCTGACCGACGCGGCGGTGCGCGCGGTCTCGGACGGGCCGCACCCGGCGGCCTTCCTGCTCTGGGGCGCCCAGGCCCGGGCCCGGGCCGCGCTGATCGACACGGCGCGCCACGGGGTGTTCGAGAGCGGCCACCCCTCGCCCCTCAACCGCGCCCGGGATTTTCCGGGATCCGACCCGTTCGGCCGCGCCAACGCGTGGCTGGAGGCCCGGGGGATCGCGCCGATCGACTGGCGGCTCGGCTGAGACGCGGGCTACTGCGCCGGCTTGGCCGGCTCCGCAGGCTTGGTGGCCCCGGGCGCGGCGCCCTCCGCCGCCGGCTGCTCGGCCCCGGCCGGCAGCAGCACGTTGCGGGCGATGTTGCCCTCCGGCCCGTACTCGCCGGCCACCGCGAGGCAGGCCTGCTCCCGGTTCATCTGCATCTGGTTCGACATCAGCGTGAACATCATCTGCACGCGGCTGCCGAACGGGCCGCCCGGCTGAACGTCCGCCACCCGGGTTCCCTGCTTGGCGAGCAGCGCCTCGAACGGGGCGGCGCCGATCCGGTAGCCGCAGACGTTGACGGCGGCGAAGATGTAGGCCGAGAATTCGAGCGCCCGGGGCGACGGGGCGTTGCGGATCTCGGCGCAGGCCGGTCCCGCCGCCAGGGCCGCGGCGAGGGCGATGGGAGTGAACGGGCGCATCCAGACCTCACGAGGATCGGGCCGCCTCTCGCGGGCGGGTTCCGGGACGCGGGATACGCCGCGCTCCGGCCCCGCGCCAGGGTGCGCCCCGCCGCAGGGCGGCGCGGATCCGGGCAAGGCGAGGGATCGCGTTGAGGGTCCGTTCGCCATGTGCCCGCTTGCCGGCCGCCGCGACCGCCACGGGATCGAAGTGTTAACCCGTCGGCCTCACGCCGGAGTCCGATCGCTCGAACGATCAGCCCGGTTCGTCCCACATGCTCACCCACGCGCCCCACGCTGCCGAAACCCCGATCGTCGGGCTCGCCGCCCCGCTCCGGCCGGCCGCCGCGCCGCGCGCCCTGCCCCGGACGATCCCGGCGGCGTTCGACCCCCGCGCCTGCGCGGCCTGGGCCGCCGTCGAGGGCTTGGCGCCGGGCGACGCCGTCGCCCTGATGATGCGCGAGCCGGCCGAGGCCGCTTCCCTCGGCCTCGGTCTCGCCAGGGCCGGGGTGCGCGCCACGTCCCTCGATCCCGGGCTGCGCGGCGCGGCGCTGGCCAGCGCCTTGACCGCCACCGGCGCGGGTCTCGCCGTGGTCGATTCGGCCCTCGCCGAGGCCTATGCGGGGGTCATGGGCCGGCTCGACGCCTATCCGGCGGTCTGGTGGAACGGGCCGGGCGCCGATTTCTGCCGGCTCGACCGGGCGCTCGCCGAGTACGCCGTCCCTGCGGCGCGCTGAGCGCGGGCTGCACCGCCGGACCCGCCATGCTAGGCTGCCCTCGAAGCCGGCCCCGGGACCGGCCCCCGGGAGGCCCGTCATGTCCGCAGCCCTGTCGATGCCGAGCGTGGCCGACGCGCCTTTCCTGCTGCGGGAGGATGCGGACGGCGTCGCGATCCTGACCCTGAACCGTCCGGGGGCCCGCAACGCCCTGTCGATGGCCTTGATGGGCGCGCTCCAGGACGCGCTCGACGCCATCCGGGACGAGCCCGAAGTGCGGGTCGTGGTCCTCCAGGGCGCCGGCCCCGCCTTCTGCGCCGGCCACGACCTCAAGGAGATGCGCGCGACACCCGGCCGCGAGGCCGCCGAGACGGTGTTTCGCACCTGCGCCCGGCTGATGCTGAGCCTCGCGCGCCTGCCGCAACCGGTGATCGCCCAGGTGCACGGCATCGCCACCGCCGCGGGCTGCCAGCTCGTGGCCACCTGCGACCTCGCCGTCTGCGCCGCGGACGCCCGGTTCGCCACCCCCGGCGTGCAGATCGGGCTGTTCTGCTCGACGCCGATGGTCGCCCTGTCGCGGGCGGTCCCGCGCAAGGCCGCGATGGAGATGCTGCTGGTCGGGGAGCCGATCGACGCCGCCGAGGCGCTGCGGATCGGCCTCGTCAACCGCGTCGTGCCCCGCGACGAGCTGAGCGGCGCGGTGCGGTCGCTGGCCGGCCGGATCGCCGAGAAGCCGCGCCGGGTGGTGGCGATCGGCAAGGAGGCGTTCGGGCGCCAGCTCGAATTGAGTCTCGACGAGGCCTACGCCTACGCCGCCGAGGTTATGACCCGGAACATGCTGATGGCCGACGCGCGGGAGGGCATCGACGCCTTCCTCGGCAAGCGCGAACCGCGCTGGGAGCCCTGAAGGCCTCAGGCCGAGGGGAGAACCCTCGGAGCCTGCCGGCGCGGCGTATCGCGCCCTGTGAGGCCGAGGCGCACCGCGGTAGACTGCTATGGTCGGGCCCGCCTCGCCCGCACCGCCTCGGAACGGCCGATGAGCACATCCGATCTGCTCGGTCTGACCTGCGCCTTCCTCGGCGCGATGCCGCCGCCGCGCCCGCCGCGGCCGGGCCGCGACGGCCCGACCTGGATCGCCGCGCTGGTGATCGGCGCCGTCTGCCTCGCGACGGTGGGACCAATGATCACCATCTGGAGCTTCCACCGCCCGCACGAGGCGATCAAGGCGCGCTGCCTCGCGCAAGGCGGACGGATCGTCTACGGCGCGCTCGACGGCAGCAATCCCACCTGCGTGCCCGCCGCGACGAGCGCGGCCCACCGCACGCACGGATAGACCGCGCGCACGCAGAGGCGGAACGCGGGACCGGTTACAGCGCTTCCGGCTGGGCTATATCCGCCCGGAACCCCGCGAACGGACCCGATCAGCACCGTGGACAACGCACTCTACCGATGGGTCCAGTCCACCGCGCTGCTGCGGGCGGATGTCGAGGCTCTGCTCGGCCTCGTCCTGGCCGTCGCGGTGACGCTGCACGCGCTGCTGCGCAAGCGCCGGGTCAGCGTCGCGGTCGGCTGGATCGGGCTGGCGTGGCTGTCGCCGCTGTTCGGCAGCCTCCTCTACGTCACCTTCGGGATCAACCGCGTGTACCGGCGCGCCCGCCGGATGCGCGGCCGCCCGTCCGAGGCGCCGGAGCCGGCCGATACCGACGACGCGGTCGTGCCGGAGGCGCTGTGGCCCCTCGACCGGGCCGTCCGGCGCATCGCCGGCGTGCCGGCGATGGCGGGCAACGCGGTGCGGATGTTCCGCAACGGCGATGCGGCCTACCCGGAGATGCTCGCCGCGATCCGCGGCGCGCGCCGGAGCGTCGTCCTGTCGAGCTACATCTACCGCGACGACGCCACCGGCCGGGAATTCAGCGCCGCCCTCGCCGAGGCGCGCGGGCGCGGCGTGCAGGTGCGGGTGATCATCGACGGGATCGGGGGCGGCTACTTCCGCACCCCGACCTACCGCCGCCTGCGGAAGGCCGGGGTTCCGGCCGCCCTGTTCATGCATTCGGCCCTGCCCTGGCGGATGCCGTTCCTCAACCTGCGCTCCCACAAGAAGCTCTTGATCCTCGACGGGACGGTCGCCTTCACCGGCGGCCTCAACATCGCGCAGGCGAACCGCGTCGCGACCCGGCCCGAGCACCCGATTCGCGACACGCATTTCCGGCTCGAAGGGCCGGTGGTCGAGCAGCTCGCCGCCGCGTTCTCGGCCGATTGGGCGTTCGTCGCCGGCGAGAACCTCGACGGGCCGCCGTTCTTCGTCGCCTGCGAGCCGGCCGGCGACAGCGTCGCCCGCGTCGTCACCTCCGGGCCGGACGCGGACGTGGAGAAGATCGAGCAGGTGGTGATGCAGGCGCTCGCCTGCGCGCAGCGCTCCGCGCGCCTCGTGACCCCCTACTTCCTGCCGGACGAGTTGGTGACCGGCGCGCTCGCCCAGGCGGCCACCCGCGGCATCACCGTCGACGTCATCATCCCGCGGGTCAGCGACCACCATTTCATCGACTGGGCGACCCGGGCCCATCTCGAACCCCTGCTCCAGGCCGGCGTCCGGATCTGGCTCGACGAGCCGCCCTTCGACCATTCCAAGGCGCTGGTCGTCGACGACGTGTGGTGCTTCGTCGGCAGCGCGAACTGGGACATGCGCAGCTTCCGCCTCAACTTCGAGCTGAACGTCGAGATCATCGACGCGGGTCTCGCGGCCGAGCTCGACCGCTTCATGCGCGGGAAGATGGAGCGTCGGCTGACGGCGGCGGATCTCGCCGCGCGCCCCCTGCCCACCCGTCTGCGCGACGCAGCCGTGCGACTGCTGCTGCCATATCTCTGAGCCTGCGCGGCTTCGGCTCGTCCGGGGCGGGGCCGAGGTGCACCACGATCGGCCGGTGGTCGGAGGCGCCCCGCGGCAGCACCGCCGATTCGTGGCAGATCAACCCACGGGCGAGGCAGCGGTCGAGCCGCAGGGGCAGCACCTCGACCATCGCGTGGGTCGGCCGCCGCGGGCCGACGTCGCGGAAGCCCGGCACCAGGGCCGGCCCGACGATGTTGTAGTCGCCGAGGATCGCGGCCCTCGGCGGCAGGCCGGCCACGATCCGGCGGAGCTGGCGGCGGTTCAGCATCTGCCCGTGCGAGAGATGCACGTTGGCTACCCCGAACGTCCCGAGGTCGAGCACTTGGCAGACCCGGTGGACGAGGGCGCCGGAGGGCAGGCGCACGGTCCGGGGATGGGCCGGGAACGGCGTCGGGCTCCACATGGCGAGGCCGTGGATGCGCCCCGGCAGCGGCGCCCAGGCGTAGTGGCCGCCGATCCGCTCCTTCAGGAAGCCGATGGCGCGGGTCGCCTCCTGCATCAGCAGCAGGTCGGGCTTCTCCTGCTCCACCAGGGCCGCCACGTCGTCGACCGCCGCGCCGACCCGGCGCAGCAGGTTCCAGCTCACGATCTTGAACGTCGATTGCTCCCGGTCGGCCTGCCGGATCGGCAGCGGCGACACCGCGGCGCGGCTGGCAGGGTCCGCGCTCGGCCCCCCCGTCGCCGGGTCGAACTGACTCTCCATCCAGACCGCCTCCCCAGACCGTCACGCTTCAACGCGCGCGCGGCCGCCGCGTTCGATGCCCCCGCGCGGCGCGCCCGGCAGGCTCTCGCGCAGCACCGCCCGCAGGGCCGGTTCCAGGCCGCGCAGCTCCGCGAGGTGCGCGGCGGTGAGCCCGCGCAGCAGCGCCTCCGCCCGCGGCGTGAGCGCCAGTTCCACGCGCCGCCTGTCCTCGGTGCCCCGCGCCTTGGTGAGCAGGCCGCCCTCGACCATGCGGCTGACCAACTCGGCGGCCGTGTGCGGCGCGATCAGGAGCTGCTCGGCGAGGAAGCCCACCGTCGGTGCGCCCTCCCCCCGGTGGCCGGCGAGCGCCAGCAGCGCCTGATGCTGCTGGGGCGGCAGCCCCTCCCGCGCCGCGGCCGCCTCGCTGAAGGCCAGGAAACGCCGCAGCCGGTAGCGGAAGGCGGCCAGCGCCGCGTACTGGTCGGATGAGAGATCGTCGCCCGCGCCCTGCGCCATCGCTTGCCTCCGGCCCCCACCGTAATGTATCGCATCACGACATATATCACACGGTGATCGGGAGAGGTTATGCACGCGGGGACGCATGCGGGCACGGGGTCGGACGAGGGAGGACGCGAACCGGGCAGCGCGATGCCGACAGGGGGGCCCCGCCCGGCCGCGATGGGCCCGGGCAGACGCAGGCTCGCCGACTACACCGCCGACCGGCGGGTTCTCCGGCTGGCGGCGATGGCGCTCGTGACCGGGACGGTGGCCACCGGCGCGGCCTGGGTGCTGCTCGGCCTGATCGCGCTCGTGACCAACCTCGCGTGGTTCGGCCGGATCGACGCCACCCCCGTGTCGCTGGCCGATGCGGCGCGCACGCCGTGGATGGTGGCGGTCCCGGTGATCGGGTCCGTGATCGTCGGCCTGATGGCGCGGTTCGGCTCGGAGAAGATCCGCGGCCACGGCATCCCGGAGGCGATGGAGGCGATCCTGATCGGCGGCAGCCGCATGTCGCCGAAGGTGGCGGTGCTGAAACCGGTCTCCTCGGCGATCTCGATCGGCACCGGCGGCCCGTTCGGCGCGGAGGGTCCGATCATCGTCACCGGCGGCGCCCTGGGCTCCCTGTTCGCCCAGTTCTTCCATCTCAGCGCGGCCGAGCGGAAGACGCTGCTGGTGGCGGGCGCAGCCGCGGGCATGACCGCGATCTTCGGGACCCCCGTCGCCGCCGTGCTGCTGGCGCTGGAGGTGCTGCTGTTCGAGTGGCGGCCGCGCAGTCTGATCCCGGTGGCGGTCGCCGCCGTCACCGCCGCGTGCTGGCGCCCGCTGGTCTTCGGGGGCGGCCCCCTGTTCCCCTTCGCCGCCAACCCGGCGATCACCGGCGGGACCATCGCCGCCGCGGCGGGCGTCGGCCTGCTGTGCGGCCTGCTGTCCGGCGCGCTGACCTGGGCGCTCTACGCCCTAGAGGACGGGTTCGCGCGGCTGCCGATCCACTGGATGTGGTGGCCGGCGCTCGGCGGCCTCGTCGTCGGCCTCGGCGGCCTGATCGAGCCGCGGGCGCTCGGCGTCGGCTACGACGTGATCGCCGACCTGCTCACCGGACACCTCGTGGTGACGGCGGTGCTGCTGATCCTCGCGGTGAAGGCGGCGATCTGGCTGGTGGCCCTGTCCTCCGGCACCTCGGGCGGCGTGCTCGCCCCGCTCCTGATCATCGGCGGCGCCGCCGGCTGGGTCCTGGGCCACGCGCTGCCGGGCGATCCGGGCTTCTGGGCCCTCGTCGGCATGGCCGCGATGCTCGGCGGCACGCTGCCGGCGCCGCTGACCGGGGCGCTGTTCGCCGTCGAGGTGACCGGCGACTTCGCCGCCCTGGTCCCGGTCCTGGCGGCGACGGTGGCCGCCTACGCGGTGACGGTGCTGCTCCTCAAGCGCTCGATCCTCACGGAGAAGATCGCCCGGCGCGGGCAGCACGTGACCCGGGAATACGGCATCGACCCCTACGACCTCACCCGGGTCGGCGCGGTGATGACCCGCGAGGTCGCGGTGCTGTCCAGCGCGCTGCCGGCGGGGGAAGCCGCCGCCGCGGTGGAGGTCGGGGCCCACCACGCCTACCCGGTGGTCGACGACGCCCGCCGCCCCCTCGGCTTCGTGACCCGCAACGACGTGCTGCGCTGGAAGGTGGAGGACGCGGACCCGGACGAGCCGCTGAGCGAGCGCGTCTCCGACGCCTCACTGCCGATCGCCCACCCGGAGGACGTGGTCTCCCACGCCCTCGACGTGATGCTCGCCACCGGCCTCGGGCGGCTGGCCGTCACCGATCCGGCGACCGGCACCCTGATCGGGCTGCTCACCCGCCGCGACCTGCTGAAGGTGCGCGCGACGACCGTGCGGGCGGAGGCCGAGCGGCGCGCCTACTTCGCGCGCCGCCGCGCCGGTCGGGGAACGGCGGGAGCGGGGTGAGGGTCCCGCGCGAAGCCGTGGATGCGTCCGCCGGGCGCTTGAGGAGACGCGCGCGGCCGGCCTAAGAACGCCGGCCGTTCCCCGCCGGTCGCGGGGCACCGGGAGCCGTTCCCGATCGCGTTGCGATCGTGCCCGGCTCCAGGCCTTTGTCGTGACGCGCTCTCTCGCACCGAGCCGGATGTCGAACCCGCAGCAGAGCTTCAGCTTCGTCCACGCCGCGGACCTGCATCTGGGCAGCCCACTGACGGGGCTCGGCAGCCGCGATCCGGAGCTGGCCCGGCGGCTCGCCGCGGCCGGCCGGCAGGCGTTCGAGGATCTGGTGAGCCTCGCGGTCGAGCGCGCCGTCGCCTTCGTCGTGGTCGCCGGCGACATCTACGACGGCGACTGGACCGACAACACGATCGGCCTGTTCTTCGCCCGCCAGGTCGCCCGCCTCGACCGGGCCGGGATCCCCACGATCATGGTGCGCGGCAACCACGACGCCGAGAGCGTCATCACCCGCTCGATCACCCTGCCGCCCTCGGTGCACGTCTTCCCCGCCGCGCGGGCGTCCACGCACCGGCTGGAGGCGTGCCGCGTCGCCCTGCACGGGCGCAGCTTCGGATCCCGGGCGGTGGAGGAGAACCTGTCGCTCAGCTACCCGGCCGCCGTGCCGGGCTGGTTCAACCTCGGCGTCCTGCACACCTCCTGCACGGGCCACGCGGCGCACGAGACCTACGCCCCCTGCTCGGTCGCCGACCTGCGGGCGCGGGGCTACGCGTACTGGGCGCTCGGCCACGTCCACGACTACGCCGAACTGTCCCGGGACCCGTGGATCGTCTTCCCCGGCAACCTCCAGGGCCGCAGCGTCCGCGAATGCGGGCCCCGGGGCGCGGTGCTCGTCACGGTCGCGGACGGGCGGGTGGCCGAGGTGCACCGCCTCGTCCTCGACCGCGCCCGGTTCCACCGGCTCGACGTCGACTGCGCCGAGGTCGGGGACGAGCGCGCCGCGCTCGACGCGGTCGAGGCGGCGTTGCGGCCGCTGGCCGAGACCGCTTCGGGCCGTCTCGTGCTGGTCCGCGTGCACCTCACCGGCACGAGCCCGGCCCACGACCGGCTCTGCGCCGACCGCGAAGGTCTGTCCGCCGAGATCCAGGCGGCCGCCCACCGGGTCCACGAGGACATCTGGCTGGAGCGGCTGAAGATCGAGACCCGGCGCCCGCCGGCCGCGATCCCGGCGACCGCCGCGGCGATCGACCCGGCCGCGCTGCTCGCCGACATCGACCGCGATCCCGAGTTCGCCGCCCGCGCCCGCGCGGCGCTCGCCGAGATCGGCCAGAAGATGCCGGCGCTGCCGGGCGAGGAGATCGACCTCGGGGCCGAGTTCGACACCCTGTGCGCCGAGGCCGAGGCGCTGATCCTCGGCCGCCTCTCCGGCCGGCGCTGCTGACGATGCGCCTCCTCAGCCTCGCCCTGGAGCGCTACGGCGCCTTCACCGACCGCGCGGTGCGCTTCCGCGAGGACGCGCGGCTGCACGTGGTGCTCGGCGCCAACGAGGCCGGCAAGAGCACGGCGCTCGCCGCGGTCACCGACCTGCTGTTCGGCATCGAGGAGCGCACCCGCTACGCCTTCCACCACGAGATGCCGCAGCTCCGCCTCGGCGCCGAGATCGCCGCCGCCGACGGGCGCCGCCTCGCCTTCCGCCGCCGCAAGGGCCGCGGGCGCACGCTGATCGACGCCGCCGAGACGGCGCTGCCCGACGACGCGCTCGCCCCGTTCCTCGGCGGCATCTCCCGCACCGTGTTCTGCCGCGCCTTCGGCCTCGACGCGGCGGCTCTCCGGGCGGGGGGCCGCGAGATGGTCGACGTCGAGGGCGAGGTCGGCGCCAGCCTGTTCGCGGCGGGCTCGGGCCTGCGCGGGCTGACCGACCTCCAAGAGGATCTCGACCGCGAGGCGGACGGCATCTACGCGCCGCGCCGGGCCGGGCACCGGGTGTTCTATCAGGCGCTCGACCGCTACGACGGGGCCCGCAAGGCGATCCGCGAGACCGGCCTGCGCGCCGGGGACTGGCGGGCGCTCAACGACGAGATCGCGGAGGCCGCGGGCCAACTCGACGCGGTCGGCGCCGAGCGGGTCCGGCTCGCCACGGAGCGGGCCCGCCTGGAGCGGCTGAAGCGGGCGGCGCCGCTGCTCGCCGGGATCGACGCCCTGGAGGCGCGGCTGGCGGAGGAGGCCGGGCTGGTCGAGGCCGACGCGGCCTGGATCGAGCGGCTCGGGGCGGCGCTGGAGGGCTGCCGCACCGCCGGGGCCGAGGCCGCGCGCGCGGACGCCGCCCGCACCCGGTCGCGGGCCGAGGCCGAGGCGGTACCCGTCGATGCCGCCCTGACCGCGCGGGCGGAGGAGATCCTGGAGGCGTTCCGCGGCATCGACCGCTTCGACAAGGACGGGATCGACCTGCCGCGGGTGGGCGCCGAGGCCGACCGGCTCGCCGCGGACCTCGACCGGCTGCGCGCGCGCGTCGGCGTCCCCGATTTCGCCGCCCTGTCGTCGGCCCAGCCCTCGGATGCGGCCCGTGCCCGGATCGAGCGCCTGCTCCGTGAAGCGCGTTCCCTCGACGCGGCCGAGGCGCAGCTCGCCCGCGACCGCGACGCGGCGCGCGCCGAGCACGACCGGCTTGCCGCCGCGGTCGAGGCGGCGGGCGCCGTCGTCGACCCGGCCCCCTTGCGCGAGATGCTCCGGCCCTTCGCGCGCCTGCGCGAGGTGATCGCCCGGCACGCCGACCTCGACGGGGCGATCCGGCACGAGACCCTGGTCCTGCGCAACGCCGCCGGGCGGCTGTCGCCGACGGTCGCCGACACGGCCGCGCTCGCCCGCGCCCCCCTGCCCTCGGCGGAGGCCATCGGCCGGTTCCG
Organism: Methylobacterium amylolyticum; assembly: GCF_030700245.1. Taxonomy (GTDB): domain Bacteria; phylum Pseudomonadota; class Alphaproteobacteria; order Rhizobiales; family Beijerinckiaceae; genus Methylobacterium. Next base: position 86,187 of record NZ_JAUYZI010000012.1, read on the forward strand.
CGCCCTCCTCGACGCCGCGGAGCGCGAGCGCGACCGGCTGGCCGACCGGTGCGAGGCCGCGACCGCCCGCGTGGCCGAGATCGCCGCGCGCCTGCGCGAGCGGGAAGCCGGACGGCCGGTGGCGACGCGCGAGCGCCTCGACGCCCTGCGCGCCGCCCGCGAGGACGCCTTCGCCCCCCTGCGCGACGCCCTCGCCGCCGGAACCGGCGCGAGCGCCGCCGCCGTCGCCGCGTTCGAGCGCGCCGCTCTCTCCGCCGACGCGCTGGCCGACGAGCGCGCCGCCGACGCCGCCCGGGTCGCCGAGCAGGCCGCCGATGCCGGCCGCCTCGCGGCGGCCCGGGCCGAGGCCGAGGCCGCCGGGACCGCGCTCGCCGAGGCGGCGGGTCGGCTCGCCGAGGGCGAGGCGGCGTGGCGCGAGGCCTGGGCGGCGGCGGGGATCGCGCCGCATCCGCCGGCCGAGATGGCGACGTGGCTCTCCGAGGCCGAGAGCCTGATCGAGACCGAGCAGGAGATCGCCCGCCGCCGGATCGAGGGGGATCGCCTCGGCGCAGAGATCACCGCGGCCCGCGCGCCGCTCGCCGGGATCTGCGCCCGGGCCGGGCTCGACGACCTCGCCGGCCTCGATGTCGGCGCTGTGCTGGCGCGGGCCGAGGAGCGGGTGGCGCTGCTCGGCAGCCGCCGCGAGGCCGGGCTGGAGAGCGCCGGCCTGCTGCGCGCCGCCGCCGCCGCCTCGCAGCGCCTGGACGCGGCCCTGGCCGAGACGGGCGCGCGCCGCGCCGCGTGGCGGGACGCCTGGGCGGGCGCCGTCGCGGCCCTCGGCCTCGACGGCGGAGCCGCCCCCGAGGAGGCCGAGGGGGCGCTGGCGGCGTGGCACGACGTGCCGGGCGCGCTCGCCCAGCACGCCGACCTGCACCGCCGCGTCGCCGGCATCGGCCGCGACCGGGAGGCGTACCGCGCCGCGGTCGCCGCCCTCGTCGGCGCGCTGGCCCCCGATCTCGCCGAGATGCCGCCGAGCGCCGGGATTCGCACCCTGCACGGCCGCCTCGTCGCCGCGCAGGCCCGGACGGTCCGCCGCGCCGAGCTGGACCGGCGGCGCGAGGAGGCGGAGCGCGCGGCTGCGGCGGCGGTGCGGGAGCGGGACGCGGCGGGCGAGACCCTGCGCCGGAGCCTCGCCGACGCGGCCCCCGAGCTGGCCGGAGCGCCGCTGGAGACCGTCGCGGCCCTGCACGGCCGCCTCGGCGCCCGCGCCCGGCTGCGCGACGACCTCGCCCGCCTGCGCGGCGGCCTCGCCGGTGCCGCCGACGGCCTGCCGGAGGCCGATCTGCGCGCCGGCCTCGCCGACCTGCCCCCCGAGGCGATCGAGGCGGAACTGGCGCGGCTCGCCACCGAGGCCGAGGCGGTGGAGGAGCGCGGCCGGTTCATCTTCGCCGACCGCGACCGCAACGAGCGCCGCCGCGCCGCGCTCGAAGGCGGCACAGGCGCCGAGCTGGCGCTCGCCGAGCGCAAGGGGGCCGAAGCGGACCTGGCGTCCGCAGCGCGCTCATGGGCGGTGCTGCGGCTGGCCGGGCTGATGCTCGGCCACGCGGTCGCCCGCCACCGGGCCGGCCAGCAGGACCCGCTGGTCGCCCGGGCCGGCGCGCTGTTCCGGGCGCTCACCGGCGGCGGCTTCGAGGGGCTGGCGCAGAGCTACGACGACGACACGCCGCGGCTCGCCGGGCGGCGCGCGGGCGGCGGCCTCGTCGGCATCGAGGGCCTGAGCGAGGGCACCCGCGACCAGCTCTACCTCGCCCTGCGGCTAGCCTACCTGGAGGACTACGCCGCCCGGGCCGAGCCCGCGCCGTTCATCGGCGACGACCTGTTCTCCACCTTCGACGACGCCCGCACCGGCCACGGGCTCGCGGCGCTCGCCGAGATCGGCGGCGCGGTGCAGCCGATCCTGTTCACGCATCACCGCCACGTCGCGGAGATCGCGCGGGATCGCCTGGGCGACGCGGTCGACGTGCTGGAACTGTAGCGGCGTGGCAAGTCGAGGATCCGCCCGCGCCGTCATTGCGAGCGGAGCGAAGCGATCCAGCAGCGCGACGTCCGGAGAACGCGCGCTGTCCTGGGTCGCGTCGCTTCGCTCGCGATGACGCTCCGGGCGGCGGCGCCGTACCGCCGCCCAGGCGCGCTACTGCGCCAACCCGACCTGCACGAGGTTGTCGCTGTAGGTCGGCGAGTGCCCCATGCCGCCGTAGGTCGCGGAGCTGATGACGTTGACCGCCCCATCGCGGTTCAGCGCGTGCCAGTAGCCGAGCGAGGCCACCACCATGCCCGGCGGCACGTCGTCGGTGACCTTGGCCTGGCCGTGGAAGGTGCCGCGGTCGTTGAACACCTGCACCAGCGCGCCCTCGGTGATCTCCCGCGGCCCCGCATCCTGCGGGTTGATCAGGATCGCCTGCCCGCCCTGGGCGCGGATCTTGTGCGCCTCGTTGGCGTATTGCGAGTTCAGGAAGCCGTGGCTCTTCGGGGAGACGATGTTGAGCGGGTAGCGCTCGGCCTGGGCCGGGTTGGTCTCGGGCCGCTCGTTGGCCGGCACGTAGCCGGGCAGCGGGTCGAGCGGTTCGCCGCCCTGCTTGGCCTCGTACATCTGCCGGAACGGCGGGGCCACGAAGTTGCCGGTCGTCAGCGCCGTTTCCGAGTAGAACTCGCACTTGCCCGACGGCGTCGGGAAGTTGCCCTCCGCGTGGGGCGTGCGCGTCGCCGGATCGCCGAGGTTCAGCCGGTACCAGCCGTGCTCGCGGAAATGGTCCATGGTGATGCCGCCGAGCTTGGGGCTGTCCCAGTCGAGATACCACTCCATCAACTCGGTCTCGCTCATGGCGAATTGCGGCTCGGTGAAGCCGAAGCGCTGGGCGAGCCGCCGAAACAGCTCGGCGTTCGACACCGCCTCCCCCGGCGGCTCGATCGCCTTCTGGTTCAGCGTGAAGAAGAAGTGCCCCCACGAGAACATCATGTCGTCGTGCTCGGCCGCCATGGTCGCCGGCAGCAGGATGTCGGCGTAGCGGGCGGTGTCGGTGACGAAGTGCTCGCTCACCACCGTGAACAGGTCCTCGCGGGCGAGGCCGCGCTTGATCTTGGCCGTCTCGGTCGAGTTCGAGACCGGGTTGGCGTTGTAGACCATCAGCGCGTGGATGCCGGGGTCGATCCCGGCCTCGCCGGTGAGGATCTCGCCGAGCTTGAGCACGTTCAGCGCCCGCGTCCCCTCGGGGATCAGGTCCGGGCGGCAGACCCGGTCCCAGTGCACCGGGAACTCCCACAGCGGCATCTGGTAGACGCCGCCGCCCGGGTCCTTCCACGAGCCGGTGAGCGCGGGCAGCGAGAAGATCGCCCGCAGCGCCTGCGCGCCGCCGGCGCTGCGCTCCACGGCGATGCCGGGGCGCAGAGCCGCGTTGCGGGTTGTGGCGTACTCGCGCGCCAACCGCCGGATATCGTCGGCGGGGATGCCGCAGATGTCGGCCGCGTATTCCGGGGTGAAGGGCGCGGCCCGTTCCTTGAGCTGGTCGAAGCCGACGGTGTGGGCGGCGATGTAGGCGTCGTCGGTCAGCCCCTCCGCGATGATGACCTGGATCAGCGCCATGGCGAGCGCGCCGTCGGTGCCGGGCTTCGGCATCAAGTGCCAGTCGGCCTCTTTGGCGGTGCGCGAGCGGTAGGGGTCGATCACCACCACCTTGGCGCCGTCGCGCTGGGCCGCCTTCACGATGTGCCAGTGGTGGATGTTGGTCGAGACCGAGTTGCAGCCCCAGATCACGATGTACTTCGATTGCGCGAAGCTGAGCGGATCGGTGCCGTTGGTCGGACCCACCGTCAGCAGCCACGCCGTGCACGAGCCCGAGCCGCAGAAGGTCTTCTCCGCGACCGTCGCGCCGAGCCGGTTGAAGAAGGCGTCGCCGACGGTGAGGCCCTGCACCGTGCCCTCGTTGCCGAGGTAGTTGTAGGGCAGGATCGCCTCGGCCCCGTGGGTGTCGACGATCGCGTTCCAGCGCCGGTGGATCTCGTCGAGAGCGTCGGTCCAGGTGATCCGCTCGAACTGGCCGCTGCCCTTCGGGCCGCTGCGCCGCATCGGGTAGAGGATGCGGTCGGGATTGTAGTGGTGCTTGTCGAAGTCCTTGAGCTTGCCGCAGAGCGCCCCCCGGGTCATCGGGTGATCGGGATTGCCGCGCACCTCGGTCAGCCGCCCCGCCTCGACGGTGTAGAGCATCGAGCATGTGTCAGGGCAGTCGTGCGGGCAGGCGCCGAGCGTGGTTGTCACTTCTTGCAGCATATCCCTCTCCTCGTTGTTCTATTTCTTGTTTCTTATTCTTTTTCTAAATTCGAAGGCGTACGCGGGTACGCCGCATGGCGCCTCGGCGGGCGATTACGGCTTCAGGTTCCGGGGCGGCGGGGCGTGGAAAAGGCGAGCGGAAGCGTGCGCGGGCCGGAGACCGCGGACGCGCCGGGACGCCGTACGCATCCGAGCATCCACGACATCAAGGGCCGGGTCGTCGAGGCGGCGCCCCGGCGGAGCGGCCCGCTGCTGCGCGTCGTCGAGGCGGCAGGATAAGCCATCCGGGCGATCGATACCCCGCAGAACCACGCGGCTCAGCATGCACGATCCGAACTATCCTGCAAGCAGCGCTTCCGCGCAGGCCCACCGTACAACTGGGGGTGACCGGACCTCCTCCCGCCACCCCCAGCGGTCGGTCACCGGTTCGGCGAAGACCACGACCGGCCGAGGTAGCGCGCCTCCAGATGCGCCCGGAACGCCCCGGTGCCGAGTGGAGCGCCGGTCGCGCGTTCGAGCAGCGCGTCGGTGCCGACGAGGCTCCCCTGCGCATGGACGTTGGCGCGCAGCCAGTCGCGCAACGGGGCGAAGTCGCCCGCGGCAAGGCGGTCCGGCAGCGCCGGTTCGGCGGCGCGGGCGGCCCGGAAGAGCTGCGCGGCGGCCAGCGCCCCGAGGGTGTAGGTCGGGAAGTAGCCCCAGGCGCCGCTCGGCCAGTGGATGTCCTGCAGGCAGCCGTGACGGTCGTCGGGCACGGCGAGGCCGAGCAGGTCGCGCATCCCGTCGTCGAAGGCGCCGGGCAGGTCGGCCACCGCGAGGTCTCCGGCGATCAGCGCGGTCTCCAGCCGGTAGCGAAGCAGGATATGCGCCGGGTAGGTCGCCTCGTCGGCATCGACCCGGATGAAGCCCGGCGCGACGCGGGTGTGCAGGCGATGGAGGTTGTCCGGCTCCCAGGCCGGCCCGCTCCGGCCGAACGCCTCGCGCAAGCGCGGGGCGAGGAACCGGAAGAAGTCCGGGCTGCGGCAGGCCTGCATCTCGACGATCAGCGACTGGCTCTCGTGCAGGCTCATGCCCCGGGCCGCCCCCACCGGCTGGTGGCGCCAAGCGGCCGGGCGACCCTGCTCGTAGAGGGCGTGGCCGGTCTCGTGCAGCACGCCCATCAGGGCGCGGGAGAAGTCGGCGGCGTCGTAGCGGGTGGTGATGCGCACGTCGTCGGTCGCGCCCCCGCAGAACGGGTGCAGGCTGACGTCGAGCCGCCCGCGGGTGAAGTCGAACCCGAGCGCCCGCATCAGCGCGAGCCCGAGGTCGCGCTGCGCCTCCACCGGGAACGAACCGTCGAGCGGCAGCGGCGCGGGCTCGGCCGCCTGACGGGCGCGGGCCTCGGCGATCAGCCCCGGCAGCCAGTCCGCGAGGTCGGCGAAGAGCGGATCGATGATCGCCCGGCGCATGCCGGGATCGTAGCCGTCCAGCAGCGCGTCGTAAGGGTCGAGGCCGAGCGCCGCGCCCTTGATCCGCCCGGTCTCACGCTGGAGTTCCAGCACCTCCGCGAGGTGGGGCGCGAGCCGGGCGAAGTCGCTGTCCCGGCGCGCCTCGCGCCAGACCATCTCGGCGCGCGACACCGCGCGGGACCGCGCCTCGACGAGGTCGCGCGGCACGGCCAGGGCGTGCCGGTGGGCGCGGCGCATCTCGCGCAGGTTGGCGGCGGGCCAGATCTCCGTCGGCGGCTCCGCCTCGGCGGCGTCGAGGGCGTCCGCCGCCTCCGGGGCGGTGAGGAGGTCGTGGGCGAGCCCACGCAGGATCGCGAGCTGGTCGCCGCGCGCCTCCGCCGCACCGTCCGGCATCAGCGTCTGCGCGTCCCAGCCGAGGATGCCCGCCGCGCCCTCCAGCGCGGAGAGGCGGGCGAAGCGCTGTTCGAGGCTGCCGTAGGGTGTCATCCGGTCTCCGGGTCGTAGCCGGCCCCGGCGGGGCCGCGCGCATCGGGGCAGGATCGGCCGAGCGGTCGCGCGGTGGCAAGACGGGGGCTGCGCGGATGCGGCATCGCGCCCGCGGCCCGTTCCCCCTGCGGCGACCGCCGCCTTGAATCTTGAATACAGATGGGGAAGTCTGCGCCCGGCGGGCGCCGGTCCGGCGACGGAAGGCCTCGGATCCGGACGCTGAGCCGCATCCGGGCGGAGCGCTATGGGGCGTCCGCGGACGCGGCGCCGGGAGGGACGCGGGTGACGGCAGGAACGGCGCAGGCGACGCCGCGCGCGGCGGCGCGGCTGGAGGCGGGCCTCGCCCGCCGACTCGCCGAGCGGATCCAGGGCGAGGTGCGCTTCGACGCCTTCACGCGCGGGCGCTACAGCACCGACGCCTCGATCTACCAGATCACTCCGGCGGGCGTGGTGCTGCCGCGCTCGGCCGAGGACATCGCCGCGACGCTGCGGATCGCCGCCGATCACGGGGCCCCGGTGATCCTGCGCGGCGGCGGCACCTCGCAGAACGGCCAGCCGATCGGAACCGGGCTGGTGGTCGACTGCTCGCGCCACTTCAACCGGGTGCTCGCCTACGACCCGGAGGCCGGCACGGTGACGGTCGAGCCCGGGATGGTGCTGGAGCGCCTGAACGCCCGGGTGAAGGCCGACGGCTGGTTCTTCCCCGTCGAGCCCTCGACGGCGACCCGGTGCACGATCGGCGGCATGGCCGGCAACAATTCCTGCGGCGCCCGCTCCCTGCGCTACGGCAAGATGAGCGACAACGTGCTGGCCATCGACGCGCTGCTGCACGACGGCGAGCCGTTCGGCCTGTCGCTCACCGGCAACGACGCCTCCGGCGTCAGCGGCTCCGAGCGCGCGGCCGACATCGCCCGGCGGATGCTGGCGCTGGCCGACCGGCACCGGGACGAGATCGCCGCGCGGTTTCCGAAGGTCCAGCGCCGGGTCGGCGGCTACGGGCTCGACGCCCTGGTCGAGGCGCGGCCGAACCTCGCCCACCTCCTCGTCGGCTCGGAAGGGACGCTCGCGGCCACGACGGCGGTGACGCTGAAGCTGTCGCGCCTGCCCGCGCACCGGGTGATGGGCGTGTGCCACTTCCCTGCGTTCCGCGCCGCGATGGAGACGACGCAGCACATCGTCGCCCTCGATCCCGTGGCGGTGGAACTCGTCGACAACAACGTGCTGGTGCTCGGCGCCGACATCCCCCTGTTCCGCACGACGCTCGCCGACATCACCCGGGGCCGGCCGAACTGCCTGCTGCTCGCCGAGTTCGCGGGCGACGACCTGCCCGCCCTCAAGCGCGACCTGAAGCGGCTCGACGCCTGCATGGCCGACCACGGCTTCCCCGGGTCAGTGGTCGAGGTGGTCGAGCCGGCCCGGCAGAAGTCGGTCTGGGAGGTGCGCGAGGCCTGCCTCAACATCATGATGTCGATGAAGGGCGACGCGAAGCCGGTCTCGTTCATCGAGGACTGCGCGGTGCCGCTGGAGCATCTGGCCGACTACACCGACGCCGTCACCGACGTGTTCACGCGGCACGGCACCCGCGGCACGTGGTACGCCCACGCCTCGGTCGGCTGCCTGCACGTGCGCCCGATCCTCGACATGAAGCTCGGCGGCGATGTCGCGAGGATGCGCGCCATCGCCGAGGAGACGAGCGAGCTGGTCCGCCGCTACAAGGGCTCGTACTCGGGCGAGCACGGCGACGGCATCTCGCGCTCGGAGTTCGTCGAGCCGCTGTTCGGGGGCACGCTCGCCCGCGCCTTCGAGGCGGTGAAGGACGCCTTCGACCCTGACAACCGGCTGAATCCGGGCAAGATCGTCCGCCCGCTGCGCATGGACGACCGCAGCCTGTTCCGGTTCAAGCCCGACTACGCGGTGACGGCGCCCGCGAGCACCGCCCTCGACTGGGCGGACTGGGGCGGCTTCGGCCCGGCGGTCGAGATGTGCAACAACAACGGCACCTGCCGGAAGCTCGCGGGCGGGGCGATGTGCCCGTCCTACCGGGCGACGCGCGAGGAGCAGCACCTCACGCGCGGGCGCGCCAATTCCCTGCGGCTCGCCATCTCCGGGCAGCTCGGTGCGGAGGCGTTTACGTCCCCCGAGATGAAGCGGACGATGGACCTGTGCGTGTCGTGCAAGGCCTGCCGGCGCGAGTGCCCGACCGGCGTCGACATGGCGCGGATGAAGATCGAGTTCCTGCACCACTATCACGCCCGGCACGGCCTGCCGCTGCGCGACCGGCTGGTCGGGCTGATGCCGCGCTACGCGGGCGTGGCCGCCAAGCTCGCGCCGCTCCTCAACCTGCGGGACCGGCACCCGGCGCTGGCGGCGTTCTCCGAGCGCCTGACCGGCTTCTCCGCCCGCCGCACGCTGCCGCGCTGGCGCCGGCCGTGGCGGGAGATCGGCGAACCCGCCCATCCCGCCGACGTCACCGGCGACTTCCGCGACGTGATCCTGTTCGGGGACACGTTCAACCGCGCCTTCGAGCGGGAGAATCTGGAGGCGGCCGAGCGGGTGCTGCTGGCCGGCGGCTACCGGCTGCACCGGGTCTTCCCGGACCGGGGCCGGCGGCCGCTCTGCTGCGGCCGCACGTGGCTCGCCTCCGGCCAGACCGACCGGGCGCGGGCGGAGGCGCGGCGCACGCTCGACGCACTGCTGCCGTTCGCGCGGGCCGGCGCCCGGATCGTCGGCCTCGAACCGTCCTGCCTGCTGACCTTCCGCGACGAGTTCCTGGCGCTGCTGCCGGGCGCGGACGCGGCCCTGCTGGCGCGGCAGGCCGTGCTGTTCGAGGAGCTGCTGGCGGTCGACCTCGCCGCCGGCCGGATCGCCCTGCCGCTGGCCCACCAGGGCGGCCGGGTGGCGCACCTGCACGGCCACTGCCACCAGAAATCCTTCGGCGCGTTCACGCCGGTCGAGACCGTGCTGCGCGCGGTGCCCGGGCTCGACGTGCGCCCGATCGAGTCGAGCTGCTGCGGCATGGCCGGCACCTTCGGCTACGGGGCCGACACGGTGGAGACCTCCTTCGCCATGGCCGAGCTGTCGCTGTTCCCGGCCCTGCGCAAGGCCGGTGCGGACGACCTCGTCGTGGCCGACGGCACGAGTTGCCGGCACCAGATCCACGACGGACTCGGCCTGCGCGCGGAACATGTGGCCCGCGTGCTCGACCGGGCGCTGACGCCTCGACACTGAATTTTTGTGCCCCTAGACTTGGGAGACAGTCTCTGACCGGCGGTCCGTTTTCCAGAATATGAATCAGATCGATACCCGCATCGGCATCAGTCGCCGCTACCTCCACGACGAGGTCGCCGAGCGCATGCGCGAGTTGATCTTCTCGGGGGAGATGGAGCCCAAGTCCCGGATCAACGAGACCGAGCTGACCGAGCGCTTCGGCATCTCGCGCACGCCCCTGCGCGAGGCGATCAAGATCCTGGCCACCGAGGGGCTGCTGGAACTGCTGCCCAACCGCGGGGCGCGGGTGGCGAGCATCTCCGAGCGCGAGATCGAGGAGATGATGGAGGTGATCGCCGGCCTGGAAGCGACCGCGGGCGACCTCGCCTGCCGCTCCATCTCGGACGCGGAGATCGCGGCGATCCAGGCCGACCACGATGCGATGGTGGTGGCGTGGCGGGCGGGCGACGAGGCCGGCTACTTCAGCAACAACCGCCGCATCCACGAGGCGATCATGGCAGCGGCCCGCAACGCCATCCTCGGCGGCCTCTACCAGAGCCTGTCGGGCCGGATCCAGCGCTCGCGCTACCGCGCCCACCAGACGCCGGAGCAGTGGGCCCGGGCGATGTCGGAGCACGAGCAGATGATCGTGCTGCTGCGCGCCCGCGACGGGGCGGCGCTCGCCCACCTGCTGCGCGAGCACATCCGCGGCAAGAAGCCGGTCATCGCGGCGAGCTACGGCGTCGCCCCGGCCTGATCGCCGGGGACGGCGGTCTCGATCCAGAACGAGGCGCCGGGGGCCCCGGCATCGTTCGGGTAGAGGAACGGGATGTCCGGCCTCCGACCTCGGGCCGCGAAGGCGCGCCGCACCCGCGCACCGTAGGCGGCGTGCTTGCAGACGTAGGTCACCGGCAGGCTGACGCGGAAGGGCGGGGCCCCGCACAGCAGCATCGCCGCGAGCAGGTACTGCTCGTTGTAGAGCCGGTGGTTCCAGGCGGCCGGGTAGTCGTCGGGGATGAAGATGTCGTGGATATGCACCATCACCCCCGGCCGGAGCCGCGGCAGCACCTCGAAGAAGAACACCGTCACGTCCGAGTTGGTGAAGGCGCGGTGCGAGCCGTCGAAGAACAGGATGTCGCCGGCCCGAAGCTCGTCGAAGACCTTCAGGTCGCAGGCTTCGAGCGGGCTTCGCACGGTCCAGTCGCAGAGCGCGTCGATCGCCAGCCGCGGCATCGGGTCGATCGAGGTGAGCTGCGTCGGAAGGTGCAGGGCGTCGACCGCGTAGCGCGCGAAGCGCGTGGAGGTGCCGGAGCCGATCTCGAGGTAGCGGGCGGGACGCTTCCAGGCGAGCATGGTCACGAGGGCGGCGGCGTCCAGCGCCGTGAACCACGTGTTGTTCCAGTAGGGCGTCTTCGCGTCGGCGACGCCGGCCTCGTGGGGTACCGCGTGCAGCAGGTCCGCGTGGGCGTCCAGCAAGTCCAGGAAGCGCTCGTAGGCCGCGTGCTCCCGGGCCAGGACGGCGCTCAGCCGCCCGTGCGGCAGGGTACCGGGCTGCCAGCGGGCGCTCGGGACGACCGGATAGTAGTCGTGCACCGTGTGGCTCCAGCGAAACGGCTCGCTGCTCGCCCGGAAGATGTCGACGCCTGCCCGTCGGCCGGCGCTCTGCACCAGATCCTTCAACATGATGTCCTCACCCCAGAGGCGAGCATCATGTCGCTTATACAACTTCCAGTCGAGTTACTTTCGCGGCCTCCGCAATCCCCCGCAACCGGGATGCCTAACTGGTCCTTGCCCGGCGCTCACGCGGCGGTGGCCTCCCGCATCCCGGCGACGAAGTCGGCGAAGCGGTCGCCCTGGATCAGCACGTGGACCCGCAGTTGCTCGGCCGCGCCCGCCTCGTCGCCGGCGAGGATCGCGGCGACGATCGCCTCGTGCTCCGCCAGCGAGTGCGCCAGCCTGTGCCGCGCCCGCAACTGCAAGCGGCGGTATGGCGAGAGGCGGCGATGGAGGGACAGCGCCTGCTCGGCGAGGAAGGCGTTGCGGCAGGCCCGGTAGATGACCGTGTGGAACACGTAGTTCTCGCGGTAGTAGCCCTCCACGTCCTCCGCTGCGGCGGTGCAGGCCGCGAGCGCGGTGCGCAGGTCCGCGGCGTCCTCGCGGGTATGGCGCCGCGCCGCGAGACGCCCGCAGGACGCCTCGATCTCCGCCATCGTCTCGAACATGGCCAGCAGCAGGTGCGGTTCCGGAGCGCTGACGATGGCGCCGCGGCGCGGCTTCGCCTCGACGAGGCCGCTCACCGTGAGTTGCAACAGTGCCTCGCGGATCGGCGTGCGCGACACGCCGAAGCGGGCCGCGAGTTGCATCTCGTCGAGCCGCGATCCCACCGAGAGCGTGCCCGAGACGATCTCGTCCTCGATCGCCTGCCTCAAGCGCTGCGCGTGGCTCATGGCTGCGACCTCCCGGCGGGCCGGTCACGGTTCGCCGAGTCCCGGCGCCGTCCGACGAAATTCCCGCGTTGTTCGCCCATGATTATGCCGGACCGTTGACAACGTATACAGGGCCGGCGTTCAAGCATACTTGAAGCGGCGGCACTTGTTGCGGCGCAAAATAAGATCGGCCGCCTTGTTGCGGTGCGGGAGGAGACATGACGCCAACACGCCGCGGCCTCGTGGCCGCAACCCTGGCCGCGCCGGCCCTGCTGCGCTTCGGCCTCGGCGCCGCCCAGGCGGCCACGATCCTGAAGCTGTCGCACCAGTTCCCCGGCGGCACGATCGACGAGGGCGATTTCCGGGACCGGATGTGCCGGATGTTCGCCAAGCAGGTCGGCGAGCGCTCGAAGGGCGCGCTGGAGGTGCAGGTCTATCCCGGCTCCTCGCTGATGAAGACCAACGCCCAGTTCGGCGCGATGCGGAAGGGGGCGCTCGACATGTCCCTCTACCCGATGCCCTACGCGGGCGGCGAGGTGCCCGAGACCAACATCGGCCTGATGCCGGCGCTGGTGACCTCCTACGCGCAGGCGCTCGCCTGGAAGACGGCGCCGGTCGGCCGCAAGCTCACCGAGATCATGCTGGCCAAGGGCATCGTCCTGGTCTCCTGGGTCTGGCAGGCCGGCGGCGTCGCCAGCCGCGAGGCGCCGCTGCTCACCCCCGAGGACGTGAAGGGGCGCAAGGTGCGCGGCGGCTCGCGCGAGATGGACATGATGCTCAAGGAGGCGGGCGCGGCCACCCTGTCGATCCCCTCGAACGAGTCCTACGCCGCGATGCAGACCGGCGCCTGCGACGCGGTGATCACCTCGTCCACCAGCCTGATCTCGTTCCGCCTGGAGGAGCTGTCGAAGGGCCTCGTCTCCGGCCGCGAGCGCTCGTACTGGTTCATGCTGGAGCCGATCATGATGTCGAAGATCGTGTTCGACCGGCTCCCCAAGGACCAGCAGGACCTGATCATGGCGGTCGGGGCCGAGCTCGAGCCCTTCGGGCAGGCCGGGGCCAAGGCCGACGACACCCGCGTCGAGGAACTGTTCGCCAAGGCCGGCGCCAAGGTCGTGCAGCTCGACGAGCCGACGCTCGGCCGCTGGCGCGACATCGCCCGCGCCACCGCCTGGAAGGATTACGCGGGCAAGAGCGCGAGCTGCGCCGAACTCCTCAAGCTGGCGGAGCAGGTCGCATGAGCCACGGATTCGATGCGGCGACCGCTGCACCCGAAACCCGGGCCTCGGACGTCTCCTCCATCCCCGGGCCCCTCGGGGCGATCGACAACGCGATGCGGTTGCTCAACCGCGTCATCCTCGGCCTCGGCGGGCTCTGCCTCGTCGCGGCCTGCCTCGTGCTGAGCTACAGCGTCGTCATCCGCTACTACTTCCGGGAGCCGACGGAGTGGCAGGACGAGATGGCGGTGTTCCTGATCGTCGGCGCCACCTTCTTCTCGGCGGCGGCGGTGCAGGCCAAACGCGGCCACGTGGCGATCGAGGCCCTGACCGGGCTGCTGTCGCCGGCGGTGAACCGCGCGCGGCTGCTGATGGCCGACATCGTCAGCTTCCTGTTCTGCGTCTTCTTCGCCTGGAAGAGCTGGTCCCTCGACCACGAGGCCTGGGTCGACGGGCAGATCTCGCAGTCGACCTGGGGACCGCCCCTGTGGATCCCCTACACGCTGATGGCGCTCGGCATGAGCCTGCTCTGCGTCCAGTTCGCCATCCAGATCGCCGAGGCCGTGCTCTACGGGCCGCGGGCGGCCGGCTGGGCCAAGCCGAAGATCGGGCTGGGCTCCGACATCAACAAGGACATGCGCGACCGCCCGGACCTGACGCCGGACGGCAGCGAGCTGATCGGAGAGCGCAAGCGATGAGCACCGCCGCGATCGGCTTCCTCTACGCCGGGGCGACCTTGGGGGCGATGCTCTCGGGCATCCCCATCGCCTTCGCGCTCGGCTTCGTGGCGCTGGCCTTCATGTGGGTGTTCATGCCCGCCGCCTCCCTCGATACGGTGGCGCAGAACGTCTACGAGGAGATGGCCTCGATCACCCTGCTGTCGATCCCGCTCTTCATCCTGAAGGGCGCCGCGATCGGCCGCTCGCGCGCCGGCCAGGACCTCTACTCGGCGATGCACGCCTGGATGCACCGCATCCCCGGCGGGCTCGGCATCGCCAACGTGTTCGCCTGCGCCCTGTTCGCGGCCATGGCCGGCTCCAGCCCGGCCACCTGCTCGGCGATCGGCTCGGCCGGCATCCCCGAGATGCGCAAGCGCGGCTACTCGCCGGGCTTCGCCGCCGGAATCATCGCGGCCGGGGGCACGCTCGGCATCCTGCTGCCGCCCTCGATCACCATGATCCTGTACGCGGTCGCCGCGGAGCAGTCGCTCGGCCGGCTGTTCCTGGCCGGCATCGGACCCGGCATCCTGCTGGTGATCCTGTTCGCGCTCTGGGCGATGTACCGGTTCCGCTCGGAATACGCGGACGCCAAGGCCGCCCTGGAACGCGGCGGCCCGGCCTCGGCCATCCTGGCCGAAGAGAACTACACCATGCGGGAGCGCTTCTCGACGCTGCCGCGGGTGATCCCGTTCGTGGTGCTGCTCACCGGCGTCATGGTCGCGCTCTACGGCGGCTACGCGACCCCGTCCGAGACGGCCGGCCTCGGCGGCCTGCTCGCGCTCGGCCTCATCGCCGTGATCTACGGGGTGTGGAAGGCGAAGGACCTCAACCCGATCCTCACCGCCACCCTGCGTGAGTCGACCATGCTGATGCTGATCATCGGCATGTCGCTGCTCTACGCCTACGTGATGAGCTACCTGCACATCTCGCAATCGGCCGCCGCGGCGATCGTGGCGATGCAGCTCTCGCCCTGGGTGCTGCTCGTCACCATCCTGGCGCTGGTGATCGTGCTCGGCTTCTTCCTGCCGCCGGTCTCGATCATCCTGATGACGGCGCCGATCATCCTGCCGCCGCTGAAGGCCGCGGGGTTCGACCTCGTGTGGTTCGGCGTGGTGATGACGATCACCATGGAGATGGGCCTGATCCACCCGCCGGTGGGCCTGAACATCTTCGTGATCAAGAACATCGCCCCCGACATCCCGCTCTCGGACATCATCTGGGGCACCCTGCCCTTCGTGATCCTGATGGCGGTGGCGATCCTGATCCTCTGCCTCGTGCCGGGCATCGCGATGTGGCTGCCGGACCTGCTGCTGTCGCAGACGAGGTAGCCACGCCATCCGTTGCCTGAGCCGGCCGCCGGTTTCCCTCTCCCCGCACGCGGGGAGAGGCGATGCCCGGATCGCCAATGGCGTCGTGCCGTTTCCGGTCTGGACCATTCGGTGATCGCGGCCCGCGCCGTCATCGCGAGCGGTAGCGCACCGACCCAGGGTAGCGGGCGCTCTCCAAGGGTGGCGCCGCTGGATTGCTTCGCTCCGCTCGCAAAGACGGAGCGCCGATCCCGCACCCCCACAATCGGAAACCGTATCAGCCGCGAATCATGGATCGGTGATGGTCAGCGCCCCGCCCAGCGCGGCGCGCGCTTGCCGAGGAAGGCTTCCATGCCCTCCCGGAAATCCTGGCTCATGTAGCACATCAGGATCAGGTCATCGCCCGGCCGCGGCGCGCCGTCGGCCGCCGGCTCCTCCTCGGCGAGCCGACGCAGCCCCTCCTTGGTCGCCTGCATGGTCAGCGGCGCGTGGTTGGCGAGCAGGCCGGCCAGGGTGTCGACCCGCTCGTCCAGGGCGGTGCGGTCGTCCACGACCTCGCCCACGAGGCCGATCGCCAGCGCCTCCTCCGCCCCGACGAGGCGGGCGGTGAAGATGATGTCCTTGACCCGCGCCGGGCCGATCAGGTTCGCGAGCCGCTTCAGGTTGCCCTGGCTGAGGCAGTTGCCGAGCGTCCGGGCGATCGGGAAGCCGAACCGGGCGTCGCGGGTCGCGACCCGCAGGTCGCAGGCGGCCGCGATGGCCGCGCCGCCGCCGGTGCAGGCGCCCGCGATCGCCGCGATGGTCGGCACCCGCAGCCGCTCCAGGCTGCCGAGCACCTGATCCATGAAGCGCTCGTAGCCGAGCGCGTCCTCCGCCGTCTCGAAGCTCCGGAACTGGGCGATGTCGGTGCCGGCCGCGAACGCCTTGTCGCCCGCGCCGGTGATGATCAGCGCCTTGACGGACGCGTCGTCCGCGATCCGCTCGCAGCAGGTGACGAGGCCGCGATACATCGCGAAGGTGAGCGCGTTGCGCGCCTGCGGCCGATTCAGGACGATCCGGGCGACGCCGGATTCGTCCGTCGTGAACAGCAATTCGTCGGTCTGAGCGTGAGCGTTCATCGGCGGACCTCCAAATCCTCAGGCCACGGTCTCGCGCACGATGCCCCGGGCGATCAAGTCGTCGATCGCGTCGGCCGCGTAGCCGGCCTCCGCCAGGATCGCGCGGGAATGCTCGCCGAGCAGCGGCGCCGGCCCGTGGACGCGGCCCGGCGTGTCCGAGAATTTTATGGGAAGGCCGAGCGTGCGCATCGGCCCAACGCGCGGGTGCTCGACCTCGACCACCATCTCCCGGGCGAGCGCCTGGGGGTCCCGGTGCATGGCGTTTACGTCGAGCACGGGCCCGGCCGGCACGCCCTCCGCCTCCAGCCGCGCCAGCCAGTCCGCGGAGCCGTGCGCGCGGAACCGCGGCGCGAGCGTCGCGGCCAGCTCCAGCCGGTTGGCCATCCGGTCGCGGTTGAGCGCGAAGCGCGGGTCCTGCGCCAGCTCCTCGGCGCCGATCGCCGTGAGCAGCCGCAGCCAGTTGGTCTGGTTGGCGGCGCCGATGGTGATCCAGCCGTCCGCCGTCTCGAACGCCTCGTAGGGGGCGTTGAGCGGGTGGGCCGAGCCCATCGGCCCCGGCGCCACCCCGGTCGCCATGGCGATGGCCGACTGCCAGTAGGTGTGGGTGATGCCGGCCTCGAACAGGGAGGTGTCGACCGCCTGCCCGCGCCCGGTGCGCAGGCGGTTGGAGTAGGCCGCGAGCACGCCCATCGCCGCGAGGATGCCGGCGGTGATGTCGGTCACCGGCGGCCCGCACTTCATCGGCGGCCGGCCGGGCCCCTCCCCCGTCACCGACATCAGCCCGCTCATGCCCTGCGCCACGAGGTCGAAGCCGGCCCGGTCCCGGTAGGGGCCGCTGCGGCCGAAGCCCGAGAGCGAGCAGTAGACGAGGCCCGGGTAGTCCTGCCGCAGGGTCTCGTAGCCGAGACCGAGCCGCTCCATCGTGCCCGCGCGGTAGTTCTCGATCAGCGCGTCGGCGCCGTCGAGGAGGCGGCGCAGCACCGCGATCCCGTCGGGATGCTTGAGGTCGAGGCTGATGCCGCGCTTGCCGCGGTTCATCATCATGTAGGCGGCGCTCTCGCCCTCCAGGGCGGGCGGGACGGTGCGGCGGGTGTCGTCGCCGTCGAGCTTCTCGACCTTGATCACCTCCGCGCCCATGTCGCCGAGCATCAGTCCGCAGACCGGGCCGGCCATGATGTGGGCGAGCTCGATCACCCGCATGCCCGCGAGCGGGCCGCTCCTGTGCGACGTCACGGCCATGGCCCGCCTACTCCCCCGCCGTCACGCCGGCCACCCGGCCGTCCGGCCCCGCCGCGGGCTCCACGAATTCCCGCTCGGGATGCATGGTGAAGGCGAGGCCGGCGCCGAGCAAGCACAGGCCGATCGAGCCGACGAAGGGCAGCGTCCAGCTCCCGGTCATGTCGACGATCAGCCCGAACACGATCGGCGAGACGATCGCGGCGATGGCCGAGCCGGTGTTCATCAGGCCGCTGCCGGTGCCCGCGTATTTCGGGGCGATGTCCATCGGCACCGACCAGATCGGACCGATCACCAGCTCGGCGAAGAAGAAGCCGGACGACAGGAGCAGGGCCACGAGGGTCAGGTCGCGGGTGAAGAACACGCCGGTCAGGCTCGCCGCCGCACCGAGAAAGCCGACGACGATCACCGAGAGCCGGGCGAGCTTCACGTTGCCGGTGCGGTGCAGGATGCCGTCGCTGAGCATGCCGCCGACCGTGTCGCCGACCACGCCCGCGAAGAACACGCCCGAGGCGAACAGCGCCGAGTTCTTCAGGTCGAGGCCGTAGCTCTGCTTGAAGAAGCTCGGCAGCCAGCCGAGGAACAGCCACAGGGTCCAGCCGTAGCAAAAATAGGTGACCGACACCGGCAGCATGCGGCGGGTCAGCGCCCCCCACGGCACCGACTGACGGGCGCCGACCTTGCGCGGCGGCGGCAGCGTGTCGAGCTCGGCCCGCGTGATGGCGGGGTGCTCGGACGGGTCGTCGCGGAAGTACAGGTACCAGATCACCACCCAGACGAAGCTCGCCACGCCGAGGATCACGAAGCTGCTGCGCCAGCCGACGTGGTAGATCAGGAAGGCGACGATCGGCGGCGCCACCGCGTTGCCCAGGCGCGCGAAGGCGTGGGTGATGCCCTGCGCGAAGCCCCGGCGGCCCGGCGCCGTCCAGTTCTGCATGGCCCGGGTCGCGGTCGGGAAGGTCGCGCCCTCGCCGAAGCCCAGCAGCACGCGGGCGAGGAACAGGCTGACGAGGCCGCCGACCATGCCGGTGAGGATGGTCGCCGACGCCCAGATGATGCCGCAGATCATCAGCGTGCGCCGGGCCCCGAACCGGTCGCCGACCGAGCCGCCGATCACCTGGAAGATCGCGTAGGGGTAGGCGAAGGCCGAGAGGATCAGGCCGAACTGCGTGTTCGACATGCCGAGGTCGCTCATCATCACGGACCCGGCAGTCGCGATGTTCACCCGGTCCAGATAGGTGATGAAGTACATCAGGCAGAGCAGCCCGAGCACGCCGTTCGTGGCGCTCACGCGCTTCATCATCGATCCCTCCCTGGTGAGCGCCGTCCGCGCCGGCCCTCTCGCGCCTCGACCGCGGACGGGCACTTTTCGTATGCGTTATTCAAACCGCTCCCGGCGCCGATGGCAACACCGTCGCGCATTCTGTCACCGGAGACGGGATGAAAACGCGAACGGGGGCCCGAAGGCCCCCGTCGCCGTCCAGAGCCGCGCGGGACGCGGCCGAAATCTGCTGTCGTTCAGGCCGTGGCCGGCCGCAGCTCGCCGCCCTCCCCGGCCGGCTGCGTGCCCAGGGCCTTGCCGCGCGGCCCGACCCAGGTGCCGACCCACGTGCGCTGCCACAGGAACAGGCAGCCGAGCACCACGGCGGCGAAGGCCGCGTAGAGCACGAACCCGGTGGCGAAGGAGCCGGTGTACTGCTTCGAGAGGCCCATCACGTTCGGCAGGATCGCCCCGCCGAGCGCGCCGACCTCGCCGATCATCGAGCCCGCCACCGCGGTGTTCGACGGCCAGCGCAGGGGCACGAGCTGGAACAGCGCGCCGTTGCCGGCGCCGAGCGCCGCGAAGCAGAACATGAACAGCACGGTCGTGGCCGCGAGCGACGGCGTCGCCGTCAGCCCCAGGAACGCGCCGATCGCCGCCAGCAGCACCACGGAGAGCACCGCGACACCGCCCACCCGGTCGGCGAAGTAGCCGCCCACGATCCGGATGCCCGAGCCCATCAGCGCCGCGAGCATGGTCAGCCGGCCGGCCTCGACCTTGGTCACCGCGAACTGCTCGTAGAAGAAGGTCGGCAGGAAGTTCGACAGGCCGATGAAGCCGCCGAAGGTGATCACGTAGATCAGCGAGAATGCCCAGCCGTCCTTCGTGAACAGGCAGGAGACGTGCTGCTTGAAGGTCTGCTCGTGGCAGTCCGGCGGCTCCTTGGCCAGCGCGATCATCACGGCGATCGGCAGCAGCATCACCGCGCCGGCGAAGCCGTAGACCGCCTGCCAGCCGTAGGCCTGGGCGAGCGGCGGGGCGAACAGCACGGCGAGCACGGTGCCCGAATTGCCGGCCCCCGCGATGCCCATGGCCAGCCCCTTGTGCTCGGGCGGGAACCAGCCGGAGCCCAGGGACAGGGCGACGCCGAACGAGGCGCCGGCGATGCCGAGCAGCACGCCCATCGCCAGCACGTCGTTGTAGGAGGACACGAAGAAGAAGCCGTAGACCATCGCCAGGACGATGACGCCCATCTCGGTGAGCGCGGCGTTCTTGCGGCCGATATACTGGGCGAGCACGCCGAGCGGGAAGCGCATGATGGCCCCGGCCAGGATCGGCAGGGAGATCATGAAGCCGGTCTGGGCCGGGGTGAGCTTGTAGGTCTCGGTGATGAACGGCCCCATCGCGCCGTTGAGCACCCAGATCGCGAAGCAGAAATCGAAATACAGGAACGCCGCGAACAGCGTCGGGGGGTGCCCCGACTTCATCACCGTCTTGAAGCTGGCCATCGCTGGGTGCTCGTCTGCTGAGGCGGACCGCGTCGGGTCCGCGCATGCCGGGGGGCCGGACGCACACCGTCCGCAGTCTGGAGCGCCGTTGCTCCGCGCGCCGCAGCAGGCGCGGCGTCGGGAGCGATGCAGCGAGCGTGCCAAGTCGGCGCAGGCCTTCGCCGGGGCCGCGCCCCCGGAATTCCGCCGGCTTTCGCACCGGCGGCTGCCGAACCTTGCGGCACTCCGGCAACACAGACCGGCAGAAGTCCAGATGCCCGCGCCGTCGCGGCCCGGTGTGGCCGGCCCGGATCTTGGCGCCCTGGATCGGAACTTGCTAAAACCCGGACGGAGCTTGGCCGCGTCTCAGGGCGCCCGCTCCCGCGCGCCGCCGGAACGACCGCGGTCGCGCCACGCAGGGAATTGCATCGATGTCCGCCCCGATCCGCCTCCTCCTCGCCGGGTTCGCCGCCCTCGCGGTCGCCCCGCCGGCCCTCGCCCAGAACCGCGGCCCGGTCGCCGCCGCCGGGATCGACGGTTACGGCGCCCCCGTCGACGACCAGCAGCTCTACCAGGACCAGAACGGCGCGCTCTACCTCAAGCGCGGCGGCCGCTACGTGCCCTATACCGGCCGGATGGATTACGGGCGCCCGGTGCCCGGCACCGAGGTGGCGCCGCCGGCCCGCACGGCGGTGGAGCCCCCCGGGGGCACGGCGGCCGCGCCGCCGGTCGAGGGCCTGTCGCCGATCGAGGCCGCCAAGGCCAAGGCCGTGATCCGCGCCCCCGACAACGGTCCGATCGACTACGCGCGGATCTACGGCCCGATCAACGACGACGTCTTCCCGATCTCGGCCTTCAACTACAAGAAGACGAACCCGGCGTTCCTGCGCCAGGAGATCGCCTATCACGGC
This sequence comes from Methylobacterium amylolyticum, assembly GCF_030700245.1. GTDB lineage: Bacteria > Pseudomonadota > Alphaproteobacteria > Rhizobiales > Beijerinckiaceae > Methylobacterium. The sequence continues at coordinate 107,310 of NZ_JAUYZI010000012.1, forward strand.
CCCTACGAGCCGGGCACGATCATCGTCGACCCGCGGGCGCACCAGCTCACGCTCGTCGAGGAGAACGGCCGCGCCCGCCGCTACGGCGTCGGCGTCGGCAAGCAGGGCTTCTCGTGGTCGGGCAGCGCCACGGTGAACTCGAAGCAGGCGTGGCCGGACTGGTACCCGCCCAAGGAGATGATCGCCCGCCGTCCCGACCTCGCCGGGCAGGTCGACAAGCTCCAGAGCGGCCTGGGCGTACCCGGCGGCAACCGCAACCCGCTCGGCGCCCGCGCCATGTACCTGTGGCAGGGCAACAAGGACACGCTGTTCCGCATCCACGGCACCACCGAGCCGGAGACGATCGGCCGGAGCGTGTCCTCGGGCTGCATCCGGATGATCAACCAGGACGCGATCGACCTGTTCAGCCGCGTCAATGTCGGCGCCAAGGTCGTCGTCCTGAACTGACCGCCCGCTCCGCGGCATCGACCCGGGCCGTCGCCCCTCAACCGGGTCGGCGGCCCTTCGCCGTTTCAGGAACGCGCGGCGGCGGGTCCTAGGCCGGGCGCCGGTGCTCGCCGAGGATGCGGCGGACGGTGCCGGCCTCGGAGCGGTAGACGATCGTCTCGGTCTGGATGCGGTCGGGCCGGAAGCGGACGCCGCGCAGGAGCGCCCCGTCGGTGACGCCGGTCGCCGCGACGATCACGTCCCCGCCCGCGAGATCGGTCAGCTCGTATTTCCGATCGTGGTCGCGGATGCCCATCTCGGTCGCACGGCGGCGCCGGTCGGCGGTGTCGAGGATCAGCCGTCCCTGCATCTGCCCGCCGATGCAGCGCAGGGCCGCCGCGGCGAGCACGCCCTCCGGTGCCGCGCCGGTGCCGAGATAGATGTCGACCCCGGTCTCCTCCGGGCTCGTCGTGAAGATGATGCCGGCGATGTCGCCGTCCGAGATCAGCCGGACGGCGGCGCCGGTGGCGCGGACTTCGGCAACGAGGGCGGCGTGGCGGGGCCGGTCGAGGATCAGGGCGGTGATCTGGTCCGGCGCGACGCCCTTGGCGCGGGCGAGGGCGCCGATGTTGTCGGCGGGGCTGGCGTCGAGATCGACGAGGCCGGCCGGGTAGCCCGGGCCGATCGCGATCTTCTGCATGTACACGTCGGGGGCGGCGAGCAGTGAGCCGCGCTCGGCCATGGCCATCACGGCGATGGCGCCGGGCATGTCCTTGGCGCAGAGGGTGGTGCCCTCCAGCGGGTCGACGGCGATGTCGACCTCCGGCCCCTCGCCCCGGCCGAGCTGCTCGCCGATGAACAGCATCGGCGCCTCGTCGCGCTCGCCCTCGCCGATCACCACGGTGCCGCGGATCGGCAGGCCGTTCAGCTCGTCGCGCATCGCGTCGACCGCCGCTTGGTCGGCCGCCTTCTCGTCGCCCTTGCCGCGCAGCCGCGCGGCAGCGATGGCGGCGCGCTCGGTGACGCGGGCGAGTTCGAGCGCGAGCGTGCGCGGCACCGCGCGCGAGCTTCTGGACCCGTCTGACATCGTTCCCTGCCTCTAAGTCCGGGCCCGATCTTCGCGTCGGATCCCGTCGCGGCCGCGACCGGACATCCCGCCGCTTCCCGCCTCACCGTATATCGTATGTGTCCGGCTTCGGTTTCGTCATCCGTTCCGAATGTCCTTCCGCCCCGAATGCCCTACTCCCGCTCGATGCGGATGAGCTGCGGCGGCTCGGCGAGCAGCCCGTCGCCGCCGATCGCGTCGAGGGCGGCGCGGATGTTGCCCTCGGTGGCGGCGTAGGTGATCAGCACCAGCGGCACCGGCCGGCCGGAGCGGCCGTGCGGGTCGGGTGCCGCGCCCTCGACCCGGCGCTGGAGGATGCTCTCGATCGAGATCTCGCGCTCGGCCATGCGCTGGGCGACGCCGGCGGCGACGCCCGGGCGGTCGTGGACCGTCAGGCGGATGTAGTAGCCGCCCTCGTGCCGCTGCATCTCGACCCGCTCGCTCGGGCGCATCCGGGCGGCGCCGACCCCGAAGGTCGGGCGCACGATCCCGCGGGCCACGTCGGCGATGTCGGCGAACACCGCCGAGGCGGTCGCCTCCCCGCCGGCGCCGGGGCCGATCAGCGTCAGCTCGCCCACCGCGTCGGCATCGATGGTCACCGCGTTGGTCACGCCCATCACCTGGGCGATCGCCGAGGATTTGGGCACCATCGTCGGGTGGACGCGCTGCTCGATCCCGGCCGCGGTGCCCTGCGCGACGCCCAGCAGCTTGATCCGGTAGCCGAGTTCGTCGGCCATGCGCAGGTCCAGCGGCTGGACCCGGGAAATGCCCTCGACCGACACGCCCTCGGCGTCGATCCGCGTGCCGAAGGCGAGGCTCGTGAGGATCGCGAGCTTGTGGGCGGTGTCGAAGCCCTCCACGTCGAAGGTCGGGTCGGCCTCGGCGTAGCCCAGCGCCTGCGCGTCCTTGAGACAGACCTCGAAGGTCAGGCCCTCGCGCTCCATGCGGCTGAGGATGTAGTTGCAGGTGCCGTTGAGGATCCCGTAGACGCGCGACACGGCGTTGCCGGCGAGCCCCTCGCGCAGGGCCTTGATCACCGGGATGCCGCCCGCCACCGCCGCCTCGTAGGCGAGCGCGACGCCCCGTTCCTCGGCGGCCTCGGCGAGCGCCGCCCCGTGGCGGGCGAGCAGGGCCTTGTTGGCGGTCACCACCGGCTTGCCCGCCCGGAGCGCCGCCTCGACGGTCGCCCGGGCCGGCCCCTCGGCGCCGCCGATCAGCTCCACGACGCAGTCGACGCCCTCCGCGCCCGCCATCGCCGCGGGGTCGTCGAACCAGTCGATCCCGGCGAGGTCGAGGCCGCGGTCGCGCCCTCGGTCGCGCGAGGAGACGGCGGCGACGCGGATGTCGAGGCCGGCGGCGGCGAGTGCCGCCCGGCGACGGTCGATCATGCGGACGACGGACGCACCCACGGTGCCGAGCCCGGCGACGCCGAGGCGGAGAGACTGCGACATGGATCCTTCCGTGGCCGCGGCGACGACCCGTCGGACGGGCGTCCGGAGGCGCCCGCGACGCGGCCCCTCCGTGTTGCGGTGCGCACTTCTGCAACGTTTCAGGTGCGCCCGCAAGAATCCGCCGTGGCGCCGGTTCGGTGGCGCACGGCGGTGGCGACCAGCGCGTAGAGCACCGCGGCGTTCAGCACGTGCCAGAACCCGTGCGTACCGAACGGGATCGCCGCGCAGGCGGCGCGATCGACCGTGCGCAGGGCGAGCGACACGAGGAACAGGGCCGCGATTCCGGCGAGCCGCAGGGCCGTCGTCCGGCGCAGGCCCGCCGGATCGGGCCGGACGAGGAGCGCGGCAGTGACCCCGGCGAGGGCCAGGGCGGCGGGCAGATAGTCGAGCGAGCCGTTGGTGAGGCGCGCCAGGGGCAGGCCGGTGGCCGCCTCCAGCACCGGCGTCAGCCCGAGGTCGATGGCGGCGAAAGCGACGGTGAGCGGAGTCGCTGCGAGCCACGACAGGTCCAGGAAGCGGCGCAGGGCGAGGAGGACGTAGGCGACGACGAAGGCGGCGATCGGCACCACGTCGGCGAGCATCGCCCAGAACACCGCCAGGGTGTGGAACAGGAACGAGCCGAACCCGACGACGGCGACGAGGCCGGCGAGCGCCAGGGCGGCCGGATCCCGCGCGGCCCGGGCCCGGAGCGCCGCCGCCGCGGCGGCCACGAGGAACGCGGCGTTCGAGACCGCCCCGAACGGCTCGGCCCAGAAGCCGCCGTCGCCACGCTCGCAATAGGCGCGGATCGGCTCGACCCAGTCGATCGCCAAAACCCGCGCCCTCCGCCCCGTCCCCGCCGGCCGCGTCTTGTCAGCCGGGCGCGAAGATCGGATGACGGCCGCGGGCACGGACGGGATCGATGCGGATCACCACCTGGAACGTCAACTCGATCAAGCAGCGGGTCGGGCACCTCACCGCCTTCCTCGACGAGGCGCGACCGGACGTGGTCTGCCTGCAAGAGCTGAAGTGCCAGGACGAGGCTTTTCCCCGCGCCGAGGTCGAGGCATCGGGCTACGCGGTCGAGACCCTGGGGCAGAAGGCCTATAACGGCGTGGCGCTGCTGGTGCGGGCGCCGCTCACGATCAGCGAGATCCGCCGCGGCCTGCCGGGGGACGGCGAGGACGTCCAGGCCCGCTACATCGAGGCGCTGGTCTCCGGCGCGGATACGGCGCCGGTGCGAGTCGCCTCGATCTACCTGCCGAACGGCAACCCCGTCGACAGCCCGAAATACCCCTACAAGCTCGCCTTCCTGGAGCGGCTGCGGCTTCATGCCAGGAACCTGATGCGGGCGGAGACCGCGCTGGTGCTCGCGGGCGACTACAACGTCATCCCCGAACCCTCGGACGCCGCCGACCCGGAGGCGTGGCGGGGCGACGCTCTGTTCCTCCCGCAATCGCGGGCGGCGTTCCGGGCGCTGCTGGCGGAGGGCCTGACCGACGGGCTGCGCGCCTGCGACCCGCGCGACGGGCTCTACACCTTCTGGGACTATCAGGCCGGGTGCTGGCCGCGGAACTTCGGCATCCGCATCGACCACCTGCTGCTGTCGCCGCAGGCCGCCGACCGGCTGGTCTCGGCCTCGGTGCAGAAACACCTGCGCGGCCTCGACAAGCCGTCCGACCACGTGCCGGTGACGGTGGAGCTGAGCGCGGGGTAAGCTCGCCCGAAATCGTGGGAGGGCTCATCGTGATCGTCTACGGCACCAGCGTCTCGCCGTTCGTCCGCAAGGTCCTGGTCGCGCTCGCGGAGAAGGGCGTCGCCTACGAGCACCGGCCGGTGGCGCCGCAGGCCAAGGACCTGGAGTTCCGGGCCGCGAGCCCGACCGGCAAGGTGCCGGCGATCGAGGACGAGGGCTTCCGGCTCGCCGATTCCAGCGCCATCCTGCACTACATCGAGGCCGTGCATCCTGAGCCTTCGCTGATCCCGTCCGGCGCCCGCGACCGCGCCCGGGCGGTGTGGTTCGACGAGTACGCCGACGGCGAGTGCTTCCCGCGGATGGTCGTCCCGTTCGTCGAACGCTTCCTCAAGCCGCGCCTGTACAAGGTCGCCGGCGACGACGCGCTCGCCCAGCGCACGATCGACGAGGGCTTTCCGCCGCTGTTCGATTACCTCGAAGGGCAGATCGACGGGCCCTACCTCGTCGGCGGCGCCTTCAGCATCGCCGACATCGCGGTGGCGTCGCCGTTCCACAATCTGCGGCTGGTGAAGTTCGCTCCCGACGCCGAGCGCTGGCCGCGTCTGGCCGCCTGGGTGAGCGCGACGCTGGAGCGCCCCTCCTTCGTGGCGGCCATCGCCGCGGCGAAGGCGTAAACGGGGTCGTGGTCGGAGCGCTCGGCGCCGACCTCGTCGTCATCGCGAGCCGCAGGCGAAGCGAGCCAGGGCAGCGCGCGTTCTGAGGAGGCGGCGCTACCATAGGTTGCTTCGCTGCGCTGGCAAGGACGGGCGGAGACGATCACGGCCCTTCGACCGCCAACGGTATCAGTTCCGCCGCCGGATCGAGCCCACCGTCTGGAGCTGCGCCTGCGCCTCGGCCCGGTCGTCCGCGCTGGCGACCGCCCAGTTCTTGTCGTAGAGGGCGACGATCCAGTCGTCCTTGCGGCCCTCGACGCCCTCGCGGGCGAGCGACAGCCACATCAGGCCGCGCACCCGCTGGGGCTGCACCCCTGAGCCGTTGACGAGCATGTCGCCGAGCAGCGCCTGGGCCGGGCGATGGCCCTTCTCGGCGGCGAGGTTGAACCAGCGCGCCGCCTGCCGCGGATCGGCATCGACGCCGTTGCCGTCGAGGTAGAGCCGGGCGAGATTGTACTGCGCGTTGGGGTCGCCGTAATACGAGGCGGCGTAGTTGAACATGTCGTAGGCGCGCTCGGCGTTCGGGCGCACGTAGGTGCCCTTGATCCCCTCCAGGAAGTAGGTGCCGAGCGCCGTGAAGGCGCTGCCGGTGACCGCGGCGTTCTGCGGGTCCGGCCCCTCGTCGGTGCTGGCGTCGGCGATCCGCGAGAAGAACTCGAACGCCTTGAGGTCGTCGTGGGGCACGCCGTCGCCCTCGGCGTACATGCGGCCGAGCTTCCACAGGGCCAGCGCGTGGCCCTGGCCGGCGGCGTATTCGAGCGCGCGGGCGGCGCCCTGCTTGTCGCCCGCGTTGTACTCGCGCACGCCCGCGCGCAGGGCGTCCTTGGCCGAGCGGTAGGCCTTCTCCGCCACTGGCATCGGCACGGCCACCCGCACGCCTGCGTCGAGGGCCCGCGACGGGCCGCCCGAGAGGGCGAGCAGGGCGAGCGCCCCGGCCGCGGCGAGGCCCGCGCGGAGCCGGCCGGGAGCGGCCCCGGCCGGCCTGCGCCGGCTGAGGACGGTCCTAGATGTCCGCATAGCTCTGCGTCTCCTGGGCGCCCCCCGGGTGGGTGACGGCGCCGTACAAGGCGGGGCCGACGCCCTGCGCGTACTTCCAGAGATAGCCCGAGGTCGCGCTGTTGCCCCGCGGCGCCCAGGCCTTGCGGCGCTCGGCGAGCTCCGCGTCGGACAGGGCGACGGTCAGCGTGCCATCGATGGCGTTGAGGGTGATCATGTCGCCGTCGCGCAGCAGCCCGATCGGGCCGCCGACCGCCGCCTCCGGCCCGACATGGCCGACGCAGAAGCCGCGGGTGGCGCCGGAGAAGCGCCCGTCGGTGATCAGGGCGACCTTCTCGCCCATGCCCTGGCCGTAGAGCGCCGCCGTGGTCGACAGCATCTCGCGCATGCCGGGGCCGCCGCGCGGACCCTCGTAGCGGATGACGAGGACGTCGCCCTCCTTGTAGGACCGCGACTGCACGGCCGCGAAGCACGCCTCCTCGCCGTCGAACACCCGGGCCGGGCCGGTGAAGACCTGGCGCTCCTGCGGGATGCCGGCGACCTTCACGATCGCGCCCTCGGGGGCGAGGTTGCCCTTGAGGCCGACGACGCCGCCGGTCGGGGTGATCGGCTGATCGGCCTGGCGCACCACGTCCTGGTCCGGGTTCCAGGCGACCTTCTCGAGGTTCTCGGCGATGGTCCGGCCGGTCACGGTGAGGCAGTCGCCGTGCAGGTAGCCGTGGTCCAGCAGCGTCTTCATCAGCAGCGGGATGCCGCCGACCTCGAACATGTCCTTGGCGACGTAGCGCCCGCCCGGCTTGAGATCCGCGATGTAGGGCGTGCGCCGGAAGATCTCGGCCACGTCGAACAGGGTGAACTCGATGCCGCACTCGTGGGCGATGGCCGGCAGGTGCAGCGCCGCGTTGGTCGAGCCGCCGGAGGCCGCCACCGTGGCGGCGGCGTTCTCCAGCGCCTTGCGGGTGACGATGTCGCGCGGGCGGATCCGCTTGGCGAGCAGCTCCATCACCTTCTCGCCCGCGGTGGCGCAGAACTTGTCGCGGATCTCGTAGGGCGCCGGGGCGCCGGCCGAGTAGGGCAGCGCGAGGCCGATCGCCTCGGAGACGGTCGCCATGGTGTTGGCGGTGAACTGCGCGCCGCACGCGCCGGCCGAGGGGCAGGCGACCTGCTCCAGCTCGTCGAGGTCTTCCAGGCTCATGTCGCCGACCGCGACCTTGCCGACCGCCTCGAACAGGTCCTGCACGGTCACCGGCTTGCCGCGGAACGAGCCGGGCAGGATCGAGCCGCCGTAGATGAAGATCGACGGCACGTTGAGGCGCACCATCGCCATCATCATGCCCGGCAGCGACTTGTCGCAGCCGGCGAGGCCGACGAGGGCGTCGTAGGCGTGGCCGCGCATGGTCAGCTCGACCGAGTCGGCGATGACCTCGCGGGACGGCAGCGAGGCGCGCATGCCGCTGTGGCCCATGGCGATGCCGTCGGTGACGGTGATGGTGCAGAACTCGCGCGGCGTGCCGCTGGCGGCGGCCACGCCCTTCTTCACCGCCTGCGCCTGGCGCATCAGCGAAATATTGCAGGGGGCGGCCTCGTTCCAGCACGAGGCGACGCCGACGAGCGGCTGGTGGATCTGCTCGCGGGTCAGGCCCATCGCGTAGAGGTACGAGCGGTGGGGCGCGCGGTCGGGCCCCTCGGTGACGTGGCGGCTCGGCAGCTTCGACTTGTCGTTCACACGCGCGTCCATGACCAAATTTCCGAGTCTGCGCCCCACACCTCCGGAAGGTATGGACGACCGCAGCGCATCGCCAATCGCGATGCGCCGGAGGGCCCGTCCGCGCTGCCGGAATGATCTCGATCCCGCACGGTAAGGCGTTGGTGAACCTGCCGTTTACCGCGGTTGCTGAGGTGGGCTCGGACTATGGCGGGATCGCGGCGTCGGCGCGCTGGACTCGGGGCAGCGCCGGGATGGTTTTACGGTGTTGCGACCTCGCCACAGCCACGCTTGCGGCCCGTCCGGCGGGCGCGCGCTCACGCGCGGGACGCATCCTCGACCGCCGCCGCGGTCCCACCGGAGGCGAGCGCCCGGTCGCTCTCGTCCTTCAGGCGCACGCCGGTCAGGCCGAGCGCCAGCGCCCGCTCCAGAAGCCACGCCAGCCGGAACGCGGCGCGGTCGTGGGTCAGCCCGGCGGCGCGGACGTTGGAGATGCAGTTCCGTTCCGCATCGGAGCGCCCGACCCGGGGGGCGAGGGTCAGGTAGATCCCGAGGCTGTCGGGCGAGGACAGGCCCGGCCGCTCGCCGATCAGCACCGCCACCGCCCGGGCCCGCAGGGCCGCGCCGATCTCGTCGCCGAGCGCCACCCGCGCCTGCGCCGCCACCACCACCGGCGCGAGGCGCCAGCCCGCCCGCTCGGCGTGCGGCGCGAACGCGGCCAGCAGGGGCGCCGCCCCCTCGTGCACCGCCCGCGCCGACAGGCCGTCGGCCACGACCAGGGCGAGGTCGGCGCCGCCCTCCGACGCCTCCAGGGCGGCGCGGTCCTCCGGGGCGAGGCGGCGGCCGAGATCGGGCCGGCGCAGGTAGCTCGCCCGGTCCGGCGCGCGGGACGCGGCCCGCAGCGTCCCGAGGCCCAGGGCCCCGATCGCCTCAGCGACCGCGTCGGCGTCCATCGGCGTGTGGACCGCGTCCCGGGCCTGGGCGTGGTCGAGTCCGAAGCGCAGCACCGCCCGCGTCGGCAGGAAACTGCCGGCCCGGCCGAGGCCGATTCGGGCGGGGGTGAGGCCGGCGAGGCGGGCCCAGATTTTTTGGGGATCGTCCGTTTCCATCACCGGGACGCTCCGCGTGCAGGCGGAGCGGCGGCATGTGCGCATCCCCCTCCCCCCTCTGCGGGGGAGGGTCCCCTGCGCAGCAGGGGGGGAGAGGGGCAGCGCGACGAGGGCGGGTTTGGTCTCCGGCGCGACGTCTCCGGCACCGCCGCTCCCCTCTCCCGACCCTCGCTGACGCGAGGGCCACCCTCCCCCGCAGAGGGGGGAGGGAGAGGCGGAATGCTGGGCTCGTTCGCCCTCACGCCGCGAGCCCCGGCGCCGAGCCGAGGAGCGGCAGCCCGGCCGGGCCCGGCAGCAGCGCGCCCTGCCCGTCGGTGAGCCCGATCCCCTGGAGCCACGCCTCGAATTCCGGTGCGCGCTTCAGGCCCAGCACCTCGCGCAGGTACAGGGCGTCGTGGAACGAGGTGGACTGGTAGTTCAGCATCACGTCGTCGGCGCCGGGCACGCCCATGATGTAGGTGCAGCCGGCCGCGCCGAGCAGCGTCAGCAGGGTGTCCATGTCGTCCTGATCGGCCTCGGCGTGGTTGGTGTAGCAGACGTCGACGCCGAGCGGCACGCCCATCAGCTTGCCGCAGAAATGGTCCTCCAGCCCCGCCCGGATGATCTCCTTGCCATCGTAGAGGTATTCCGGGCCGATGAAGCCGACCACGGTGTTGACCAGCAGCGGCCGGAAGACGCGGGCCACCGCGTAGGCGCGCGCCTCAAGCGTCTGCTGGTCGATGCCGTGATGCGCGTCCGCCGAGAGCGCCGAGCCCTGGCCGGTCTCGAAATACAGGCCGTTGTCGCCGAGCGTGCCGCGTTTCAGCGCCAGCATCGCCTCGTGCGCTTCCTTGAGCACGGAGAGGGTCACGCCGAAGCTCGCGTTGGCGGCCTGCGTGCCGGCGATCGACTGGAACACGAGGTCGACCGGCAGGCCCCGCTCCATCGCCTCCAGCGTCGTGGTGACGTGGGTGAGCACGCAGCCTTGGGTCGGGATCGCGTGCCGCTGGATCATCTCGTCGAGGAGATGCAGCAGGTCGCCCAGCGCCTGCACCGAGTCCGAGGCCGGGTTGATGCCGATCACCGCGTCGCCGCAGCCGAGGCTCAGGCCGTCGAGGATCGCGGCGGTGATGCCGGCCGGATCGTCGGTCGGGTGGTTGGGCTGGAGGCGCACCGCGAGCGTGCCGGGCAGGCCGATCGTGTTGCGGAACCGGGTGACGATCCGGGCCTTGCGGGCGACCGCGATCAGGTCCTGGTTGCGCATGATCTTCGACACCGCCGCCGCGATCTCGGGCGTCACCGCCGGGGCGATGCGCGCGAGCGTCCCGGAGGAGGCGGTGAGCAGGAATTCGCGGAAGTCGCCGACCGTGAGATGCCCGATCTCGGCGAAGGCGTTCGCATCGTGGGTGTCGAGGATCAGACGGGTGACGTCGTCGGCCTCGTAGGGGATCAGCGGCCGCGCCAGGATCTCGGCGATCGGCACCTCCGCGAGGCACCACTTGGCGGCGGCATTCTCCTCCGCGGATTCGGCGGCGAGCCCCGCCAGCCGGTCGCCGGAGCGGACCGGCGTCGCCTTCGCCATCAGCGCGGCGAGATCGGCGAAGACGTGGGTGCGGGGGCCGACGACGTGGCGGTAGGCCATGCGGAATCCCGGGCTGGTATCGCGGGATCAGGGTATCACAGGATCGCGCATCACAGGATCCTGCGATCCGGTCACCGTCAGGCGGCGCCCGCGTGCGGGGCCGGCTCCTCGGTCGAGATCGCGTCGACGGTGCGCTGGACCGGGCTGCCCAGCCCGTCCGAGCGCTGGATGCGGACCTGCTGGTTGACCGGCTGCATGTTGCCGTAGGGGGTCGAGAACGCGATCTCGGCGGCGTCGCGGCCGACGCCGATCCGCACCAGCCCGTCGAGATCCGCCTGACGCGTGGCGTCGAACAGCCACCAGCGCCCGTCTAGGTAGGCCTCGAACACCGCGTGGAAGTCGCTCGGCACGAGGCCGTGGGCGTAGCAGGAGACGAACCGGGCCGGGATGCCCAGCGCCCGGCAGAAGGCGGTACCGATATGCGCGAAGTCGCGGCACACCCCCGCCCGCTTCAGGAGCGACTCGTCGGCGGTGGTCTCGCCGTCGCTGGTGCCCGGCTTGTAGGTGATGTGGTCGTGGATCCAGTTGCAGATCGCGTTGACCCGCTGATGCCCCTTCGGCAGCGCGCCGAACTCGGCCTGGGCGAACGGCGTCAGCCGGTCGGACGAGACGAAGCGGCTCGGCAGCAGGAACGGCAGGATGTCGAGCGGCAGCCGCGCGATCGGGGTCTCCTCGATCGTCGCCGGGTCGGCGCGGTGGACGGTGAGATCGACCTCGGCATTGTACTCCAGCGCGAACTGCCCCATCGGCACGTTCACGCCGAGGTAGCGGTTGCGCATGTCCGGCGTGGTGTAGACGTCGCGCTTCAGGTTCGGCGTCAGGACGAGGGATTCCGAGAGGATCTCGACGCTCTTCAGCTTCGCGACTTCGAGATTGAAGATGAAGGTCGTGTCCGCGAGGATGTTGTAGGACAGACTGCAACCGAGGGTGTAGCGCATCGGGGGGCCTTGCCGGGGACGGTGTTCAGCCCTGGCAAGGGGCGCCGGCCCCGCGCGGTTCCAGCGCTCCGTGCACGAAAAAGCGCCGCCGTCTCAGGCTGTTGCCCGCGGCGTCAGCACCACGCTCAGCGAGCGCACCCCCTGCGCCCCATGGATCAGCACGCCCTCGATGTCGGCGGTGGCCGAGGGGCCGGTGTGCAGCACCGCGTAGGCTGCCCGGCCGAACTCGGGCCGGCGGTAGGCTGCCTGCACGTTGGGCAGGATGTCGGCGGGGTCGAGCAGCACGACGAGGTGCTGGGCGAGGTAGGCGACCGCGTTCACGACGAGTTCGTCCTGCGTGAACAGCACCGAGCCGGTCTCGGCGATGCCGAACACCGCCCGCACCACCGCCACGTCCACGTCGTCCACGTCCTGCGGGCGCGCGATCGCGGCCAGATCGCGGTTGCCCGCCACCTCCGGCACCGCCGAGGCGACCACTTTCGCCCCCGCCAGCCGCTCGCGCACGCCGGCCAGCGGATCCTGCGCCGTGCCCGGCGCGATCCGCCCGCCCATGCGCTGGAGCCGGGCGCCGAACTCGGCCGTCAGGTCGTCGCCGACGAGCGGCGCGAACAGCGGAACGTCCGGCAGCGGGTGGTCGCCGGCCGGACGGTTCGCCCGGATCGCGGCGAGGATTCCGTCGCGGGCGCTCACGCCTTGTCGCCCTTCATCCGGTTCGCCTTGTACCACGCGTGGAACGACTGGCGCGGGGCCTCGGGCATCTCGCGCTTGCGGCCCCAGGTGTTGAGCGGGTTGTAAACGGCGAAGCGCGGCAGCACCTTGAGCGCCGAATCGGCCGCGCCGATCGCCGCCCGGTACGCCGCCGGCCGCGACAGCACCGCGCCGGCCGCCTTCATCATCCCCTGCTTGAGTGCCGGGATCTGGTGCTCCTCGGCCAGCACCTTGCGCCACGCGAAGATCTGCTCGTGGATGTTGATCTTCACCGGGCAGACGTTGGTGCACGAGCCGTTCATGGTCGAGGAGAACGGCAGGGTCGAGTATTTCCGCTTGTTGAAGGTCGGGTCGATGATCAGCCCGATCGGCCCGGAATAGGTGGCGCCGTAGGAGAGGCCGCCGGAGCGCCGGTACACGGGACAGGTGTTCATGCAGGCGCCGCAGCGGATGCACTTCAGCGAGGTCCAGAACTCCTCCATCCCGAGCCGCGCGGAGCGGCCGTTGTCGACCAGCACCATATGCATCTCGGTCCCCTTGCGGGGCCCGCGGAAATGCGAGGTGTACTGGGTGATCGGCGAGCCGAGCGCCGAGCGCGCAAGCAGCCTCAGGAACACGCCGAGGTGCTCCACGCGCGGGATGATCTTCTCGATGCCGATCGAGTGGATCTGCAACGGCGGCACGTTGCCCGAGAGGTCGGCGTTGCCCTCGTTGGTGCAGGTGACCACCGTACCGGTCTCGGCGACCGCGAAGTTGCAGCCGGTCAGGCCGGCATCGGCCTGGAGGATATGCGGGCGCGTCGTCTCGCGCTGGCTCTCGGCGAGGTAGTGCGCGTCGTCGTTGTCCGGGTCGGTGCCGAGCGTCCGGGCGAACACCTCCGCCACGTCGAAGCGCGTCTTATGGGCGGCGGGGACGACGACGTGGCTCGGCTCCTCGTTGTCGAGCTGCTGGATGCGCTCGCCGAGGTCGGTCTCGACGATGGCGATGCCCTCCGCCTCGATGAAGTGACGGAAGCCGCACTCCTCGGTGAGCATCGACTTCGACTTCACCAGCGTCTTCGCGCCGTGCGCGCGCAGGATGCCGAGCACGATGCGGTTGTGATCGGCCCCGTCCACCGCCCAGTGGACGTGGACGCCGTTGGCCTTGGCGTTCGCCTCGAACTCCTCGAGGTAGCGGTCGAGGTTCGCCAGGGTGTGCGTCTTGATCTGGGAGGCCAGCTCGCGCAGCTCCTCCCATTCGGGGATGCCGAAGGCGGCCGTGTCGCGCTTCTTGCGCAGGTCCCACAGGCGCTCGTCGTGGGCGGCCTGATGGAGCGGCGCGGCGAGGAAGCGCTCGGCCGCCTCGGCCTGGTCGATCGGCCGGTCGCCGCGGATCTTGGCGCCGCGCGGCTGCGGCTCGCGCGTCCGCGGCGCGCGGATCGGCTTCGAGGCGCCCTCGGCGTGGTGCAGGCGCCGGCCGTCCTGGCCGCGCTCGCTCTCGTCGTCGGGGGCGCGCACCTCCGGGTGGATGACGCCCTCGCGCTCGCGGGGGTTCAGATCCTCGGCGCTCATGTCATCGGCGCTCATGCGGCGGCTCCGTTCAGCACCTGCGCGATGTGGATGTACTTGAGCGGCAGCCCGAGCCGCTCGGCGCAGCCCTTCTGGTGCATCAGGCAGGAGGAATCGGCGGAGACGACGTAGTGCGCCCCGGCGCGGTTCTGGTCGGCGACCTTGTCGTAGCCCATCTTGGCCGAGACCGCCGGCTCGAACACCGAGAACGTGCCGCCGAAGCCGCAGCACTCGTCCGGACGGGCGAGATCGACCAGCTCGACCCCCTTCACGAGGCGCAGCAGGTCGAGCGGCTTCGAGAAGTACGGCTTGTTCAGCTCGGTCGGCCGCGCGTGGCCGATGCCGCGCAGCGCGTTGCAGTTGGCGTGGTAGGCGACCCGGTGCGGGAACTCGGCCCAGGGCAGCGCCTCGACCTTCAGCACGTCGTGCAGGAACTCGACCAGCTCGTAGGTGCTCGCCCGGACCTTCACGACCTCATCCGTCTGCGGGATCGCGGTGAGGTGCTCGCGGACCTGATGCACGCAGCTTCCCGACGGCGCGACCACGTAGTCGAAGCCGGAAAAATTCTTGACGAACAGGGCCTCGGTGGCCGCGGCCTCGGCATGGCAGCCGGTGTTGGTCATCGGCTGGCCGCAGCAGGTCTGGTCGTAGGGGTACTCGACCGTGCAGCCGAGGCGCTCCAGCAGTTCCAGCGTGGCGATGCCGACCTCAGGCTCGAAGGCATCGACGTAGCACGGCACGAACAGCCCGACCCGCATCGCCTCTCCCGACTCTCCCGATATGCCGCCCGCCCCGGTGGCTGGAACGGTTCGAAGGTGTCGGTCCTGTCTAGCGGAGGCGGCGGGCCTTGGCGAGGTTCTGCCGTCAGCCCGCGATGTCGCGCTGGCCCGGTGTCACCACCGCGAACAGGTCGGCGAGCGCCGCGAGGCTCGCGGCCTGGAGCTGGGCCGCCGGGACGACGGAGCCGTCCGGCGCGGGCAGGTCGCGGGTCGCGGTCGCGGCGGCGACCACCGTCGGGCGGAAGCCGAGGCTGAAGGCCGAGCGGGCGGTGGAGTTGACGCACATATGCGTCATGAAGCCCGCCAGGATCAGGTCGGTGACGCCCGCCGCCTTGAGCCGCGCTTCGAGGTCGGTGCCGACGAAGGAGCTCGGATAGGCCTTGGTGATCACCGCCTCGCCGTCGCGGGGCGCCACCTCGTCCGAGATCTGGCCGATCGCCGCGCGCACGTCGTAGGGCGAGCCCGGCCCGGCATCGTGGCGGACGTGGAACACGGGGGTGCCGGCCGTTCGGGCGCGCGCCAGCAGGGCGGCAGCCTCCGCGATGGCGGGCTCGACGCCGGAGAGCCGCATCACCCCCTCGCGGTAGGTGTTCTGCAGGTCGATCAGCACCAGGGCCGAGCCGGTGAGGCCGGCCGGCTCGGGGCTGAGGCCGGAGAGGTTGCGCAGGGTCTTGAGGTCGGTCATCGGATCCACGTCCCGTTCCATCACCGCTTCGTCAGGCCACCCAGCACGTTGCGCAGGATGACGGTGCCGACCTCCTTGCCGACGCTGCGGGCCATCGAGCGCGCGGCGTTGGCGATGACCTGCTCGGCGAGGCTCTGCGGAGGCCGGCGCTGGCCCTTCTTCGGCGCAGGCGTGCCGAACACCGATTCCAGCAGCCCGCCGAGCATCCCCGACAGCCCGCCCTCGGACGCCGCCGCTTCGGCCGGCGCCTCGTCGAGCCCCTTGCGCTTGGCCAGCATCTCGTAGGCGCTCTCGTTGTCGACCGCCTGATCGTACTTGCCGCGCAGCGGACTCGCGGCGATCACCGCGGCGCGCTCGGCCGAGGTGAGCGGACCGACCCGGCCCTGCGGCGGCGCGATCAGCGCCCGCTCGACCACCGAGGGCGTGCCCTTGGCCTCCAGGAAGCTCACCAGCGCCTCGCCGACGCCGAGTTCGGTGATCGCGGAGGCCACGTCGAAGCCCGGGTTCTGCCGAAAGGTCTCCGCGGCGGCGCGCACCGCGCGCTGGTCGCGCGGGGTGAAGGCGCGCAGGGCGTGCTGGACCCGGTTGCCGAGCTGGCCCAGCACCGTCTCCGGCACGTCGAGCGGGTTCTGCGTCACGAAGTAGACGCCCACGCCCTTCGAGCGGATCAGGCGCACCACCTGCTCCACCGCGTCGAGCAGCGCCTTCGGCGCCTCGTTGAACAGGAGGTGCGCCTCGTCGAAGAAGAACACCAGCTTCGGCTTGTCGAGGTCGCCGACCTCCGGCAACTGCTCGAACAGCTCGGACAGCATCCACAGCAGGAACGAGGCGTAGAGCTTCGGCCGCTGCATCAGCTTGTCGGCGGCCAGGATGTTGACGGTGCCGCGCCCGTCGCGGTCGAGGCGCATGAAGTCGGTGAGTTCGAGCGCCGGCTCGCCGAAGAACCGGTCCGCCCCCTGCCCCTCCAGCACCAGCAACTGCCGCTGGATCGCGCCCACGGACGCCGCCGACACGTTGCCGTAGGTGCCGGAGATGTCCTTGAGGTTCTCCGTGCAGAAGGTCAGCAGGGCGCGCAGGTCCTTCAGGTCGATGACCGGCCACTGGTTCTCGTCCGCCACCCGGAAGGCGATGTTGAGCACGCCCGCCTGGGTATCGTTGAGGTCGAGGAGGCGGGCGAGCAGCAGCGGGCCCATCTCGGTCACCGTGCAGCGGATCGGGTGGCCCTGCTCGCCGAACAGGTCCCAGAAGACCACCGGGAAGCGGTCGGGCTCATAAGCGGTGCCGAGCTCCTCGGCGCGCTTGACGAAGGCGGGCTTGGCCTCCCCCGCCGCGGCGAGGCCTGAGAGGTCGCCCTTGATGTCGGCGGCGAAGACCGGGACCCCGGCATTCGAGAAGCCCTCGGCCAGCACCTGCAGGGTGACGGTCTTGCCGGTGCCGGTGGCGCCGGCGACGAGGCCGTGGCGGTTGGCGAGCCGCAGCGCCAGCACCTCGGGCTTGCCGGGCCCGGAGGCCGGCACGCTCTTGCCCACCAGGATCGTCCTGTCCGCGTCCATCGCACCCTCCCCGCGCCCGCCGCGATCATGGCGACCGCGCCCAGACTTTTCCAGCCGCGCCGCCCCCCGCGCTTGATTTCCCGGCGCCGAGGCGAGAGAGACGAACCGGACCGTTTCTAAAGAGATCGCCCGATGGAAGAATTGCTCGCCCGCGTCACCGCCCGCACCGGCCTCGACGCCGAGACCGCGCAGACCGCCGTGGGGCAGATCCTGGCCTTCCTCCAGAAGGAGGGGCCGGAGACGGAGGTGGGCCAGCTCATGGC
The DNA here is from genome assembly GCF_030700245.1 of Methylobacterium amylolyticum. Taxonomy (GTDB): domain Bacteria; phylum Pseudomonadota; class Alphaproteobacteria; order Rhizobiales; family Beijerinckiaceae; genus Methylobacterium. The sequence continues at coordinate 124,584 of NZ_JAUYZI010000012.1, forward strand.
GGCGCTTCCGGGCTCCGAGGCGCTGGTGGCCGAGGCGAATGCCGGTAACGGCGGCGGGGGCGGCGGCCTGCTCGGCATGCTCGGCGGCATGGGCGGCGGCGTGATGGCGCTCGGCCAGAAGCTGATGTCGGCGGGCGTGCCGATGAACCAGATGCAGCCGCTCGGCCAGGAGCTGTTCGCGGTCGGCCGCGAGAAGGCCGGCGAGGACGTGATGGGCCCGATCATCGGCTCGATCCCGGGCCTCAGCCAGTTCGTCTGACGGGAGCGCCCTCAGGCCGGACCGGGCGCAGCGCGGCGACGGCGGGGGCCGGCGGGAGGTGCGGGACCGCACCGCAGACCCGCCGCGCGTGGATCAATCGTCAAGAAATGGTTCGGCGGCGAAAGCTTGGCGGAACCAGTCCACGCTGTCCCCGTTATCCCGGAACGGCAGAGGTTCGACCCGTTCGGTCGGCCCCGCCGTCAATCCGCAGGCCGGCCATGCCCGTCTTCGAAGCCAAGCACCTCGACACGGAGTTCGAGGGTCAGGCGCTCCTCGCAGCGCTCCTCCACCCGACCCGGGCCGCCCGCACACGCGCGCTGCGCCACGGCCGCCGCCGGGCAGCGAAGACCGCGCTCATCGCCGATCCGATGACGATCGAGCCGCGCTTCCCGGTCTCCGGCGACGATCTCGCTCCGATCGCCATCCCCTCGAACTAGGGCGCTCGTCGCCGCGGCGGAGGCCGGCCCGGCCCGGAAGAGCGCGCCACAACGAGGGTTTGCGCCGATCCCAGTCGCAACGGTTTGAGAACATGAGAGCCCGGGGGGCAGCCCCGCGGGTCCCATCATACGACTTCCGGCTGAAAGGTTCGGGATCGACGCTCTCCGTCTTTGCGAGCGGAGCGAAGCAATCCAGCAGCGCCACCACCTCAAACCGCGCGCTGCCCTGGGTCGCTTCGCCTACGGCTCGCGATGACGGCGCGGGGCCGGATCACCGAACGGTTCACCCGGGAACGGTATCAGACCCCCTCATCCTGAGGCGCCCCTTGCCGTGGCAAGGGGCCTCGAAGGAGCCCTCCAGAGGGCGCCGCGATCCCTGGAGCCCTCCTTCGAGGCCCGCTCTCGCGGGCACTTCAGGATGAGGGACAGGGTCGGATGCGCCGCCCGGCACGCACTGTCGTGTACCGTGCGCGACGGTCCCGGCCGGGACGAGCGCTCGCGCCTGAACGGTGAAGCGGCGGGCGCGGTCGGTACGACCGCCCCGTCCCTCACCACGGCTGCGGCGTGAGGATGCCGTGTCGGGTCACCACGACCCAGGCCCGTCCCTGGCGCTCGACCGCCTCGACCCGGCCGAGCCCCGGAAGCGTATCGCCCGGCCCGACCTGGAACAGCCGGCGGCGGCGGTTCTCGACGATCGCCGCGCCGTCGAACACGTCGCGCACCGCCCAATCGTCCAGCACCGGCGGCTTCTCGGCGGCCTTCGGCTTGGCCTCGATGGCGGGAACGGCGGCGAGCTTGGTGTCCGCCCGCGGCTCCGCCCGGGCCTCGTGGCGCGGCTCCGGCGCCCGGTCGGCGGCCCGCGGATCGGCGAGGCTCCCGGTCTGGGTCGGCTCGGCGGCCTTCTCGGGCGCCTTCTCGGCGGTCTTGGCGGCCGCGCGGGCGGCGAGGGCGGCGAACCGCGCACCCTGCTCGCGCTCGGCCTGATCGATCCGCTCGCCCAGGGCGGTGACCTTCCCGGCGATCGTCCGGTCGAGGCCGGCGAGGCGGTCGCCCAGCGCGGCCCCCCGCGCGGCCGCATCCTTGCGGGCACCCTCGACGCTGCCGCGCAGTTCGGTCAACGCCTTGTTCAGTTGCGCGACCTCGCCGCCGAGGCGGGCGGTCTCGCCGCGCTGCGCCTTGAGGCCCGCGTTGAGCGCGGCCACCGCCGCGCCCGGCCCGCGGTCGCGCTGCGTGGCGAGGGTGGTGGCGCCGGCGCCCAGCAGCGCGCCGAGGGCGAGCATCGCCGCGGCGGTGCCGAGCAGCCGTGCGTCGAGGCGCGGCAGACGCGGCACCGGCAAGCGCCGGGACGCCTTCGTGGCCGGTGCGTCCGCGGCGTCCTTCGGCCCGGCCCGGCTCACCGCCGCCTTCAGCAGGTCCTCCGGCGAGGCGGCCAGCTTGGGTTCCGTCTTGCTCATCGCCCTCGGCTCCGCTCGCTCGGGTCAGGTGCAAGGGAGCGTTAAGGACGTTTGTTTACGAAACCCTTACCGCATCTCAGGCGGCCAGCCCGCGCTTCTTCAGGAGCGGCGCGGTGCTCGGCAGGCGGCCCCGGAAGGCGGTGTAGGCGTCGCGCGGATCGCGCAGGTTGCCCGCGCCGTAGACGTAGGTCCGCAGCTTGGCGGCGGTCTCGGGATGGAAGATGTCGCCGGCCTCGCGGAAGGCGTCGAAGGCGTCGGCGTCCAGCACCTCCGACCAGAGATAGCTGTAGTAGCCGGCGGCGTACCCGTCGCCCGAGAAGATGTGCGCGAAGTGCGGCGTGCGGTGGCGCATGCCGATCTCGGCGGGCATGGCGATCCGGCGCAACGCCTCCGCCTCGAAGTCCGGCACGTCGATCCCGACCTCGCCCTCGGCCGAGAGGTGCAGCGTCATGTCGACGATCGCCGACGACGTGTACTCCACCGTGGCGAACCCCTGGTTGAAGGTGCGCGCGGCGAGCAGCTTCCCCAGCAGCGCCTCCGGCATCGGCGTGCCGGTCTCGTGGTGGCGGGCGTGGGTGCGCAGCACCTCGGGCTGCTCCAGCCAGTGCTCGTAGAGCTGCGAGGGCAGTTCCACGAAGTCGCCTGAGACGGCGGTGCCCGCGAGCAGCGGGTAAGTCACGTCGGACAGGAGCCCGTGCAGGGCGTGGCCGAACTCGTGAAACAGCGTCCGGGCATCGTCGAAGGACAGCAGCGCCTGCGCGCCGTCGGGGGCGCGGGCGAAGTTCATCACGTTGACGATGACCGGGGTGACCGTGCCGTTCAGCCGCTCCTGCGAGCGGAAGGCGCTCATCCAGGCGCCGGAGCGCTTGGAGGGCCGGGCGAAGTAGTCGCCGAGGAACAGGCCGACCTCGGTGCCGTCCGCCTCGCTCACCCGCCAGACGCGCACGTCCGGGTGGTAGCGCGGCACGTCGGCCAGCTCCTCGAAGCGCAGGCCGAACAGGCGGGTCGCGGTGTCGAAGGCCGCCCGGATCATGCCCTCCAGCGGCAGGTAGGCCTTGATCTCGCCCTCGTCGAGATCGTGCTCGGCCCGGCGCAGCTTTTCGGCGTAGTGGCGCCAGTCATGGGCCTGGAGGTCGAAATTGTGCCCCTCGGCCTGCACGATCGCCTGGAGCCGGTCGCGCTCGTCGCCGGCCCGGGCGCGGGCCGGGGTCCACACGTCGCGCAGGAGGTCCATCGCCGCGTCCGGGCTCGCCGCCATCGTGTCGTCGAGCTTGAAATGGGCGAAGCTGTCGTAGCCGAGCAGCCGCGCCCGCTCGGCGCGCAGCCGCACGATCTCGGCGATGATCGCCCGGTTGTCCGTGTCGCCGCCGGTCTCGCCGCGCCGGGCCCACGCCGCGTAAGCGCGCTCGCGCAGGTCGCGGCGGGTGGAGAAGACGAGGAACGGCTCGATCAGCGAGCGCGACAAGGTGATGACGTGCCCCTCCATCCCGCGCTCGCGGGCGGCGCTCGCCGCGGCGGCGCGCAGGAAGGGCGGCAGCCCGGCGAGATCCGCCTCGGACGTCAGCGGCAGGGTGAAGCCGCTCTCGTCGGCCAGCAGGTTCTGGCTGAACCGGGTGCCGAGTTCGGACATCCGCGCGGCGATCTCCGCGACCCGCGCCTTGGCCTCGGGCCCGAGTTCGGCCCCCGCACGGCGGAAGCGGGTGCGGTAGCGGTCGAGCACCCGGCGCTCCTCGTCCCCGAGCGCCTCCGCCGCCGGATCGACCGCCGAGACCCGCGCCCAGAGCTGCGGGTTGAGGTAGATGGCGCTGCCGTGGCGGGCGAGCTTCGGCCCGATCTCGCGCTCGACCGCCTGGAGATCCGGATTCGTGTGGCTGCCGGTGAGGTTGTAGAAGACCCCCGCCACGCGATCGAGGGCGAGGCCCGCCCGCTCCATCGCCGCCACGGTGTTGGCGAAGGTCGCCGGCGCGGTCTCCGCGGCGATCGCCGCGATCTCGGCCTCGTGCGCGGTGAGCGCCGCCTCGAAGGCCGGCATGTAGTGCTCCGGCCGGATGCGCTCGAACGGCGGCAGCCCGTGCGGCGTGCTCCAGGGCATCTCGGCGAAGGGGTTGTCCTGCGGCAGGCCGTTCGGCCCGGCCTCGGCTGTGTCCGGCATTCCAGTCCTCGCCAGTCCTCAAACGTGTCGCGGCCCGCGCGATGTGGGGTCGGCGGCCGTGGTGCGAAAGACACGGTCGGGCCGGAGTCTAGACCATCGGCCGGCGGCCGCGCGACCCGCCGTCGGGTCCGCGCGTTGTCGGTCGTCTCGAACCGCCCACCGCGTTCCGCCACAGAGGTCCGATGCCCACCCGTCGAGCGATGTCGGCGCGCGCCTGCGCGGCCCTGTTCCTGAGCCTCGCCCTGGCCGGGCCCGAACCCCTTGCCGCCGAGGGGCCGGCCGGCGCGACGGTGCCGGTGCCCCCGCCCCTGCCGCCGACGCGGCCCGAGGACCTGAAGCCGGCCGCGCCTCCGGAGAGCCCGGCGCCGCCGCCGCGGCCGGCCGAGCTCGCCGCGCCCGCGGCACCGGCGACACCGACCGCTCCGGCGGCCGACGGGGCCAAGTCCGAGCTGCCGGTGCCGCCCCCGACGCCGCCCGAGCGGCCGGCGGAACTCTCCGGGCAGGCGGCGCTGACGCTCAAGGTCGCGCCGCCCGACGACACCGCCTGCCGGACCCGCCTGAAGCGGCTCGGGGTCGCCTTCGAACCGCTGCCGCCGATCTCCGAGGGCCAGTGCAGCGCGCCCCTGCCGCTGAAGGTGACGGCGCTCGCCGACGGCGTAGCCCTGCCCCAGGGCGCAACGCTCACCTGCCGCATGGCCGAGGCGCTGGCGCGCTGGGCGACGGAGGTCGGCGTGGAGGCGGAGCGCACGCTCAAGCACCCGCTCACCGGCCTCGACATCGGCGGCTCCTACGTCTGCCGGGGGCAGAACCACGACCGCGACGCCAAGCTCAGCGAGCACGCCTTCGCGGACGCGGTCGACGTGATGGGCTTCTCGGTCGCCGGCCGGGCCGCCATCCCCGTGAAGACGATGCTGCCGGGCTCCGACGAGGCGGACTTCCTGGGGAGCGTGCGGACCAAGGCCTGCGCCTTCTTCCGCACCGTCCTCGGCCCCGGCAGCAACGCCGCCCACGCGAACCACTTCCACTTCGACGAGCGCGAGCGCAACGGCGGCCACCGCCTCTGCGAGTAGATGTTGCGGATGAAGGACTTGGGGGCGGCGAAGGGCGGGAACGGAAGCGCGGCCTCGGCGCTTTCGGAGTCCGGGAGCGCCCGGCTCCCGGACTCTGGAGCGGACGATGCGAACGGCCTGGCTGCGAGCCTGCACGGCTCTCCTCGCGGTGGCGTGCCTGAACGGGGCCGCCGAGGCGAAGAGGGCGCGCAAGCCGGAGCCGGCCCCGCCGCTGACCGCAGAGGCGATCAACGGAGCGAGCTTCGCGCCGGGCAAGGACGCCGAGCGGGCGAAGGGGAAGGCGGGGCGGCCCGACCCGCTCCTGATCAAGACGCAGGTGCTCCTCGACCGCGCGCACTTCTACCCGGGCGCGATCGACGGCCGCGACGGCGACAACCTGCGCAAGGCGCTCTCCGCCTTCGCGGTGGCGCAGGGCCTGCCGGCCACCACCAAGCTCACCCCGGACGTCTGGGACAAACTCCAGGCGGCGGGCGGCAGCGAGCCCGCGGTGAAGGACTACACGATCACCGAGGCCGACGCGGCCGGGCCCTACGTCGAGAAGATCCCGCCCAAGATGGAGGAGCAGGCCGACCTCGACGCGCTGGGCTACACCAACCCGCGGGAGATGCTGGCCGAGCGGTTCCACATGCAGCGGGACCTGCTCAGCGCCCTCAACCCCGACAAGCCGCTCGACAAGGCGGGGACCGCCATCGTCGTCGCCGCGGTCGAGCCGATGGAGACCGGCAAGCCGAGCGGCAAGGACCTGCCGCGCGACCCGAAGGTGGAGCGGGTGGAGGTGGACAAGGAGAGCCGGGACGTGCGGGCCTTCGCCGCGGACGGCAAGCTCGTGGCCTACTACCCGGCCTCGATCGGCAGCACCGAGAAGCCGGCCCCGAGCGGCACGACCAAGGTCAAGGGCATCGCCTTCAATCCCGACTACACCTACAACCCCAAATACGCGTTCAAGGGCGTGAAAGCGAAGGAGAAGTTCACGATCAAGCCGGGGCCGAACAACCCGGTCGGCGTCGTGTGGATCGACCTCGCCATCCCGAGCTACGGGATCCACGGGACGCCGGAGCCGGAGAAGGTCGGCAAGACCGAGTCCCACGGGTGCATCCGCCTGACCAACTGGAACGCCCGCGACCTCGCGCTGCACGTGGCGCGCGGCGCCAAGGTCGAATTCAAGGACGATTGACGCCGTCCCGGCCCTGTCGGCCGGTCCGCGCGGCCCCGTTTTGTGCGTTTTCGTACAATCGACGATCGTAAGCGGCGGGCTGGTGCAGCCGGGCCGCAGGCGGGCGGAAAATGTATCGTTCCTTAACATCGCCGCCCGGAACCCGGGCCCGAGCGCTCACGTCCGCTTGACACCCACCCCGTAACGGGCGACCCAACCGGTGTCCCGCGAGACCGTCGGCGGAGTTTCCCCCGGCCGCGGGACGGCATCGAACTGCACGCATCAAGCCCCCGGCGACGGGGTGTGGAAGGAAGACGGCCCGGCGTGACTGCTGACCCGAACGACGACGTGCTCACTGGCGTCCGCGTGCTCGTCGTCGAGGACGAGGCCGCGATCTCGATGCTGCTCGAGGACATGCTGCTCGACTTCGGCTGCACCGTCGTCGGCCCGGCCGCACGCCTGTCGAACGCGCTGGAGATGGCCGCATCGGAGACGTTCGAGGTGGCGATCCTCGACGTGAACGTCGCCGGCGAGCCGATCTACCCGGTGGCCGAGGCCATCGCCGGGCGGAACCTGCCGCTGGTCTTCTCCACCGGCTACGGCGGCGCCGGCATCCGCGAGCCGTTCCGCGACCGGCCGGTGGTGCAGAAGCCGTTCAGCCAGGCCGATCTCAAGCGCACGCTGATCGGCGCGATCCGCGCCGCCCGGGGCTGATCCCGGCTCCGGCCTACAGCCCCTCGATCTCGAAAGCGCCCGGCAGGTGGGCCGGCCACGCGCGCCCGCCCAGGAACACCGCGTCCGCCCGCAGCGTCAGCCCGGCGCTCCAGGGGTGGCGGCCGACCCAGGCCCGCACAGCACGCGAGAAGCGCCGCCGCTTGGCCGCGTCGATGGCCTCCCGTGCGTCGTCGAGGCGGGCCCGGGCCTTGACCTCGACGAAGGCCAGCGTCCCGCCGCGGCGGACGATCAGGTCGATCTCGCCGCCGGCCGCGCTCACGCGGCGTGCGAGCGGACGGTAGCCCTTGAGCATGAGCGCCACGAGCGCCAGCCACTCGGCCCGGTGCCCCCGGCGGTGCGCGGCACGCCGCCGCAGACCCGCGTCCTCGCGCCTCATCCCCCCACCTCTCATCCCCCCGCTTCCCGCGCCAGCGCCAGGGCGCGGGCGTAGACGAGGCGGCGGGGCTGGCCGGTCTCGTCGGCGACGAGGCTCGCCGCGTCCTTGATCGAGTGCCGCTCCAGCGCCGCTCGCAGCGCCGCATCCAGGGCGGCGTCGCCGTCAGTGGCCCGCTCCGTCGCCGGAGCCGCGCCGATCACCACCACGATCTCGCCCTTGGGCGGGCCCTCCCCGCCGAACCGGTCCGCGAGCGAGCCGAGGGTATCGCGGCGGACCGTCTCGTAGAGCTTGGTGAGCTCCCGCGTCACCGCCGCCGGACGCTCGGGCCCGAGCACGGCGGCGGCGTCGGCCAGCATCTCGGGCAGGCGGTGGGGAGATTCGAACAGCACCAGCGTGCCCGGAACCCCCGCCAGCGCCTCCAGCCGGTTGCGCCGCGCCCCCGCCTTCTGCGGCAGGAAGCCCTCGAAGAAGAAGCGGTCGGTGGGCAGGCCCGCGGCGACCAGCGCCGTCGTCACCGCCGAGGGGCCGGGCACCGGGGTGATCGCGATCCCGGCCTCGATCGCCGCCTGGACGAGCTTGTAGCCCGGATCGGACACGAGCGGCGTGCCGGCGTCGGAGACGAGCGCCAGCGCCTCGCCCTCCCGCAGGCGCGCCACCACCCGCTCGCGGACGGTCTCGCCCGAATGCTCGTGGTAGGCCACGAGCGGGGTGGTGATGCCGTAATGGGCGAGCAGGGTGCGGGTGACGCGGGTGTCCTCGGCGAGCACCGCGTCGGCGGCGGCGAGCGTCGCCAGCGCCCGGATCGTCACGTCGCGCAGGTTGCCGATCGGCGTGGCCACGATGTGCAGGCCGGGCGCCAGCGGCTCCGTCTCGCTCGCCAGCCCGAAGGCGGTGAACGTCGTGCTGCGGGGCGGGCGCGGGCCGTCGAATCGGGGTCTCATCGGCGGCGAGAGTGCCACAGGGGCGCCCCGGCGTCGCGGGCGGCACGTGGAGAGCGGGGGTGACGGCTGCGCGGTTGTTTACACGGCGCCGGCCTGCGGTCAGGCTGGCGGCAGCGTCCCCCGGGGAGATCGGACCGATGGCGCCCGTCCAGCGCGCGCGGCAGCGTCTCGCAACCGCGGTCGCGGTGCTCTGCGCCGCGGCGCTGAGCGCCTGCGTCGGCGGCCCTGACGGCGCCCGCGCGACGCGGCGGGCCGCCCCGGTCCAGGCCGAGCTGCGCCCCCCGGGCGACACCGGGGCGCCGCTCCTGCCGCCCGCGCCCCTCCCGGATGGGCCCGGGCAAGGCGAGTCCGTGCAGGTCTCACCCCTGCAAGCTCCTGCCCTGCAAGCTCCTGCCCTGCCGGCCGCGGGCCCGGAGAACCGGATCGGCACCGGCACCGTGAGGGTGGCTTTGGTCGTCCCGCTCAGCGGCCCCGGCGAATCCGTCGGCACCGCGCTGCGCAACGCCGCGCAGCTCGCCTACGAGGAGGGCGGCCGGCCCGACCTGACGATCCTCGTGGAGGACGACCGCGGCACCCCCGAGGGCGCCCGCGAGGCGACGCAGCGGGCGGTGAAGGAGGGGGCCGACCTCGTGCTCGGCCCGCTGTTCGCGGGCAGCGTCCAGGCGGCCACCGGCCCGGCCCGGGCGGCGGGCAAGCCGGTGATCGCCTTCTCCACCGACGCGGGGGTCGCCGCGCGCGGGGTCTATCTCCTGAGCTTCCTGCCGCAGCCCGAGGTGGAGCGGGTCGTCGCGGAGGCGGTGGCCGGCGGGCGGCGCTCCTTCGCGGCGCTCATCCCCGAGAGCGTGTACGGCAACGCCGTGGAGGCGCAGTTCCGCGAGACCGTGGCGCGCAAGGGCGCGCGGCTCGCCGCCGTGGAGCGCTACGCGCCCGGCGCGCCGGGACCGGCGATCGGCCGGCTTTCCGGGGTCATCACCGGCCCGCGGCCCACCGCCGACGCCCTGTTCATCCCGGAGACCGCCGAGGGCTTGCCGATCGTCGCGGCGGCGCTGACCAAGGCCGGGTTCTCCCCCGCCCAGGTGCGACCCCTCGGCACCGCGCCCTGGAACGACCCGGCCCTGTTCGCCCTGCCCGCCCTCCAGGGCGGCCGCTTCGCCGCCCCGGACCGCGCCGGCTTCTCGAACTTCTCCGGCCGCTACCAGGCGCGGTTCGGGACGAGCCCGCCGCGGGTCGCCTCGCTCGCCTTCGACGCGGTGATGCTGACCGCCGCCCTGTCGCGGCAGTACGGCACGCAGCGCTTCGCCGAGACGACGCTCACCAGCCCCGCCGGCTTCTCCGGCGTCGACGGCACCTTCCGCTTCCGGGCGGACGGCCTCAGCGACCGCGCGCTCGCCGTCTACGAAATCCGCAACAACGCGGCGACGCCGGTGAGCCCGGCGCCGCGCACCCTCGGCAAGCCTGGCCTCTGATGACGGGCCTCTGATGACGGGGCTCTGATCACGCCGCGAGTTCGGCCACCAGCGCGTTGAGCACCGGCGCCCCGCGCGGGGTCGCGGCGATGCGCCCGCCCGGCAGCCTAGCGATCAGCCCGTCCGCCACCAGCGGTTCGAGCCGGGCGACGTCGATCGGACGGCCCTTCAGGGCCGCGTAGCGGGCGGGATCGATGCCCTCGGCGAGCCGCAGCCCCATCACCAGGAACTCGTCGGCCTGATCGCCGGGCGCCAGCGCCTCCATTTCCACGACGCCGTGGCCCTCGGCCTCGACGCGGGCGAGCCAAGCCTCCGGCGCGCGCTCGGTCACCGTGCCGACCCGCCCGCCCCCCGTGACGAGCCGCCCGTGCGCGCCGGGGCCGATCCCGGCATACTCGCCGTAGCGCCAGTAGAGCAGGTTGTGGCGCGCCTCCGCCCCGGGACGGGCGTGGTTCGAGATCTCGTAGGCCGGAAGACCCGCGGCGGCGCAGACCTCCTGCGTCACGTCGTAGAGGGCGCGCCCCGTCTCCTCGTCGGGGGGCACCAGCTTGCCGGCGGCGGCCAGCCCGTAGAACGGCGTCCCCGGCTCGATGGTGAGCTGGTAGAGCGAGAGGTGCTCGGCCGCCCGGTCGATCGCCTCTGTCAGCTCGGCGCGCCACTGGGCCGGCGTCTGCCGGGGCCGGGCGTAGATCAGGTCGAAGGAGGTGCGCTCGAAGGCGGCCTGCGCCACCCGGATCGCCGCGAACGCCTCCGCGGAATCGTGCAGTCGGCCCAGCGAGCGCAGGGACGCGTCGTCGAGCGCCTGGACGCCCAGCGACACCCGGTTGACCCCGGCGGCGCGGTAGCCGCGGAAGCGGCCGGCCTCGACGCTCGACGGGTTGGCCTCCAGCGTGATCTCCGCATCCGGCGCCACGCTCCAGTGGGCCGCCACCGCGTCGAGGAGGCCGGCCACCGTCTCCGGCCGCATCAGCGACGGCGTGCCGCCGCCGAGGAAGACGCTGGTGACGACACGACCCGGCGTTTGCGCGGCGGTGTGGGCGATCTCGGCGCGGAAGGCTTCGAGGAAGCGCGGCTCGTCCACGCCCGCGTGCCGGACGTGGCTGTTGAAGTCGCAGTACGGGCACTTCGCCGCGCAGAAGGGCCAGTGCAGGTAGACCCCGAAGCCCGCGTCGCGGGTCGGATGGTCCGGGCCGGTCGGTGTCATGATCGCCGGGATATGCGCGCTGGACGCGCCTTCGGCAATCAGCCCGTCGGTAATCAGACCGCCTGCCCCAGGCAGTCCCGGGCGAGCAGCACGAAGGCGCGCGCCCGGTGCGACAGACCATCGCCCCGCTGCCAGTCGACCCCGTGCTTCTCCGCGGCGCTCATCTCGCCGAAGGTCCGGGCGTGGCCGTCGGGGAGGAACAGCGGGTCGTAGCCGAACCCCGCCGTGCCGCGGGGCTGCACGAGGCTTCCGAACACCCGGCCCTCGAACAGCTCCGTGTGCCCGTCCGGCCAAGCCAGCACCAGGGCGGAGATGAAGTGCGCCCGGCGGTCCTCGGCGCCGCGCCGGTCGAGTTCGGAGAAGATCCGGCCCATGGCGCCGGAGAAATCCTTGTCCGGCCCGGCCCAGCGGGCCGAGAAGATGCCGGGCGCCCCGTCGAGGGCATCGACGCACAGGCCGGAATCGTCGGCGAAGGCCGGCAGGCCGGTGGCCTGCGCGGCCGCGTGCGCCTTGATCGCCGCGTTCTCGGCGAACATCGTCCCTGTCTCGTCGGGTTCGGCCAGCCCCAGCTCGCCGGCCGAGACCGCCGCGACGCCGAACGGCTCCAGCAGCTCGCGCATCTCGGCGAGCTTGCCGGCATTGTGGGTGGCGATGACCACCTTGCCGGTGAGACGGCGCCTCACGCCACCGCCTCTTTCTGGAGGGCGACGAGGCGCTCGACGCCCGTGCGGGCGAGGCCGAGCAGCTCGATGAGCTGGCCTTCCGAGAACGGCTCCATCTCGGCCGTGCCCTGCACCTCGACGATGCCGCCCTTGGCCGTAAGCACGAAGTTGGCGTCGGTCTCGGCGGCTGAATCCTCTTCGTATTCGAGGTCGAGGATCGGCGTGCCCTTGTAGATCCCGCAGGACACTGCCGCGACGTGGTCGCGCAGCGGATCGACCGAGATGATCGAGCGGGCGCGCATCCACGAGAAGCAGTCGTGCAGGGCCACCCAGGCGCCGGTGATCGCGGCGGTGCGGGTGCCGCCGTCCGCCTGGATCACGTCGCAATCGACGGTGACCTGGCGCTCGCCCAGAGCCGGCAGGTTGGTGACCGCGCGGAGCGAGCGGCCGATCAGCCGCTGGATCTCCTGGGTGCGGCCCGAGGGCTTGCCGGAATTGACCTCCCGGCGGGTGCGCTCGTGCGTCGCCCGCGGCAGCATCGCGTACTCGGCCGTGACCCAGCCCTTGCCGGAGCCGCGCAGCCAGGGCGGGCCGCGCTCCTCCAGCGACGCGGTGCACAGCACCCGGGTGTTGCCGAAGCTGACGAGGCAGGAGCCCTCGGCGTAGCGCGCCACGGCACGCTCCAGGCTCACGGGCCGCAGCTCGTCGGCGGCGCGCTTCGAAGGCCGCATCCGGGGACCCCTTGTCGGCTGAGATTGTCGAGGGCCGGGCTCATAGGCCGCACCGGCACACCGGGCAAGGGCCGGCCCCGGGCGCGGCGGCGGATTGATCCCCGGTCGCCGCGCGGACATGATCGTGCGACAGGATCCCCGCGTGACCGACCCAGGCTCCCCCTTCCCGCCCGATTCCGCGCTCCCGGCGCTGGCCGCGCTCAGCGAGCGGTCCCGCGAGATCTTCCGGCAGATCGTCGAGAGCTACCTGACCACCGGCGAGCCGGTGGGCTCGCGCAACCTCGCGCGCATCCTGCCGATGAGCCTGTCGCCGGCCTCGATCCGCAACGTGATGTCGGACCTGGAGCATTCCGGGCTGATCTTCGCCCCCCACACCTCGGCCGGGCGGCTGCCGACCGAGCAGGGCCTGCGCTTCTTCGTGGACGCGATGCTGGAACTCGGCGACGTCGGCCGGGAGGAGCAGGAGCGGATCGAGGCGCAGATGCGGGCGGCGGCCTCGCGCCACACCTTCGATTCCGCGCTGACCGAGGCGTCGAGCCTGCTGTCGGGGGTCTCCCGCGGGGCCGGCGTGGTGCTGACCACCAAGACCAACGTCCACTTGAAGCACATCGAGTTCGTCCGGCTCGATCCGGCCCGCGCCCTGGTCGTGCTCGTCTCGGACGACGGCTCGGTGGAGAACCGGCTGGTCGACCTGCCGCCGGGCCTGCCGGCCGGTGCGTTGCAGGAGGCGACGAACTATCTCAACGCCCGGCTGCACGGCCGGACCCTGGAGACCCTGCGCGCCGAGATCGAGACCGGCCGGCGGGCGATGAAGCGGGAGATCGACGCGCTGACCGAGCGTCTCGTGGACGCCGGGCTCGCCACCTCGGTCGGCCCCTCGGAGGCGCGCCAGCTCATCGTGCGCGGTCAGGCCAACCTGCTCGACGACCTGCGCGCGGCCGAGGACCTGGAGCGGATCCGGCTGCTGTTCAACGACCTGGAGACGCAGAAGGACGTGATCGACCTGCTCGCCCGCGCCGAGGGCGGCGAGGGCGTGCGGATCTTCATCGGCTCGGAGAACAAGCTGTTCTCCCTGTCCGGCTCCTCGCTGATCGCGGCGCCGTTCCGGGACGGATCCCAGAAGATCGTCGGGGTCGTCGGGGTGATCGGGCCGACGCGGCTGAACTACGCGCGGATCGTGCCGATGGTGGACTACACCGCCCGGGTCGTCTCGAAGCTCCTCGACGGCGGCCGCTGAGGCGGGCGGGACCCCAGGAGGCCCCGCCCGATCGTGTCTGGAGAAAAAATCAGGCCGGGATGACGTCGACGATCTCGTAGGTGTCGGGATCGATGATGACGATGTCGTCGCGCACGAGGACGAAGTCGTAGCCCTCGTATTCCGGCACCAGCTCGACGATGGTCGGCGGCAGACGGTGCAGCCGGACCGAGCGCGGGATCGCGGTGCCGACCGTCAGGGCGAAGCTCGCCCCGGCGACGGCGGCGACGCCGAGCCCGGTGATCGACCGGCGGAACTCGGTGCGCCGGCCCGCATCGAGGCGCCCGTAGGCGCCGCGCACCGCGCCGCCGCCACCGCGCGGCCCGCGGTCGGCCCGGCCGGGCCCGCCGCGATCCCCGCGCTCGGCGCCGCCACGATCTCCGCGCTCGGCGCCGCCGCGCCGGTCGCCCCGACCGTCGGCGCCGCCGCGCTCGCC
>NZ_JAUYZI010000120.1 GCF_030700245.1 Methylobacterium amylolyticum
CTGGGCGACCGGCAATCGCAGGGCTCACGGCGCCGGTCAGCGAGCGATAGGGCGACGCTGAGGCTGCCTCCAGATCGGCATGGGCGGGCAAGCGAGCCGGGCCGCAGACAGACCCCCGAAGCGGCTCCCTGCTGTGGGGAGCGGCGGCATGAGCACCGGCATTGCGCCAGCAATGCTAAAGTGCGCCCTTCCGATCCTCTCCAGGGTGACCGGCGCCGCCCCGTGAAGCCGGGCGCCGACCTCAACCGATCCGCCAGCAGCGCGTCCACCCAGCGGTGCCCCTGCCGCGATCGAGGCATGCGCAGTCCGGCACAACGCTTTGTTGACCGCAGGGTCGTAGGCTCATTCTCGCGACCGGGCCCACCAGTCCGCACGTCTCCTGAGCAGCGTCCCGTCCTTCCCAGGATCCGCGCGGCCTCGCCGGCGTCGTCGCAGTCGAGGCCCGCCCCCATCACCTGTCGGGGGCGGGCCTTCCACGTTCGAACTTCACCCTGATCATACGCCCGGCGGTCCCGCCATCGTACGCAGCAGATCCAGACATTGCCGGCGCTTCGATGGATCGCGGATTGATCGAAACAAGCCGATCAGTTCCTGCTCCTCCGCCTCGGATGGGCCCCGTCGCTCGGCACTGACCCGCGAGAAGAATGCCTCCAATGGCATGTCGAGGGCATGGGCGATCTCGCTCAGAACCCGGCGGGCACGCGCGGCTTCGTCATCGGTATCGGACATCGCGGCGCTTCCCCCGGTCTGAACTCATGCGAGCACGGTGAGTTGCCCCGTTAACCTGAGTTACAATGTGGCATCGGGCTTAGACCTGAACGACTGGGGCGGTGCGATGGCCGGAGATGAGGACCATCAGCCGACGGACGCCTGGGAGTGGCGCAAGGGGGCGCTCACGGCGGCCGGCGTGCTCGGGTTGTGGGAGTGGGACCACCGTCAGGGGACGGCCCGATACTGCCCGGGCGCGGCCGGGCTGCTGGCCGGCGACCCCGAGATGGCATGGCGCGACCTCACCCCAGCGGACGCCCTGACAGGGGTGCACGCCGACGACGCGGCCCGGCTGCATGCGCGGATGGGATCCGCAGCCGGTTCGGACGGGATATGGGTCGACGAATGCCGGGTGCGTCTGAATGGGGATGGATCCCGACGCGTGCTGTGCCGCGGACAGACCTACCGGGACGAGGACGGCACACCGCTGCGCACGATGGGCATGCTCATCGACATCACGGGCGGCTCTACGGCGGAGGACCAGTCCTCCGCAGGCAGCGACAGTGATCGTGCTGCGCTCGAACGCGCCGCCGAGTACGCCGTGGCAACCTACGAAGCGATCCAAGCCTCCGGCGTCGCGCACCTTCTGGCACCCGCCCGACTGCTGTTGTTAGCGGTCGGTCGCGAGATTGCTCGGGTACTCCCGACGGGTCACGGCCGGTCGCATTGAGCGACTTCGTCCGGGGTGGCTGTACGTGTCCCGCACACGCCGAGACCCGGGCCCTGAGCCGGCGCCGTGCGGTGTCCAGATCCCCCGCTGCGCCGACCCTCACGCAACCGCCCGGCCTAGGCGTCACGGGCAGGATGCGAGGAACTGGCTCGCACCCGCCTGTCGTCGCGTGCTCACCCGTCACGAGCCTTGCGGTGTCGCGAACGCCTCGGGCGCGCGGGCGGGGAGAAGCTCCTTGTACCAGGGAGCCCGTTTCGTGCCAGGCATCCGATCATCAGGTCGTAGGTCAGTTTGAATTTGTTTGTCGCGGTCGACATCCGCTTCCGACCCCGGACGCCAGATTGACCGAGTGAGAGGCCCTGCGTACGTCGTCCTCGATAGCGGTAGGGGCGTTGCTATGTGGGACCATATCGAATTCGCTGTCGGGAGTATTGAGACGGCGCGAAATTTCTACCGGCCAGTCATCGAAGCAATCGGCTTCGAGGAAGTGTTTTTCAGTGAGGACGATCGAGCCGTTGGCTTCGGTGTCAGCAGCACCGTACAGTACCTTCTTCTCACCGAGGGGAAGCCGGTCGAACCAAGAATGCACTTGTGCTTGATCGCAAGGAGTAAGGACGCCGTGGCGGCGGCATATGCCGCTGCCCTGTCACAAGGTGGACGAGACAATGGCGCGCCCGGATATCGCGACCATTATGCACCGGGATACTACGCGGCCTTCGTTTATGACCCGGATGGTCATAATCTGGAGTTTCTGTACAGAGAGCCGCAATAGATGCGCTGATCGATAAGATCGCGCGGATCGCCGCGTCGGAGGCCTACATCAGGACCCGCGGCGAGCCGTAGCTCTCCCGCGGGCTGTACAACCTACGTGAGGGTGCCGCGCGTCCATCTCGTCTACGGTCCCGCGATCATCGGCTGAGTACCCGGGCGCCGACGACCGAGGGTTGCGTGTGCTCTCGCCCCAGCAGCGAGGGGCAGCATGCCGCGCTACTTCATCAGCACATCGGATGGCTTCCAGGCTCACGATCCGGAAGGGATTGAGTTGCCCGACCCGGAGGCCCTGGCGCGGATGATGCGCAAGACGCTCGCCGCCATCCTGGCCGACGAGGGCACGGAGGGCGGCCGCAATGAGTTCTGGGCCGATGCCCACGACGAGCGCGGCGAGCGGGTGATGACCGCCCGGGTCAACCTGTCGGTGGCGATGCCGTAGGGGGCTTTGCCAGCAGCGCCTGCAAGTCGCGCAGGTTCCGCCCCAGCGCCGCGTGCTCCGCCCGCAACTCGACGATCAGCCGCTGCGCCCGCGTCAGCGCCGTCGCGGCGGCGGGCGATGCAGGGGTGGTCGGCCGCCCGATGTGACGCACCCGCTCGTCGAACGGCACTTCCAGCAGAATGCGGTCCGGATCGGGCGCGCCGGTGATCACGAAGGTGCAGGCCATCGGATCGCGGCCCTCTCGCAGGAGGTCGACCGAGAGGCCGGGGATCGTCGCGCAGGCCTCCAGGTAGGCGGCGTCGAGGTCGCGCAGCACGAGGCCGGTCTCGTCGCGCTCCAGCCCGTCCGGGGTCCGCAGATGGAAGTGGTACAGCGGCATCGTCTCATGTTTCCTGGGCGGAACCGGTGATGTCGTCGTCGAACAGGTATGCGGGGTCGAACAGCGCCAGGGCGCGCAGCCGCGCACCGTCGACGAGCGTCAGGCGCCGGTGACGTAGGATGAGCAGGGCTTGGCTGCGCAGATCCCGCAACACCCGGTTGATGTGCACCGGGGTCTGGCCGAGCGCATCGGCGAGATCGATCTGCGTCAGCGGCATCGGACAGCTCACCGCGTCGGCGAGGCCGACCGCCTCCAGCCGTGCGTGGAGTTCGCACAGCAGGTGGGCGGTCCGCTCAATCGCCGAGCGGCGGCCGAGGCTGACCGTCCATTCGTGCTGGATCGCGGTGGTGGTCAGGCGCTCGTGCAGGAACGCCGCTTCAAGCGTCGCGCTGCGAGCTGTCAGCTCCTGGAAGGCGCCCCCGGGGATCTGCGCGAGGGTGATCGGTGTGAGGGCGCAGAGGGCGTGGTGAACGTGGCGCTTCCGGAACACCTGCGGATCGCACACGTCGCCGGGCAGGAGCAGCGTCACGATCTGGCGGCGGCCATCCGCGAGCTGCCGGTAGCGGCAGGCCCAGCCGTCGAGGACGACGTTGACGGCGCGCGGGTCGTCACCTTCCGCCAGGATGTCGGCGTGGGCTTCGACGAGCCGGGCCCGGGACAGGGCGACCGCCAGCCGCTGCCGGTCGTCGTCCGATAGGGCGGCCATGCGGTGCAGCTTGCGCGCCAGCGGGCTGTCGAGCCCGATCGGGCCGTCGCTGCGTCCCGAGCCCGGGCTGTGGTCGTTCATGTGCGAACGGCTCCGGGGGAGAGAGGGGCCGCGCGCGCCCAGGACGGATGCAGGGTCGCGGTCACCGGTTCGGCACGACGGCTTGCTCTCGGAGCAGAGCGGGCGCGTCGATCACGAGGAACGCCATCTGGAACAGGACGAGGCCGGTATGGTCGGTGACCTCGATGCGCCAGTCCTCGCCCAGGGCGACCCGTTCGGCTTCGTCCCGCAGGATCTCGCCGGCCAGCCGGATCGCGTCGAGGCGTGCGGCGCGCCAGTCGGGCAGCTCGGTGCCCTCTAGGTCGAGACGACTGACGCCGTCGTGGACGTTGAAGTGGAAGCGCGGCATCGGGCGTCCCGCCTGGGTGAGGCGGGGGC
>NZ_JAUYZI010000121.1 GCF_030700245.1 Methylobacterium amylolyticum
GAGAGGTGGCTCGGTTTGTCTGAACAGCGACCTGGGCCTGGATAGGTGGATGTCCTGCCGGGTTCAGGCGGCCGCGGGATGCGGCTGCCTGTTGAAGTAGGCTTGGTTGGGGGTGCGTCGATCAAGGCTCGAATGGGGCCTTCGGTCGTTGTAGAAGGTCAGATACCGGCTGATCGAGGCGCGGGCCGTGCTCACGGTGTCGTAGGCCCGCAGATAGATCTCCTCGTACTTGATCGATCGCCACAGCCGCTCGACGAAGATGTTGTCGCGCCACGCGCCCTTGCCATCCATGCTGATGGCGACACCGGCCTTCAGCAAGACACTGGTGAAGGCGTGGCTGGTGAACTGCGCTCCCTGATCCGTGTTGAAGATCTCCGGCCTGCCGTGCCGGGCGAGCGCTTCCTCCAGGGCCTCGACGCAGATGTCGGCCTCCATCGTGATCGACACCCGCCAGGACAGGACCTTGCGGCTGAACCAATCGATCACGACGGCCAAGTAGACGAACCCGCGCGCCATCGGAACGTAGGTGATATCCATCGCTCAGACTTGGTTAGGTCGGTCGATGGTCAGCCCGCGCAAGAGATACGGGTAGATCTTGTGCCCCGGCGCAGGCTTCGAGGTGTTCGGTTTGCGGTAGAGCGCCTCGATGCGCAGGCGCTTCATCAGCGTCGCGACATGACAGCGTCCGATCGTGATGCCCTCCTTGTTCAAGAGATCCCGCAGCATCCGGCTCCCCGCAAAGGGAAGTTCGAGATGCAGTTCGTCCATCCGCCGCATCACGGCCAGATCGGCCGCCGGGACCGCACGCGGCAGGTAGTACACGCTGCCCCGGCTGATCCCGAGCGCCTTGGCCTGTTTGGCGATGGGAAGATTGTGCTCGCGATCGATCATCGCTTTGCGCTCAGCAGACCGGCCTTGCCGAGCGCGCCGGACAAAAAATCGTTGGTCAGCGTCAACTCGCCGATCTTGGCGTGCAGCGTCTTCACGTCGATGGCCGGGGTTGCCTCCGGCCGGGCCGCGGCTCCGAACACCCCGGCTGCCCCTTCGAGAAGCTGAGCTTTCCAGGCCGTGATCTGATTGGGATGCACATCGAACTGCTGAGCCAACTCGGCCAGGGTCTTCTCGCCGCGCAGGGCGGCCAAAGCCACCTTCGCCTTGAAGGCCGGGGCGTGGTTCCGACGGGTACGCTTGCTCATCGTCGCTCCTGATCCGCAGCCATCCTGGCCGCCGTCAGATTGCCCTATGCCCCGAGGGTGATCCGTGCGATGGCTGAGTCTATCGCCGGATGGATAGCCCCAGGCCCCGGTGACTGAGCGACGGGTGCGCTGGCCTGTATTCAGCAGGCTTGTAGATGAAGCGCATTCCTCCGTCCGTCGACCTGGACGCGCCCCCCGCTCCGGAAAATCAGAATGTGATACCATTTCGGATCATCAGCACATCTGTGCGCCGATCCAATGTGGCCATGTCGGATAAACTCGAAAATCTTTTTAACCAGCTCACTTCACGCCAGCGCAATCTTATTATGGCCGCGGCAAAAAACGAAAAATATACTCCACATAGTGTAATCCGGCAAATCGCCGAGTTGGAAACCGCTATATCTGCCGTGGCGGATTTATGGGCCGAGGAAGAGGGTTCGCGGAAGTAAAGCCTGCCCGGGTGCGCCCGCCCGACAGTAGTTGTTTCGGGAATGTGAATAGCACACGGTCGTTGTCATGCCGACTCAGCAAGGCCACGCCGAGACTCTGAGCGTCCGCGATGTAATCTTGCGCAATCACCAAAAGGGCTTTGATCGCCGCATCCCGTGCGGCGTGAGCGTTGGGCTGATCCCGCGTGAAGCGAAAAGCCGGTGTAGGCGAGTTCGCTCACCGCGCGGCCTCCCATGCAGTTACCACCCTAGTCAACGCCGCCTTCAAAGCGACCCTGGCTTCCTCAAAGCTTTCATAGTCGAGGACGGATCGGTCGTGGACTATGCCTGCCCGCCTGATTGTCCATGTGAAGCGATCGTTGCCGGAGCGGGACCGCTTCACGTCTACGGCGAAAGGATGAAGGGGCAAGGGCATTCCCGACCATGCCACGTGCAGTCACCGGCACCAAGCGCGAATTAAGCGGGGGGCAGGCTGGCCCGCTATCAGTCACGCTGATCCAAGCTGCGCAGGCGGCGCCCCCTGCATAGAGCCGATTGCGCTCAGCCAAAAGCCGGAACTGGTGGCGGTCTGGTACGCTCGGCATCGCTCGATGTATGGCTACACTTACCCCTTCCGCTCGCCCTGGTGCGCGAGGCGCTGGAGGCACTGCGGCTGCACTGATCCGGCTTATCCTGTCGATATTTTCTCGACACAGGCAGCCTTTTGCCCCGCTAAACTATTAGACCGCCAAGGGTCATGTCCGAGCTATGCGTGGATTTGGGTGACGAGGGCGATCAGGCGGCGCGGTGATCTGGGCACGCGATGACCTCGGTCCCGTCGCGGAAGATGACGCCGGCCACGACCTTCGGCAACTGGTTTTCGCCCTTCAGGCGCCGCCACGTCTTCGAGGCCGCCATCACGAGCTTGAATACCATCAGCTTGGCGGTCGTAGGGGAGAGCGCGCCCTTGGTCCGCACCGTGCGGTGCCGGACGGTCGCGAACACGCTCTCGATCGGGATCGTCGTCCAAAGGTGGTCCCAGTGCTCGGCGGGGAAGTCGAAGAAGGCCAGCAACGCCTCCCGATCCTTGGTCAGGCAATCGGCGGCGCGGGGGTACTTGGCCCCGTACTTCTCGACGAAGGCGGCCAGCGCCGCCTCGGCAACCGCGCGGGTGGGCGCGGCGTGGATCTCGCGCAGGTCCGCCCTCATCGTCGGCTGAACGGACTTGGGCACCTTGTTCAGGACGTTGGCGGTCTTGTGGACCCAGCAGCGCTGATGGCGCGTGCCGGGCCAGACCTCGTCGAGCGCCTTCCAGAAGCCGAGCGCGCCGTCGCCCACCGCGATCTCCGGCGCGATGGCCAAGCCGCGCCGCTTCACGTCGACGAGCAACTCGCGCCAGCTCTGGGCGCTCTCGCGCACCCCCACCTGGAAGCCGACGAGCTCCTTCCGCCCCTCCGGCGTAGCCCCGATCAGCACCAGCATGCACTCGGCCTGATCCTCCATCCGCGCCTGCAGGTAGACCCCGTCCGCCCAGACGTAGACGTAGCGGCGCGCCGAGAGATCGCGACCCTGCCAGCGGGCGTACTCGTCCGCCCAGGTCGCCGTCAGCCGCGTCACGACCGCGGGCGAGAGGTTCGGGGCGTCACGACCCAGCAACGCTGACAGCGCTTCCTGGAAGTCGCCCGTCGACACGCCGCGTAGGTACAGCACCGGCAGCAACGCATCGAGGCTGCGGGTGCGCCGCGCCCACTTCGGCAGGATCGTCGAGGCGAACCGGACCCGGTCCTCGCCCCCCGTCGCACCGCGATCCCGGACGCGCACCCGCGTGGCGGGTCAGACAGCGCAGAGGACGCGCTGCCGTAGCAACTCGAAGCCGGCGCGTCCGTACATGCTGCGCTTGATCATCTTCAGGCGACTGATGTGGCCCTCCGCCGGGCCGGTCGACCACGGCAGCGCGATGGCGTTCGTGATGCCGGCGGCGTCGCGCTGCAAGCTGGCGGCGAAGCGCTTCAGCGCGCTTGACCGCGCCGCACGCAGCCAATCCTCGACGGCCTCCGTGGACTGCCCGCGCAGCATGGCCGCCAGCCGGGCCGCCAGATCGGCTGCGCCGACCAAGCCTGGTGCCTGACGCCGCAGCCGCTCGATGAACACGCCATCCTCACCCTCGCCCGCGCCGACACCACCCTGCAGGAGCCGGGCGATGCGTCGCGTCCCCGGCGGTTTCCAAGGAGGCG
>NZ_JAUYZI010000122.1 GCF_030700245.1 Methylobacterium amylolyticum
GTCCGCTACCACCCGCGCCGAGGGCTCTCGCCCCGCCCAGGCGTAGTACCCCGCCTTCGACACACCGAGCACACGGGCCATCACCGCGATCGGGAAGTCGGCCTGGTTGGCGCTCATGAACCGGAAGACCCCGACGGCAGGACCCCGGTCTCCCGCGCAAACCAGGCCGTCGCGCGAGAGAGGATGTCACGCTCCAGCTTCAACTGCCGGTTCTCACGCCGCAACCGGATGAGTTCGTCGCGCTCGGTCGTCGTCAGGCTGGAATCGGCCGTCGGCGGCTTCGCCTCGCGCCGCCCCTCGCCGCGGTCAGCCTCCGTGACCCAGTTCTGGATGGTCTGGCGCGAGGGCTCGAACTCGCGGGCCAAGTCGGTGGGATCGCGGCCGGCGCGGACCAGATCGACCATCTGCCGGCGGAACTCGGCCGGGTATGCGGGGCGGGTCTTGGGCATCGGGGAAACACCTCACGCAAAAGCGTTCTCGGTGTCCACCAAACCGGGGCAATCCCAGTTCCGGATGCAGGACGCATTCGGCACGCGGTCAGATACCGTTGCTCTCGGGCGATTGGTCGAACTCACGGGCTTGGTGCGCGAGAGCAACGGGCGGCCGAGTTCCGAATTCAACACGATGCTGGCCGCCGTCGATGCGCTACGGCCCGAGAACGACACCGAAGGGATGCTGGCCGTGCGGATGGCCGCGACGCATCACGTCGCGATGGAGAACCTGCAACGGTCGGCGCGCGCCTCGACGCTGGAGTTGATGGAGGCGCACGGCAACCTCGCGAACAAGCTGCTGCGGACCTACGCGGCTCAGATTGAGGCCCTGGCGAAGCTGCGGCGCGGCGGGTCGCAGAAGGTCACGGTGGAGCATGTCCACGTCTACGAAGGCGGTCAGGCGATCGTCGGGAACGTCGAAACTGGCGCGCGGTCGGCCCCGGGTAGAGGGAGGGGGCAGCGCGAAAAGGAGCATCAACCCTATGGACCTACCGACCCGCGAGCCCTGGCAGTTGCGATTGACGGTGAGATGCTGCGCCCAGACCCGGAGCGGGACGCCATGCTAACCGCCCGTGATGAGCGGGAAGACGCGGTGCCGGATCCATGGCGGCGCCGAGGGCAGCGGAGCCCCGAGCGGTAGCCGGAACGGTCGTTACGTTCACGGCGGGCGGACGCAGATGGCGATGGCGTTCCGGCGCGAGTGCCGGGAAGTTCTGGCCAAGGCTAACCGGTTGATCGCCGATCTCTGACATTCAAAAAAATCCTCCCGATCTTGCGATGGGAGGATGATGATTTGCGTAACGACTAATTGGAGGTGGCTTGATCAGGTAGGCGGGACTAGATCGACTCCCACCTCAAGTGCCGTAGAAATAGATCGGCCAGACCGCCATCCGCTTTGCAGCCCCCTTGATGTTTCTCGTGCCGACTCGCTTCTCGACGGAAGCGCTCACGAAAAGAGGAGCGTCATTCCGATACCCGAGTTCGCTCGCGGGAGTCGCTGCGGAGGAAGGCATGGCACCGAGGACGGTGAAGCCGATGACGGCGAAGGCCAGGCCAGCGCGCTTGACGGTCGTGACCATTCCGGTTTGCTCCTCAATTCGCTCTACCAGCGACCGGGTGTCAAATCCTCCCGCTCGCGAAGAAGTGGGTACGACAACAATACCCAAAACTATGTGCGTTGTAGCACGTCCTTTGATATTATCCCATCGATAATTAGGTAAATTTTTATCTATTATTTTATCACGACGTTATCGATGTTATGGTCATCGGCGGGTCGCGGAACGCGGCCTGGAGCCCGTCGGCGAGGCCCTGAAGCGCGGCGGCAGCGGCCTGCTGCCGGACCTCGCGGGCGTCGTCGTGGATCTCCAGCGTCACGGCGGCGGTGAGCGCCATCTGCCGGGCGGTCTCGATCCCGGCGGCGAAGGCGGCCTGCTCTTGCGGACTCATGGCGTTACACATCAGCGCGTACCTCGCTTCTGATGGGCGGATGAAAGCACCCATGTGAATGCGGGCTTGGCGGTCCGGGCGCAGCGAAGGCGCCCCTCGACGCCGGGTGCACCCAACGCCATGCACGATGATCCCGTGTCGCCGCTCCAGCCGCCTACGGTCATGGCGAGGCTGATAGATCTCCTGGGGGAGATGCCGGTCGGGCCGGATCGACACCGTGCCGAGGCGGTCGCCGAGCGCCTGGACCTGCTGGAGTACGAAGCCCGGTGGCATGGCGCCCCGGAGGGGACGCTGGCCGCGATCCGAGGTGCCCGCGTGCTGCTTGGGTTGACCGATCTGCCGCCCATGCCGCCGATCGCCTCGCATCCAGGCTCACGTCGCTGACGGGCGGGACGCAGGATGGGGCCGAGCGAATGGCGGATCCGCTCGGGTTGATCACGGCTATGGACGGTGGGGAACGCGCGATGACCGGTAGCAAGAACGATGCAGCATCCCCCTCCATCACGGAGGTCGCTGACCGGAAGGATGCCAGCAGGAAGCGTCTCATCGAGAATGGTGGCCCGCCGGATCAGGCTTCGGATGGACAGACCGAAAGCGACGATCAGCCCACAGGCATCGTCTCGGAGGACGAGGAAACCGGCCTCATCGACCCCCTGAAGGGCAAGTAGGCTCTTCGTGACGGCGTCGGTCGGTCTCATGTGCGCGTCCTCCCGGCCGTAGCAGGCAGAAGATCGGTCCAGGCGCTGCGAAGGAGGGCGGTGCGAGCATCAGCACGGTCCGGATCGGCGTCCGCGACCTCGTCCATCAGCGTGTCGAGGGCCTGAAGCCCGCCGGCCGCGTCCGCCTCGATGCCCTTCCGGCGCAGGGCCGAGCGGAAGGCGATGGCGGCCGAGGCACCGAGGACGTGGCGGTCGATGGCGTTGAGGAGGGTGATGACCGAGGCCGCGGTGAAGGGCTTGGGGGCGAGGGTAGCGCGGCTCACGGCTGCGTCCTCCGGATGGTGCCGACGGTGGTGGGGGAGACGCCGGCGCGGCGGGCGATCTCGCGATCCGCGAGGCCCTGGTCGAGGAGGGCGAGCACGTCGCGGCGCTTGTCGGCGTTGGTGCGGCGCTGGGGGTACCCATCGGGCGGGTACCCTTCGGTGGCCAAGGGGGTATCGGATCGTGACCCCCTTTTGAGGTGTCCAGATTGGACAGAGGGGGATGGTGATCCGCCACCCCCTTCGCCATGCGGCCCCTGTCCATCTTGGACGGGCTGCGCATCCTGCTCGCGGATGCGCTGGCTCATGCGCTCGAGGTCTGCGCGGAGGGTGGCGAGGGTCGCTTAGGCTCGGGCGGTTCTGCTTCACCTCGATGCCGGGCCAGAACTCCAGCCAGGACACGCGGGCACGCACGTCGTTGAGAGATCGAGCTGGCAGGGTGTCCAGCAGGGTCCTGACGATGGCGCTGCGGGCCTGAGAGCCTGTTTGAGGGCGAGAGCTTAGGCTGGATTGTTGAGGGCGTTGGCGGCCATGAGGCAGGCGACGCAGGTGAGGCGACCGGTCGCCACGTCGAGACGGCCGGCACGCTCGCGCAGCAGGCCGCCCCAGTGGCTGAGCCAGCCGAAAGTGCGCTCGACGAGCCAGCGCCGCTCCAGCACGACGAAGCCCTTCTGATCCGGGTCCTTCTCGACGACGCGGTGGCGCATGCCGTGCAGATGGCACCAGTC
>NZ_JAUYZI010000123.1 GCF_030700245.1 Methylobacterium amylolyticum
GCCCCCGCCTCACCCAGGCGGGACGCCCGATGCCGCGCTTCCACTTCAACGTCCACGACGGCGTCAGTCGTCTCGACCTAGAGGGCACCGAGCTGCCCGACTGGCGCGCCGCACGCCTCGACGCGATCCGGCTGGCCGGCGAGATCCTGCGGGACGAAGCCGAACGGGTCGCCCTGGGCGAGGACTGGCGCATCGAGGTCACCGACCATACCGGCCTCGTCCTGTTCCAGATGGCGTTCCTCGTGATCGACGCGCCCGCTCTGCTCCGAGAGCAAGCCGTCGTGCCGAACCGGTGACCGCGACCCTGCATCCGTCCTGGGCGCGCGCGGCCCCTCTCTCCCCCGGAGCCGTTCGCACATGAACGACCACAGCCCGGGCTCGGGACGCAGCGACGGCCCGATCGGGCTCGACAGCCCGCTGGCGCGCAAGCTGCACCGCATGGCCGCCCTATCGGACGACGACCGGCAGCGGCTGGCGGTCGCCCTGTCCCGGGCCCGGCTCGTCGAAGCCCACGCCGACATCCTGGCGGAAGGTGACGACCCGCGCGCCGTCAACGTCGTCCTCGACGGCTGGGCCTGCCGCTACCGGCAGCTCGCGGATGGCCGCCGCCAGATCGTGACGCTGCTCCTGCCCGGCGACGTGTGCGATCCGCAGGTGTTCCGGAAGCGCCACGTTCACCACGCCCTCTGCGCCCTCACACCGATCACCCTCGCGCAGATCCCCGGGGGCGCCTTCCAGGAGCTGACAGCTCGCAGCGCGACGCTTGAAGCGGCGTTCCTGCACGAGCGCCTGACCACCACCGCGATCCAGCACGAATGGACGGTCAGCCTCGGCCGCCGCTCGGCGATTGAGCGGACCGCCCACCTGCTGTGCGAACTCCACGCACGGCTGGAGGCGGTCGGCCTCGCCGACGCGGTGAGCTGTCCGATGCCGCTGACGCAGATCGATCTCGCCGATGCGCTCGGCCAGACCCCGGTGCACATCAACCGGGTGTTGCGGGATCTGCGCAGCCAAGCCCTGCTCATCCTACGTCACCGGCGCCTGACGCTCGTCGACGGTGCGCGGCTGCGCGCCCTGGCGCTGTTCGACCCCGCATACCTGTTCGACGACGACATCACCGGTTCCGCCCAGGAAACATGAGACGATGCCGCTGTACCACTTCCATCTGCGGACCCCGGACGGGCTGGAGCGCGACGAGACCGGCCTCGTGCTGCGCGACCTCGACGCCGCCTACCTGGAGGCCTG
Organism: Methylobacterium amylolyticum; assembly: GCF_030700245.1. Taxonomy (GTDB): domain Bacteria; phylum Pseudomonadota; class Alphaproteobacteria; order Rhizobiales; family Beijerinckiaceae; genus Methylobacterium. The sequence goes on from NZ_JAUYZI010000123.1 coordinate 1,246, forward strand.
CGCGACGATCCCCGGCCTCTCGGTCGACCTCCTGCGAGAGGGCCGCGATCCGATGGCCTGCACCTTCGTGATCACCGGCGCGCCCGATCCGGACCGCATTCTGCTGGAAGTGCCGTTCGACGAGCGGGTGCGTCACATCGGGCGGCCGACCACCCCTGCATCGCCCGCCGCCGCGACGGCGCTGACGCGGGCGCAGCGGCTGATCGTCGAGTTGCGGGTGGAGCACGCCACGCTGAAGCGCAGGCTGCGCGACATGCAGGCGCTGCTGGCGAAGCCCCCTACGGCACCGCCACCGACAGGCTGACCCGGGCGGTCATCACCCGCTCGCCGCGCTCGTCGAGGGCGTCGGCCCAGAACTCGTTGCGGCCGCCCTCCGTGCCCTCGTCGGCCAGTATGGCGGCGAGCGTCCTGCGCAGCATCCGCGCCAGGGCCTCTGTGTCGGGCAACTCGATCCCTTCCGGATCGTGGGCCTGGAAACCGTCGGACGTGCTGATGAAGTAGCGCGGCATCGTGCCCCTCGCTGCTGGGGCGAGAGCACACGCAACCCTCGGTCGTCGGCGCCCGGGTAGTCAGCCGACGATCGCGGGACCGTGGACGAGTTGGACGCGCGGCACCCTCACGTAGGTTGTACAGCCCGCGGGCGGGCTACGGCTCGCCGTGGATCCTGATGTAGGCCTCGCGCAGGGCGACGAGAGGGCTGGGCTCAATGCTGCTGTCCATGCCGCTTCGAGATCGCCCGGGCGATCTCGCTCCCGATTGCGGCTAGCAGCAGCCGGGCGGGGGCCAGGAGGTGCGCGACGCCGGAGGCCTGGATCGCCTCGTAGACCTCGATACCGTGATGGGCGGCATGGTCGAGCGCGGCGCGGTCCACATCACTGGAAAGCTGATCACCTTCGGCAGGTCCGGCCGTGATGTCGATGAGCATACCCATCGTGCGCAGCGGCGTGCCGTCCTCATCCCGGTAGGTCTTTCCGCGGCACAGCACGCGCCGGGACCCGTTCCCCTCCAGGCGCACTCGGCATTCGTCGGCCCAGATGCCGTCCGAACCGGCTGCGGATCCCATCCGCTCGTGCAGCCGGGCCGCGTCGTCGGCGTGTACCCCAGTCAGGGCGTCCACGGGAGTGAGGTCGCGCCATGCCATCTCGGGGTCGCCGGCCAGCAGCCCGGCCGCGCCCGGGCAGTATCGGGCCGTCCCCTGACGGTGGTCCCACTCCCACAACCCGAGCACGCCGGCCGCCGTGAGCGCCCCCTTGCGCCACTCCCAGGCGTCCGTCGGCTGATGGTCCTCATCTCCGGCCATCGCACCGCCCCAGTCGTTCAGGTCTAAGCCCGATGCCACATTGTAACTCAGGTTAACGGGGCAACTCACCGTGCTCGCATGAGTTCAGACCGGGGGAAGCGCCGCGATGTCCGATACCGATGACGAAGCCGCGCGTGCCCGCCGGGTTCTGAGCGAGATCGCCCATGCCCTCGACATGCCATTGGAGGCATTCTTCTCGCGGGTCAGTGCCGAGCGACGGGGCCCATCCGAGGCGGAGGAGCAGGAACTGATCGGCTTGTTTCGATCAATCCGCGATCCATCGAAGCGCCGGCAATGTCTGGATCTGCTGCGTACGATGGCGGGACCGCCGGGCGTATGATCAGGGTGAAGTTCGAACGTGGAAGGCCCGCCCCCGACAGGTGATGGGGGCGGGCCTCGACTGCGACGACGCCGGCGAGGCCGCGCGGATCCTGGGAAGGACGGGACGCTGCTCAGGAGACGTGCGGACTGGTGGGCCCGGTCGCGAGAATGAGCCTACGACCCTGCGGTCAACAAAGCGTTGTGCCGGACTGCGCATGCCTCGATCGCGGCAGGGGCACCGCTGGGTGGACGCGCTGCTGGCGGATCGGTTGAGGTCGGCGCCCGGCTTCACGGGGCGGCGCCGGTCACCCTGGAGAGGATCGGAAGGGCGCACTTTAGCATTGCTGGCGCAATGCCGGTGCTCATGCCGCCGCTCCCCACAGCAGGGAGCCGCTTCGGGGGTCTGTCTGCGGCCCGGCTCGCTTGCCCGCCCATGCCGATCTGGAGGCAGCCTCAGCGTCGCCCTATCGCTCGCTGACCGGCGCCGTGAGCCCTGCGATTGCCGGTCGCCCAG
>NZ_JAUYZI010000124.1 GCF_030700245.1 Methylobacterium amylolyticum
GCCGAGCGCGCTGCCGCCTTCTACACCCTGATCGAGAGCGCCAAGCTGAACGGGCTCGACAGCGAGGCGTACCTGCGCGACGTGCTCACCCGCATCGCCGACCATCCGGCAAAGCGGCTGGCCGACCTGCTCCCCTGGAACTGGACGCCGGCCCCGCCCGTCGCTCACGCTGCCTGACCGGAAGGCCCGCCGCCGAGCGCTTACCGTCAAACGGCAAGCAACAGCCGAGTGGCACGAACACCCGGCGCTCAGCCTCATACTGATGCTCTGGTGCCTCCTCACAGACCTCACCGATCGCCAAGTTCTGATCCTATGGGAGGGCTCGGCAATGGATCGAGCGATGCAGAGGCTACGGCCGATGTGCGACTATGGCTTCGAAGAACAAGGGGACATCTGTCAAATTCAGGAGCAAGCCCGCGCATTGCTGCGTCGATTACAAGGCGAGGGGCTGTACCTTTCCGCCGCTCCATAAATCACCAAACGTGAGCGCGGACGGGCTCGGTGAGCCGAAGTGCGCCTAGGTGGTTGCCCATCGCGGCAGCGAGCATCGACGGCCCCGGCCGTCACAATTCTGCACCCCTCACAAGCACGACACATGTTAGGACGGGACAACGTCGTGCCGTTCGCGGTATGTGCTGAAGGCACATGACTGCATACCGATGAAGCCACATCCGATCCCGCCGCTGGTAACCGACGCCGCCCGCCTTGATGCGCTGGCCGACTTTGCCATCCTCGACACACCGGCTGAGGCGGGGTTTGACGGCATCGTGCAACTGGCCTGCCAGCTCTGCAACGTACCGGTGGCGCTGGTCAGCCTGGTGGCCGAGGATCGCCAATGGTTCAAGGCGCGGGTAGGCTTCCCGCCCTGCGAAACCGACCTCAACAGCTCGGTCTGCGCCCATGCGCTGGCGCAACCCGATGCCCTCCTGATTATCCCGGACCTGACCACCGACCCGCGCACGGCCGCCAACCCGCTGGTGACCGGTGACCCGTTCATCCGGTTCTACGCCGGGGCACCGCTGCGCACGGCGTCCGGTTTGGTGCTCGGCAGCCTATGCGTGATCGACAAGGTGGCGCGTCCCAAGGGTCTGACCGCGTCCCAGGTCAACGGCCTGCGCCTCCTGGCCGAGCAGGTGATGAGCCAGCTCGAGCTGCGCCGGGCGGTCACCCAGCGCGACACCCTGCGCGCCTCGGAACACCAGGCTTACGTTGCCCGCGATGCCCTACGCGACACCCAACTGGCGATCGTCGCCGCCGAAGGCGCGCTGAACCCGATCCTGGGCGCGGTGATCGACGGCGCGATGCGGGCGATCCCGGCGGCCGAGGGCGGCGTGTTCGAGCTGATCGAAGGCCCCGAATTGGAATATAGCCTGGCACGGGGCGCGCTGCTGCCCCACCAGGGCGTGCGCGTGACCCTGGACGGCAGCACGTCCGGGGCCTGCGCCCGGACCAACCAGCCGATCCTGGTCAGCGACGCGGGCACCGATCCCCGCGTCAACGGCGCGCTGGCCAAGCGCATCAACCTGGGGTCGGCGGTGCATGCGCCGATCGCGCGTGGCAGCCAGGTGCTCGGGGTGCTTAAGCTGCAAGCGTCCTATCCATTCGCGTTCAGCGACGCGGACCTGGCTCAGCTTACCTTGTTTGCCGGGGCCGCCACAGTCGGCTTGACCGAGGCGGCCGCCCGCGCCGAACTGCGTGCCAAAGACGTCTACTGGCGTGGGCTGTTCGACCGCCTGCACGAGGGCTTCATCGTCGGTGAGGTGGTGCGTGATGCCGCTAACCGGATCACCGACTGGCGTTACGTCGAGGTCAATCCGGCTTGGGGCGAGCTGGTCGGCATCGACCCGGCAACCGTCATTGGGCGCACGATCCGCGAGATGATCCCCGGCGTCGAGGACGAATGGGTCAACGAGTTCGCGGACGTCGTTGTGACGGGTCAAGCGGCCAACTTCACCCGCCAGGCGGGCACCCTGCGGCGCTGGTACGAGGGCCGCGCATTCCCGCTGGACGGGGACCGGTTCGGGGTGATTTTCCTTGAGGTGACGCAGCGCGTTGAAGCTGAAGTCCGCCGCACCGCCCTGCTGGCGCTGGGTGACTACCTGCGCGACCTGACGACCACCGCCGAAATGACCCATGCGGCAGCCGAGATCGTCGGCCGCACCTTGGGCGCGACCCGCGCCGGGTTCGGTCGGATCGAGGGCGATGTGGAAGCCATCGTGATTGAACCCGACTGGACCGCGCCGGGTCAGGTCAGCATCGCCGGACGGCACCAGTTCGATGACTACGGCGACATCCGCGCGCACCTGCGACGCGGTGAGCCGCTGGTGATCAACGACGTGACAACCGACCCGCGTACGCGGGACGACCCGGCGGCCATGCAGGCGATCGGGATCACCGCGTTGGTCAACATGCCGGTGCGCGAGAAGGGTCGCACCGTGGCGGTGTTCATCGCCCACGACACCCAGGCACGGATCTGGACCCCCGAAGAGTTGGCGTTCCTGCGCAACGTGGCCGACCGGGTCGAGGTCGGCGTGGCGCGCGTGCGCGCCGAGGAGTTGCAAGGCGTGCTCAACCACGAGCTGGCGCACCGGCTTAAAAACACCCTCGCCATCGTCCAGTCGATCGCCAGCTCCACCCTGCGCGGGGTGACCGAACGCGGCCCGGTGGAGGCGTTCGAGCGGCGCGTGCTGGCGCTGTCCCGCGCCCACGACGTGTTGATGCAGAAAAGCTGGACCGTCGCCAAGATGCGCGCCGTGATGGAAAGCGTGCTGGCGATGCAGGCGGACCTGGACCGGTTTGCGCTCGACGGGCCGGACTTGGACATTTCACCGCAGGCGGCGCTGTCGCTGTCGCTGCTGCTGCACGAGCTGGCGACCAATGCTCTCAAGTATGGGGCGCTTTCCGCGACAGCGGGTAAGGTACGGATCGCCTGGCGCACTGAGGAGGGACAGGCCCCCGCGCTGGTGCTCGACTGGTCGGAGAGCGGCGGCCCGGCGGTTACGCCGCCGAGCAACCGAGGCGGGTTCGGCTCCAAGCTGATCCGCATGGGCCTGGTCGGAACGCGCGCCGCGAACCTCCGTTACGACCCGGTGGGTTTGCAGGCCGAGTTCCGCGCCCCGCTCGCGGAGATCCAGGTACAGGTCCACTAGCCCCTATGGGACAGTTCGCAGCCCCCTCGCCCACCTATGTGCTGGTCGTAGAAGACGATCCCATTCTGATGATGGCCCTAGGCGGTGTGGACAGTTACCGGAGCCACAGGACGATGGCGGCGAGGGTGACGACGGCAGCGTAGTTGCGGGCGGTCTTCTCGTAGCGGGTGGCCACCCGCCGGAACTGTTTGAGCTTGGCAAAGC
>NZ_JAUYZI010000125.1 GCF_030700245.1 Methylobacterium amylolyticum
CGGCGAACGCGCGGCGGGGCAGGACGGCGACGGTGATCTCGCCGATCGCGCTGGAGGCGGTGCGGCGCATCGACGTGTTGTTCGCGATCGAGCGCGGGATCAACGGTCGCCCGGCCGGCGAGCGCCTGCGCGTGCGCCGTTCCGAGAGCGCGCCGCTCGTGGCCGAGTTCGAGGCGTGGTTGCGCGACCACCGCTCCCGGCTATCGCGCTCCTCCACTGTCGCCGAGCCGATCGACTACCTGCTGCGGCGCTGGCCGGCCTTCACCCGCTTCCTCGACGACGGGCGGATCTGCCTGACCAACAACGCCGCCGAGCGCGCGCTGAGGGGTTTTGCCCTCGGACGGAAGGCGTGGTTGTTTGCCGGTTCGGAGCGAGGCGCCGAGCGGGCGGCGGCGATGGCGACGCTGATCGTGACGGCCAAGCTCAACGCGATCGATCCGCAGGCTTGGCTCGCCGACGTTCTCACCCGTATCGCCGATTACCCCGCCCCTCGACTGCACGAACTTCTGCCGTGGCATTGGCGGTCAGCGACCGCTCCGCTTGCCGAGGCTGCCTGAGCATTCTCGCCAGCCACCCTCGACCCTGACGAGACGATCGGGCCGCGACGGAAGGGAGCCGATGCAGCGCAATAAGGTGAGCACCGTGTTCACGCTGGCCAGGGTCGCCGCCGACCTCGGACAGGATGAAGACGCCCTGTTCGACATCATCGTCGACATGGAACCCGAGGACGGCCTGATCTGGGTCCACGGCTCCGGCGACGAGGCGTACCCAGCGTTTACCAACGATGGGATCGACGAACTGAAAGAGCGGATCGCCGCCCATACGGCGGAAAGTGATCTGCTCCCGCCGAAACCGTAGCTCCCGCGTCCTTCACCGGATGGATACGGTAGTCGGCGAATGCCCGGTGCTGGAGGCGCAGCCTCGAGCGCGCCGCGTCGATGCAGTCGAGCGCGTTGATCTCGGCGGCGGTGAGGACGGCGTCGGGTGGTGCCTTGGGTTTGAGGCGGGCCGACATGGTGAGAAAGAAGACTCGCCAGCTGACCACTGCAACGAGGGCGAGGAACTTCACCAGCCTCTCAGCGGTCTGCAGTCTGGCCTCTTCCGCGCGGCATCCCGACTTCATCACCTTGTGGAACATCTCCGCCTTCCAGCGCAGCGCGTACCAATCGAGCTTCTCGATGGCACCTGCGAGGTCGACGACCGGCAGGTTGGTGACGAGCTTCCAATCGATCGGCGGGCGATCGGCGAACGGGTCGCGTTCGAGAGCATGGATGTAGGTGAGGATCTGCGGGCTGTAGCGTTTCCGCTTGCCGATGGGCGGCAACGTCTGGATGGGGGCGAACTTCACGTGCAGGCAGGCGGTCTCGTCGACCTCGCCGCTGACGGCGACGCGGTGGCGGCCCGCCCAAGGCGCCGCATCGAGCTGGGCGAAGACACGATGATCCGCGTCCGGCTGCGGCGCGTCCGGCGGCGGTTCGGTCAAGCGGTTGGTCTGCACGCGCACCAGGAAGCGCGTGCCGAGGTCCTGCGCTAGACAGAACAGCTCGTAGATGTCGCTTTCGCGGTCGGCGACATGCACGCAGCGCTCGGGCGCGCCGAGAAGCGCCATCGACTGCGCAGGTTCTCGAGCCAGCGGTAGCTCTCCTTGGTCTCGATCGGCACCCGGGTCGGGTTCACATGCCGCTTGAGCGTCCACGTCCGCTTGAACTTGGTCCGCGTCCAGAACTTCACCGCCGTGAGGCCCAGCGGCGTTCCGGCGAGCGTGACGGCGAGGCTGGCGTGCATCAGCACGCCGCACAGGGTCAGCACGTTGGGCTGCCCCGCCTTGTAGCGGCCGCCGTTGATGGTCTTGGTGAAGCCGATCTTGCCCGGCTTCGCGCGGCCGTAGATGAACTCGGTCGTGTCCGGCAGGAGGAGGATCGGCCCGTCATGGGCCGCACAACGCGCTGCGGTCGCAGCGAAATGCCCGGCGAGCACGCCGTGCTCGGTGACGCGCGGGTTGTCGAAGAAGCGGTAGGCAGCCTTGGTCGCGGCCCAGTCGCCGCAGGCAGCCGGCACCGGCTGGCCCTTGGCCAGGATCGGCACCGTGGTATCGTCGCCGTGCAAGCGCTCGCCCGCCAGGACAAGCGCCGCGATCAGCGCATGCAGGGGCGCGAGCGCCGCCGCGCAGGCGCCGACCTAGTCGGCCAGCGTCGAAACCGACAGCGCGATCCCCTCCCGGGCGAAGCGCTCGCTCTGGCGGTTCAGCGGCTGGTGCTGGCCGAACTTCTCGAACAGGATCGTCGCCAGGAGGTGAGGCCCGGCGAAGGTCGAGGTCGGGCAGAGCGTCGAACCAGGCTTGGCGGGCCGCCTTTACGTCCGCCCGCTCCTGCTCAGCCGCGTTGACAGCCCCTTTTTGCGGGTGATGCCGTGGCGGGCGAAGAACCGCGACAGGCCGCTCGTGCTGGTCTGCACGCCCTGCGCGGCCAGAGCATCGCACAATTCGTGCAGGAAGAGCTGCGGCGCCCGCTCGGAGATGGCCCGGATCAGATCGGCCTGGGCCTCGATGGCCTGCGAGCGTCGGTCGCCGCGTGCGCGCGGCGCGACCTGCCCCTCCTGCCGGACGCGTGCCGCCCAGCGGCTGGCGCTCGACACGCTCACCCCGAACCGGGCTGCCGCTCCATGGCAGGACGCGCCGTCCGCCAGGGCCGCGACAACGCGCTCCCGCAGATCGATCGACAAGGCTGAGGGCATCGGCAGGCTCCTCAGCCAACCAACCCCTCAGAGCCTGTTTGAGGTCCTCTGCCGTCCGTCCCCATCTGTCTCGTGTGGCAACACAAATTCCGCCTGGCGGGGCGGAGGAGAGAGCAGATGTGGACGGACCGGCATCGGACGCGCCATGAGACGCGTCTGAAGGACATGGTGATGCAGGCGGGCTTGGACGAGGTGGCCCGCTTCCTGGAGCGGGCCGACCCGGCGGCACGACCCAACGCCAAGTCAGCGCGCCTCGTGATGGCGGCCGTTGCTTGGCATCTGCGCACGGGCGGCGGGTGGCGGGCGCTGCCCGACGGCTTCCTGCCCTGGCGCACCGTCTATGGATGGTTCCGGCGCTGGGTGGACAAGGGTCTGTTCGAGAGCCTGATGCGGACGCTCGCGCGCCGACAGCGCCGCCGCTGCGGGCGGCGTCCCACGCCGCGGCTGGCGATCATCGATACACAGAGCGTCAAGTGCATCGGTGTGCGCGGGCCACGCGGCTACGACGCCGCCAAGAAGCTGGTCGGGCGCAAACGCGTGGCGCTGGTCGATGCCGAGGGGCACGTCCTGGGGCTCGCCGTCGTGCCGGCCAACGTTCAGGATCGCGA
>NZ_JAUYZI010000126.1 GCF_030700245.1 Methylobacterium amylolyticum
CGTTGTAGCGGTGCACCCAGTCGCGCAGGGTCTGGCGGTCCATGCCGCAGGCGCGGGCGGCGGTGGTGCGATCAGCGCCCTCCAGCACCAGGGCGAGCGCCAGCATGCGACGGGCCGCCGGGATGCTGGGCGCCTTGGAGGCGGCGGCGCGCAACCCCTCGGCGCTCAGATCCGTGCGGGTGATCGCGATCCCGGACATGGCGTGTCCTCCTGATCCGCCAAACGAATCAGAAGCCAGCTCAACCCGCAACCCGCCGAGTCACCCTCACAGGCCGTTGGTATGAGAGCTGCGGACGATCGCGACGCGCCCGGTTCCAGGGTTCCGAACGCGGGTCAACGACCCGCACCCTGTGAGACCGTTTCCGGGTGAACCGTTCGGTGATCCGGCCCCGCGCCGTCACAATCAACTCAGTTGCGGTGTTTGGTGAACGAGGGCGTCGCGCAGGCGTGCGTTTGCGATGACGATGATGCGGCGCATGAGGGCGGTGATGGCGACGATGGGCTTCTTTCCGTTGGCGCGCAGGCGTTCGTAGGCGGCGCGCAGGGTGGGGTTGTGTCGGGCTGCGCTGAGGGCGGCCATGAAGAGGGTCGCCTTGACCTCGGGGCGTCCGCCGCGGGTCCTGCGGTAGGCGTCGGTGGCGCCGCTCTGGTTGGGGTGTGGGGCGACGCCGGCCAGGGCTGCGGCCTGGCGGCGGGTGAGGTGGCCGAGTTCGGGCATGAGGGCGAGCAGGGCGGCGGCGGTCTTGGGTCCGACGCCGCCGATGCTGCGCAGGACGGCCTCGGCGCGGGCGAGATCGGCCAGGGCGCGGATGGTGGCCTGGATGGCGGCGTCGAGGGTGCGGATCTGGGCGTCGAGGCAGGCGCGCACCGCCGCGAGGGTGGCGCGGACGGGCTCGGCGTCCGGGGCAGCGAGGCGGTTGGCGAAGGCGGTGCGCTGGGCGACGAGGTCGGCGCGGGTGAGCACCAGGGTCTGGAGGCGCTGGCGCTCGGCCTGCGGGGGCTGCCAGCGGGCGAGGCGGGCGTGGCGTTCCTGGCCGTAGCAGGCCAGCGCGCGGGCATCGATCGCGTCGGACTTGCCGAGGGTGCCGAAGGAGCGGATGAACGCCTTGACCTTGCGGGCATCGGCGCGGTGGGCGGGGCATCCGGCGGCGGCGAGCGCGGCCAGGAGGGCGCGCTCGTAGCCGCCGGTGGCCTCGCAGACGACGAGGCAGGCGGGGGTGAGGCTGGCAGCGAAGGCGGCCAGGGGCTCGGGCTGGTTGGGCAGGGTGGTGGTCTGTCCGGTGGCGCTGTCGAAGACCACGAGGCTGGCTTTGCCGACATCGCAGCCGAGGATGCGTTCGGGCGGCGTGGGTGCGGGCGGCGTCGGTGCGGGCGGCGTCGGTGCGGGCGGCGTCGGTGCGGCCGGGGTGGTGGCGTGGGGCATATCGGCTATCCTGGGCGGGCTTGTGATTGTCTGCGGGCGTTCGGCGAAGAGGCCCGTTCAACTCATCAAGCGTTGCAGGGAAGCGGATCGCCGACCTGGATGACGGCGGGCGTCAGGGCCCTATCGCGAGGCGGCCGGCGATCCGCGCCTGGTCCGGGTGGCCACCCGGACCAGGCGTCCCGCTCGCGCGAGACAGAGCGACACTACCACCGCCACAACAGACAATCGCGAGCGAAGCGACGCGACCCAGGGCAGCGCGCGGTTTGAGACGGTGGCGCCGCTGGATTGCTTCGCTCCGCTCGCAAGGACGGCGAGGGTCGATCCCGAACCCGTCAGCCGGACGTCGTATGAGGGATGCAACCGCCTCTCTCACGCGCAGTCCGTCACTCCGGGGCGCCGCAGGGCCCGGACTGACGGGGCCTCTCGCAATCACCGCTGCCATGCCTGCGTTGACCCGAGTTCGGAGCCCTGCGCACGGTCCACGACAGTTCGGCGTTTGCAGCGGCGTCTGCGTCGGCCGATCCCACCACCCCCCTCATCCTGAGGTGCCGGAGCGTAGCGGAGGCCTCGAAGGAGCCCTCCAGCCAGCCGCGCGATCCCTGGAGGTCTCCTTGTAAGTCTTCGCGCATCCGATCTGGTAAGGTCGGATCTGCGGCGGCGGGCAGGACCCCGGCTCATCCTGGGGCATTGAAGCCCGCACCTCAGCTTGGGAGCCTGCCCGCCCATTCCACGACCCCGGACAGTCGCTCGGGCCGCAAGAGCCCGGTTGCGCAAGGGTGGGGCGGAATGGCGCTGGTGTGTGTCGGCATCGACGTGTGCAAGGCGCGGCTGGACGTGCATGTCCTGCCGCAGGGTCAGGCCTTCGCGGTTGCCCGCGACGGCACGGGCCTGAACGATCTGGTGACGCGCCTGCAGGCGCTGGGGCCGGATCTGGTGGCGATCGAGGCGACCGGCGGCTTCGAGCAGGTGGCGGCGGCAGCCCTGGCGGGCGCGGGTCTGCCGCTGGTGGTGGTCAATCCGGCCCAGGTCCGGCACTTCGCCAAGGCGTTGGGCCAGCGGGCCAAGTCGGATCCGATCGACGCGGCCGTGATCGCCCGGTTCGCGGCCGCCACGCAGCCGGCGGTGCGGCCGCTGCCGGATGCGGCCACGCGGATGCTGGCGGATCTGGTCGCCCGGCGCCGTCAGATCGTCGAGATGCTGGCGTCCGAGAAGAACCGGGCCCCGCGCACCGAGGCGGCGCGGATCGCCAGGAGCATCGCCCGGCTGATCAAGGCGCTGGAGAAGGAACTCGCCGCGATCGACGCCGAGATCGACACGGGCGTGCGCGGCTCGCCGGCCTGGCGCGCCACCGAGGACCTGCTCGCCTCGGTGCCGGGGGTCGGGCCGGTCACGGCGCGCACGCTCCTGGCCGAGCTGCCCGAACTCGGCCGGCTCAAGACCAAGCAGATCGCCGCGCTGGCCGGCCTCGCCCCGTTCGTGCGCGAGTCCGGCAAGGGGAAGGGCCGCGCCATGGTGTCGGGCGGGCGCAAGAGCGTGCGCACGGCCCTGTTCCTGGCAGCCCTCACCGCCTGCCGGCACAACCCCGTGCTCAAGCGGTTCCGCGACCGGCTCGTGGCCGCCGGCAAGCCCAAGATCGTCGCCGTCGTCGCCGTCGCCCACAAGCTCCTCTCCATCCTCAACGCCATGATCCGGGACCAGAAACCATGGCAACCCGCTTGACAGCCAACACAGTCGCTGAGG
>NZ_JAUYZI010000127.1 GCF_030700245.1 Methylobacterium amylolyticum
CCTCAGCGACTGTGTTGGCTGTCAAGCGGGTTGCCATGGTTTCTGGTCCCGGATCATGGCGTTGAGGATGGAGAGGAGCTTGTGGGCGACGGCGACGACGGCGACGATCTTGGGCTTGCCGGCGGCCACGAGCCGGTCGCGGAACCGCTTGAGCACGGGGTTGTGCCGGCAGGCGGTGAGGGCTGCCAGGAACAGGGCCGTGCGCACGCTCTTGCGCCCGCCCGACACCATGGCGCGGCCCTTCCCCTTGCCGGACTCGCGCACGAACGGGGCGAGGCCGGCCAGCGCGGCGATCTGCTTGGTCTTGAGCCGGCCGAGTTCGGGCAGCTCGGCCAGGAGCGTGCGCGCCGTGACCGGCCCGACCCCCGGCACCGAGGCGAGCAGGTCCTCGGTGGCGCGCCAGGCCGGCGAGCCGCGCACGCCCGTGTCGATCTCGGCGTCGATCGCGGCGAGTTCCTTCTCCAGCGCCTTGATCAGCCGGGCGATGCTCCTGGCGATCCGCGCCGCCTCGGTGCGCGGGGCCCGGTTCTTCTCGGACGCCAGCATCTCGACGATCTGACGGCGCCGGGCGACCAGATCCGCCAGCATCCGCGTGGCCGCATCCGGCAGCGGCCGCACCGCCGGCTGCGTGGCGGCCGCGAACCGGGCGATCACGGCCGCGTCGATCGGATCCGACTTGGCCCGCTGGCCCAACGCCTTGGCGAAGTGCCGGACCTGGGCCGGATTGACCACCACCAGCGGCAGACCCGCGCCCGCCAGGGCTGCCGCCGCCACCTGCTCGAAGCCGCCGGTCGCCTCGATCGCCACCAGATCCGGCCCCAGCGCCTGCAGGCGCGTCACCAGATCGTTCAGGCCCGTGCCGTCGCGGGCAACCGCGAAGGCCTGACCCTGCGGCAGGACATGCACGTCCAGCCGCGCCTTGCACACGTCGATGCCGACACACACCAGCGCCATTCCGCCCCACCCTTGCGCAACCGGGCTCTTGCGGCCCGAGCGACTGTCCGGGGTCGTGGAATGGGCGGGCAGGCTCCCAAGCTGAGGTGCGGGCTTCAATGCCCCAGGATGAGCCGGGGTCCTGCCCGCCGCCGCAGATCCGACCTTACCAAATCGGATGCGCAAAGACTTACAAGGATGAGGAACAGGGTTGGATGCGGCGCCCGGCACGCACTGTCGTGTACCGTGTGGCGCGCCAACGCGAACCTGCTGAGCATCCGCTTCCGCGGCGGGCGCTCTAATCCGCCGGACCGTCGCGGTCGCCGTCCTGCCCCGCCGCCCGACGGGCGAAGTCGAGGATGCGTCGTCGCGAGGCCTGGGATGCGCGCTGCCACAGGTGCAGCAACTCGCCCAGCGCCGCGCTCTCGCTCGCCGCGGTGCTGGCGCCGAAGAAGTCGTCCACGGAACAGCCGAGGCGGTCGGCGATCCGCTTGAGCAGCGTCTCGGTCTCGGCATCCAGGGGCATCCTCGCCCCCGACTCGTGCGGACCCGTCACCCGCGCTCTCCCGGATCCCGCCCACGCCGGTCGTCGGCGTGCAGGCTCTGTGCGAGGATCCGTCCGAGTTCCCGCAGCAGCACGTCGATCAACGGCAGCGCCTTCCGTTCCGGACCGGGCCCCTCCGCCAGGCAGGCCCGCCCGGCGAGCAGATGCTCGATGCCCTGGACGAGACCCGGCGCGGGTGCGCCGGGCGGTGTGCCGGGCCCGAGCGACGGCCCGTCCCCCGGCGCCGCGGGGGTGTCTTCCTCGGGGAGCTCCACGACGATGCCGCTGACCTGGACCCCGTGCGGACTGTCGTCGGGGAGCGCGGTGCCGCGCAGAAGGATCTGCCGGGACGTGTCCCCGTCCGGGCGCGTCCGCAGCGTCGCCTCGATGCCGCGGCCGCTCCTCAGGGGGGCGGAGACCTGCGCGCGGTAGTGCGGCCCGTCGTCGGGATGCACGGCTCCGGCGAGGTCGGCCAGGGGCAGTCCGATCAGCCGGGTCTCGCTCGGGAGGCCGAACGCCCGCGCCGCGCCGAGGCAGTAGCGGAGGCGGTCGTCGCCGGGATCGTAGGTCCAGACGCCGGCTCGGGCGGCCCTCAGCGCCGTCGTCTTCTCGGCGATGATCGCGCGGGCTCGCTCGCCCGGGTCGCCGGCCTCCGATCGGTTCGGGACGGTCTCCCCGCTCATCTTCCCCCTCCCACATGACGGGCTGCGATGCGCAGCTCCGTGCCATGAACGTTCGGGAGCGCCGCGATGATCCGGAAGGGCAGGCCGCCGGCTCTAGCGCGGCGTTCCGCGGCCGGGGTGGTTCCCGCGCCAGACGAAGTAGGCGGCCACGAGCAGGAAGAGCACGAGACCCGTCCAGAGGCCGCCCTCGCTCAGCCGGCCGATGAACCACGGACCGAGCGCGGGAGCCGCCGGATCCATCCACCAGCCGACCGCCGCCAGCGCGGCGGCCGTCAGAGCGGCGATGAACAGGATCGCGGTCGGGAGCGGCATCCCGGCAGGATAGCCGTCGGGGACGGCCTGTCGAGGGGGGCGGGTCTCGCGCGTCGCGCGGGCGACTGGCTCGCGGGCCTCGCCTCCGCGGCCGCCCGGGCGTTCGGATCGCGGATCCGGACGACGCCGTCGTCCCGGTGCCGACAACGAGAAGCGCCCTGAAGCGGGAAGCTCCAGGGCGCCAGTTGGCCAAAGCTGCCAAGCTGATCGGGCCGGGGGACGCTGTGGCCGGACCGGAAGGCGGGTCGTGCTTGCTGCGGGCGACGCGAGAGAGGACCGATCCCCCCGCGCCGCCCGTCCTTCCCGCTCCCCGGATCAGAAGCCGCCGAACTTGTAGTTCAGGCCAGCGCGGACGACGGCGAAGTCGTTGGTGTTCCGGTTGCTGGCGACGGTGCTGTAGACGGGCTCGAGCACGCCGCTGTTGATGGCGCCGCCGACGAGCGGCAGGCCGGTGCGGTTGCGGTCGAGGCTGACGTACAGGCCTTCGACCTTCACGGTGACGGCCGAGGAGCGGAAGAAGTTCAGGAAGGAGTC
>NZ_JAUYZI010000128.1 GCF_030700245.1 Methylobacterium amylolyticum
GCTTTGCCAAGCTCAAACAGTTCCGGCGGGTGGCCACCCGCTACGAGAAGACCGCCCGCAACTACGCTGCCGTCGTCACCCTCGCCGCCATCGTCCTGTGGCTCCGGTAACTGTCCACACCGCCTAGGGGGCGAGACATGATGATCGAGATCAACCGTGTCGGCGTCATAGGCGCCGGGCAGATGGGCACGGGTATCGCCCAGGCATGCGCGACCGCGGGCTTCGCCGTGCGCCTGAACGACCGCGACGGGAAGCGTATCGATGCGGCGGTCTCCAACATCGACACGACCTTGGCCAAGCTCGTGTCCAAGGGGAAGCTCGCACAGACCGCGAGCCACGAGGCGCGCGAGCGCATCGTCCCGGCCCCCAGCTTCGCGGACTTGGCGGACTGCGACCTCGTGATCGAGGCCGCGACTGAGCACGAGGCGACGAAGCGCCAGATCTTCTCGACGCTTTGCCCATCGCTCCGCCCGGACGCCCTGGTCGCAACCAACACCTCGTCCATCTCGATCACGAGGCTCGCCGCCGCGACCGACCGACCCGAGCGCTCCATTGGCGTCCACTTCATGAACCCCGTGCCGGTGATGCAGCTGGTCGAGCTGATCCGCGGCATCGCGACGGGAGAGGAGACCTACGAGGCGGCCAGGATGTTCGTCGCCAAGCTTGGCAAGACGTCGACGATGTCGGAGGACTTCCCGGCCTTCATCGTCAACCGCGTCCTGCTGCCGATGATCAACGAGGCCATCTATACCCTCTACGAGGGCGTCGGATCGGTGACGTCCATCGACAACGCGATGAAGCTGGGCGCGAACCATCCCATGGGGCCGCTGGAGCTTGCCGACTTCATCGGCCTCGATACGTGCCTGTCGATCATGCAGGTGCTCCACGAGGGGCTGGCCGACTCGAAGTACCGACCGTGCCCGCTACTCGTGAAGTACGTCGAGGCCGGCTGGCTCGGCCGAAAGGCAAAGCGCGGCTTTTACGACTACCGTGGGATGGAGCCGTTCCCAACCCGGTGATGTCCCGTTGGCGACGTTACGAGCCAAAGCCGAAAACCAAGCGGGTTCGGGTTTGACTAGGTGTTTGATCCCGCGGTGTGGTGATACGGTTGACCACCATGCTGCGAGGGGTGCGCTATGGGCCAGGTTCTCCATGGAAGCGCCACCACGACGGAGGCAGTCCGTCGCGCGATCCAGCTACGTGAAGAGAGTGTAAGGTCGCTGGCCAAGCGCTACGGGGTCAGCCCGACGACGGTGCAGAAGTGGCGCAAACGGACGAGCACTGCGGACGCCCGGATGGGCCCCAAGGAGCCGCGCTCCACCGTGCTCACCGTTGAGGAGGAAGCGATCGTTGTCGCCTTCCGCCGGCACACCCTGCTGCCGCTTGACGACTGTCTCTACGGCTTGCAGCCGACGATCCCGCACCTGACGCGATCCTCGCTGCATCGCTGCCTGGAACGGCATGGGATCAGCCGACTACCCGAGATCGGCGGCGACAAACCCAAGAAGCAGCGCTTTGCAACCTACGCCATCGGCTATGTGTATATCGATATCGCCGAGGTGAGCACGGCCGAAGGCAAGCTCAGGCTGTTCGTGGCCATTGATCGAACCAGCAAGTTTGCCTTCGTGCGGCTCGTGGAGAGCGCCGGCAAAATGGAGGCAGCGCAGTTCCTGCGCGACTTCATCGACGCGGTGCCTTACCGCATCCACACCGTGCTCACAGACAACGGCGTTCAGTTCACATCACGCCGGCAGGACATCTACGATAGCCAGCACATCTTCGACCGCGTCTGCGACGAGCACGACATCGAGCATCGGCTGACCAAGGTGAACCATCCTTGGACCAACGGACAAGTCGAGCGGATGAACCGCACGATCAAGGACGCGACGGTCAAGCGCTACCACTACGATAGCCACGACCAGCTTCGAACGCATCTGCACCTGTTCGTCGATGCCTACAATCACGCTCGTAGGCTCAAGACCCTGCGGGGCCTGACACCCACCGAGTTCATCCTGAACGCCTGGACGAAAGAGCCCAATCGCTTCAGGATCGACCCGTCACACCTCATCCCGGGACCATACACCTAGTCGATCGGTCTAATTATTAGGAAGTGACCTGACCGGTATTTTGGACCGGGCCGAGTGAGAGGTTACTGCATGGCCGCGACCATGGGTAGCCGGAAGGCCAGATCCGGGACGGTGACGGGCGCGGGCGGCCGGTAGCCCAAGGACGAATGCGGCCGGACGCGGTTGTATGTGTTCTGCCAGATCCCGATCACGGTCTGCGCCTCCTTGAGCGAGTAGAAGATTTCCTGTTTCAGGCACTCGTCCTTCAGCTTGCCGTTGAAGCTCTCGCAGTACCCGTTCTCCCACGGCGAGCCCGGGGTGATGTACTGGATCTGCGGGCCCGTCTTGGCGATCCATTTGGTAAGCGCTCGGTGACGGCTGCCTTGCGCGGATAGTGGCGCGCTCTGGATACAGGTGCTGGCGTCGGATGGCGCTGTATCGGCCCTGGGTCTGGACCTATGACTTCTCCCTCGCACGTCGTGGTCGCCGGCACGCGCCGGGCGTGGTCGCCGGAGCAGAAGCGGGCGATCCTGGCCGAGGCGGACGAGCCGGGCACGTCGGCCTCGGCGGTGGCACGCCGGCACGGGCTGCATTCCAGCCTGCTGTTTCGCTGGCGCCGCGCGGTCCTGGCTGAACAGCGGGCGGCGGTGG
>NZ_JAUYZI010000129.1 GCF_030700245.1 Methylobacterium amylolyticum
CTGCTGCGCGCCGCCGCCGCGCGTAGCATCACCGACCTACGGGCCGAGATCCGCAAGGCCTTCGCCCGCTTCACAGCGCAGGAATGCCGCAACTACCTCGCCGCAGCCGGTTACGAGGACGACTCGGCCGTCGCTACATGAACGGAAACGGCTCTAGCAGGCCGAGCGGCAGATTCACCAGGAACACCGAGGGCCATCCGAACGCCTGCGTCAGCGCCCCTCCGGCCACCGGTCCGAACGTAGACGAAGCCACGATCACCGCGGCCATCACGCCCTGCGCCTGGCCGAGTTGATGGCGCGGGACGTTCTCGGCCAGGAGCGCTTGGCCCAGCACCATCAGGCCGCCGCCGCCGAAGCCCTGGAGTACCCGCGCCCCGGTCAGCGACAGGATGCCTGACGCACAGGCGCAGAGCGCGGACGCCAAGACGAACACCGCGAGCGCCGTCAGCAACAGACGTCGCCTGCCGAGGGCGTCGCCGAGTTGACCGTAGACAGGCGCCGCCACGGTGCTGGCTACGAGGTAGGATGCGACGACCCAGGTCACTCGCTCCACCTCGCCGAACGCGACGGCCATGGCGGGCAGGGCCGCGGCGACGATGGTGCCATCCACGACGGCGAGGAATGTCGGTAGCAGTATGGGTGGAAACACACGCCGGAGCGGCGGGTTCGTTGGTGTCATTCCGGAGCCGGATCCGCTGCGATGGGCCTTGCGGCCCGCTATGGATTTGGTTGTGTAAACGCAACGTCGACGTGACGGTAAGTGACGACCTGCCATCACCTACCGCGGTCAGTCGCCGTCAGTCACGCACCACCGCATGCATCGGCGAGACTTGGCCGAAGCCGCTGGTTCGCTTCGGAGAGGGTCATTCGAGAAAGCGGACGAACTCATTACGACGCAACCCAGCCGTTCCGACCGCCATCCGCGCTTCCCGGAAGCGGACACTCGTCGGCCACCTGACAACTTCAGCTCGGGGTGGCGAACCGACGTTGAGCCACTACCGAAAAACGGCCACTCAGTTTGGCGCCGGTGCCGGGTACCCCAGCATCTGCCGGCGATGCTCCGGAGTGGACAAGCCTGACGGGGTGAAGGTCGTGTAGGTTGACGACGCGTGCCGGCACGACGCCGGAACGCTGAGCGACGCTACCTACTCGGTCGCTCAGGACGAGACCCCAAGCCGGGCGACGCGGCTCGGCTCAGCCGGGGCGAGGTGCCGGCGGACATCGACGCGCTCTCAAGATGTGCTGCTGCCGACCTGACCCTGCGCCGCCTGGAAACCCGCCATGTCCATCCACATCGTCTCCCAAACGTGGCCGTCCGGATCCTCAAAGGAGCGGCCGTACATGAAGTCATGGTCGTCAGGCGCGTTGACGTCGGCGCGTCCGCCGGCGCTCGCGGCAGCAGTCACGAGGGTGTCGACCTCGGTCTTGCTATCGGCAGATAGGCAGAGCAGCACCTCGTTCCCGGTCGCCCGCACATCCGGGATCGGCCGGATCGCGAAGCGCTTAAATTTGTCGTGGGTCAGGATCATCACGTGGATGACATCGGATAGAACCATGCAAGCACCGGTGTCGTCGGAGAATTGTGGGTTCTTTCGGGCGCCAATAGCCTCGTAAAAGGCGATGGATCGATCGAGGTTCTCGACCGGCAGATTGACGAAGATCAATTTCGACACGCGTTCCCTCTCAGGCGCTTGTTGACCTAGGCTGGTACAATCGGTTCCCTATGACATCCGGGCGATCAGAAAACAGCAACTTACAGGCTCCGGCTTCGCTACGACAAGGCCTGCGGGGCGGCGCATGCGCTCGACCTCGTGGGGGATGTGCCGAATGTCAGGGGCGAGGTGCGTCTGCTGCGGGTCGTGAGCGGTCCCAGCGGCTATGTCTGCTCAGATGCTGGCCGTGCCTGAAAGCGGATGTGCTGAAAACCACCCAACTCAAACGGCGGCCGGGTCAGCGACAAATTCCGAGACTGGTCGACGACACCTTTTTGCCTGCGTCGGCGATCTCATACCAACGGCCTGTGAGGGTGACTCGGCGGGTTGCGGGTTGAGCTGGCTTCTGATTCGTTTGGCGGATCAGGAGGACACGCCATGTCCGGGATCGCGATCACCCGCACGGATCTGAGCGCCGAGGGGTTGCGCGCCGCCGCCTCCAAGGCGCCCAGCATCCCGGCGGCCCGTCGCATGCTGGCGCTCGCCCTGGTGCTGGAGGGCGCTGATCGCACCACCGCCGCCCGCGCCTGCGGCATGGACCGCCAGACCCTGCGCGACTGGGTGCACCGCTACAACG
>NZ_JAUYZI010000013.1 GCF_030700245.1 Methylobacterium amylolyticum
AGCCGCCGAACGAGCGGTCGGCGCTGCCCGAGCCGTAGGCGAAGCCGCCGGTGCCGTACACGAGGGTGCGGTCGAAGGCGTAGCCGAGGCGGCCGCGCACGGTGCCGAAGAAGTCGAGGCTGGAGAGGCCGCGCGGGTCGGTGACGTAGTAGCCCGGGGCGAGGCCGCCGGCGATGAAGGCGCTGTTCCGGTTGCGGCCGAAGTCGAGGTACTGGGCGTCGGCCTCGATGCCCACGACCACGCCCGAGCCCGGGGTGAACTGGAAGTTGTATCCGACCTGGCCACCGCCGGAGAAGCCGTCCTGGCTGCGGTTGCGGAAGACGGCGATGGTGCCGGGGGCGGCGAAGGGGGCGGGGACGCCGAAGGCCGAGCCGGTGTTGCGGCTGCTGGCGTCGAAGGCGTAGCCGGCGTTGATACCGAAGTAGGCGCCCGTCCAGGTGAACACCGGCACCGGCGCGAACACCGGCGGCGGCGCCGCGCGGCGCGGAAGGTCCGCCGCCGAGGCGGCGACGGTCATGCCGGTGAGAACGGTCGATGCGAGGAGAAGCTTTTTCATCGTGTGCATGGGTCCTGGGTTGGCTGAAGCCGCGGGCCTTCTAGGCGCTGGTGGCCGGCGGGTCTGTCGCTTTCCTGCAACAAGCTCGGCGAGATGAAGCCGGTCCAGATTATGAAGGCTGAAGATTAGGCCGACGTGTCGGTCTGTTTCGCAGGGATGTGTTCCAGCGCACATTCGGCGACACGGAATACAGTTCGGGTGGATAATCGCGCGGAGGTTCTCGGAATGCGGCAGAAGCTGGGCGGCTCAGGTGCGACATCTGCTGGGGCTGCCATGCGCAGGCGGGCGCGGGGTGTTTTATTTCGGCGCCGGGCAGCGAGCGGCGTCACGTCGCGCGCGAAAGGCGCGGTTAACTCTGTTCACGGACAGTTGCGGTCATCGCGCTATGGCCGGCACGCGGACCGGCGGGAGAGACCCTCATGCTGGATCGCGGCGAGCGGGAGACGCGGCCGTTCGGCCGCCGCCGTCCCCCCGGCGACGGGCCGGTGCCGGAGCCCGTCCCCGCCGCGGCGAGCGAGCCGCGACCCGCCGGAGCGCTGCTCTGGGCGCTGCGGACCGCGGCTCTCGTCGGCTTCGCCGGGGTTCTGGCCGCGCAGTACCTGGTCCGGATCACCGGCCCGGGCGAGGTCGCCGCCACGCGGGTCGCCGCGACGCGCGTCCTGAACGCCGAACCCGAGACCACCGGTTCGCTCGCCCGTGCGGCCCCGCGCCCCGACCCGTGCGCCGTCGCGCCGGGAGCCCGGCACCCCTGATACCCCGGATCCCCTGTGTGCCGCGGGGCTGACCGGCGCGCGTCGAGATTGACAAGTCGCTCCAAGACCCTAACTGAACGATGCCCGTCCTGGGCGGCCCCGGCGCCTGGCGCCGACGACAGGCTGCCGGAGCCGTTGCCGCGACGATGTCCTTCGCGCCGGCCGGGGGCGCAACGGTAACCCGACCCGAGATGCCTTTTTCCGATCTGGGACTGAGCGAGAAAGTCCTGCAAGCCGTGACCGCGTCCGGCTACACCGAGCCGACGCCGATCCAGGCGCAGGCGATCCCGCACGTGCTGGCGCGCCGCGATGTCCTCGGCATCGCCCAGACCGGCACCGGCAAGACGGCGGCGTTCACCCTGCCGATGCTGACGCTGCTGGAGTCCGGCCGCGCCCGCGCCCGGATGCCGCGCACGCTGATCCTCGAGCCGACCCGGGAACTGGCCGCGCAGGTGGAGGAGAGCTTCGAGCGCTACGGCACGAACCACAAGCTCAACGTGGCGCTGATCATCGGCGGCGTCTCCTTCGCCGACCAGGACGCCAAGCTCACCCGGGGCACCGATGTGCTGATCGCCACCCCGGGGCGGCTGCTGGACCATTTCGAGCGCGGCAAGCTGCTGCTCACGGGCGTCGAGCTTCTCGTCATCGACGAGGCCGACCGGATGCTCGACATGGGGTTCATCCCCGACATCGAGCGCATCGCCAAGATGGTGCCGTTCACCCGGCAGACGCTGTTCTTCTCGGCGACGATGCCGCCGGAGATCGAGCGGCTGGCCGACATGTTCCTGTCCAACCCGCAGCGGGTCGAGGTCGCGCGCCCGGCCTCGACGGCGGCCACCATCACCCAGCGGCTCGTGGCCACCGGTTCCGAGGGCCACGCCAAGCGCGAGCGGCTGCGGACACTGATCCGCGGCGAGGACGAGCTGAAGAACGGCATCATCTTCTGCAACCGCAAGCGCGATGTGGCGGTGCTCCAGAAATCGCTGGTCAGCCACGGCTTCGACGCGGTGGCCCTTCACGGCGATATGGACCAGCGGGCGCGCATGGCCGCCCTCGACGGGTTCCGCAGCGGCGACACCGCGCTCCTGGTGGCGAGCGACGTGGCCGCCCGCGGCCTCGACATCCCGGCCGTGAGCCACGTCTTCAACTTCGACGTGCCGCATCACCCGGAAGACTACGTGCACCGCATCGGCCGCACCGGACGGGCCGGGCGCACCGGCCAAGCCTTCACCCTCGTCAGCCCCGACGACGATCGCTCGCTCGGGGCGATCGAGACGCTGATCGGCCAGCCGATCCCGTGGCTCGACGGCGACCTGTCGGCGCTCCCCGCCGCCGATGCCGAGCCGCGCACCCGCCACCGCGGGCGCTCCGGCGACGGCCGCCGGGGCGGGCGCAAGAGCGCTGCCGAGCCGGCTCCCCGGGGGCGCGGCGGTCGCCGCGGCGAGGCCCGCTCGGCCCCGCGGCCCGAAGCCGCCGACCCGGCGCAGGACCTCCCGGCCCGGGAGATGGCCCCGCGCGAGCCGTCTCCTCCGCGGGAGCCGTCGCCGCGCGAGTCCGCGCCGCGCGACACCGCGCGCCGCGCGTCGCCGCGCCGGGACGGGGGACATCGGGAGGGTGGGCGCGAGGTCCGCAGCCGCGACCGCGAGGACGGTGAGACGCCCGTGGGTCTTGGCGCGCACGTTCCGGCCTTCCTGCTCCGGCCGGCCGTGGTGAAGAAGGAGAAGTAGACCCCCGCCGCGCCGGCTTAACCGTCCGGCTACGCCCCGCGTTCTAGAGTGACGGCAGAGGTGCACGCGCGGACGAGGCGCGGAGCCGCCGGGACGACGGGACGCGATGAGCCAGGGGCCTGCCTCGGATCGGGATCACAGCTTCGCCCTGGCGAAGCGCACGCAGGAACTCATGCGCGACTACGGGCCCTCGGCCTGCCCGCGCGCCTACGCGGTGTGGTACGCCTATGTCGGCGGCACCGAGCCGCTCCTCAACGACGCGGTCAAGCGCCTGACGGGCCAGAACGGCTGCCTGACCGAGGCCGACATCGAGGGCCTGCACGAGACCTACGTCGACAAGCATCGTCTTGCGGCCACCGCGAGCGATGTCAGCCGGACGGTGCTCGCCGAGATCGCAGCGGTGACCGAGACCCTGGATCTCTCGCTCGGATCGACGGCCCAGTACGGGGAGGCCCTGCGCGGCCTGTCCCAGGACCTCGCTCAGGGCGCGCTGACCCCGGCCAGACTCGGCGAGATCGTCTCGACGCTCGCCTCCGCCACCCGCGAGGTTGCGGCCAACAACCGGGTCCTCGAAGCGCGCATGCGCGAGAAGCGGACCGAGATCGAGACGCTGCGCGAGAAGCTGGAGGCGACCCGGATCGAGAGCCTCACCGACCCGCTCACCGGCTTGTCGAACCGCAAGCATTTCGAGGAAGCGCTGAAGGCGGCCGTCGACGGCCCCGGGGCCCGGGGCGAGGCCGTGAGCCTTGTCGTCCTCGACATCGACTATTTCAAGCGGTTCAACGACCGGTTCGGCCACCTCACCGGCGATCAGGTGCTGCGGCTGGTGGCGATTGTGATGCGCGAGAACGCGGGCCGGCAGGCGCTGCTCGCCCGCTTCGGCGGCGAGGAATTCGGCATCGTCCTGCCCGGCGTGAATCGGGCGGCGGCGCACCGGGTCGCCGAGACCGTCCGGACCAGCGTGATGGGGCGCGAACTCGTCAAGCGCTCGACCGGCGAGTCGCTCGGCAAGGTGACGGTGTCGCTGGGCGTGGCCGTGCACCGCGCCGGTGACACGCCCGCCTCCCTCCTGGAACGGGCCGACCTGTGCATGTTCGCGGCCAAGCGGGCCGGGCGCAACCGCACCGTGGACGACGCGTCCGGCGCGCTGACGCAGGTCGCCTGACCGGGCTCTGGTCGGTCGCCGCGCGCCAGCGCATCGTCCTGGATATCGAATCCAGGACGATGCGCTGGCGGTTTGTTATTGCATCATCTTTTCCGAAAGCCGAGGGCCACCTTTCGGGACGATGCTCTAGGCGGAGGCGGCCAGCCGCTCGGGCGACACCGGGGTGATCGCCACCGACTCGCCGCAGCCGCAGGCCGAAGTCTGGTTCGGGTTGTTGAACACGAACTGCGACGCGAGCTTGTTGGTGGTGAAGTCCATCTCGGTGCCGAGCAGGAACAGCACCGCCTTCGGCTCGACGAACACCCGCACGCCGCGATCCTCGACCACGTCCTCGCCGGGCTTCTGCGCCTCGGCATACTCCATCGTGTAGGACATCCCGGCGCAGCCGCCGTTCTTCACGCCGACACGCAGGCCGGCGATCGGCCGGTCGGCATCCGCCATGATCGCCTTGATGCGCTCGGCGGCGCGGTCGGTCAGCGAGAGAACCTTGAAACCTGCAGACATCGTCGCTCTCCGGCCCGGCCGGGTTCAAGGCCCGGGGGCTGTTGTGGCGATCTCAAGATAAGCATGCCGGGCCGGAGGGTCCACCGCGGCGGGAACACACCCGGGCGGCAAGTGGCGCTCAGGCGCCCTCCCCGACCAGTCGGGCGAACGTCGCCAGATCGACGTTGCCGCCGCTGATCACCACCCCGACGCGCTTGCCCCGCACGTCGAGGCGCCCGTGCAGCACCGCAGCGGCGGCGAGGCAGCCGGTCGGCTCGACCACGAGCTTCATCCGGGCGGCGAAGAAGCGCATCGTCTCGACGAGTTCCGCGTCGGTCACGGTGACGATGTCGTCCACGCGCTCGGCGATGATCGGGAAGGTGAGCTGCCCGAGATAGGTGGATTGTGCCCCGTCCGCGATGGTGCGCGGCACCGGGATCGTGACGATCCGGCCCGCGCGGAAGGATTGCTGCCCGTCGTTGCCCGCTTCGGGCTCGACGCCGACCACCCGGCAATCCGGGGCGCACTCCGCCGCGGCCAGCGCGCAGCCCGCGAGCTGGCCGCCGCCGCCGAGGCAGGCCACCAGCATGTCCAGCGAACCGGTCTCCTCGATCAGTTCGAGGGCGAGCGTCCCCTGCCCGGCGATCACCTCGCGGTGGTCGTAGGGCGGGATCAGGCTGAGCCCGCGCGCCGCCGCGATCTCGCGGCCCAGCGCCTCGCGATCCTCGGTGTAGCGGTCGTAAGAGACCACCTCGGCCCCGTAGCCCCTAGTCGCCGTGACCTTAACCGCGGGCGCGTCGTGCGGCATCACGATCGTCGCCGGGACGCCGAGCAGCCGGCTCGCCAGGGCGATGGCCTGGGCGTGGTTGCCGGACGAGAAGGCGATCACGCCGCGGGCGCGGACCGCCTCCGGCAGGGCGCTGATGGCGTTGTAGGCGCCGCGGAACTTGAAGGCGCCGCCCCGCTGGAGGTTCTCCGCCTTGAAGAACAGCCGCGCGCCGGTGATCGCGTCGGCGGTGCGCGAGGTCAGCACCGGCGTGCGGTGGGCGGCCCCGGCAATCCGCTCGGCGGCGCGGGCGACGTCCGCGAAGGTCGGCCGCTCGGGGGATGGGCTCGTCGGGTCCTGCATCGCGCGCTCCTGTGGGCGCCCCTTCATAGGCCCGGGCCGCGGACCGCGCACCCCGCGTCGAGCCATGAAGCGGAGCCATTTGCGCGCTGGCCGCTTATGTCCACGGGCCAGCGGGGGCGGGGATTGATGCGGACGGGAACGCGGATGGGGCCGGCGCCGCCGGCCTCGCGGTGAGGCGGGCGATGCGCGTGCGCCGAGCATCCGGGGACGCGCCCGGCACCGCGGTCACCTTCCGCGGGCGCGGGCTGGCGACGCGGACGGGCGGCCGCCTGCTGCTCCTCGTGTGCCCGCACTGCTCGCAGCGCAACGGCCGCCGGGGGACGGAGCGCGGCGTCTGCGAGTGGTGCGCCTACGAGCCGTCGCCCGATGACATCGAGCTGGTCGGGGAGACCGCGCAACAGGCCTGACGGCATGGGACATGCCCGCACGTCGACGCCGGTTCCGGACGGCGGCGCCTGGAGCCGGCCCGATCCTCCACAGCGGGCCGCGGGCGGACGCTACGTGTGGATCACCTTGCCGTAGGCGTCGAGCACGCTCTCGTGCATCATCTCGCTGAGCGTCGGGTGCGGGAACACCGTGTGCATCAGCTCCTCCTCGGTGCTCTCCAGGTTCATCGCCACCACGTAGCCCTGGATCAGCTCGGTGACCTCGGCCCCGACCATGTGGGCGCCCAGCAACTGGCCGGTCTTGGCGTCGAACACGGTCTTGATCAGCCCGTCCGGCTCGCCGAGCGCGATCGCCTTGCCGTTGCCGGCGAACGGGAAGCGGCCGACCTTGACGGCGAAGCCCTGCTCCTTGGCCTTCGCCTCGGTGAGGCCGACGCTGGCGATCTGCGGCTGGCAATAGGTGCAGCCGGGGATCTTGCCCTTGTCCATCGGGTGGGTGTGCAGCCCCTTGATGGTCTCGATGCAGATCACCCCCTCGTGCTCGGCCTTGTGGGCGAGCATCGGCGGGCCGGCCACGTCGCCGATCGCGTAGAGGCCGGGCACGTTGGTGCGGCCGAGCCCGTCCGTGACGACGCAGCCGCGGTCGATCGTCACCCCGAGTTTTTCCAGCCCGATCCCCTCGATGTTGCCGACGACGCCGACCGCCGAGATCAGCTTCTCCGCCGTGATGGTCTGGGACTTGCCGTCGCCCGTCTCGATCGTGGCGGTGACGGTATCCCCGCCCTTCTCGACCTTCGTCACCTTGGCGCCGGTGAGGATCTTGATGCCCTGCTTCTCGAAGCGCTTGCGGGCGAGGCCTGCGATCTCGGCATCCTCCACCGGCAGGATCTGCGGCAGCAGCTCCACCACCGTCACCTCGGCGCCCATGGTGCGGTAGAACGAGGCGAACTCGATGCCGATGGCGCCCGAGCCCATCACAAGCAGCGACTTCGGCATGGTCTGGGGGACCATCGCCTCGTAGTAGGTCCAGATCTGCTTCTTGTCGGGCTCGATGCCCGGCAGCGCCCGCGGCCGGGCGCCGGTGGCGACGATGATGTGCTTGGCCCCGTAGGTGCCGGCACCCTTGGCACCCTTGGGCGCCTCGGCCCGCTTGGTCTCCTTGACCGTGACTTGGCCCGGCGCGTTGCCCTTGGCGACCGAATCGACCGACGCCTCCCCCCAGATCACGTCGACCTTGTTCTTCTTCAGCAGCATGCCGACGCCGCCGTTGAGCCGGCCGGACACGCCGCGCGAGCGCTTCACGATGGCGCCGACATCGAACCCGACCTTCTCCGCGGTGAGGCCGTAATCGCCGGGGTGCTGGAAATAATGAAAAATCTCGGCCGAGCGCAGCAGCGCCTTGGTCGGGATGCAGCCCCAGTTCAGGCAGATGCCGCCCAGGTGCTCCCGGTCGACCACCGCCGTCTTGAACCCGAGCTGCGCGGCGCGGATCGCCGTGACGTAGCCGCCGGGCCCGGCGCCGATGATGAGGACGTCGTAGGTGTCGGGCATTCAGCGCTCCGCGGGCTCTCCTCCCCCTTGTGTGGAGGAGTTGGAGGTGGGGGTGGTGCGGCCGGCCTGATCGGCGACCGGAAAGATCACGGCTTCGAACTCTCCGTCCGTCCGTGCGGCCAAGGCCGAGAAGATGGTGTCGAGCACGGTATCCATGGAGCGCATGATCTCGGCGTTGCTGAAGCGCAGGACCCGGAAGCCCTGCGCCTCCAGGGCGGCCGTCCGCCGCGCGTCATACGCCGCGTCAACCGCCCGGCCGTGCTGGTCGCCGTCGACTTCGACCCCGAGCCGTGCGGCGAGACAGCAGAAGTCTACGACATAGGGACCCAGCGCCACCTGCCGACGAAAATGCGATCCCGGCACGGGCAAGCGATGCCGCAGATGCCACCAGAGGCGCCGTTCCGGCTCGGTCAGAGTCCGACGCAGGACACGCGCGTTCTTCGAAGCGCGTGCGGTCGGAGCCAGCAGGCGGGGCGCGTTCCAGGACATCAGAGGGTCGCAGATCCTTATGCTCGGTGATCCGCCCGCAACCGCAGCGGCAGGCGGCACCACCCCCACCTCCAACTCCTCCCCACAAGGGGGAGGAGAGCGCCTCGCGCCAGGCGGCGACCTTCACACCAGCATCCCCATCGGGCTCTCGATCAGCCCCTTGAACGCCTGGAGCAGCTCGGCGCCCAGCGCGCCGTCGACCACGCGGTGGTCGACCGAGAGCGTGACGGTCATCGCCTGCACCACCGCCGGCTGGCCGCCCTTGGCGACGATCCGCGCCTCGCCGGCGCCGACCGCCAGGATGGTGCCGTGGGGCGGGTTGATCACCGCCTGGAAGTTCTTGATGCCGAACATGCCGAGGTTCGACACCGCGGTGGAGCCGCCGGCATACTCCTCCGGCTTCAGCTTGCGGGTGCGGGCGCGGCCGGCGAGGTCTTTCATCTCGGCGGAGATGGTCGAGAGCGTCTTCTGCTCGGCGCGGCGGATCACCGGCGTGAACAGGCCGCCCTCGATCGCCACCGCGACCCCCACATCCGAGTGCTTGAACTTCAGGACCCGGTCGCCGGCCCAGACGGCGTTGGCGTTCGGCACCTGCTGGAGTGCCAGCGCCAGAGCCTTGATGACGAAGTCGTTGACCGAGAGCTTGTAGGCCGGCTTGCCGTCCTTGTCCTTGGGCGCGCCCGCGTTGACCTGCCCGCGCAGCGCCAGCAGCGCGTCGAGCTCGACGTCGAGGGCGAGGTAGAAGTGCGGCACCGTCTGCTTCGACTCGGCCAGCCGCTTGGCGATGGTCTTGCGCATCCCGTCGAGGGTGATCTCCTCGTAGGAACCCGGCTCGAACAGCGCCTTGACCTGATCGGTGGTCATGCCGACGGGCATGGCCGCGGCCGGGGCGGCCTTCGGCGCCGGCGCCTGCGCGGCAGCGGGCGCCGCGCCGGGCGCCCCCTTGCCGGTGCCGGCGGTCTTGGCTGCCTGGACATCGCGGGCGATGACCCGGCCGTGCGGGCCCGAGCCCGTCACGGCGGAGAGGTCGATGCCCTCCATCTTGGCGAGCCGCCGGGCGAGCGGCGAGGAGAACACCCGCTCGCCGGACTCCCGCTGCGCCGGGGCGGAGCCGGCCGCCGGGTTGACCGTCTTGGCGGCGTCGGGGGCCTCGTTCGCCCGGGCGTAGGACATCTGCCCGTCGCCGGCCGCCTTCGCCTCGGATTTCGGCGCGTCCGACTTGGACGCTTCCTTGGGCGCCTCGGCCTTCGGGGGCGCCTCAGCCGCCTTTCCGCCCCCTCCGGCCGGCGCCTGCACGCTGCCGGGATCCTCGCCCTCGGCGGCGATCAGCGCGATCAGGTCGTTGACCGGAACGTCCGCCGTGCCCTCCGGCACGACGATCTTGGCGAGCACGCCCTCGTCGATGGCCTCGACCTCCATGGTCGCCTTGTCGGTCTCGATCTCGGCCAGCACGTCGCCGGACTTGACCGGGTCGCCCTCCTTCTTGAGCCACTTGGCGAGGTTGCCCTTCTCCATCGTCGGCGAGAGGGCGGGCATCAGGACGTTGATCGGCATCGGCTCGGATCTCGGGCTCAGGTCTCGGGCGGGGCGGTCGGCGGGGCGGTCTGTGCGGATTGCGCGGCCGGATCGTCGAAGGGGAAGAGGTCGTCGAGCGGGAACGGGGCGGCGTCGAAGGGCGGCATCGCCACCGTCTCGCCGCGCTGAACCGTGCCGAGGAGGAGCCACCGGCCGTCGACGAGCGCGAAGGCTTCGAGCACGCCGTCCCCCGGATCGAGCAGCCAGAGGTGACCGATTCCGGCCTCCGCGTAGATGCGGCGCTTGGGCCCCCGGTCGAGCCGCGCGGTGGAGGGCGAGAGGATCTCGCAGACCCAGTCCGGCGGCGTCTCGACGAAGGCCGTGTCCGGCTCGACCGGCATCCGCTCGCGTCGCCAGCCAGCAAGATCGGGGACGACGACGTGGTGCCCGAGATGCAGTTCGGGCTCCGACATGAAGACCCACCCGCCCGGACCGCCGCGGCCGCGCCCGAACGGGAAGTCCAATTCTCCGCCGAGCTTGAGCGAGACTGAGGCATGCCGGGGCCGCGGACGCGGGTGCGTCTCCAGCACCCCGTCGACGATCTCGGCCACGAGGTGGGCCGGGACCGCCTCCAGGTCGGCGTAGGTGGCGAGACGGCGCGCGGCCCCGGCCATGGTCGCGCCGCCGCTAGTTGAGGCCGCCGGGGTCGAGGCTCTCGGCCTCCCACCCGGCGCGGATGCGCTCGAACGCCTCCTCCTCCGACAGGTCGGTCTCCAGCGCGTAGGCGCGGGCGGCCTGCCGGGCGAGATCGCTCAGCAGGCGGCCCCAGGTCGCCGGGTCGTCGAAGGAGCGGCGGAGCGCGACGCTGACCGCCCCGTCCACCACCGCGGCGCGCAGGACCTCGACCCCGCCCTGCTCCAGGGCGTCCGGGGGGACGGAGAGTTCGGCGAAGTCGTTGCTCATGACGCGCCTCGGGTGCATCGCCGCGCGGGACCATGGCCGGATCGGCGCGTGTCCGTCGGCGATCCCCTCACTTGTAGCAGACGCTGCGGGCCGCCTCGACGACCTCGGCGACCGTCGGCAGGGCGAGCTTCTCGAGGTTGGCCGCGTAGGGCATCGGCACGTCCTTGCCGGTGATGCGCAGCACCGGCGCGTCGAGGTAGTCGAAGGCATCGACCATCAGCCGCGCCACGATCTCGGCGCCGACGCCGGATTGCGGGAAACCCTCCTCGACGGTGACGCAGCGGCCGGTCTTCTTCACCGATTCCACCACCGTGTCGGTGTCCATCGGCCGGAGCGTGCGCAGGTCGATCACCTCCGCCTCGATGCCCTGCTCGGCGAGCGCCTGCGCCGCCTTGAGGGCGTAGGTCATGCCGATCGCGAAGGAGACGATCGTCACGTCCGTGCCGGGGCGGTGCACCCGCGCCTTGCCGATCGGCAGCACGAAGTCGTCGAGCTGCGGCACCGGGAAGGACTGGCCGTAGAGGATCTCGTTCTCCAGGAAGATGACCGGGTTCGGGTCGCGGATCGCGGCCTTGAGCAGGCCCTTGGCGTCGCTCGCCGTGTAAGGGGCGATCACCTTGAGGCCCGGCACGTTCGAGTACCACGCGGCGTAGTCGTGGCTGTGCTGGGCGGCGACGCGGGCGGCGGCGCCGTTGGGCCCGCGGAACACGATCGGGCAGCCGAGCTGGCCGCCGGACATGTAGAGGGTCTTGGCCGCCGAGTTGATGATCTGATCGATCGCCTGCATGGCGAAGTTGAAGGTCATGAACTCGACGATCGGCTTCAGGCCGGCGAGCGCCGCGCCGACGCCCACACCCGCGAATCCGTGCTCGGTGATCGGCGTATCGACCACGCGGCGGGCACCGAACTCCTGCAGCAGCCCCTGCGTGACCTTGTAGGCGCCCTGGTACTCGGCGACCTCCTCGCCCATCACGAACACGTCGCCGTCCCGGCGCATCTCCTCGGCCATCGCGTCGCGCAGGGCCTCGCGGACGGTCATCGTCGTCATCGGCGTGTCGGCGGGGAACTCGTCCATCACCGGCGCCTGCGCCGTGTTGGAAATCTTCGCGGGCGCGGCCGGGGCGCGGGGGGCGTCCTCGCCCGTTTTCGCAGCCGGGGCCGGCGCCTTGGCCTGCCCCTCCGCCTGCATGTCCGGCGTCGGCGCGCCCTGGCCGTCCTGGTCCTGGCCGTTGGCCTTCGGCGCGCCCTTCCCGCCGGCCGCCGCGGCGGCCTCGACGTCCTCGCCCTCCTCCGCGATGACCGCGATGGGCGTGTTGACCGCCACCCCCTCGGTGCCCTCCTCGACGAGGATCTTGGCGAGCACGCCCTCGTCGATGGCCTCGACCTCCATCGTCGCCTTGTCGGTCTCGATCTCGGCCAGCACGTCGCCGGACTTGACCGGGTCGCCGACCTTCTTGAGCCACTTGGCGAGCTTGCCCTCCTCCATGGTGGGTGAGAGGGCGGGCATCAGGATATCGGTCGCCATGCTCTGCTCTGCGGTCGTCTTCTTGGGTCGGGGGCGGCCTTGAGGGGTGACGGGAGGCGCGCCGTCAGGCGCGCGCCTCCAGCAGGATGTCGGTCCACAGCTCCGACGGATCGGGCTCGGGGTCGTTGGTGGCGAACTCCGCCGAGGCGTTGACGATCTCGCGCACCTTGGCGTCGGTCGCCTTGATCTCGGCCTCGGGCACGCCGTGCAGTTCGAGCAGGCGCTTGCGCACCATCTCGATCGGGTCGTGCTCGTCGCGCATCTTCGAGACCTCGTCCTTGGTCCGGTACTTGGCCGGATCGGACATGGAATGGCCGCGGTAGCGGTAGGTCTGCATCTCCAGGATGAAGGGGCCCTGGCCGGAGCGGGCGTGCTCGATCGCCCGGCCCGCCGCCTCGCGCACGGTGCGCACGTCCATGCCGTCCACGGATTCCCCGGGGATGCCGAAGGAAAGGCCACGCTTCGAGAAGTCGGTCTGCGCCGAGGCGCGGGCCACCGAGGTGCCCATCGCGTAGCGGTTGTTCTCGATCACGTAGACGACCGGCAGCTTCCACAGGGCCGCCATGTTGAAGCTCTCGTAGACCTGACCCTGGTTGGCGGCGCCGTCGCCCATGTAGGTCAGGCTGACCTTGCCGTTCTTGCGGTAGGCGTCGGCGAAGCCCAGCCCGGTGCCGAGCGAGACCTGCGCGCCGACGATGCCGTGGCCCCCGAAGAACTGCTTCTCGCGGCTGAACATATGCATCGAGCCGCCCTTGCCGCGCGAGTAGCCGCCGCGCCGCCCGGTCAGCTCCGCCATCACGCCCTTCGGGTCCATGCCGCAGGCCAGCATGTGGCCGTGGTCGCGGTAGCCGGTGATGACTTGGTCGCCCTCCTCGGCGGCCATCTGCATGCCGACCACCACGGCCTCCTGGCCGATGTAGAGGTGGCAGAAGCCGCCGATGAGGCCCATGCCGTAGAGTTGCCCGGCCTTCTCCTCGAAGCGGCGGATCAGCAGCATCTCGTGGTAGGCGTGGAGATCCTCGTCCCGGGTGAACTGCGGCATGTTCGGCGCCGGCTTGTGGGCGGCCTCGGCCTCCGGGCTCGCGGGCGTCGGCTGCGCGGCCTCCTTGGCAGCATCCATCGGCGCTCTTCCCCGTGCTTCACTCGACAGTGATCAGGGGTGTAGGGCAGCCCCGCGCGGAAAGCGAGGGCCGGCGTTCTGACAGGCCACAGGCGATGTCAGACCCGGCGCGCGGCCTCCGAAGCCGGGCGGAGAGCGCTCAGGGCTCGATGATCACCACGTCGTTGGCGTGCACCCGGCCGAGCACGATCCGGGCGCGCTCCTCCAAGAGGTCGCGGTCGATCTGGTCGCTCTTCAGGAGCGCGACGCGGTGCTCCCAGACAGCCCGCTCCGCCTTGGCGGCGGTGAGGTCCTGGTTGAGGCCGTAGGCCTTGATCTTCAGGGCCTTCTTGGCCTCCAGGCCGCGGTTGCCGCTCTCGGCCTGCACGACGAAGTAGCCGCATACCAGCGCCGACAGGGTCCACAGACCCAGCGGCAACACGACCATTCTGACGCGGCGGCGGACGACCATGCCGGCACCCTGGCGCGGAAAGGTTAACCGCCCCTTGCGCCGCCCCTTGCGCCGCGCGCGGCCGGTCCCGTAAGGCCTCCTGCGCCCGCGTGCCGATCCCCATGGACACCACCCGCCTCTCCGCCTGGATCGCCGACCGCGCCACCGTCTCGGACGACGGCGACGGCCTCGTCGACAGCCTGTGCCGGGCCCTCGTCGAGGCCGGCCTGCCGCTGTGGCGGTTTAGCGTCTCGGCGCCCACCATCGACCCGCTCCACCGCGGCGTCAGCCTGAACTGGTACGCGGACCGGGACTTCGACTTCGAACTCAATCCGCACGGGACCGAGCAGGAAGCCGTGTGGCTGCGCAGCCCGATCCACGCGCTCCTCCACCGGGGCGAGCATGCCGGGCGGTGGCGGCTCGAAGCCGCGGACGCCGGGGACGCGTTCCCGATCCTGCGCGAATTGCGGGCGCAGGGCGGGACCGACTACGTGCTGCGGGTGGTCGCCTTCGCCCCGGGCACCGCCCTGCGCGGGGCGGCCCTGTCCTTCACCACGCGCCGTCCGGACGGCTTCGCCGAGGCCGAGATCGCGGCCCTCGACGCGCTGCTGCCGGTCCTCGGCCTCGCGATGTCCAAGCTCATCCTCGCCCACACCCTGCGCGACGTGCTGGGCACCTACCTCGGGCCCGCCACCGCCGATCGGGTGCTCGACGGTGACATCCAGCGCGGCCAGGGCCGCATGGTGCCGGCGGCGATCCTGCTCGCCGACCTGCGCGCCTTCACGGCCCTGTCGGACCGGGCCGATCCCCTGGCCGTGGCCGGCTGGCTCAACGAGCATTTCGACGCGCTGGGCGAGCCGGTGGCGCGGCACGGCGGCGAGATCCTGAAGTTCCTCGGCGACGGTTTCCTCGCGACCTTCCCGGTTCCGGACGCGGCCGCCCCGTCCTGCGCCGGCTGCGGCGCGGCGCTCTCCGCCGCCGCCGAGGCGTTGACGGCCAACGCCGCGCTGAACGCCCGGCGCCG
Organism: Methylobacterium amylolyticum; assembly: GCF_030700245.1. Taxonomy (GTDB): domain Bacteria; phylum Pseudomonadota; class Alphaproteobacteria; order Rhizobiales; family Beijerinckiaceae; genus Methylobacterium. The sequence continues at coordinate 14,816 of NZ_JAUYZI010000013.1, forward strand.
GGCGGCGGGTGCGCCGGAACTGACCGCCGACCTCGTCCTGCATTACGGCGAGGTGGTCCAGGGCAATGTCGGCACCGACCGGCGGCTCGATTTCACCCTGATCGGCCGGGCGATGAACGAGGCGAGCCGGATCGAGGGCCATTGCGAGCGGCTCGGCCGCGCCCTGCTGATCTCCGACGTGTTCGCCGCGCGCTGCGGCGGCGCGCTGGAGCCAGTCGGGTCGGTGACCCTGCGCGGCCTCGCGAGCCCGCAGCGGGTCTGGACGCTGCCGGGCCTCGGCTGACCGGAACCCCGCGCCCGGTCCGGACCGGGCGCGGACCGTACCCCTCAGCGGCCGGCGAGCTGCTTGATCGCGCCGCGACCGGCGTAGATCGCCTGCGGGCCCAGTCCCTCCTCGATGCGGATGAGCTGGTTGTACTTGGCCAGCCGGTCCGAACGGGCGAGCGAGCCGGTCTTGATCTGCCCGCAGTTCGTGGCCACCGCCAGATCCGCGATCGTCGCGTCCTCGGTCTCGCCCGAGCGGTGCGACATCACCGCAGTGTAGCCCGCACGCTGCGCCATATCGACGGCGGCCAGCGTCTCGGTGAGCGAGCCGATCTGGTTGACCTTGATCAGGATCGAGTTGCCCGTGCCGCTCGCGATGCCGCGCGACAGCCGCTCGACGTTGGTCACGAACAGGTCGTCGCCGACCAGTTGGCAGCGCGCGCCGACCTTGTCGGTCAGGAGCTTCCAGCCCTCCCAGTCGTCCTCGGACATGCCGTCCTCGATCGAGACGATCGGGTACTTGCCCACCAGCTCGGCGAGGTAGTCGACTTGGCTCTCGATCGAGCGGGTCTTGCCCTCGCCCTCGTAGGCGTAGGCGCCGTTCTTGAAGAATTCGGTCGCCGCGCAGTCGAGCGCCAGGGCCATGTCGGTGCCGGGCTTAAAGCCCGCCTGACTGATCGCGTCCATCACGAAGTCGAGGGCGGCCTCCGCCGAGGGGAGGTTGGGGGCGAAGCCGCCCTCGTCGCCGACATTGGTGTTGTGCCCGGCCTTCTTCAGGGCGCCCTTGAGGGTGTGGAACACCTCGGCGCCCATGCGCACGGCCTCGGCGAGCGAGGACGCGCCGACCGGCATGATCATGAATTCCTGGAAGTCGATCGGGTTGTCGGCGTGCATGCCGCCGTTGATGATGTTCATCATCGGGGTCGGCAGGACGCGGCCCTGGACGCCGCCGACGTAGCGGTAGAGCGGCAGGCCGGAGGCCTCGGCCGCCGCCTTGGCGACCGCCAGCGACACGCCGAGGATGGCGTTGGCGCCGAGCCGGGCCTTGTTGGGGGTGCCGTCGAGCTCGATCATCGCCTCGTCGACGGCGACCTGATCCTCGGCGTCCATGCCGCCGACCGCGTCGAGGATCTCGGTCTGGGCGGCCTCGACCGCCCGGAGCACGCCCTTGCCGCCGAACCGGCCCTTGTCGCCGTCGCGCAGCTCCACCGCCTCGTGGGCTCCGGTCGAAGCACCCGAGGGCACGGCCGCGCGGCCGAAGGAGCCATCCTCCAGGATCACGTCGACCTCGACGGTCGGGTTGCCGCGGCTGTCGAGGATCTCGCGGGCGCTGATGTTGGTGATCGCGGTCATGATTCTCTCCACCGGGGGCCGCCGGCCGTCGACGGCGCGGGAGCCGAGGCTCGCGCACCGCGCGGCGGCTTATCCGCCAAGCCGCCGGCCCCGGCAAGCGTCGGTAGCCGGCTCGCGGAGGAGGCGGAGGGGATACGACGCGGTGCCCAAACGCGTCCCGCGCACGGCCCGCGACCGCGGCGGCCGATGCACGGGGGCTTCCGGCAGGCTATAGGCCCGGCATGGACACGCATGACCACATGGATACGCACGCCCTTCAGCTCGGCCGCCAGACCCCGCCGCCCACCTCCCCCGAGACGGCGCAGCTCGATCGGGTGCCGAACCCGCACGCCGACACCGACTACCTCGCCCGCTTCACGGCGCCCGAGTTCACCTCGATCTGCCCGGTCACGGGGCAGCCGGACTTCGCAATCCTGGTGATCGACTATGTCCCGGACCGCTGGCTGGTCGAATCGAAGTCGCTGAAGCTTTATCTCGGCGCCTTCCGCAACCACGGCGCCTTCCACGAGGATTGCACGGTCGCGATCGGCAAGCGCCTGCGCGACCTCTTGGAACCGCGCTACCTGCGCATCGGAGGCTACTGGTACCCGCGCGGCGGCATCCCGATCGACGTGTTCTGGCAGACCGGCGAGCCGCCCAGGAGCGTGTGGCTGCCCGATCCCGGCGTGGCTCCCTACCGCGGCCGCTGAGCCGGACATGCGAAGGGCGACCGGCTCGCGCCGGTCGCCCCTTTCGTCCGCGGTCCGAGGACCTCAGTACGGATAGCCGTAGCCGCCGTAACCGGGGGCGTAGCCACCGTAGCCGCCGTAGCCGTAGGCCGGGGCGTAGCCACCGCGGTAGTAGTTGTTGGCGGCGCCGGCCGCGATGGCGCCCGCGGCGAGGCCGGCGATCCCGAGCCCGACCGCCGCGCCGGTGCCGATGCCGCGGCGGCCGCCGTAGTAGCCGTAATGGTTGCCGTAACCGCCGCGCCAGCCGTAGGGGCGCGCCTCGGCGCTACTGGTGACGGCGAGCGTGCCAAGGGTCATGGCGGCGGCGGCGGTGACGAGAGCAAACTTGCGCATGGGTTCCTTCTCGATCCTCGATCGAATGTGACCCTTCAACGTGACCGGGAGCCGAACGGTTCCGGACAATCGCGCGCGGTCCGCCCGGTTTCGCGCTTGCAACCGTTACATGAACAGGTGTTCATCGCGACGAACCATCACGAGCATTATCGACGTCACGATACGATCGGCCCCCGAACTGGCACGCGGGGCGATTAGACTTGCGAATATTTTCCGATGTCGGCGTGTCGGTCGAGGTGCGGCCGGAACGGTGCGCGACCGTGAGATGGGGATCGCCCGCGTCGCTCCGCAAGGCTGGAAAGGGAGCAGGCTCCGTCGGGGCATCAAAACACCGTATGGACGGTCGGAGCGCCGGGAATCCCGTCCCCGGCCGGAGCGAGACATGGACGCCCTCACCCTCATCCGCGAGACATTTGCGCCGCTGCCGGGCCGGCAGATCCTCGATATCGGGTGCGGGCCGGGCGCGCTCGCCAGGGCCCTCGCGGCCGAGGGAGCCGCCGTGACGGGGGTCGATCCCGGCGAGGCGGCCCTCGCCCGTGCCCGCGCGGCGGTCCCGGGCGCCCGTTTTGAGGCGGCGTCGGGCGAGGCCCTCCCCTTCCCGGCATCGCATTTCGACGGCGCCGTGCTGCTCAACGCCCTCCACCACGTGCCGGACCCGGCCAAGGCCCTGACGGAGGCGGCGCGGGTGCTGCGGCCGGGCTGCGCCCTCGTGGTGGTCGAACCGCTGGCGGAGGGCAGCTTCTTCGACGCCCTGCGGCCGATCGAGGATGAGACGGAGATCCGGGCCGCGGCGCAGGCCGCCATCGCCGCGTCCGTGGCTGCGGGCGCGTTCGCCTGCACCCGCGACGTGACGCTCGACCGGAGCGAGACGTTTCCCGACGCCGAGGCCTACTTCGCCCGCGTCACCGCCGTCGATCCGGCCCGCGCCGAGACGATCCGCGCGCGCCGGGAGACCGTGGAGGCGGCCTTCACGGCGGCGGCCGCGCGCGGGCCGGACGGGGGCTTCACCCTCGTCCAGCCGTTGCGGATCCACGTGCTGGTGCCGGCCGGGTGATCCGGCTCAGCCACGCCGCACCTTCGCCAGACGGTCGAAGGCGATCAACTCCTCCAAGAGCGCCGGCAGGTCCTTCAGCGCCACCATGTTCGGCCCGTCGGAGGGGGCGCGGTCCGGATCGGGATGGGTCTCGATGAACACGCCGGCGACCCCCACCGCCACCGCGGCGCGGGCGAGCACCGCCACGAACTCCCGCTGACCGCCGGAGCTCGCTCCCTGCCCGCCCGGCTGCTGCACGGCGTGGGTGGCGTCGAACACCACCGGCGCCCCGCCCGTCACCCGCGCCATGGTCGGCAGGCCGCGCATGTCGGTGACCAGGGTGTTGTAGCCGAACGAAGTGCCGCGCTCGGTGACGATCACGTTCGGGTTGCCCGCCTCGGTGATCTTGGCGGCCACGTGCTTCATGTCCCAGGGCGCCAGGAACTGGCCCTTCTTGACGTTGACCGCCCGGCCGGTGGCGGCGGCGGCGAGCAGCAGGTCGGTCTGGCGGCACAGGAAGGCCGGGATCTGGAGCACGTCCACGGCCTCCGCGACGCGCGCGCACTGGCCCGCCTCATGGACGTCGGTGAGCACCGGCAGCCCCAAGGATTCGCGGATCTCGGAGAAGATCGGCAGGGCGCCGTCGAGGCCGATGCCGCGCGCCGCGCCCCCCGAGGTGCGGTTGGCCTTGTCGAAGGAGGACTTGAACACGAGGCCGATCCCGAGCCCCGCCGCCATCTCCTTCAGCGCCGCGGCGATCTCCAGGGCGTGGCCGCGCCCTTCGAGCTGGCAGGGCCCGGCGATCAGCGCGAGCGGCAGATGATTGGCGAAGCGCGCAGTCCCGACGGGGACGACGGCGCCAGGGCTCTCGGGGGTCGACATGGCACGCGGTCTAGCCCTTGCTGCGGATCGGCGAAACCCCGCGCCCGGTCCGGGCGAGGCGGCAGACCGTCAGATCCCCCGCCAGCGCGTCGATGCGCGGGCCGGTCTCGCACAGCATCAGGACGGGACCGGTCGCCCCCCGCCGCGGCGCGTCGGCCAGCAGGCTGTCCTGGTGCAGGGTGAGCGCCAGGGTCTCGGCGTAGGCCGCATCCGCGCCCGTCAGCGCCCGGGCGGCGAGCCCGACCAGGGCGAAGTAGGCGCGCGGCGGCTCGCGGTCGCGCGAGGCGAGCGTGATCCGGGCCGGCGCGCGGCAGTCGAGGCTCAGCCGCTCGGCGTCCTGCGCGCGGAACACCGCCCCCGATCCGGCCCGGCCGGCGAGCGAGGCGCCTGTGACGCGGATCACCCGTGCCGCCAGCGCGTCGCAGGCGTCGGCGGCCCGGGCCGGCGCGGCAGGTGCGGCGGATGCGAGGAGGAGACCGGCCAGGATGAGGGCGCGCGGCATGCGGGGTTCCTGCGGTCCGGCCCGGAGCCGGGGACGGCGTTCCATAGCGCGGGCGCGGACCGTCGCGAAGCCGCGGACTCCGACCGGGATGGACAGGGCGGCGCGGATGGTCGATCCCGGCCGAACCCGCCCGATGCTCCGCCGAGGCCCATGCTCCGCTCGCTCCTCGCTTCCGCCGCCCTCGCCTTCGCCGTCCCCTTCGCCCTCGCGGGACCCGTCCGCGCCGATCCCGGCCCCGCCACGGCCTACGGGCCAGAACTCGAAGGCTTCGCCTACCCGTTCCCGGTCGAGCGCTTCACCTTCACCTCGCAGCGCCAGCCCGTTCAGATGGGCTACCTCGACGTCCGGCCCGAGCACCCGAACGGGCGGACCGCGGTGCTGCTGCACGGCAAGAATTTCTGCGCCGCGACCTGGGAGAGCCAGATCCGGGCGCTCGCCGCGGCCGGCTACCGGGTGGTGGCGCCCGACCAGATCGGCTTCTGCAAGTCGTCGAAGCCCGCCGCCTACCAGTTCACCTTCCGGCAGCTCGCCGAGAACACCCACGCGCTCCTGGACAAGCTCGGCGTCGAGCGTCCGATTCTCGTCGGGCACTCCACCGGCGGGATGCTCGCGGCACACTACGCCCTGCTCTATCCCAAGGACGTCGGCCAACTCGTGATGGTCAACCCGATCGGTCTCGAGGACTGGAGCGCCAAGGGCGTGCCGCCGGTCTCGGTCGAGCAATGGTATCAGCGCGACCTCAAGACCACGGCCGACTCGATCCGCGCCTACGAGCGCGCGACCTACTACGCCGGCCAGTGGGAGGCGCGCTACGAACCCTGGGTCGAGATGCTGGCCGGGCTCTACCGCGGCCCGGGGCGCGAGGCGGTCGCCTGGGACTCGGCGCTCCTCTACGACATGATCCTGACCCAGCCGGTGGTCTACCGCTTCCCGCAGATCGCGGTGCCGACCCTGCTGCTGATCGGCCAGAAGGACACCACGGCGATCGGCAAGGACCTCGCCCCGCCGGAACTGCGGGCGAAGCTCGGCAACTACCCGGAGCTGGGCAAAGCCGCGGCCCGGGCGATTCCGGGCGCCAAGCTCGTCGAGTTTCCGGACCTCGGCCACGCGCCGCAGATGTCGGATCCTGACGCGTTCAACCGGGCGCTGATCGCGGGGATCGCCGCGCCGTGACCGGACGGCGGGCCGTCCGGTCCGCCGCCTTGGACTATCGCTGGGCACTCCCGATGAGGGAGGGCGCCGCGGGATTCTAGAAGTACGATTGCAGCGTGCCGCGGCGGCGCACGTCGAGCGTGGCGCAGTGGAACGAGCCGCCGAACGGGCCGTAGCTCAGGAACGGCGCCGGGATCGGATCGAAGCCCCAGTCCTTGAGCGCCTTGATGAGCGTCGGCTGGCTCTGGTCGACGACGATCTTCTTCTCGGTGATCGCCAGCACGTTGATCGACGTCCAGGGCGAGCACATCGAGATCTTGCTCATGAAGCCCTCGACCGGGTCGGGGCGCGGGGCGACGAGCACGTCCCATTTCTTGAGCACGGCCGGCAGCCGCTCGACATCGACGTAGTCCGGGTTGACCAGCACCTTGCCCGGCGCGAGCGGCATGAACGACGAGTCGATGTGCATCGGCTGCGGGCAGCGGCTCTCGATCTCGTGGATGCGGAAGCCGGGACCGAGGTGGCGGCGCAGCCACTCGATGCCCATCAGGTTGGTGACGTTCGAGCGCGTGACGAACAGGTCGCGGCCGCAGCGCACGAAGTCGGCCGCGTCGAACACCGGCTCGAACTCGTTGACCGTGAACTGCATGGGCTCGCCGGCCTTCAGGTTCGGCACCCGGTAGTCGTAGTTGTAGAGGTCGTCGGTGAGCTGCGGGCGCGGGGCCGAGGTCCAGCGGGCGCCGGCGCGGAAGTATTCCTTGAACAGCGACCGGTAGGCGTCGCCCTCGAAATAGCGCGAGCGCCAGCACATCGGGCTCTCGATGATCTCGTCGCCGATGACGAGGTAGGGGTCGCGCGGGCAGGCGACGCAGAAGCCGCGCGAGGACCAGCGCGGCGCCTTGTACTTCTTCGAGAAGTCGACCGAATCCGGGCGGCGGACCTTCACGCCCTCGCCGGCCAGGATGGTGATGAAGTTGTCGAGCTCCGCCTGCGCGAGCTTCTTCATGAACTTCGGATACTTGAAGCCGCTGGCGAAGCGGTAGAACGGCTGCGCGGCCCGCGGCAGGTTGAAGATCACGGTCAGGTGGTGGGTCGGGATCGTGGCGCCGTCCAGCGAGCCGACGATCACCTCCTCCAGCGGGTCCCACTCGTTCCAGGCCATGACCGGCGAGTGCGGCGCCGGCACGCCGGTGCCCGTCCCCCGGTCGGTATAGGCGTGCAGGTCCTCGCTCACGGCCTCGGCGGCCGTGATCGTCGATTCGCGGTCCATGACATGTGCCTCTTCTGCGACGCGCCGCGGTCTCGTGTGCGGAAGCCCCCGCTCCGCCGCCGCTTTGGCTCTCGGTGTGTCTAACGGGTGATAGACATCGCCTGACTCTGCGGCAACGTGATGGCCGACTTAACCGGCCACGCCGACCTAATTCCGCCGCGACCGTGACCGATTTCCCGCATCAAGCCTTTCGCGAGCTTGAAAGACGATCATGAAGCGTCTGACGACCCTGGCATCGATTGCCGGCCTCTGCACGGTCGTCGGCCTGTTCATGTCCTCCGGCCTGGAGGACGTGTCGGCCGCCGTGGTCAGTGCCGGCTGGGGTGCCGCCCTGGTGGTGGTCCTGCGCTTCGCCGCCGTGGCGTGGGCGGGGCTCGGCTGGCACGTGGTCTTCCCGGCTGCCCTGGCCCCGAAGCTCGCCGACTGCGTCAGCCTGCGGTTCGTGCGCGAGGGCATCAACACCCTCCTGCCGGTGGCCACCGTCGGCGGCGATTTCGTCGGCGCGCGCCTCCTGACCAAGCGCGGCGTGCCGGGCGGCCTCGCCGGCGCCAGCATGTTCGTCGACCTGATGACCCAGGCGCTGACCCAGCTCCTGTTCACGGTGCTCGGCCTCGGCCTGCTGCTCTGGATCGCCGGCGACGGGCCGGTCGCGCGCACGGTGACCGCCGGCCTCGCGGTCGCGGTGCCGGCCCTGTTCGCGTTCTACCTGATCCAGCGGCGAGCGGGTCACCGGCTCGTCCAGGGGCTGCTCAGCCGCTTCGCCTCCGGCCGCGAGTGGCGGGCGCTCGGGGCGATCGACCAGCTCTACGAGGGCCTGCGCCGCCTCTACGGCCATCACGGCCGGGTGACGGCGGCGGTCGCGATCCACTTCGCGGGCTGGATCATCGGCACCCTCGAAGTCTACGTCTGCCTGCGCTTCATGGGCTACCCGATCGATTTCACCCACGCCCTGGTGATCGAGAGCCTCGCGCAGGCCGTGCGCGGCGCCGCCTTCGCGGTGCCCGGGGCGCTGGGCGCGCAGGAGGGCGGGTTGATCGCCCTGTGCGCCGTGTTCGGCATCCCGGCCGAGGCCGCGCTGGCGCTGTCGCTGGTCAAGCGCTTCGCCGATCTCGGCGTCGGCGTCCCGAGCCTGCTGCTCTGGCACCGTATCGAGGCGCGGCTCGGCGACGAGGCCGAGACGTCGGCTCCGGTCAGGGCCGAACGCGCGGCGGCCCAGACGGTGACGCTCGGTCCGTTCTACAGCTACGCACCCCCCCGCATGGTCGCCCGCCTCGGCGAGGGCGAGGAGTTGAAGAAGTGCGCGTGATCCGTGGACTCACCCTCGCCGCCGCTCTGGCCGCGGCGATGGCCGTCGGCCCGGTTCGCGCCGACGATGCGGCAGCGGTGAAGACCGTGCAGGACCTCTACGCGTCCTTCTCCGAGACGCTGAAGAACGGCGCCGGCGCCCTGCCCGCCCGCGTGGCGGCCGTAGGGCCGGCCCTCGACCGGGCCTTCGATTTCCCGGCGATGACGCGCGTCGCGGTCGGCGCGAAGTGGTCGAGCTTCACGGCCGCCCAGCAGGAAGCCCTGACGGAGGCGTTCCGGCGCAACCTGACGGTGACCTACGCTAACCGCCTCGCCCGCGCCGCGGGCGGCAAGTTCGAGGTGACCCCGAAGGTCGAGACCCGCGGTTCCCAGCGCGTCGTCCCGACCCGCGTCACAGCCGACGGCGACGATTCCGACGTCGACTTCGTGGTCAACGCCGAGGACCGCGTCCAGGACATCCTGCTCAACGGCGACGTCAGCGAGATCGCCAGCCAGCGCACGATCCTCGCCGCGCCGCTGAAATCCGGCGGGGCCGACGGCGCCGTCAAGTTCCTCCGCGAGCGCGCCGACGGCATGCTCGCGGCCAAGAAAGCACAGTAGGCGCCCCGCGCGGGGACCGGCCTCGCCGCATCCGGCGCCGGGAGGGTTCCCGGCGACCGTGACATGTGGGAGAGGCACAGGGAGTCAGCAGGCCTGACGCTTCCGGCCGGCGGCGCCGGCTATCGCCGCCCGGAGCGGCCGGACGATCGCACGGACCCGACGGATGGACCTCACCGCGCTGGCGACGCAAGCCCTGTCCTGGCTCTCGCCGCTCTGCCTCCTGATCGCGGCCGCCGGCTGCCTGTACGCCCTCATCGCCGCGCGGCTCGCCGGCCGCTACGGCGCGCGGCCCGTGCCGACGCTGCCTGCGGGCGGGGACCGGCCGGGCGTGACGGTGCTCAAGCCGCTCTGCGGCCTCGAACCCAATCTCTACGAGAACCTGGAGACCGTGCTCCGGCAGGATTACGCGGGCCCGGTCCAGGTCGTGTTCGGCGTCCAGAACCCGGCCGATCCGGCCATCGGCGTCGTGCGCCGGCTGGAGGCCGCCTACCCGGCCGCCCGCATCGACCTCGTGGTCGACGCCCGCCAGCACGGCTCGAACCGCAAGGTCTCGAACCTGATCAACATGGCCGAGCGGATCGCCGAGCCGGTGGTGGTGCTCGCCGACAGCGACATGACCGTCGCCCCCGACTACCTGGAGCGGGTGGTGGTCGAGCTGTCGCGTCCGGGCGTGACCGGCGTCACCTGCCTCTACCACGGCGTGCCGGCCTTCCCCGGGCTTCTCGGCCGCCTCTCGGTGCTCGCCATCGATGCGGGATTCCTGCCCAACGTGGTGATGGGCGTGAGCCTGGGGCTCGCCAAGCCCTGCTTCGGCTCGACCGTGGCGTTCACGCGGGCGAGCCTCGACGCGGTCGGCGGTTTCGGCCGCTTCCGCAACGACCTCGCCGACGACTACGCGATCGGCGCGGCCCTGCGCGGGCTCGGTGGCAGGGTGGCGATCCCGAACTTCACCATCGGCCACACCTGCGTCGATACCGACCTCGCCGGCCTGTGGCGGCACGAGCTGCGCTGGAACCGGACGATCCGCACCGTCGATCCGGCGGGCTACGCCGGCTCCGTCGTCACCCACGCCTTCCCGCTGGCGCTGATCGGCGCCCTGCTGCCGGGCGCGGGCCTCGGCGCGCTCGGCGTCGCCGCGGCGGCCCTGGCCTGCCGGATCCTGCTCTGCCGCAGCCTGGAGCGCGCGTTCGGGCTGGCGCCGCACGCCTACTGGCTGTTGCCGATCCGCGACACCCTGGCCTTCGCGAACTTCGCCTTCGCCTTCGGGTCCGGGGCGGTGACATGGAAAGGTCACGATTATCACGTGGTTGCGGACGGTACGCTGATCCCGGACGCCGACCTCGGCCGCGACGCCAAGGCCCCCAGCGCCTGACCCCGCCCTTCCTTCCCCCGGCTCTGCACTGAGGCCTTGAACCCCATGCGCACCCTGTTCCTCCAGGCCCCCACCTTCGACGGCTTCGACGGCGGCGCCGGTTCCCGCTACCAGGCCAAGCGCGAGATCAAGTCGTTCTGGTATCCGACCTGGCTGGCCCAGCCCGCGGCCCTCGTCGAGAACTCCAAGCTGATCGACGCGCCGCCCCACAAGACCAAGCTCGACGAGATCCGCGGCCAGGCGAAGGACTTCGACCTCGTGGTGCTCCACACGTCGGTGCCGTCGTTCAAGTCCGACGTGAAGACCATCGAGGCGCTGAAGGCCGAGAACCCGAACCTGAAGGCCGGCCTGATCGGCGCCAAGGTCGCGGTCGACGCGGCGGGCAGCCTCGCGCAGGCGCCGGCCGTCGACTTCGTGGCTCGCAACGAGTTCGACTTCACGATCAAGGACGTCGCCGACGGCGTCGACATGTCGAAGATCAAGGGGCTGTCCTACCGGAATTCCTCGGGCGTCGTCGTGCACAACGAGGACCGTCCGATCATGACGGACATGGACCAGCTCCCCTTCGTCACGAGCGTGTACAAGCGCGACCTCGTGATGGAGAACTACTTCATCGGCTACCTCAAGCACCCCTACATCTCGTTCTACTCCGGCCGCGGCTGCAAGAGCCGCTGCACCTTCTGCCTGTGGCCGCAGACGGTCGGCGGCCACACCTACCGCACCCGCTCGGTCGGTCACGTGATCGAGGAAATCAAGTACTGCCTGAAGGCGTTCCCGCAGACGAAGGAGTTCTTCTTCGACGACGACACCTTCACCGACAACCTGCCGCGCGCCGAGGAGATCGCCCGCGAACTCGGAAAGCTCGGCGTGACGTGGTCGTGCAACGCCAAGGCCAACGTGCCGCGCGAGACCCTGAAGGTGCTGCGCGACAACGGCTTGCGCCTGCTGCTCGTCGGCTACGAGTCCGGCAACCAGCAGATCCTGCACAACATCAAGAAGGGCATGCGCGTCGAGGTCGCCGAGAAGTTCACCAAGGACTGCCACGAGCTCGGCATCGCCATCCACGGCACCTTCATCCTCGGCCTGCCGGGCGAGTCGAAGGAGACGATCCAGGAGACGATCAAGTTCGCCACCCGGATCAACCCGCACACCATCCAGGTCTCGCTCGCTGCGCCATACCCGGGCACCTTCCTCTATAAGCAGGCGGTGGAGAACGGCTGGCTCGACGTCGAGAACGCGGAGCTGGTCGACGAGAACGGCGTGCAGGTCGCGCCGCTGCACTACCCGCACCTGTCGCACACCGAGATCTTCACCTCGGTCGAGGACTTCTACAAGAAGTTCTACTTCCGCGCCCCGAAGATCGCCTCGATCGTCGGCGAGATGGTCCGCTCCCCCGACATGATGAAGCGCCGCCTGCGCGAGGGCGTCGAGTTCTGGCACTTCCTGCGCGACCGCAAGGCCGCGGCGTAAATCCGGGGTCAGGGGCCCGCGGCCCCTGCAGGGTGCGGGGCGAAGCCCCGCGTCCTTCCCAGGACTCCGCCCTGGACCCGCGAGAGGGCTCGCCCTCTCGACACCCCTGATCGAGGGCACGTTGAAGCGTCTCGTCGTCACGGCCGACGATTTCGGTCTCAGCCATGAGGTCAACGAGGCCGTCGAGCAGGCCCACCGCGCGGGGATCCTCACCGCCGCGAGCCTGATGGTGGCGGCGCCGGCCGCCGCCGACGCGGTGGCTCGGGCGCGGCGGATGCCCTCCTTACGCGTCGGGCTGCATCTCGTCCTCGTCGAGGCGTGGCCGACCTTGCCGGCCGCGGAGCTTCCCGACCTTGCCGGCCCGGACGGGCTCTTGCGCGCCGACATGGGCCGCCTCGGCCTCGACCTCGCCCGCCGCCCCGCCGCCCGCCGCCAGCTCGCCCGGGAGATCGCGGCGCAGTTCGAGGCCTACCGGGCGACCGGGCTGCCCCTCGATCACGTCAACGCCCACAAGCACTTCCACGTCCATCCGCTGATCGCCGGCGCCGTGCTGCGGATCGGCCGCGGCTTCGGGATGCGGGCGCTCCGCGTCCCGCGCGAGCCGCGCGAGATCCTGAGGCTGGCCGAGCCCGGTTCGCGGCCCCGGCCGGCGCTGGACATCGCCCCCTGGGCAGCCCTGCTGGCGGTCCGCGCCCGGCAGGCTGGGCTGCTGATCCCCGACCGGACGCTCGGGCTCGCGTGGTCCGGCGCGATGACGCCGGAGCGGGTGACTGGCCTGTTGCGCCACCTGCCCGACGGGCTGACCGAACTCTACACCCACCCCGCCACCGGCGGCGGCTTCCCCTGCGAGGCGCCGGGCTACCGGTACGCCGCCGAGCGCGACGCCCTGATCGATCCGGAGGCCCGCGCCGCGGCGGAGGCGTCCGGGGCGGTCCGGGGCGGGTTCTCGGATTTCCTCGGATAGGGCGCCCGCCTCTTAATCGAAGCGGGCCGCGAGGGGATGACCGACCAGCGCACGGTCGATCGTGACGAGCTGCCGGTTCTCAAGGGCGCATTGCGCCAACAGCAGGCGATCGAACGGATCCCGCGTCGGCGGAAGCGGCTCGATGGGCGCCAGCGCGTGGGATGCCGTGATCGGTAGCATCCCGACGCCCATAGTTTCCAGGCTCTCCGGTAGCAGGTCGAGCGACATGCCGGGATCGAGCTTGCCGAGACGCGTCTTCATCGCAATCTCCCAGAGGCTCTCGACGCTCGCGCAGGCATCTACGTCGCGTTCCCCGAGGGCGCGCGCCACCGACGGGGCGACAACGAGGAGTCGCTCCGTGAGCAGCGCGAGCAGGATGTGGGTGTCGAGGATCAGTCTCACGGCTCGGGCAACGGCCGCAGCAGGAAGTCCTCTGGAAGCGGAGTGTCGAAATCGTCGGCGATGAAGGGAAAGGGATTGTCGATACCCTGCGCGCGCAGGAATGCGGCCCCCGCCTCCAGATCGACCCCGGGCTTGCGAGGACGCGGCACGAGATCCAGCACCGGCCGGCCCGCGCGCGTCACGGTCACGGCCTCGCCGGCCTCCGCGCGCTGCGCGAGGGCATCGAACTCGCACCCCAGCGTCTCGATCGCGATCTCCGTCATGCGCGGAGGCTAGCGGCGGGTCATCCCGCCGTCCAGCGTCCACCCGCCTACTTCGCCGCGACCGCCTCCACCGCCTTCTTCGGCTTGCCGATCAGCGGATTGCGGGCGGCTTCGGCACCCTCGGGCCGGTCCGCGTCGGGCTGCTCCGGCGGCTCGCCCAGGGTCGCGGGCACCACGAAGAAGGCCGCGAGCAGGGTGAAGAACAGCGACAGGGCGAGCAGCTTGCCCATGCTCGCCGTACCCGGGTGGCTCGACAGCACCAGCGAGCCGAAGGCGGTGCCGGTGGTCATCGCCGAGAAGAAGATCGCCCGGGTGAGGCTGGAGGCCAGCATGTCGGTCACCCCGGCCCGCCACGCGATGACGTAGTAGATGTGGAAGGCCACGCCCACCGCCAGCATCAGCGGCAGGGCGATGATGTTGGCGAAGTTCAGCGGCATGCCGATGATCTCCATCGCCATCAGCGTCCACAGGGTCGCGATCACCAGCGGGCCGAGCGTCATCGCCACGTCCCACGGCTTGCGCAGGGCCACCGACAGGATGACGAAGATCAGGACGAAGGCCGTGACCGCGGCCTGCACGAAAGCGCCGAGGATCGTGTAGCTCGACCGGGTGGTGGAGACCGGCGCGCCGGTGGCGTGCGGCGCGATCTTCAGCACCGCGTCGGCGAAGTTGCGCAGCACGGTGTCGTTGTTCGAGTCCCCCTTCGGATGGACCTCGATGCGCGCCCGCCCGTCGGCCGCGACCCAGTCGGCCTTCAACTGCGGCGGCAGGTTGGCGAGGGTGATCTTCTCCGGATGCATCAGGTCGCGCAGCCGCGCCAGGAGCGGCCCGAGATCCCGGGTCAGGGCGACCGAGGCGGCTTCCCGGAGCTGGACCGAGCCGGCCGCGATCTTGTCGAGGGTGCCGGCGAGCTGCTTGGCCGTGGCGGCCCCCGGCGCGCTCGGGTTGTCGCCCGCGACGCCGCCGAGCGCCGTGGCGGCGTCCTTCAGGGCCTTGACGTTCTCCGCATCCGTCGGCGGCGGCGGCTTGCGCGTGGGGTTGAGCACCGGGTCTAGGAGCTGGGCCGTGTCGGCGATCTGGGCGAGCTTCTTGTCCTGGTCGCGCGGCACGAAGGTATCGATGCTGTTGACCGAGTAGGTCTCGGGCAAAGCCGCCAGCTTGCGCGACAACTCGGGCACCGCCGCCACGTTCGGGGCCAGCACGTCGATGACGTTGGGGCTCGTCTCCGGGTTCTTGATCAGGTCCAGGTAGGTGGCGATCGACTCCACCTTCGTGCTGCGCAGGTGCATCGGGTTGGAGTCGAACGGCAGGTACCAGAGCAGCGGCACCCCCGCGAGGGTGACGAGGCCGACCGCCGCCAGGATCGGCTTGCGGTTGCGGATGATCCACGGATCGACTCCGACGAGCCAGGTCGTCTCGACCGCCGCCTTCTCGCCCCGCGGCCGGAACACGGCGATCAGGGCCGGCAGCAGCGTCAGCGAGAACAGGTAGGCCACGACCATGCCGACGCCGGCGATCAGCCCGAGCTCCGACACGCCGCGGAAGGCGGTGGGCAGGAAGGCGAAGAAGCCGGCGATCAGCGAGACCGCGGCGAGCGTCAGCGACCAACCCACCCCGCGGGCGGCCGCGCGGATCGCCTCCTCCAGGCTCGGCTGCTCGTAGCGGTCGGCCCGGTAGCGGACCGAGAACTGGATGCCGAAATCGATGCCGAGCCCGACGAACAGCGCGGCGAACGCGACCGAGATCGGGTTCAACTCCTTGACCATGTAGAGGCCGAGCGCGGCGGTCACGATCAGGCCGGCGAAGGTGGTGATGATCACCGCCACCACCAGCGGTCCGGAGCGCAGCGCCAGCCACAGGAACAGGACGATCGCGCCGACGATGATGCTGTTGTTCAGCACGGCGTCGTCGGCGAGGGTGGCGAACTCCTCGTCGGCCACCGCCACCGTGCCGGTCAGGCGCATGGTCATGCCGTGCGCGGCGTCGATCTTGAGGTCCGCGGCGACGCTCCGGATCATCCGGGTCGCCGCGTGGCCGGGTTCGAGGGCGTTGAAGTCCAGGACCGGCTGGATGATCACGAACTTCATCGTGTCCGTGACGCGGGTCTTGCCGCCCGCGAGCAGGGCCTGCCAGGACAGGCGGGCCGGCTCCCCCTTCAGCACCCGTTGCAGCGTCGCCTCGATCAGGCTCATGGGCTTGTCGAGCTGTTCGAGCGTGGCGTCGCCCGATTTCACCCCGCGGGCGCCGAGCGTCAGGACGCGCATCACCCCGCGCAGGGACGGGTCGGCGGCGAGCGGCCCTAGAAGCCCCTGCTGCTGGGTGAGCTGGTCCAGCGTCTTCTCGAGCTCGGCCTCCGGCATCAGCAGCAGGCCGTTGCGGTCGAAGAACGGGCCGCCGTCCGGCCGGTAGACCGTCTCGATCAGGTTCTTGCGGACCGACAGGGCCTTGGCGAGTTCGGACGCCGCTTCCTCGGCCTCCTCCGGCGTCTGGCCGGTGATGACCGCGACGATGGTGTTGGTCCGCTGCGGGAACGCCTTCTCGTAGTTGATCTCGTCCTGCCGCCACGGCTCCTTGGGGTCGATCAGCCGCTCGACGTCGGTGTTGATGCGGAACAGGTGGGCCGCCATGCCGGCGCTCGCGACCGTCAGTGCCGCGATCACGGCGATCACGATCCAGCGGTAGCGGACTGAGAACGCGACGAGACCTTCGATCACGAGTACCCTGCCTGTTCGCCCGGTCCCTGCGACCGGTCCACGCCTCGATCCGGGAAACGCCGCGCGGCCCGGCCCGATCGGATGGCCGCCGCGCGATACCCGTCGGGACCGCGTCCGGTCCCGGTTGCGGCGTGCCCTGCCGCGCTCGGACGGCGCCCGTCCGGCGCGCCCGCCTTGCGCGGCGACCGCAAGGCTCAGTAAAGAGGCAGGCGCAGGATTGCAACGCGAGGCCGGTCCCGGCACCGCGCCCCCCGGTGCAGGTGCGCTTTCGCACTGCAATGGGGGCAGCCTCGGAATCCCCGGCTTCCGGTCTCAATCCGGTCGCAATGCCCGCCTCTTCAAGGGTGCCGACGAACCGGACCGGGCTCCCGGCGGCCGCCCGCTGTGGCGCCGTTGCGTCAGCCCCGGACGAACAAGCAAATCCTGGCGCGCGACGGCCCTGTTTGAGATCTGTTCCAAGCTACGTCGCTGGAAATCGGGATTTTTTCACGGTAAGCACCCCCGATCGATCCGGGGCCGACGAAAGAAGGAGCCGCAACTTGGGTATCCCCCTCCGGTACGTCGCGAAGATCGGCGGCTACATCCTCAAGCAGCACATCACGGGCCGCAAGCGTTACCCGCTCGTGATGATGATGGAGCCCCTGTTCCGCTGCAATCTCGCCTGCGCCGGCTGCGGCAAGATCGACTACCCGGAAGAGATCCTCAACAAGCGCCTGCCGGTCGCCGACGCGCTCGAATCGGTGCGCGAGTGCGGTGCACCGGTCGTGGTGATCGCGGGCGGCGAGCCGCTGCTGCACAAGGACCTGCCCCAGATCGTCGAGGGCATCATCGCGCAGAAGAAGTTCGCCATCGTCTGCACCAACGCGCTGCTCCTCGAGAAGAAGATCAAGGAGTACAAGCCCAGCCCGTACTTCACGTGGTCGATCCATCTCGACGGCGACCAGGAGATGCACGACCACTCGGTGTGCCAGCGCGGCGTCTACGACAAGGCGGTTGCGGCGATCGCGAAGGCCAAGGAGATGGGCTTCCGCGTGACCATCAACTGCACCTTCTTCAACAACTCCAGCCCCGAGAAGATCGCCGACTTCTTCGACAGCGTGACCCGGATGGGGATCGACGGCATCACCGTCTCCCCCGGCTACGCCTACGAGCGCGCGCCCGACCAGAAGCACTTCCTGAACCGCAAGGCGACGAAGGACCTGTTCCGCGGCGTGTTCCGCCACGGCAAGGAGAAGGGCCGCGAGAAGTGGACCTTCCAGCAGTCGGGCCTGTTCCTCGACTTCCTGGCCGGTAACCAGACCTACCACTGCACCCCGTGGGGCAACCCGACCCGGACCGTGTTCGGCTGGCAGAAGCCCTGCTACCTGCTCGGCGAGGGCTACGCGGCGACCTTCAAGGAGTTGATGGAGACCACCGACTGGGATTCCTACGGCACCGGCAACTACGAGAAGTGCGCCGATTGCATGGTCCATTCGGGCTACGAGGCGTCCTCGGTGGTCGATTCGGTCCGCAAGCCCTGGAAGCCCCTCGTCCACGCGATCCGCGGCATCCGCACCGAGGGCGAGATGGCGCCCGACGTCAGCCTGGAGAACCAGCGCCCGGCCGAGTTCGTATTCTCGCGCAACGTCGCCCAGAAGCTCTCCGAGATCAAAGCCTCGGGCGTCGACACCAAGCAGGAAGCCCGCAAGCGTACCGCCGCCTGATCGCGTCGGGGCCTTGCTTTCGAACCCGCGGCCGTCGAGGCCGCGGGTTTTCTCGTGGTCAGGCGGCCTCGGGCGGCCCCCCGTCGTCCGGGGCGGCGGGCGAGTTCAGCAGATCCTCCAACTCGTCGACGAGGCGGTCGACCTGATCCTCGGTGGCGAGC
Source organism: Methylobacterium amylolyticum (assembly GCF_030700245.1). GTDB lineage: Bacteria > Pseudomonadota > Alphaproteobacteria > Rhizobiales > Beijerinckiaceae > Methylobacterium. Next base: position 33,287 of record NZ_JAUYZI010000013.1, read on the forward strand.
ACCTTCAGGACCTCGCCGGTGCGCGCCTCGATGGCCAGCTCGATATGCGGCCCGACGCGGGTCGCCAGGATCCGGTCCAGCATCTTGAGCGCGCTCATCGGGAACATGCCTCCTCGGCGATGAGGCCGACGGCCGCCGCCGGCCCGCAGGTGGAAATCGGGTCGTGCTCGCCCGCGACGCGGGCTCCGAGCAGGTCGGTAAGGTCCACGGCCTCCCGCCCGAGCCGGGCCGCGAGGCGCCGGCCCAGGAAGGCGCCCGCCCCGCAGACGACGACCGGCGCGGAGGGGGGCATGTCGGGCCGCGACAGCAGGGCCGCGGCGGCGTCGTGCAGCAGCCGCACCTGCGCCTCGGCGAAGTGGTCGGCGAGTGCCCGCCACGCGGCAACGCTCCCCTCCCCGCGGTCGCGGCCGACGATCCGTGCCAGCCGGGTCTCGCTCTCGGGCAGCGACTTGCCCCGTCCGTCCCCCGTCGTCTGCTGGTCGGCGTCCGCGCCGAGGTCGCCGGTGATCCGGTACACGTCGGCGGCGTGCGCGAAGGTCTCGGTCATCAGCCGGGTGCGGCGGCCGGCGAAGGGCGCGTGGTCGCAGAGCGCGATCAGCGGGGTGCGCACCACCCCGGTATAGACGAGTTCACCCGTCTCCAGCCGCTCGGCGTCGCTGTAGCCCCGGGCGGCCGGACGGCCCGCGACGACCGGGATCAGGTCGGCGGTGGTCGAGCCGACATCGACGAGGAGGCCGTCGCCGCGATGGCGCCCGACCAGGGACGCGGTGGCGTGCCAGTTGGCCGAGGCCACGTCCGCGGACAGCCCGGCCGCCGCCTCCGGAGCCACGAAGCCCGAGCGGCCGGCATAGACGCGGACCGGACCGGCGAGCCGCGTCGCCGCCCAGCCTGCGAGCGCCGCCACCCCCGCCGCGCGGTCGGCGAAGCAGTCGGTCAGCTCGCCGGTCATGGTGACGGCGTGGTGCGCCTCGCCCCGTGCCCAGCCGGGCAGCCCGGCGAAGGCTTCGTCCAGGGCCGGAAGCCCGCGCCAGAGCGGGCACGAGGCCTGCACGGCGGCGCTCACCCGGCCGCCCTCCACCAGCGCGGCCTTGACGTGGACCCCACCCAGGTCCCACCCGATGACTTTCTCGATCGGCATGCGCGGATGACGGGCTCGGGCGACTCGGAGACAGGCGGGGCGGTGGCGCCCCGGTTCGCGGTGATTCCGGTGCTGGACCTGCGCGGCGGCCGCGTGGTGCGGGCGCGGCGGGGCGAGCGCGCCTCCTATGCCCCGATCGAGACCCCGTTGGCAAAGGGCTCGGCGCCGGGGGACATCGCCCGGGGTCTGCTCGACGCGTGGCCCGCCGACACGCTCTACGTCGCCGATCTCGACGCCATCGTCGACGGGACTGCGCCGGACCGCGCCGCGCTCTCGGCCATCGCGAAAACGTGTCCCGGCGTCGTCCTGTGGGTCGACGCGGGGTTCAGCGCGCCGGAGGCCGTCGCCGCCTTCCTGGAGACCGGGCTCGGGCGGCCGGTGATCGGCAGCGAGAGCCAGTCGGATCCCGGTCTCGCCGCCCGTCTCGGCGACCGGGCGGTGCTCTCCCTCGACACGCGCGGCAGCGCGCGCCTCGGGCCAGCCGCCCTGCACGACGACCCCGCGCTCTGGCCCGCGGACGTGATCGCGATGACGCTCGCCCAGGTCGGCGCGGGCGCCGGCCCCGACCTCGCCGGGCTCGCGGCCCTGCGCCGGCGGGCACCGGGCGTCCGCCTCTACGCTGCGGGCGGCGTGCGCGGGATCGACGACCTGCGGGCGCTGAGGGGGGCGGGCGCGGCCGGCGCCCTCGTCGCCTCGGCCCTGCACGACGGCACGCTGGGCCGCGCGCACGCCCCCGCTCTCGCCTGACGCTTCCGACGCGCCGAATCGGCTGCTAAACCCGTCCCGACCCAGACACGGCCCCGAGTCCAAGCATTATGGAAAAATTCACGCATCTGGAGGGCGTCGCGGCGCCCATGCGAATCATCAACGTCGATACCGACCGGATCATCCCGAAGCAGTATTTGAAGACGATCAAGCGCACCGGTCTCGGCAAGGGCCTGTTCGCCGACGTGCGCTATCGGGACGACGGCTCGGAGGATCCGGACTTCGTCCTCAACCAGCCGGCCTACCGGAACGCCAAGATCCTGGTGGCGGGGGACAATTTCGGCTGCGGCTCCTCGCGCGAGCACGCGCCCTGGGCGCTGGCCGATTTCGGCATCCGCTGCGTGATCTCGACGAGCTTCGCCGACATCTTCTTCAACAACAGCGCCAAGAACGGCCTGCTGCTGATCACCGTCTCGCCGGAGGATCTGGAGAAGCTGTTCCAGGACGCCGAGCGCGGCGCGAACGCCACCCTGTCGATCGACCTCGAAGCGCAGACCATCAAGGGCCCCGACGGCGGCACCCTGCACTTCGACATCGAGCCCGGCCGCAAGCACAACCTGCTGAACGGGCTCGACGAGATCGGCACCACGCTCCAGCGCGACGCCGCGATCTCGACCTACGAGGACAAGCTCGCCGAGCGGGGCTGGGTCTGAGCTGGAGCGCTCGCCGCCGAATTGGATGCCGGTTCGGCGAAAGAGAGCGCGTCAAAACACGGACTTGGAGCCTTGATCGATTGCAACGCGATCGGGCACGGCGCCAAGTCGGCACGCCGTGCCGTCGATGGGGACGTGGACGGCCGGTGCTCACGCTTCGTTAACCGTCATGTCGCCTGAATCCGCGCGCAGATTCCAAAGCGACATCCGGGGAGCGTTCATATGCCCAGGCCGCCGAAAGCACCGCAGATCGCGCTCGGGCTCGGCCTGCTGGCGGGCGCCGCCGCGGCCGGGCCGGCCCGGGCCGACTTCGCGTCGTGCCTGTCCGGAATCCAGGTGCAGGCCGCCGCGGCCGGGGTCTCGGCGCAGGCGTTCCGGGCCGCCACGGCCGGGATCGGCTACGACGACAAGGTGATCGAGCTGAGCCAAGCCCAGCCCGAGTTCAAGACGCCGATCTGGGACTACATGGCGGCGCTGGTCGACGACGAGCGCGTCGAGGACGGACGCGCGGCCATGCGCCAGCACGCGGCGGCGCTCGCCCAGGCGGAAGCGCGCTACGGCATCGACCGGTACACCATCGCCGCGGTGTGGGGCGTCGAGTCGAATTTCGGCAAGAACCTCGGCAAGATGCCGCTGGTGCAGTCGCTGGCCACGCTCGCCTGCTCGAACAACCGCCGCCGCGACTTCTTCCGGGGCGAGCTGATCGCCACCCTCAAGATCATCGACCGCGGCGACATCGCCCCCGAGCGGCTGACCGGCTCCTGGGCCGGGGCCTTCGGCCAGACCCAGTTCATGCCGACCACCTACCAGCGCCTCGCGGTCGACCTCGACGGCGACGGGCGCCGCGACGTGGTCGATTCGGTGGCCGACGCGGTCGGCTCCACCGCCAACTTCCTGCGCGTCGCCAAGTGGCACAACGGCCAGCCCTGGGGTTACGAGGTGCGCATCCCGGCGGGCTTCAACGTCGCCGCCGCCGGGCGGAAGAACAAGAAGCCGGTCGGGCACTGGACCTCGCTCGGCGTGACCCGGATCGACGGCCGGCCGCTCTCGGGCGAGGGCCCGGCCGGGATCATCGCCCCCGCCGGCGCCAACGGGCCGGCCTTCCTCGTCACGAAGAACTTCGACGCGATCTACTCCTACAATGCCGCCGAATCCTACGGCCTCGCCATCGCGGTCCTGTCCGACCGCCTGCGCGGCCGGGCCGGCGTCCAGGCCGAGTGGCCGACCGACGACCCGCCCCTCTCCCGGGCCGAGCGCCGCGATCTCCAGACGCGGCTGGCCGCGCGCGGCTACGACGTCGGCGAGCCGGACGGCAAGGTCGGCCAGAAGACCCGCGACGCGATCAAGGACATCGAGCGCCGGCTCGGCATGACGCCGACCGGACGTCCCGGCGGCAAGGTGCTGGAGGCGCTGCGGCGCGGCTGAGGCTTCAGGCTTCCACGCGTCGATGCGAATCGCGTAGCGTTCCGCCAGCCGGAGCCCGCGGATGTCGCCGACCCTCTACGCCGCCTTCGTCGCCGCCTCGGTCGGCCTTCTGCTCCTGCCGGGCCCGAACGTGGCGCTCATCGTCGGCACCAGCCTCACCCGCGGTGTCCGTGCCGGCCTCGCGGCGGTCGCCGGCACGACGCTGGCGATGATCCCGCAGCTCGCCCTCGCCGTTCTGGGCGCGGGCGTCCTGCTCTCCGCCTCCGCGGCGTGGTTCGAGGCCCTGCGCTGGCTCGGCGTCGCCTACCTGCTCTGGCTCGCGGTCGCCGCGTGGCGGGCCCCCGCGCCCGAGGCCTCGCCGCCGGTCCCGGTCCGGCGGATCGTCCTGCGCGGCTTCCTCGTCTCGCTGACCAATCCGAAGACGCTGCTGTTCTACGGCGCCTTCCTGCCCCAGTTCGTCGAGCCCGGCCCCGGCGCGACGGGGCTGCTCGCCCTGCTCGCCGCCACCTTCGTCGTCCTGGCGCTTCTGGTCGATTCGACCTGGGCGGTGCTCGCTTGGCGGGTGCGCGGCCTCGCGGCGCTGCCGGGGCGCCTGCGCAACCGGATCGGCGCCGCGTTTGTCGCCGGCGCGGGCCTCGGGCTGGCGCTGACGCGCGGGCCCTGAGGTGATCAGTCAGGCGGCGAGCCGGGCCGAATCGCCCCCCGTGCAGGCGGCGACGCAGGCTGCCGCCAGGGCCTCGGTCGCGTCGAGCAGCCGGCCGCGCAGGGGTTCCTCCACGTCCGCCAGCGCCACGGGGATCTCGGTGCAGGCCATCACCACGGATCGGCAGCCGGCCTCGACCAGCGCCTCCGCCTGCCTGCTCAGGATCGCGCGCGCCGCTGCGACACGCCCCGCCTTCACCAGCCGGATCGCCCCCATGACCTCGGCCTGCCCGGCCTCGTCCGGGGCACGGCAGGCGTAGCCGCGCGGAGCCAGCCGGGTCGGGTAGAGGCCGGTGGCCAGGGTCCCGTCGGTGGCGAGCAGGCCGACCCGGCCCCCCACCGCCCCGCTTGCCGCCAGCGCGTCGGCCACCGCCGCCACGATGTGCAGGATCGGCAGCTCTGTCTCCGCCTGGAGCGCCGCGTGCCAGTGGTGGGCGGTGTTGCAGGGGATGGCGACCCGGGTCGCACCGGCCGCTTCCAGTCGGCGCAGGGCGTCGCGCAGCGCCGGGAGCGGGTCGGCGCCGCCGCCGAGGATCGCGGCGGTACGGTCGGGGATGTCGGCGGCCGAGCAGGCGACGATGCGGATGTGGTCCTGGTCGCGGGCGGCGGGCGTGGCGCGCACGATCTTGCCCATGAAGTCCACCGTCGCCATCGGCCCCATCCCGCCGAGTATACCGAGCATCGCCGCCTCCCGATCCGCGGCGACGATGCGCGGCCCCGGGCGCCCGGTCCAATGCCGAGTCAGTCCACCCCAGTCCGATCCCGCATGACCTCGGTCGTACCGGCGGCCTCCCAGACCGCCGAGACGGCGCCGCGGCGATGGCCCGCGTTGCGGTAGAGGCGCACCTCCAGGGCGGTCTCCGGGCCGGTCGCCACGAGCCGGCCCTCCGCGAGGTCGCGGAGGGCGAGGCTCCGGGGCAGCCACGCGACGCCGTGGCCTTCGAGCGCCATCACCTTCAGCGCCTCGGCCATCGCGTTCTCGTTGGTGTGGGCGTGCGCGCCGGCCGCCAGGCCGGCCTGCGCCTCGGCGAAGGCCGCGACCCGTCCGAGGAACGAGTCCTTCGCGTAGCCGAGCATCGGCAGGTCCCCCGCCGCCCCCGCGGCGCGGACGAGGACGAGGCTGTCCGACCCCACCACCCGGTGCGGGAACAGGGCCGGGTCGAGGGGGATCGGCACGCACGGGTGGTGGAAGGTCAGCAGGAAGTCGTAGCCGCCCTCGGCCAAGGCCTGTAGGCAGGCGTGGAAGTCGTCCGGCAGGAGGCGGCTGCCGAGGGGGCCGGTCCGCGCTTCGATCTGCCGGAACCAGCGCGGGAAGACCGTCAGGGCAAGCGTGTGGAGGGCCGCCATCGACACGACCTGCGCGCTCGGCCGGGCGCCGGCCTGGAGGGCGGCGCGGCTGGCGTGCAGCATCCGCACGGCTTCCTCGGCGGTCTCGCGGAAGGCGCGGCCCTCCGCCGTCAGCGTCGTCGGGTAGGTGCTGCGGTCGACGAGCGCGACGCCGAGCCACGCCTCGAGCGCGCGGATGCGGCGGCTGAAGGCCGATTGCGTGACGTGCCGCGCCTCGGCGGAGCGCGAGAAGCTGCCCGTCCGCGCGAGGCTGGCGAAGTCCTCAAGCCATTTCAGTTCCATGGGTGCGGTGATCGCAAAAAGCCCGTCCCGGTCGATCCGGGACGGGCTTTCTTATGACTGGTCCGCCCAGGCTATGAGCGGCGAATACGAAGAGATCACTCGGCGGCGGCCGGCGCGGGGGCGTCCTTGCCGGCCTTGGTGCGCTCGGTGCGCTCGACGATGCGGGCCGACTTACCGCGGCGGTCGCGCAGGTAGTACAGCTTGGCCCGGCGGACCTTGCCGCGGCGGGCGACCTTGATCGAGTCGATCATCGGCGAGTGCACGGGGAAGACGCGCTCGACGCCTTCGCCGTAGGAGATCTTGCGGACGGTGAAGCTCTCGTTGAGGCCGCCGCCGGAACGGGCGATGCAGACGCCCTCGTAGGCCTGAACGCGGGTGCGCTCGCCCTCCTTGACGCGCACGTTGACGATCACGGTGTCGCCCGGCTCGAAGTCGGGGACGGTCTTGGCGAGACGCGCGACTTCCTCGCGCTCCAACTGCTCGATGATGTTCATGGCAATGCTCCGGCCGTCGCGCCGCGCCGCCCCGGATGGGCCGCGGGCACAGGATTTCGGCGATCCTGTTGTGAGTTGGGCGGCTCCGTACACCACGGTCGCCCGCTTGTCGATTGCCGAGGTCAGTCGCGGTCGGCGGCCGCCTCGATCCGGGCCATGTCGTCGTCCGACAGGCCGAAATGGTGGCCGATCTCGTGGACGAGGACGTGGGTGACGAGGTCGCCCAGCGTCTCGTCGTACTCGGCCCAGTAGTCGAGCAGCGGGCGGCGGTAGAGCCACACCGCGTTGGGCATCTGCCCGGTGACGAGGTCCCCGCCCTGCGCGAGCCCGACGCCGCGGAACAGGCCGAGCAGGTCGAACTCGGTCTCGCAGCCCATCTCGGCGAGCGTGTCGGCGTCGGGGAAATCCTCGACGTGGATCGCCACCCCCGCGCAGAGCCGCCGGAAGTCCTCCGGCAGCGCGGCGAAGGCGGCCTCCGCCAGCGCCTCGATCGCCGCGAGGTCCGGAGCCCGCGCCGCCGCCAGCCCGCTCACGGCGTCCGCGTCTCCGGCATCACGCATCGGTCGAGGAATTCCGCGAGGTCGTCGGTGATGTGGTCGATGTGCGGTTCCTGCACCGCCTCCTGCTCGAACGCCTCCCGGTAGGGGTCGGCGATCCGCGGCACGACAAGGACGGTGGCCATGCCGAGTTCGTGCGGCACGGTGAGGTTGCGGGCGATGTCCTCGAACAGCGCCGCGCGGGCGGGCTCGACCCCGTGGACGCGCAGGAACAGCTCGTAGGTCGCGCGCTCGGGCTTCGGGACGAAATCGGCGGCGGCGATGTCGAACACGTCCTCGAAATGGTCGAGGATGCCGAGCTTGCCCGCGACGTTCTCGGCGTGGCGGCGAGAGCCGTTGGTGAGGATCAGCTTGCGGCCGGGCAGCCGCTCGATCGCCGCGCCGAGGCTCGCGTCGAGCCGGATCGCCGAGTGGTCGATGTCGTGGGCGAAGTCGAGGAAGTCGTGCGGATCGACGCCCTCCTCCACCATCAGCGCCTTCAGGGTGGTGCCGTAGCGGTGGTAGAAATACTTCTGCAGGGCGCGGGCCGAGATCGCGTCGAGGCCGTAGAGGCGCATCACGTAGAGGGTGATGCGCTCGTCGACCTGTGGCCAGACCCGCGCGTCGCTCGGGTAGAGCGTATTGTCGAGGTCGAACACCCAGGTGTCCACCTTGGCGAAGCCGCGGGCGGCGGGGGTGGTGAAGTGGTCCCGGCCGCGATCCGGATTCGGGTCGCGATCCGGGTTTGGGCTTGGATCTGGACTGGAGCGGTACACCGTACCCTTCTCAGGTTCCGTGGGGGCCGGGCGGCCGAGCCGGCGGGTGTCGCACCCGATCGTGACGACCGGGCGACGACAATGCGCGAGACCCGCGGCGGTTGCCGCGGCGCGGTCAGGCCCGCCGAATCAGCGTGCCAGCGCCGTAATTGGTGAACAGCTCCAGCAGCACCGCGTGGTTGACCTTGCCGTCGAGGATGACCACCGCCTCGACGCCGCGGTCTATGGCGTACATGCAGGTCTCGATCTTCGGGATCATCCCGCCGGTGATGGTGCCGTCGGCGATCAGCCGCCGGCAATCCTCCACGGTCAGCTCGGGGATCAGCTTCTTGTCCTTGTCGAGCACGCCGGGCACGTCGGTGAGCAGCAGCAGGCGCTTGGCCCGCACCGCCCCGGCGATCGCCCCGGAGAAGGTGTCGGCGTTGACGTTGTAGGTCTGCCCGTCCGCCCCGTAGGCCACGGGGGCGAGCACCGGGATCAGCTCGGCCTTCAGCACCGCGTCGAGGACGCCGCGCTCGACGTGCTCGGGCTCGCCCACGAGGCCGAGGTCGAGCACCTGCTCCACCTGGCTGTCGGGGTCGCGGTAGGTCTTCAGGGCGCGCCGCGCGCGGACCATGTTGCCGTCCTTGCCGCACAGGCCGATCGCCCGGCCGCCCTGCCCCGAGATCCAGCCGACGATCTGCTTGTTGATCGAGCCGGCCAGAACCATCTCGACCACCTCGACGGTGGCGGCGTCGGTGACGCGCAGGCCGCCGCGGAACTCGGACTGGATGCCGAGCCGGTCGAGCATCCGCCCGATCTGCGGTCCGCCCCCGTGGACGACCAGGGGCTTCAGGCCCGACTGCTCCAGCAGCACCACGTCCTGCGCGAAGGTCTCGGCCGCCGCCGGATCGCCCATCGCGTGGCCGCCGTACTTGATGACCACGATCTCCTGGTCGTAGCGCTGCATGTGGGGCAGCGCCTGGGCGAGGATCTCGGCGCGCACGTGCACGTTCGGCAGTTCGGTCATCGTCCTTCGGCTGTCCTCTTCGGCGCGGCCCGGCGACAGGGTGTCGGGTCGTGCGGGCGGCGCGACAAATCGGGATTCCGGCGCGGCGCCGCGGCGCGACCGGCTCCCCGGCAGATGCGGGACTTCGTGCCCAGCGGGCGGCGCGCTTCTACAGGATGCCGCGTCCCCTGCGAAGCCGTGGCGCGGGCCCCGCACCCGGTTCGGGCGGATGCGGGCCCGTCCACGGCCGCGCCGTCAAAATTGGGTCGCGATTTCGCGGTGTTGCAGCGATGCGACACGCCCGGCGCCGCGCGGCGCGGCCCGGGTTGAAACCCATCGGCGCGCGGCTCATGTTGCAACGCAGCAAGCCGCTCGGCGCGACACCGGGAGATGCCGATGCGGATCGTGATGGTTGGGGCCGGGTATGTCGGTCTCGTCTCGGGGGCGTGCCTCGCGGATTTCGGCCACGCGGTGACCTGCGTCGATCGCGATCCCGACAAGATCGCCGCCCTCGAAGCCGGCCGCATGCCGATCTACGAGCCGGGGCTCGACGCGCTGGTCGCCGAGAACGTCCGCCAGGGCCGGCTGGCCTTCCGCACCCGCCTGCACGAGGCGGTGGCCGAGGCCGACGCGGTGTTCATCGCGGTCGGCACCCCGTCCCGCCGCGGCGACGGCTTCGCCGACCTCAGCTTCGTCTTCGCCGCCGCCCGCGAGATCGCCGCGGCGCTGACCGGCCACACGGTCGTGATCACCAAGTCGACCGTGCCGGTCGGCACGGGCGACGAGGTCGAGCGGATCATTCGCGAGACCGCGCCCGACGCCGACGTCGCGGTGGTGTCGAACCCCGAGTTCCTGCGCGAGGGCGCGGCCATCGCCGACTTCAAGCGCCCCGACCGCATCGTGGTCGGCACCGAGGATCCCCGCGCCGAGGCCGTGCTGCGGGAGATCTACCGGCCGCTCTACCTCAACGCCGCGCCGATCCTTGTGACAGGCCGGCGCACGGCCGAGCTGACCAAGTACGCCGCCAACGCCTTCCTGGCCACCAAGATCACCTTCATCAACGAGATCGCGGACCTGTGCGAGGCGGTGGGGGCCGACGTGCAGCAGGTGGCCCGCGGCATCGGGCTCGACGGGCGCATCGGCACGAAGTTCCTGCACGCCGGTCCGGGCTACGGCGGCTCGTGCTTCCCCAAGGACACGCTGGCGCTGGTCAAGACGGCGCAGGACGCGGCCAGCCCGCTGCGGATCGTCGAGACGGTGGTGGCGGTCAACGACAGCCGCAAGCGGGCGATGGCGCGCAAGGTGATCCGCGCCTGCGGGGGCAACGTGCGCGACAAGACGGTGGCGGTGCTGGGCCTGACGTTCAAGCCGGACACCGACGACATGCGCGAGGCGCCTGCCCTGGCGGTGATCGCGGGCCTGCAGGACGCCGGCGCGCGGGTGAGGGCCTACGATCCGGAGGGGATGGACCAGGCGCGGGCGCTGCTGCCGGGCGTGGCGTTCACCGGCGACGCCTACGATTGCGCGGAGGGGGCGGACGCTCTCGTGATCGTGACGGAATGGAACGCGTTCCGGGCGCTGGATCTCGACCGGCTGCGGGCGGCGATGCGCACGCCCGTCCTCGTCGACCTGCGCAACATCTACGACGCGGCCAGCGCCGAACGCCACGGTTTTACATACCAAGGCATCGGCCGGGTGAAGGATTGCACAGCCGGGCAGGCATCTTGAGCCTGGGCCCGAGCTCGCAGAGCAGGTGAATTATACGGCCAGATCTGCGAACGTGACCGCGAGTCGCGTGCAAGATCAAGGGCCGAGTCTTCAGGTCGCCGCGATCAGCGGTTGCGCAATTGTGGCTTTGTCATGGTAGCGCGGCCTTTTCGATGGTCGCTTGAGCCGAACTATCTTGGCGTTAGGCGGACAGGCACTGCCGTTGGCGCTGATGAATACATGTCACAGCCTCCCACAATCTCGGCGTGCAGGGATGATGCGGGCCGGGACCGGGTTGGACACCGCAATGGTGCCATACTAAGGGGGTGAGACGATACGGTATCCGTCCGGCGCAAGCCGGGGCGACTCCCGTTAACGAGCGTGTGCGAACCGAACGTGACACAACGTACAGACATCGCGATCGTCGGTCGTGCGTGCCGACTCCCCGGGGCGCCGAGCGTCGACGGGCTGTGGCAACTCCTCTCCGAGGGACGTTGCGCCGTGAGCCGCGTGCCGGGCGATCGGTTCTCGCTCGAACGGTTCTCCCACCCGCGCGCCCATGAGCGCGGCAAGAGCTACACCTTCGCCGCGGGCGTCCTCGACGACGTCTGGGCGTTCGACCCGGCGGTGTTCGGCATCTCGCCGCGCGAGGCCGAGCAGATGGATCCGCAGCAGCGGCTCCTGCTCGAGCTGACCTGGGAGGCGCTGGAGGACGCGGGCCTGCGCCCGTCGAACGTGGCCGGCAATCACATCGGCGTGTTCGTCGGCGCCTCGTCGCTGGATTACGGCAACCTGCGCATCCTCGATGCGCCGTCGGGCGATGCCTACACGGCGACCGGCAACACGCTCTCGATCCTCTCGAACCGCATCTCCTACATCTACGACCTCAAGGGTCCGAGCTTCACGGTCGACACCGCTTGCTCGTCCTCGCTGGTCGCCTTCGACAACGCCGTGCAGGCGATTCGCTCGGGCCGCGTCGACACCGCGGTGGTGGCCGGCGTCAACGTGCTCGCGAGCCCGTTCAACTTCATCTGCTTCTCCGCCGCGCAGATGCTGTCGCGCACCGGCCTGTGCCAGGCGTTCTCGGCGAACGCGGACGGCTACGTCCGCTCCGAGGGCGGCGTCGTTCTGGTGCTGCAATCGGCCGAGGCCGCGCGCCGCGCCGGCTCGACCGTGCGCGCCGTGGTCGCCGCCTCCGGCGTCAACTCGGACGGGCGCACCACCGGCATCTCCCTGCCCTCCGGCTACGCCCAGGCCGCCCTGCTGGAGAAGGTCTACCGCGAGGCCGAGATCTCCGTCGACGACCTCGCCTTCATGGAGGCGCACGGCACCGGCACGCCGGTCGGCGACCCGATCGAGGCCTCGGCCATCGGCACGAAGCTCGGCAAGGGCCGCAAGGCGCCGCTGCCGATCGGCTCGATCAAGACCAATATCGGCCACACCGAGCCGGTCTCCGGCCTCGCCGGCCTGATGAAGGCGACGCTGGCCCTGGAGCACGACCTCGTGCCGCCCTCGCTCCACGCGGCCGAGCTCAACCCCGACATCCCGTTCGGCGAGCTGAACCTTGACGTCGTCCGCGAGGGCCGCCCGATCGCGCGGGGCGCGCGCCAGCGCTTCGCCGGCGTCAACTCGTTCGGCTTCGGCGGCACCAACGCCCACGTCGTCGTCACCGACCCGGATCTCGCCCCGGCGGCCGCGAAGGCCGACGGCGCGCCCGCGCAGGTGCTGCTGCTCTCGGCCCAGACCCGGGCCGCCCTCAACGAGCTGGCCCTCGACTACGCCGAGCGCTTCGAGGGCAAGCCCGCCGAGGTCGGCGCCGTCGCCGCGGCGGTCGCGCATCGCCGCGAGCGCATGCCGGCCCGCCTCGCGATCGCACTCGACGGCAAGGCCGACGTGGCCGCGACGCTGCGGGCCGTCGGCGAAGGCGAGGACGCGCAGGACGCCTTCACCGGCACGGCGGTCGACCGCGCCGCCGAGGTGGCCTTCGTCTATTCCGGCAACGGCAGCCAGTGGGCCGGCATGGGCCGCGAGGCCTACGAGGAGAACGCGATCTTCCGCGCGGCCTTCGACCGGATCGACGCGCTGTTCCGCCCGCTCTCCGGCTGGTCGCTGAAAGACGCGCTCTACGCCGAGGACCTCGACGAGCGGCTCGCGCTCACCAGCGTCTCGCAGCCGCTGATCTTCGCGATCGAGAGCGCCTCGACGGCGGCGCTGCGCGCCCGGGGCCTCGCGCCGGCCTACGTGCTGGGCCACAGCGTCGGCGAGATCGCCGCCGCCGAGGCCGCCGGCATCCTCAGCCTCGAGGACGCGGTCAAGGTCATCTACTACCGCAGCCACCACCAGGAGACGACCCACGGCCAGGGCACCATGGCGGTGCTGCTGATGCCGGCCGACGAGGTCGGCGCCTTCCTGAAGGACTTCCCGACCCTCGACGTCGCCGCGATCAACAGCCCGAAGGCGGTCACCGTCGCCGGGCCGGTGGAGGATGTCGACGCGGCGCTCAAGGCCCTGTCGCGCCGCCGCCGCCGCGGCCGCAAGCTCGACCTCGCCTACGCCTTCCACGGGCGGCTGATGGACCCGACCGAGAAGCCGCTGCTGCGCGATCTCGCCGGCCTGAAGCCGCGGGGCGGCACCACGAAGATGGTCTCTACCGTGACCGGCAAGGCGCTGGACGGCGCCGCCTTCGGCCCGACCTACTGGTGGCGCAACATCCGCGAGCCGGTCCGCTTCTGCGACGCCGTGCAGGAGGCGACCCGCCAGGGCGCCCGGGTGTTCGTCGAGGTCGGCCCGCGCGCGACCCTGATGTCCCACGTCGGCGACGCGGTGGAGCCGCTCGGCATCGAGACCGCCACCGTCGGCGTCATGCACCGCAAGGCCTCGGGCGGCGACCCGATCGCCAAGGCCGTGAGCGCGGCCCTGGTGCAGGGCGCGGCGGTCGACGAGGCGCTGCTGTTCGGAGCCGCCCCGCGCGGCGACGTGCGCCTGCCGAGCTACCCCTGGCAGCGCCGGGCCTTCAAGCTCGCCGACACCACCGAGAGCATCGGCGCCACCAGCCCCCGCCCCTACCACCCGCTGATCGGCTCGCGCCAGGAGGCGGACGGCCTCGACTGGCACGGCTACGTCGACGCGGACACGGTGCCCGAGCTCGACGACCACCGCGTCGACGGGCAGGTGATCATGCCCGGCGCCGGCTTCGTCGAGATGGTGCTGTCGGCCGCCCGCGCCGCGCTGGACGACGACCACGTCGTGCTGTCCGAGTTCGAGATCCTCTCGCCGATGGTGTTCGCCGAGGACGCCCTGCGCGAGGTGACGGTGCGGCTCGCCGGCAGCGGCAACGGCATCCAGGTGCTCAGCCGCCCGCGCCTGACCCAGGCCCCCTGGCAGCTCCACGCCCAGGCCAAGATCGTCGAGGGCACGTTCTCGCCGCCGAAGAAGCCGGACCTGAACGGTTTCGACTTCGACTCCGCCGGCGACCACGTGATGGCCGGCGAGGCGCTCTACGCCAACGCCCTGGCCTCCGGCCTCAACTTCGGCCCGAGCTTCCGGCAGGTCGCGATGAGCGCCCGCCTCGACGAGGCGACGATCGTCTCCGATCTCCTCCCCGGCGAGGCCGACCCGCGCTACGCCCTGTCGCCGGCGCGGCTCGATGCCTGCTTCCACGGCCTGATCCTGCTGTTCGCCGACCTGCTCGGCGAAGGCGCGGGCAAGGCCTACATCCCGGTCCGGTTCGGCGAGGTCCGCCTCGTGCGCCCCGGCGCCGTCATCGCCCGCTCGGTGATCCGCACGCGCCGCTGCAACGAGCGCTCGATCCTGGCCGACTTCACGCTCCTCGACGCCGAGGGCGAGGTGGTCGCCACGATCCGCGAGGGCCGCTTCCAGGCCCTGCGCGCCAAGGGCGGCGGCGACCTCTCGGCCTACGCGATCTCGCAGGTGCCGGAACTCGCCACCGAGCCGACCGCGATCCCGATGGAGCGCCGCCCGAGCGTGGCCGCGCGCCTGCGGCCGCTCGTCGAGACCGCGAAGACCTCGGGCGACGCCGCGCTGTCGCCGGGCCACCTCCTGCTGGAGGGCTGGGCGACCTCGCTGGCCTTCCGGCTGGCGTCGGGCCTCGCCGATGGCGGCACCGTCCGCATCTCCGACGAGCGGGTGCCGGACGATCTGCGCCTCTGGCTCACCAACGCCCTCTCCGCTCTGGAGAGCAGCGGCCTCGCCGAGCGCGTCGGAGACGGCTGGGCGCTGGGCGACGGCTCGGCCCTGCCGGCGCCGGACGAGATCATGCGCTGGATCGCGGGCGACCACCCCGACCTCTCGGCCGAGCTGGTGCTGATCGCCGATATCGGCGCGACCGTCGACCGCCTGCTCGCCGGCGAGCTGACAGCCGCGCCGAGCCTGCCGCAGGGCGCCGTGGACGCCTTCGTGCTGCGCTCGGCAACGGCGCGCCACACGGCAGACGTGGTGGCGGGCCTGATCGACCGGGCCCGCAAGCAGCTCCCGAAGGAGCGCGCCCTGCGCGTGCTCCAGGTCGGGTTCGGCCCGCTCTCCTCCCAGGCCGCGGCGTTCGCGGCCGCCGCGGAGGCGCGGCTGACCGTGTTCGAGACCGACCGGCGCCTCGCCGAGCGCGCCCGCCTGTCGCTCGCCCGCGGCACGGCCGTGGCGGAGACGGCGGAGGAGCTGGCCTCCGCGAGCTTCGACCTGATCCTCGCGGCCGGGAGCCTGCATCGCGGCGACCGCGCCCTGACCGGTCAACTCGCGGCCGTGCTCGCCACCGGCGGCCTGATGATCGCCGTCGAGCCCGGCGCGTCGCTGTTCCGCGACCTCGTGTTCGGCCTGACCCCCGCGTGGTTCGAGGAGGGCGTCGGCGGCCTGCCCGTCGGCCGCCTCGACGACATCGAGGGCTGGCAGCGCTCCCTGAGCGCCACCGGTCTCGTCAGCGTCGCGGTCGAGCGCGCCGCCTCCGCCAACGGCGACGACCTGCTCCTGGTCGCCGAGGCCCCGGTGCGTCCGGGCCCGGCCCCGGCCCAGAGCTTCGCCTTCGTCATCGGCTCGGACGACGAGTTCGCCGCCGAGACCGCCTCGTCGCTCGCCACCCTGCTGGTGGCGGGCGGGGTCCACGTGTCGATCATCCTCGACTCCGAGACCTCGCTGATGGAGCTGGAGAAGGAGACGCCGGACACGGTGGTGTTCCTGGCCGGCGCCTTCTCCCGGGGCGGCGAGGCGGCCGAGCGCCTGCGCGACCGCTGCATGAGCCTCAAGCGCTGCACCGAGCATCTCGGCGCACGCCAGACCCGCCTGTGGGTCGTCGCCCCGGGCGCGACCCGCGACCGCGGCGGCCAGGCGACCAACGTCGAGGCGGGCGTGTGGGCCTTCACTCGCACGCTGGCCAACGAGGCCCCGAACCTCGACGTGCGCCGCATCGACCTCTCGCCCGAGATGTCCTCGAAGCGCGCCTCGGAGCGCCTGCGCGATCTCATCCTCTCCGGCACGCCGGAGACCGAGATCGTGCTCGACGACGAGCGCACGCAGGTGATCCGCTTCCACGCCGGCCGGCCGAAGCACCGCGATCCGGCCGACGCCGTGCCGGCCGAGGCCGCGCGGCTGGAGCGCAGCAACACCGGCGGCCTCAACGAGATGGTGTGGGGGCCGGCCGAGCGCCGGCAGCCGGGCCAGGGCGAGATGGAGATCGCGGTGGAGGCCACCGGCCTCAACTTCCGCGACGTGCTCTGGGCGCTGTCGATGCTCCCCGAGGAGATCCTCGAGGACGGCTTCGCCGGTCCCCGACTGGGCCTCGAATGCGCCGGCACGATCACCGCGGTCGGTCCGGGCGTGAAGGGCTTCAAGGTCGGCGACCCCGTCGTCGCCTTCGCCCAGTCGGGTTTCGCGACCCACATCGTCGTGCCCGACCTCGTGGTCGCCCCGCGGCCGAACGGGCTCGATCCGATGGCGGCGGCCACCGTGCCGGTCGCCTTCCTCACCGCCTATTACGGCCTCGTGAGCTGCGCCCGGATGCGGCGCGGCGAGTGGGTGCTCGTCCACGGCGGTGCGGGCGGCGTCGGCTTGGCCGCGCTCCAGATCGCCAAGCTCAAGGGCGCTCGGGTCATCGCCACGGCGGGCTCCCGCGAGAAGCGGGCGCTGGTCAAGGCGCTGGGTGCCGAGCACGTGCTCGATTCCCGCTCGCTCGCCTTCGTCGACGAGGTCCGCGCCATCACCGGCGACGGCGTCGACATCGTCCTCAACAGCCTGTTCGGCGAGGCGATGGAGCGCTCGCTGAACGCGCTGCGGCCGTTCGGCCGGTTCGTGGAGCTCGGCAAGCGCGACTACGTCGCCAACACCCATATCGGCCTGCGGCCGTTCCGGCGGAACCTCAGCTACTTCGGCGTCGACCTCGATCAGGTGATCCAGCACCAGGGCGACGACGGCGCGCGGATGTTCCGCGAGGTGATGGCGCTGTTCAACGACGGCGGTCTCAAGCCGCTGCCGTACCAGCCCTTCACCGCGGCCGAGACCTCGGACGCGTTCCGGCTGATGCAGCAGTCCGGCCACGTCGGCAAGATCGTGATCAGCCCGCCCAAGGCCGGCACGATCCTGCGCGACCGCGACCGGCCCTTCGCGGTGTCGTCGGACGGGGTCCACCTCGTCACCGGCGGCCTCGGCGGCTTCGGCCTGGAGGCGGCGCGCTGGCTCGCCGACAAGGGCGCCAAGCGCATCGTCCTCGCCGGCCGCAAGGGTGCGGCGAGCGACGAGGCCAAGGCGATCCTCGCGGAACTGACGGCGCGCGGCGTGGAGGCGCAGGCCAAGGCGGTGGACATCACCAGCCGCTCGGCGGTCGACCGGATGCTCGCGGAGATCGAGCAGGGCGGCAAGAAGCTCGCCGGCGTGATCCACGCGGCGGCGGTGCTCCAGGACGGCCTGATCGCCAACCTCGACGGCGCGGCGCTCGACGCGGTGATCGGGCCGAAGGTGATCGGCGCCCAGCACCTGGACGCCGCCACCCGCGACCGGAGCCTCGACTACTTCGTCGTGTTCTCCTCGGCGACCACCTTCATCGGCAACCCGGGCCAGGGCTCCTACGTCGCCGCCAACGGCTTCATGGAGGGCCTCGCCCGCCAGCGCCGCCGCCGCGGTCTTCCGGCCCTCGCGGTCGCCTGGGGCGCGATCGGCGATGTCGGCATGCTCGCCCGCAACAAGGCGGTCATGGAGGGTCTGGCCGGCCGCGTCGGCGTCACGCCGATGGAGGCCCGCCGCTGCCTCGACCTGATGGCGGAGGCGCTGTCCGGCCAGGGCTCGTCGCCGGACGAGGCGGTGATCGCCATCGCCGCGATGCACTGGGGCAAGGCGCGCGAGCGGCTGGCCACCATGCGCTCGCCGAGCTACGCGGAACTCGGCTCCGACCAGCAGGCGGAGGCCGGCGGCGTCCAGGCGATCAACATCGCCGCGCTCCTCAAGGGCGGCGACGTCGACGCGGTCCGCAAGACCGTCGCCGACGCGATCGTCGAGGACATCGCCCGGATCCTGCGCCTGCCCAAGGACGACATCAGCCGCGTGCGCCAGCTCTCGGAGATCGGCCTCGACTCCCTGATGGGCGTGGAGCTGGGGGCGAGCCTGCAGGAGCGCTTCGGCCTCGACTCGCCGCCCGCCGGACTCTCCTCCGGTATGACGGTGAACGAACTGTCGGAGTCCTTAATTCAGGCGGTTTCGGCGCCCATGGACGAGACGGCCGGCGTTGCGATGAGTCTCGTGGCGAAGCACGTCGGCGGTGAGGTCGATGCGGCGGTGATTGCGCCGCTCAAGGATCTCATCGAGGCAGGTGACAACGCGTTCAAAGAGACCTTGCAATGACGCAGACGGCACGGCCTGACGGCGGGCGCGCGGCGCTCGCCGGCTTCGTGACCAATCGACTCGGGCGCAGCACGCCGCGCCCGATCCCGGTGAAGGCGCCGGAGGCTTCCGCCTCCAGCGCGGCCCAGAACTTCGAGAACCTCCCCGGCTACCGGGAACTGAAGCTCCAGCGCTCGGCGGCCGAGCTGATCGGCCTCGGCAACCCGTTCTTCCGCGTCCACGACGCGAAGGCCGGCGCGACGACGCGCATCGACCAGCGCAGCTTCACCAACTTCTCCTCTTACGACTATCTCGGCCTGAACGGCCATCCGCGGGTCAGCAACGCGGCGCGCGAGGCGATCGAGAACTACGGAACCTCCGCGTCGGCGAGCCGGGTGGTGGCGGGCGAGCGGCCGGGCCACATCAGCCTGGAGCAGGCGCTGGCCAAGCACTACCGCACGCAGGGCTGCGTGGTGATGGTGAGCGGGCACGCCACCAACGTCACGACCATCGGCGCCCTGCTGGAGCCGGGCGACGTGGTGTTCCACGACGCGCTGTCCCACAACAGCATCGTCACCGGCGTGCAGCTCTCCGGGGCGCAGCGCCGCTCGTTCGCGCACAACGACCTCGACGCCCTGGAGACCCTCCTCCAGCAGACCCGGCACGAGCACCGCCGGGCGCTGATCGTGATCGAGGGCCTGTACAGCATGGACGGCGACGCGCCGGATCTCGCCGGCTTCGTCGCTCTCAAGAAGCGCTACGACGCGTGGCTGATGGTGGACGAGGCCCACGGCCTCGGCGTCACCGGCCGCACCGGCGCGGGCCTGTTCGAGCATTGCGGCGTCGACCCGAAGGAGGTCGACATCTGGATGGGCACGCTGTCGAAGACGCTCTCGACCTGCGGCGGCTACATCTGCGGCCCGATCGCGCTGATCGAGTACCTGAAGCACTCGGCCGGCGGTTTCGTGTACAGCGTCGGCATGTCGCCGCCGCTCGCCGCCGCCGCCGAGGCGGCGCTGGGGGTGATGCACGCCGAGCCGGAGCGGGTCGAGCGCCTGCGCCAGAACGGCAACCTGTTCCTGACGACCGCCAAGAAGCTCGGCCTCGATACCGGCTTCAGCCTCGGTCTTGCGGTGATCCCGATCATCGTCGGCGATTCGCTGAAGGCGGTGACGCTCTCGGACCGGCTGTTCCGCCGCGGTATCAACGTGCAGCCGATCATCCACCCGGCGGTGCCGGAGCGGGCCTCCCGGCTGCGCTTCTTCCTGACCTCCGAGCACACCGCCGACCAGATCCGCGACACCGTCAACGCGGTCGCCGAGGAACTCTCGGCGATCGACAAGGGCGGCTCGCTGATCGAGCAGTTGCTCGCCAAGCGCTGACACTCCGCTGCCGCGGAATCGAACAAGGGGCGCCGACCACCGGGTCGGCGCCCCTTTCTTTTCGTCGTATCGCATCCCCCGGCGCGGCCCCGGACGGCGGCAGCCGCCCGGGAAGCCGGAGCGTTACTTGGCGTAGCTGTACGCGAGGGCCGCGGACGAGACGGGCCCGGTGACGCTGGAGAAGACGCCGATGACCTTCTGCACCTCGGTGAAGGGGGCGTTCGAGACGTAGACCAGATCCCGGTTGCGCATCCGGAACGCCTGGCTGGTGAACAGGCTGTTGGGGTCGCGCATGTTGATCCGGTACACCACCGGCACCAGAGGCGTGCCCAGCAGCTTCGAGTCCGGCGCCAGACGCCGCACCACGGCGGCCGGCTCGAACCGGAAGATGAACGTGCCCGCCGGGTCCGCCTGGAAGTCCGACAGCCCGCGCGCCTTGGCCAGCGCCTGCGCCAGGGTGATGCCGTCGGCGGCGAACGGCAGCTCGGTGGTGTTGCCCAGCGCGCCGACCGCGATGAACGTCTGCGGATCGCGCACCAGCGTGAGCACGTCGTTGGGCCGCAGGTAGATGTTCTCTTTGGGGTTCGACACCACCGTGGTCATCGGCACGGTCGCCGTGACCTTGCCGCGCGACAGCCGCACGAACGTCTCCGACACCGGCGAGCGCACGCCGCCGGCGGCGGCGACCACGTCGAGGATGCGGTCGCCGTGGCCCGACAGCGGCAGGCGGGCGCCGGCCGCGCCCTCGCCGGTGACGGTGACCGCCTGGCTGATCGGGCGGGTGACCGAGACGAGCACCTGGGGCTGGATGGCCTTGCCGGCGAGTTCGCTCTCGATGAGCGCCTGCACGTCCTGGGGCCGGCGTCCGGCGACGTGGATGCGGCCGGCGTAGGGCACGGAGATGGCGCCGTCGCGCCCGACCGGCTGCTCGGGGATGAGGGCGGACTTGGATCCGGCGGAGAAGCGGTCGGCGACGAGCGGCCCGGAGAACAGGCCGCCGGACCCGGCTTCCCAGACGGAGACGGAGACCATGTCGCCGACGCCGATGACGGGCTCGGTGGAGGGTCTGTGGTCGCCGAAGGAGGCGAGCAGGCTGTCGAGGGGCCGGCCGCGCAGGGCCTCGACGGCGGCGGGGGAGACGTCGATGATCTCGTAGCGGGCGAGCAGGGCGCCGTCGGCGGTGGCGACCTCGGCCCCGGCCTCGATCGCCGAAGCGGTCGGGCCCGCCGCCGGCAGCGCCGTGCAGCCCGCCATCGATCCGGCCGCCAGCGCGGCCATCAGCCCAGCGAGCGCCGTCTTACGCAGCATCACGTGAAACTCTCTCCTCGCCGGGTGCCGCGCCATCGCCGGCTCGGTCCGGGCCTCGATGGTGGCCGCTAAACGCTGCGATCGCTTTAACGGCGCGCCGACGGGGCGACCCCCTCCGAGCCGGCACGTCCGCTGCCGGGACCATCGGCCGCCAATGCGTCACCACCGTGGCACGGCCACGCTTGGCGACTCAAGCCCGCGTTGGGGCGGCCTGGGACGAGGATGCGGCGGTGAGGTGCGTGCGCAACTGTCGTCCGAGGGCGTCGGCCGCGAGATCGACCCGGCGCGGGGCCGCGCGGGGCCCGCCGAACCGGAACAGGGCGTAGTCGGTCGCGGTGCCGCCGAAGCCCGGCTTGCAACTCGGCAGCGCGGGGGCGTGGTCGCCGAACACGCACAGCGTGACGCTCCGCCCCGTGGTCCGGGCATGGGCTTCGAGCCCCGCGACCAGTTCCTCCACCATCCGGCCGGTGTTGACCACGTGGTGGAGGTACTGCGCGAGCGGGTCGTCGATGCCCGGAAGCCGGCCGGGCTTCCAGGGGCCGTGATTCTCCATGGTGACGCTGAACAGGAACAGCGGCCCCGGCCGCGCGGCGACCTCGGCGAGCAGGCGCCGCCCGAGCGCCACGTCGCCGACATAGGGACCGACCCGCTCCGCCCCGTCGAAGGTTTCGCCCATCGCGAGATCGGCGAACCCCTGCGCCTCCATCACCCGCGCGCGGCGGAAGAAGTCGCGGTGGAACGGGTGCAGGAACAGCGTCGCGTAGCCCCGCGCGCCGGCGAGGCGGGCGAGGCTCGTCGGCTCGTCGCCGCTGCGGGCGAGGTAGGGATCGAAGACGCCGAAGCCGAGATCCTCCGCCGGGCGGCCGGTGAGCACCGCGTGCTCGCTGCGCATCGTGTAGGCGCCGTGGGCGGGCACGCGCAGGCGGCCGTGCTGGTCGGCCCGCGCGCGGATCAGGTCCATCAGCGGCAGCGGCGCCCCGCCGAGGCGCTCCGGGTCGACGAAGGATTCGAGCTGGATCAGCACCAGCACGTCGTCGCCCGGGCCCGGCGGCAGGGCCGGGACCTCGGGCGCGCGGGCGCCGTCGACGAAGCTGCGGGCCGCGTAGGCCATCAGGCTCGCGGGCAATCCGACCCGGGCCACGTCCGCCTCCAGGTCCGCCCGCGGGAAGGCCCGCGCCAGAAGACCCGCGAGCGGCGGCCGGACCGACGCCAGCGCGAGGGCCGCGAGCCCGAGGGGCAGGACGAGCAGCGCCGCGATCCGGGGACCGTGTGCGGCGGGCAGCACGGTCGGCTCGGTGCGGTACCAGAGCACGGTGCCGGCGAGCGTGAGCAGGACCGGCACCGAGATCCGCGGGTCCCAGAGCGGCGGGATGTAGTAGAGCTGCGGGTGGCGCGGAACCTGCGGAAGCAGGGCGAAGTCGCTGAACACCAGCGGCTCGCCGATCACCGAGCGCTTGGCCCGGCTGACGATCACCAGGGCCGCCACGGTGACGAGCGTGGTGAGTGCCGCGAGCCAGGGCCGCCACGAGAATTCGAACCAGAACAGCAGGATCAGGAGATAGCTGAGGAGCCGGAGCGCGAGGTCGCCGGGGGCGAGGCTGGCGGGGCCCCGGGAATCCCCGGCCAGCGCCTCCAGGGCGAGGCAGAGGGCGAGCGCGAGCCCGGTCGCGGCGAGGAAGGTCATCACGGGTTTCGGCGGGTGCGTGTGCGTTTGCGGCGGGCTTCAGCGCGGGCCCGCCTCGCGGCCGACGCCGCGGCGGCTGCGCAGCGCCCGCACGATCGGGTTGGTCAGGCCGTAGCGGACGCGCATCGCGAGGTGGGCGAGGCGGCCGATGGCGAGCGCCGAGGGCGGCGCGGCGGCCCGCGCCTCGCTCAGGCGATCGAGGAGCTGCTCCGGCGTGCAGGGCTTCATCGCCACCGGGTCGAGGTAGCGCGGATAGAGGATCATCGCCCCGGCCACCAACTCGTCGAGCGCCAGCCTGCGGCCGCGGTCGGCCCCGGGGGCGAGATCCTCGCTGAGGCCCCAGCCGGCGTAGAACGGCCGGCCGTGGGTGGCGACCGTCAGGCCCCGGATCAGCGCCTCGAAGCCGGCGAGCGAGGTCATGGTCTCGACGTGGTGGACCCGGTCGAGCAGGTCGACGATGCTGACGCCGCCGACGATCCGGTCGGCCAGCGCCAGGGCCTCCGCCTCCGGGATCCGGCCGGGCCGGTAGCCCGCCTCCACGTCCGGATGCGGCTTGTAGAGCAGGAAGGCGTCGGGATTGCGCGCCCGGGCGGCGGCGAGCAGCGCCTTGTTCGAGCGCACAAGAGGCGAGCCGTGCTGGACCGAGGCGTCGTCCTCGACCTGTCCCGGCACCAGCACGATCCGCCGGCCCGCGGGCCAGTCGAGGACGCCCGCGTCGAGCCCGACATTGTACTTGCTGAGCCGGCGCGCCACCACCGCCTCCCGCAGTGCCCGCGCCCGCGCCACGAGGTCGGGGGGGAAGGCGCTCTCGGCGAGCAGCCGCTGCAGGCGGCTCTCGCGGCGCGGATCGTAGTAGATGCCGAGGTCGTCCACGACGATCGAGGCGCCGGGCTGGAGGCTCGCCCCGAGCCCGACCGAGCGCAGGAACCCGTCCTCGACCCGGGCGAGCGGCAGGCCCGCCTCCGCGCATGCCGCTTCGAGCTGGCCCGGCGCCCGCGTCGACCACGCGAGCACCCGGCCGCCGTGGCGGCGGCCGGCGGTTATCGCGGCCTCGGTCGTCATGGTGTGGACCGGCCGGCCCGCGGGGCCGAGGCCCAGCACGTCCAGCGCCGGGCGCTTCCAGCGGGACATGCCGACATAGACCACGCGCCGGTCGTTCTCACCGAAACGGGCGGCGAGCCACGCCACCCGCTCGGCGCAGGCGTCCCGGTCGATCGGTGCCCGCGTCCAGGGGTCGAGATAGTGGACGCCGTCCGCGCCCCCGAGCGGGGCGCCGTCGAGGGTCAGGCGCAGCGAGGCGAAGCCGGTCTCCGGCCCGTCGTAGGGGCTGACCAGGGGGCCGGGCCCGACGATCAGCCGACGCCGACCGGTGGCGGCGAGCGCGCGGGCGGGGAGGCTCCCCGCGCCCCACGCGGCGCCGACCGCGCCCGGCCGGAACGGTCCGAAGGCAAGGCCGGACGCGGCCTCGATCTCGGCCCGCAGGCGGCGGATCGTCGGGCCGGTCGCGTAGAGCGTCGGGGCGGGTTCGGGGCGCATGGCGGGCGCGGTGGCCTCCGGAATCTGGGGTCGGCGGGTCTCGGATCGTGCAACGGTCGGGCACGGCTCGTGACCGCCTGTAGCGCATTTCCTGCCCGCGCGCGCCCTGCCCGGACGGGCGCCGTCCGCGCGGCCGGCCGGTGGATCGCGGGGACAAGAGCGGCGGGTGTCTCCCGACGCCACGGGGCGGCAAGGTTTTGGACATACCGTCGCCCCGATTGCCGGCTCAATCCCCGGCGTGGCCGTTGCGACCGGAGCGTTGCAGCCGTGCCACGTCGGGGCGGAAAGGCGTCAGGCTGCCGCTGCCTCGGATTGCTCGGCCGCCGCGACGCGTGCCACCTCTGGTTTGTCCGGCCGGCGATCCCGGTCGATTGGGTCAAGGACGGACGCGCCGCGGAATGCTCAAGCCTGCTCCCGACGCCCAGCGCGACCGACCGGCGACGTTCCTGTTCCTCCAGGGCATCGCCTCGCCGTTCTTCTCCGACCTGGGTCGGGCCCTGCGCGCGCGCGGCCACGATGTCCGCCGGATCAACCTCTGCCCCGGCGACTGGCTGTTCTGGCGCGGGCCGGCCGACAATTACCGCGGCCCGCGCGAGGCGTGGGGCCGCTATCTCGAGGATTACGTCGCCCGCGAGGGCGTCACCGACGTGGTGCTGTTCGGCGATTGCCGGCCCTTCCACCGGGCGGCACGGATGATCGCGGAGACCCGCGGCCTGCGGGTGCACGTGTTTGAGGAAGGCTACATCCGCCCGAACTGGATCACCTGCGAGCTCGGCGGCGTCAACGGCTTCTCCTCGCTGCCGCGCCGGGCGGAGGAGGTCCGGGCGCTGGCCCGGCGCCTGCCGCAGCCGGGCCGGGCGATGCCCTCGACCGGCGACATGGCCCGCCGCAGCGTGTGGGACGTGGGCTACAACCTCGCCAACGTCCTGTTCCCCTACCTCTACCCGCACTTCCGCAGCCATCGCCCGACCCACATCGCCGCCGAGTACGCCGGCTGGGTCAAGAAGTTCTCGCGCCGCGGCCACACCCGCCGCGAGGCGGCGCGGTGCGGCGAGATCTACAACGCGGTGGGCTGCGACTACTTCCTGCTGCCGCTCCAGCTCGACAGCGACTACCAGATCCGGGTCCACTCGCCGTTCCTCGGCGTCGAGGGCTTCATGGACCGGGTGATCAAGTCCTTCGCCGACACGTCGAAGGCGCCCACCCGCCTCCTCGTGAAGCTGCATCCCCTCGACAGCGGCCTGATCAACTGGCGCAAGTTCGCCCGGGCCTCGGCCCGCCGCCACGGGGTCAGCGACCGGCTCGACTTCATCGACGGCGGCGACCTGCCGAGCCTGATCGCCGGCGCGCGCGGCGTGGTGATCGTCAATTCGACGGTGGGGATGCTCTCCCTGGAGATGGGCCGCCCGACCCACGCGGTCGGCACCGCGATCTACAACATGCCGGGCCTGACCCATCAGGGCGACCTCGACCGGTTCTGGACCGACCCGACGCCCCCGGACATGGGTCTGATGGCCGATTTCCGCCGGGTCGTGCTCCACAGGACACAGGTCAACGGCGGCTTCTTCTCGGCCTCGGCGATCGAGCGGGCGGTGGCCGGCTCGGTGCCGCGGATCGAGTCGGCGCTGCCCGACGCGATGCTGGCCGCCGCCCGCGTCGTGCGCGAGGCGGCCGAGCGCGACGGCGAGCTGGCCCCGGTCTACTGATCGCCGCGACCGTCTTCGCGGGGATTCCAGCGGTCTCGGGCCTCGAAGTTCGACGCCTGAGCTTTTCGCGCCCTTGATCTCCTCAGTCTCCGCGGCGTAGCACCCGCGGCATGCCCCGCATCCTGATCACCGGCGCGTCGAGCGGCATCGGCGCTGCGCTGGCGCGCCACTATGCCGTCGCCGGCACCAGCCTCGTCCTCGTCGGCCGGAACGCCGACCGCCTCGAAGCGGAGGCGCAGGTCTGCCGCGCCCGCGGCGCCGCCGTCGAGACCGCCGCCCTCGACACCCGCGACCGGGACGCGGTCCGCGCCCTGGTGCACGCGACCGACGCGGCCGGCCCCCTCGACCTCGTGGTGGTGAACGCCGCGGTGAACGGCGGCAACCAGCGGGGCGAGGTCGAGACCGAGGAGACCGCCTTCGAGACCGGGGACATCAACTATACCGGCTCGCTCAACGTGATGCTGCCGGCCCTGAGCCTGATGCTGGCCCGCGGCCGGGGCCAGATCGCGCTGATGTCGTCGCTCGCCGCCTACGCGCCGCTGCCCGACGCGCCGGCCTACAGCGGCGCCAAGGCGGCGCTCGTCGCCCACGGACTGGCCCTGCGCCAGAAGGTCGGGCCGCGGGGGGTGCGGATCAGCGTGGTGACGCCCGGCTACGTCAAGACGCCGATGGGCGGCGAGCTGAAAGGCTGGCGTCCCCTGGAGGTGAGCGCAGAGCAGGCCGCCGCGGTGATCGCCCGGGGGCTCGCGAAGAACCGCGACGTGATCGCCTTCCCGTTCGCGCTGGCGGCGCTGGCGCGCACGGTGCTGCTCCTGCCCGAGAGCGTCCGCCGCGTCGGCCTCTACGCCTTCCGCTTCCAGCGGCGGAAGCGCCGATGACGCGCCCCTTGCGAATCGCGCTGTTCGTCCTGGAGGCGCTGCCCAACGCCCGGACCGTGCGCCGGCTGGTGGCCGACCGGGCGGACGAGATCGTGCTGGTCGGACTGTCGAACGCCGAGCGGCCGTCGAGCGGGGGGCTGACGGGACAGGTGCGCCGCCACCTCGCGCGCTCCGGGCCCGGCATCCTGCCCTACCTCGCCTGCAATTTCGGCCTGCCGGACCTGCTGCGGCCGCTGGCGCCGCTCACCCAGGCCGCCTCCGGGAGCAGCGACGTGCCCGAGGCGACGCCGCTGACGACCCTGTGCCGCCGCCTGGGCCTGCCGACGCTGAAGGTCGACGACGTGAACGGATCCGAGGTCGCCGCCGCCCTGCGCGCGGCCGCTCCCGACCTGATCCTGACCTACCATTTCGACCAGATCCTCCGGGCGGAGACGATCGCGCTCGCCCGCCTCGGCGGGATCAACGGCCACCCGGGCCTGCTGCCCCGCCACCGCGGCCCGGTGCCGACGATCCACGCCCTGTCGGACGGACCGGACGCGTTCGGGATGACCCTGCACCGGCTCGCCGCCACGATCGACACCGGCGCGATCCTCGCGCAGGAGGCGGTGCGCCTGTCCGCCGACGTCACGGCGACCCGGGCGGCCCGCCTGCTGCACGACCACGGGCGCGGCCTGCTCGACGGCCTGCTCGACACGATCGCCCGCACGGGCGCGCTGCCCGAGGGCCGGGCGACCGAGGTGCTGCCCTACTGTCCCTTCCCCGACCGCGCGCTGCTCGCCTCACTGCGCCGCCGGGGCCTGCGCCTCGCCGACGCCCAGGATTTCCGCGACGCCCTGAGCCTGTCCGCGCGGGCGGGCTGAGGACGCGCCGCTCAGTCCGCGACGGGCCGCGCCCGCCGACGCCCGTACCCGACATAAATCGCCAGCCCGATCGCGAGCCACGCGGCGAGCCGCAGCCACGTCTCCGGCGGCAGCGAGGCCATCAGCGCGGCGCAGGCGAGGATGCCGAGCCCGGCGACCAGCGGGGCCGCGGGCACCCGGAACGGCCGCGGGCGCGCGGCCTGCGTCCGCCGCAGGATCAGCACGGTGGCGCAGACGAGGGCGAAGGCCAGCAGCGTGCCGATGCTGACCAGCTCGCCGAGCACGCCGATCGGCACCAGCCCCGCCACGGCGGCGGTGGCGAGCCCGATCACCCCCTGGCTCGCCACCGGGACGTGGGTGCCCGGGTGGAGCCGGGCGAACAGGTCGGGCAGCAGGCCGTCGCGGGCCATGGCGTAGAACACCCGCGCCTGACCGTAGAGGGCGGTGAGCGTCGCGGTGGTGAGGCCGACCAGCGCCCCGAGCTTGATCGCCGGCGCGAAGCCGGCCAGCCCGATCGTGTCGACGGCGCGCGCGATCGGGTCGGCCACGTCGAGGGTCCGGTAGGGCACGAGGCCGGTCAGCACCGCGGCCACCGCGACGTAGAGCGCCGTGCTGACGGCGAGCGAGCCGATCAGGCCGATCGGCGCGTCGCGCTGCGGGTCGCGGCACTCGCCCGCCGCCGTCGCGACCGTCTCGAAGCCGATGAAGGCGAAGAACACCACCGCCGCCCCGCGGAAGACGCCGCTCCAGCCGTAGGCGCCGAAGCTGCCGGCGTTCTCCGGCACGAACGGGTGCCACAGGTCCGGCCGGAGATGGACCGCGCCGACGGCGACGAAAGCGAGGATGATCGCGACCTTCAGGGCGACGAGCGCCGCGTTCACGCGGGAGGCCCCGCTCGTGCCGCGCATCAGCAGCGCGGTGAGCGCCAGCACGATTCCCGCGGCCGGCAGGTTCACCAGCCCGCCCTCCCCCGGGGCCGCGGCCAGCGCCGCCGGCAGCCGCAGGCCGAGGTCGGCGAGCACGCTCTGGGCGTAGCCGGACCAGCCGACCGCTACGGTCGCTGCGGCCACCGCGAATTCGAGCACGAGATCCCAGCCGACGATCCAGGCGGGCAGCAGCCCGAGGCTCGCGCGGGTGTAGCTGTAGGTGGAGCCCGCCTCCGGGATCATCGCCGCGAGTTCGGCGTAGCACAGCCCCACGAGGCCGCAGGCGATGCCGCCGAGGGCGAAGGACAGGATCAGCGCCGGCCCGGCATAGTGCGCGGCGGCGGTGCCGGTCAGCACGAAGATGCCGGCCCCGATCGTGGCGCCGAGCCCGATGCAGACGAGGCCCGGGGCGGTGAGGGTGCGGGCGAGGGCCCCGTCCGGGGCCGGGGGCACCCGCATCGTCGGATGTGTGTCGCGCATCGGTGCCGTCTTCCCGCGTCGCGGCCACGCCCCGGCAAATCTCGCGCCGTCTCAACCGTTCGGGTCGGTCCTGGTTGCTCCTCAAGTCCCGCGCGGGGCTGGCATCGCGGGCGGTTTCGTGTATGGATCCCGCCGGCCTCGACCCGGGATCCCGGGCGGGGCTTGAGCCGCTTGCGGTGTGACCGTGCTGGACGACATCCCGGCACCGGCCGAACCGCGGGCACGCGCGCCCCGCGCGGGCGCGCCTGATCCGACGACAGATACCCGAAAGGCACGCGATGTCGATCACGGCAGAGCGCAAGACCGCGCTCATCAAGCAGCACCGCCACGACGCCAAGGACACCGGCTCGCCGGAGGTGCAGGTGGCGATCCTCACCGAGCGGATTACCAACCTGACCGCCCACTTCAAGTCCCATGCCAAGGACAACCATTCCCGGCGCGGGCTCCTGAAGCTGGTCTCGCAGCGCCGCTCGCTGCTCGACTACCTCAAGCGCAAGGACGAGCCGCGCTACCGCTCTCTGATCGAGAAGCTCGGCATCCGCCGCTGAGGCGATGATGTTCGCGCGGTCCCGGAGATCCGGGGCCGCGCTTCGCTTGGGCCTGTCCGGGCATGGGGCCCGGGCGCGCCGCGCGGCGGGCTTCGAGGCGCGTGCGCCGGGGCAGGATCGCGAGGCGCTTCCTCGGAACGGAAGCGCCTCGCCGTCTTGCCCCCGGCGGCGCCGGGCCCGGCCGCCGCAGGAAGGCAAGGAACTGACAAGATGTTCGACGTGCAACGCGAAGAGCTGATGTGGGGCGACCGCAAGCTCGTCCTCGAGACGGGCAAGGTCGCCCGGCAGGCCGACGGCGCCGTGGTCGCCACCTACGGCGAGACCTCGGTGCTCGCCACCGTGGTCGCCACGAAGGAGCCGAAGCCCGGCATCGACTTCATGCCGCTCACCGTGAACTACCAGGAGCGCGCCTACGCCGCCGGCCGCATCCCGGGCGGCTACTTCAAGCGCGAGGGCCGTCCCTCCGAGAAGGAGACGCTCGTCTCCCGCCTGATCGACCGGCCGATCCGGCCGCTGTTCGTCGAGGGCTGGCGCAACGACACCCAGGTCGTCGTCACGGTGCTGACCCACGACCTCGAGAACGATCCCGACATCGTGGCGATGGTCGCGGCCTCCGCCGCCCTGACCCTGTCGGGCGTGCCGTTCATGGGCCCGATCGGCGGCGCCCGCGTCGGCTACATCAACGGCGGCTACCGGCTGAACCCCCTGGTCAACGAGACCAAGGAGGAGTCGAGCCTCGACCTCGTCGTCGCCGGCACGCAGGACGCGGTGCTGATGGTCGAGTCCGAGGCCAAGGAGCTGTCCGAGGACGTGATGCTCGGGGCCGTGATGTTCGGCCACAAGCACTTCCAGCCGGTGATCGAGGCGATTATCCGTCTGGCCGAGAAAGCCGCCAAGGAGCCGCGCGATTTCAAGGCGCCCGAGAACGCCGAGGTTGAGACGGCGGTGCTGGCGGTCTGCGAAGCCGAGCTGCGCGCCGCCTACACCAAGACCGTCAAGCAGGAGCGCTACGCCGCGGTCGACGCGGTGAAGGCCAAGGTCGTGGCCGCCCTCTGCCCCGCCGAGGGCGAGCAGAAGTTCAGCCCGGAGAAGGTCAAGGCCGCCTTCAAGGAGGCCCAGTCGAAGGTGGTCCGCTGGAACATCCTCGATACCGGCACACGCATCGACGGCCGCGACGTGAAGACCGTCCGCCCGATCGTCTCCGAGGTCGGCGTGCTGCCGCGCGCCCACGGCTCGTCGCTGTTCACCCGCGGCGAGACGCAGGCACTGGTGGTCGCGACGCTGGGCACCGGCGAGGACGAGCAGTTCATCGACGCGCTGGAAGGCACCTACAAGGAGCGCTTCCTGCTGCACTACAACTTCCCCCCCTATTCGGTGGGTGAGACCGGCCGCATGGGCTCCCCGGGCCGCCGCGAGATCGGCCACGGCAAGCTGGCGTGGCGGGCGATCCGCCCGGTGCTGCCGCCGGCCCACGAGTTCCCGTACACGATCCGCGTCGTGTCCGAGATCACCGAGTCGAACGGCTCCTCGTCGATGGCCTCGGTCTGCGGCGGCTCGCTGTCGCTGATGGATGCCGGCGTGCCCCTGCGCCGGCCGGTCGCCGGCATCGCCATGGGCCTGATCCTGGAGGGCGAGCGCTACGCGGTGCTCTCCGACATCCTCGGCGACGAGGACCATCTCGGCGACATGGACTTCAAGGTGGCCGGCACGGACGAGGGCGTGACCTCGCTCCAGATGGACATCAAGATCGCCGGCATCACCGAGGAGATCATGCGGGTCGCCCTCGATCAGGCGAAGGGCGGCCGCGCCCACATCCTGGCCGAGATGGCGAAGGCGCTCACCGCCGCCCGTCCCGAGCTCGGCGAGTACGCGCCGCGCATCGAGACCATGCAGATCCCCACCGACAAGATCCGCGACGTGATCGGAACCGGCGGCAAGATCATCCGCGAGATCGTCGAGAAGACCGGCGCCAAGATCAACATCGAGGACACCGGCATCGTGAAGATCGCCTCCGCCGACGGCAAGGCGATCAAGGCGGCCTACAACTGGATCCGCTCGATCGTCGCGGAGCCGGAGGCGGGCACGATCTACGACGGTACGATCGTGAAGTGCATGGAGTTCGGCGCCTTCGTGAACTTCTTCGGCGCCAAGGACGGCCTCGTCCACATCTCGGAACTCGCCGCCCAGCGCGTCGCCAAGGTCACCGACGTGGTGAAGGAGGGCGACAAGGTGAAGGTGAAGTTCCTCGGTCAGGACGACCGCGGCAAGATCCGCCTGTCGATGAAGGTTGTCGATCAGCAGACCGGCGAGGACATCACCGACAAGATCAAGGCGCAGCGCGACGCCGAGCGGGCCGAGCGCGGCGACGAGCCCCGCGGCGAGCGCGAGGGCCGCGGTGACCGCGAGGGCGGCGGCCGCCACCGCGGCGAGCGGCGGCGGGAAGCCGGGGAGTAAAGACGAGGGGGGCGGCCGTTCGGTCGCCCCTTTTCGTATGGCTTGAAAACCTCACGCCGCGACGGATCGAACAAGCTCCCACGTGACGGCTCTATCGCGATAGGGCGGCATCAGATCGTGGATCGCGATCGGCAGGGTCGCGGACGGCGTATCCGCCACGCGCCACAGCCCGGACGTGGGACATTGCTGCCCCGTCCGCACCTTCGCCCCAACCGCGATCTGCGCTGAAGGGCTCGGCCCGTTCTTCGTCTCGGGGGCCGCCCGCGACCGGCAATCCGCGATCAAGGCCGCAGAGTCACGCTCGATCGCGGTCCGGCTTTCCGGCGAAAGCTCACCCAGCATCGCGTCCAGAGATACGGGCATCGCTAGCTCCTCGGATCCTGCGCGTCGTCGAGATAGGCATCGAAGCGGGCATCCGCCAAGTCGATCAGGCGCTTGTAGACGAGGCGATCCTTGCGGCCGCCCTTGGCCGCGGCGGTCAGCAGGATCGCGCGCCTGCGCGGGTCGAAGGTGAAGGCCACGCGCCACTCGATCGTGTCGACGGTCGGCCGCAGTTCCTTCATGTTGCGGTGCCGGGACCCATTGAGCGTGTCGGCGTAGGGCCGACCGAGTTGGGGGCCGAGGCTTTCGAGAACCTTGGCGTATGTCAGGATGGCCTTCCGGACCGGCTCGTCGAATCGGCGGAATTCCGCGGCGAATGCGTCATCGAAGAGGACGACCCAACTCACGGCCGACCTGCCGGGATGATCGATCTCACGAGGCTCGACCTGTCACTCTGTCTGACACGCGTGGTCCCTGGTCAGGGATGAGAGTTACGAGATTTTAGATCGAACCTATTCGCGTCGGTCAAATTCAATCTAAAATAGCATTTTATTCGGGAAGGGCGCTATGACCGACGACCTCGTCTTCTACACTTCGCCGATGTCTCGGGGCCGGATCGTCCGCTGGATGTTGGAGGAAGTCGGTGCGCCCTACCGGACCGAGATCCTGGGCTTCGGCCCGGCGATGAAGGAGGCCGCCTACCGGGCGGTCAACCCGCTCGGCAAGGTCCCAGCGCTGCGCCACGGCGCCGTCACCGTGACCGAGACGGCGGCGATCTGCGCCTACCTCGCCGACGCGTTCCCGCAGGCCGGCCTCGCGCCGCCTCCGGCCGACCCGCAGCGCGGCCCCTATTACCGCTGGCTGTTCTTCGCGGCCGGCCCGGTCGAGGCGGCGGTGACCAACCAGACGCTGGGCGTGACCGTGCCGGACGATCCGCGGATGCGGGGCATGGTCGGTTACGGCTCGATGGCGGAGGTGCTCGACGCCCTGGAGGGCGCGGTGCGCGACGTGGACTACCTCGCGGGCGGCCGCTTCTCGGCGGCCGACCTCTACGTGGGCTCGCATCTCGGCTGGGGCATGGCCTTCGGGACGATCGAGCGGCGGCCGGCCTTCGAGGCCTACACCGCCCGGCTGCTCGGGCGCCCGGCCGCGGTGCGGGCGCGTGAGATCGACGACCGACTGCTCGCCGAGCAGGGGCAGGCGCCGGGGTGAGAGTTTGTTCGATGCGCTGTTCCAATAGGTTGCCTCATCCTGAGGTGCCGCGTCAGCGGCCTCGAAGGAGGGCTCCAGGGATCGCGCGGCTGGCTGGAGGGCTCCTTCGAGGGCGGCCCTCCGGGCCGCCGCCTCAGGATGAGGTGATTGGTTGGAGGGAGGCGATCGCGAAATCCTTCGACGGGGAACGCGCTCATCCCCCGAACCGCAGATCCTCCAGCAACGGGCGAAGCTTGTACTTGCGCTTGTGCGTCTCGATCAGACCCTCGATCCGCGCGCTCCACGCGTCGATCCGGCCGTCCGCCTCGTAGGCGAGGGCGGCCCGGCGCAGCCATTCGGCGGCCTGGGCGTACGAGCCGGTGGCGCCCTCGTCCATGATCCGCGCGGCCCTGCGCTCGGCCAGCCCGATCACCCAGTCCGGGTGGCGCGCGTGGGCGGCGTCCATGAGCGCGAGCAGCACGTCGTCGCGCACCGTGTGGGCAGGCCCATCGCGGACGCTCGCCACCGCCTCGTCGATCAGACCCTCGCGCAGCAGGATCTCCGGGCGGTCGGGCGCGCGCTCGGCGGCGACCAGCTCCGCCAGGAGTTCGGCGCGGACGCTCGGCCAATCCCGCCCCGCCGGCTTGCGCACCGCGTCGAAGTCGTCGCGCGAGAGGGTGCGGGCGAAGGCGACCCGCGCGGCCCTCAGGGCGCAGGTGCCGGTGGCGGTCTCGCGCAGCCAGCGGGCGAGCGGAACCGGCGAGCCGCCCCGGTGCCAGTCCGCGTCGTCGCGCGACTGGCCCTGGCCCAGGGTGAGGCCGGCGTCCGCCACCGCCACGGCCTCCTTCCGCCGCCCGGCCGCCGCCAGGGTCTGCGCGAGATCGAGCGATTCCGCCGGCTTCGTGAAGGTCGGCCCGGCATAGGCGACCGCCTCGCCGACGCGGCCGAGGCGCACCAGCATCGCGGCGACCCGGGTATGGGCCCCGGCCGCCCGGGCGAGGTTCAGGTAGGCGTCGTGGCGGCCGCACCCGTCGAGGACGCGCAGCCGCACCGCGGTGAGCCGGAGGTCTTCGAGATCCGCATCCTCCGGCGGCCAGGGGCCCGGGGCCCCCGCCAGCACCGCGTCGAGCTCGGGCTCGTCCCAGCCCGTCTCCAGGGCGCGGACCGCGACGGGGAAGACGGGTTCGAAGGCCTCCCCGATCGCGTCGTCCCACGCGCGCAGCGTCTCCGCGAGATCCGTGCGCTCGGCCTCGGTCAGGTCGCTCGTAAGCGCAGCCTCGGCCATCAGGGCGGCGAGGTCGTCGAACAGCAGGTAATCCGTTTCGTCGTCCACGTAGCCGTAGGCGGTCCACGATTCGACGAACGGCCCGGCCACCGCCTCCAGGACCCGCAGGGCGTTGCGGCCGTCGCCGACCTGGAGGAACGGCACAGCCTTCTCGACCAGCGCCCGCAAGGCCTCCGCGTTGCCCCGGGTCCGGTAGCCGTCCCAATAATCGTCGCGCCTGTACGGGCTGGCGAGCAGAGCCCGGGTGCGCTCGGCCACCGGTGCCGTGTCGATGGGGCGGCGGCCGGCATCCGGATCGACGGTCGTGGCGAGGTCCGCCTCGATCCACCCGGCGAAGTCGGAATCGGCCACCGCGCGGCGCAGGATCAGGTCGGCCAGGGCGTCGCGCCCGAACGGTTCGAGGATCTCTCTAAGCGGAGGCCGCTCGGCGAGTGCGCCGGGCTTCGCCCGCAGCGCCAGCAGCGCGGCCACCACGTGCTTGCAGGCGCCGCCCCACTCGTAGGGGCAGGTGCAGCGGGTCTCGGCGACCGCGCCGTCCGCGATCCGGAGCGTGACGCGGTAGGGCTCCGCCTCGCTGCCTTCGACGGCGGCGGAGATCTCGGCACCCCGCGCGACGAGGCCCGACACCGCGCCCGCCCGCTGATAGGACCGGCCGCGCTCGTACACCTCCGGGGTCGTCAGCGCCCGGATCGCCGCCTCGCTGGGAAGCTCGCGTGCCATGCCGCCCTCCGCCGCGGGTAATGCCTGGAACGCCCTCCCCGCCCCGGCGTTCGCCGTGCGCCTTTCTCACACGGAGACGCCGTATGGCCAACGACATGATCCACGACATCTTCAGCGGGCAGCCGAACCTGTCCACCACCGAGCGCGCGGTCTCGGTGGCGCTCGGCCTCGGCATCGCCGCGGCGGCGGCGCAGCCGCGGCCGAACAAGCTCCTGAGCTTCCTGGCGCTCGCGGTCGGCGTCGGGCTGGCGGTGCGCGGGGCGACCGGCCACTGCGCCGTGAAGGCCGCCGCCGACCAGCTCTGAGGCAGCCGAAACGAGAAGGGGCGCCCGAGGGCGCCCCTGGCCGATCCGGAAATCCGGGACGGTCAGTAGGTGGTGGTGCGGCGGCTGGCGACGAAGCCGTAGATGAACAGCACGATCACCGCGCCGACGATGGCGCCGATGAAGCCCGCGCCCTGGTTCGGTCCGTACCAGCCGACCGCCTGCCCGATGAATGTGGCCACGAACGCGCCGACGATGCCGAGGATGGTGGTCAGGATGAAGCCCGACGGCTCGTTCGGCCCCGGCATGATGAACTTGGCGATGACGCCCGCCAGAAACCCGATGATGATGGTCCAGAGGATACCCATGTGCGACTCCCGAGCGTGACCGCGAATGCCCTCTGAACGCGCGGCCTTCGCGAGCGGTTGCCCGCAAGCCGCGCTCGGAATGACGATTTTTGCGCCCGGTTCGCGCCGGCTTTCACCCCTGCCTCCGGCATCCCGCGCTTGCAGCCCTTTACGGCGACGCCTCGGGAGCGGCAGATACGGCTCCGCCGACAGCGGAGTGGAGCAAACATGGACATCAAGCGGATCGAGCCGGGCGCGCGGATGGCGCAGGGCGTCGTGCACGGCGGCCTCGTCTACCTCGCCGGACAGGTGGCGGCCGATCCGGTCGGCAACGGCGTGACGGTGCAGACCCAGAGCGTGCTGGACCAGATCGACCGCCTGCTCGCCGCCGCCGGCAGCGACAAGGCGCGCATCCTCACCGCCACCGTCTACCTCGCCAGCATCGACACGTTCGCCGAGATGAACGCCGCCTGGGACGCGTGGGTCTCGAAGGAGAACCCGCCGGCCCGCGCCACCGTCGAGGCGCGGCTCGCTGCCCCCGAGTACCTCGTCGAGATCGTCGTGGTCGCCGCGAGGGCCGCGTGAGGTTCCTTCGGGGCGTCGCCGCGCTGCTGGCGGCGCTCCTGCTGGCCGCCCCCGCGCGGGCGGCCGAGGAGCGGGTCGTCAACATCTACAACTGGTCGGACTACATCGACCCGGCGGTGCTCGACGCCTTCACCAAGGAGACGGGCATCAAGGTCGTCTACGACACCTACGACAACAACGAGATCCTGGAGACCAAGCTGCTCGCCGGCCGCTCCGGCTACGACATCGTCGTGCCCTCGGGGCCCTACCTGCAACGGCTGATCCGGGCCGGCGCCTTCCTGCCCCTCGACAAGGCGCGCCTGAAGAACCTCGGCAACCTCTGGCCCGAGATCAGCAGCCGCCTCGCCGTCTACGACCCCGGCAACCAGTACGCCGTCGATTACATGTGGGGCACCACCGGCATCGGCTACAACGTCGCCCAGGTGCGCGAGCGGCTGGGGCCGAACGCCGTGATCAACTCGTGGAGCGCCGTCCTCAACCCCGCCTCCATCAACCGGCTGAAGGAGTGCGGGGTGATGATGCTCGACTCCCCCGAGGACCTGATCCCGAGCATGCTGCCGTTCTTCGGCGCCAAGTCCGACAGCAAGCGCTGGGACGACATGACCCTCGTCACCGACGCGCTGTACAAGGTGCGCGGCAGCGTGCGGAAGTTCCACTCCTCGGAATACGTCCAGGCGCTGGCCAACGGCGACATCTGCGTGGCGGTGGGCTACTCGGGCGACGTGCTCCAGGCCAGGAAGCGGGCCGACGAGGCCAAGAACGGCGTCGAGATCGCCTACGTCGTGCCGCGGGAGGGCGGGCTGATGTGGTTCGACGCCTTCGCGATCCCGCGCGACGCCGCCCACCCCGCCGAGGCGCTGGCCTTCATCGACTACATGATGCGGCCGGAAGTGGCGGCGGCCAACACGAACTACGTGTCCTACGCCAGCGGCAACCTCGCCGCGAAGCGCTTCGTGAAGCCGGAGATCCTGAATAATCCCGGGATCTACCCGGACGAGGCGACGATGCAGCGCCTGTCGGTCAACACCGCCTGGGACGACCGCACCCAGCGCTTCGTCACCCGGCTGTGGACGCGGGTGCGCACCGGGCGCTGACGGGTGCCGAAGCCCGGCGGCGAACCGCCGGACCCCGAAAGTCCGAAAAAATCAGTGCTTGAGGTCTTCCGGGACCTTGCCGCCGTTCTCGGCAACCTTCTTCATCACCTGCTTGTGCAGCCAGACGTTCATCGTCGCCGAGTCGTCCTTGTCGCCGGTGTAGTGGAGCTCGTCGGCGAGCTGCTTGCGCGAGGCGAGGCTGGAATCGAGGTCGAGCAGCTTCATCAGGTCGACGATCGAGTGGCGCCAGTCGAGCTTCTGCGGGTTCTTCGAGGCGAGATCGGTCAGCACCGCCTCGACGTCGACCGTGCCGCCGGCGCTGCCCGAGGGGGCCGGTGCACCCGCCGACCCGCCCGAGGACGGGGCGCTCGTCCCCCCCGCGCCGCCGGTGGTCGAGGGGGCCGCCTCCGCGCCCCCTCCGCCGAACGGGTGCAGGATCTTGCTGACGATGTTGCCGAGAAGGCTCATGGCTGCGCTCCGTGGGATCGACGCTCAAGGTTGAGTCGCCGGACCGCCTGACAACCGAGCCGGCGCGCGGGCGTTCCCCGCTCCGGGACGCGAGCGGCGCTCAGCGCGCCACCCGAAGGGACACG
The DNA here is from genome assembly GCF_030700245.1 of Methylobacterium amylolyticum. GTDB lineage: Bacteria > Pseudomonadota > Alphaproteobacteria > Rhizobiales > Beijerinckiaceae > Methylobacterium. Next base: position 72,076 of record NZ_JAUYZI010000013.1, read on the forward strand.
CCGAGCAGGCAGAGCCCGAGCACGAGGCAGACCCCGCTCCAGCGTTCGAGGGCCGGGGCCTGATCGGGATCGCGCAAGGACAGCCCGGCCAAGCAGACTCCGCAGATCAGACAGCCCAAGCTCATGGCGACGACCACAATCCGAAATCCACGCGTTGCGGCCGCATCCATAATGACAGCGCGCGGGTTTGCGAAGCGCACGACTGTCTTCGATCGGACATCTCAGCACTCAGCTCACGGTATCGTCATCGTATCCTGTGGAGAACTGCAATCGCCATATCATAGGTTGAAACGTTTCAAGGTGGTCAACATGTCGATCGCTGCGTATCACGAGGTTGCGACCGGGAGATTGATGCCGCGGCTATCCGGGCGGCACGTGCGCGGCCGATACGCGACGGGATCTTCCACGTCGTTCCGGACGATCCCGTCTGATCACGGGCGCTGCATCAGCGCGGCGGCGATGACGGCCCGCTCCTCCGCGACGGGCTCATCCGGCACCCCGCGCCCGGCCCGGGCGTACCAGTAGCGGGCGTTCTCCGCATCGCCCTCGATCCGGTGGAGATGGGCGTGGACCCAGGCGGCCTCCGGGCCGGCCGCGTCCTGGACCAGGGCGTGGGCGCGGGCCCAGCCCGCCTCGCCCCGCGCGGACCACCACAGGGCGGCGAGCGGTGCGGGCCAGTCCTCCGACGGGGCGGGGGCGGTCAGCGCCGCCGCGAAGCTCCCGGGCATGGGGGCGGTCATGGGGTCGGGCATGGGGTCGGTCATGGCTGCTCCGGTTCCCGGGGCGCCGGGTTCGGTGCGCCCAGCCGTCAACGCCGCCGGGCGGCGCCCGCTCCCGGGGCCCGGCCGGATCCCCTCACCGCCCGGCGACGCGCTCCGGTTGCCAGCGGCCGCGCCGCTGGCGGGCCGACCACGCGTAGCGGGCGTCGCCGTCGAGGCAGTGGAGATGGTCGCAGAGGCGGTTGCGTTCGAGCCAGGCGAGCGCCGCCTCCAGCTCCGGCAGGGTCATGGTCGCGCGGCCCTTGCCGAGGACGCGCTTGAGCACGGCGTTGTAGCGGTGGGCGAGGTTGCCGCCGCGGGGCACCCGCAGCCCCGCCTCGTCCTCCACCGCCTGCGCGGCCACGGCGGCGGCGAGGCGCTGCCGCAGGGTCCGCTCGGTGAGCGAGGGCGGCTCGGGGGCGGGTGCCGCGGCGGCGGGCTCGGGCAGGCGCGGGCGCAGCAGCGCGTAGCGCAGGCCGATGGCGTTGCTCTCGAGCGGCGTGATGCCCCCGGGATCCTCGTCGCGCCAGCGGGTCCGCTCGGGCACGACCGCCGAGGCCGGGCGCTCGCGCCGGGGCTTCGTCCCGCTGCCCTGCTCCGTCTCCAGCTCGGCGCGGAACCGGGCGAAGAGCGGGTCGTCCGGGTGGAAGACCAGGGCGCGCTGCCCGTCGTAGGGGCCGCCGTGCGGGTCGACGCGCGTGGCCCGGGCGAGCATCTGCTCCAGCCACGGCCGGGAGCGGATATGGGTCAGCGCCGCCACCACCGCGACCTCCGGGGCGTCGAGCCCCTCGTAGGCCATCGCCACGGTGACGAGGATCGCGGGCTCGGGCGTCAGCCGGAAGGCGGCGAGCGCGGCGTGGGCGTCGCCCTCCGAGGAGGTGGCGAGCCGCACGTCGCGCATCCCCTGCCCCGCCGGCATCCAGCCGCGCAGGGTGGCGAGGTAGCCCCGGGCGCTCGGCTGGTCGGGGGCGACGACGAGGAGCTTGCCGAGGCCGCGCGCCGTCTCCCCCGGCGCGAGGCCGAGGTCCTCCCGGCGGCGCGCCCGCAGCCGGCGGGTCGCGTGGAAGGCCTCGCCGAGCAGGTCCCGGGCGAAGCCGGTGCGCAGCGCCGTGAACAGGGCCGGCCGGGTGGTGGTCCGCACCGCCCCCGCCCCCAGCCGGTGCGGGCCGACGCGCGGCGCCTCGCCGGCGATCCGCCCGCCCTCGAGCCAGCTCGCCTCGCCGTCGAGCGCCCCGAAGGTCACCGGCAGCACCGCCCGCTCGGCCAGCGCCTGCGACCGGGAATAGCCGATCACCGCGAGCCCCGGCGCGTCGAGGTCGAGTTCCGGCCCCCGACCCGGTGCGGGCGGGTGATAGGGCAGTCCGAGGATGCGCCGTCCGTCCGCCCGCTCCAGCGTGCCGGACAGGAACAGCTTCAGGGCGGCGGCCTCCATCAGCGGCAGCATCGCCCGCGACCACGCCCCGGCCTCGGCCTCGTCGCTCGGTTCGTCGGCGCCGGGGCGGCCCGGGACCGGCAGATGGTGGACCTCGTCGACCACGAGCAGCGTCCGGTGGCGCCGCGCCTCCGCCCGGTGCAGGTCCGGTGCGGCGGCGACCGCCTGGTAGGTGGTGACGTAGCCGGCGAGCCCGCGGGCCGGGTCGCGCTCGTTGTCGGCCGCGCGCACGCTGAGGTTGTGGCCGAGCGCCGAGCGCCAGAGCGGGTCGGCGAAGGCCTCCTCGGCCTGGAGGCGCAGGGAGTCGCGCGGCACCACCCAGACCACGCGCTCGACCCGGCCCGCGGCGATCAGCCGGCTGGCGGCGATCACCGGCAGCAGCGACTTGCCGCCGCCCGGCGTCACCGCCGCGAGGATCGTCGCCACCGTCTCCGCCTCGCCGGCCGCGATGGCCGCGACCAGGGCCATCAGCGTGCGCTGATGGGCGCGCAGGGCTGGGACGGGACGGCTCAACGGATGGCGACGCGGACGACCATGCCGCCACCGTGGCCGATCCCGCGGCGGTTGTGAATCCCTTCCGGACCCGCGCGGCGCGATCCTGCCTGATCCCGCCCGCGGCGGCACCCCCGACGACCGTCCGCGCTGCCGCGCCGATCGGACCTGGGGACAACACACGGCTTTTAGACGCCGCAACGGGATATTGACCACTTGATGCAAGACCAAGTGGCATGTCCGCGAGACTGAGGTCCCTGTTCTTCGCGTCCGGCCGCCGGCGGCTCGCCGCGCGGCGCATCGCCCGCGCGGTCCTCGCGGGCCTGCTCGCCGTCGCCTCGCCGGGCACGGCCGGTGCGGAGGACGCGCCCGTCACCTGGGCGGTCTACGCCGCGCCGCCCTTCATGATCGCGGAGGGTCCGGACCGCGACGCCGGGATCTTCGACCGGATCCGCCACCTCCTCGACGACCGCCTCGTCGGCGCCCCGGCGCCCACCCTGCGGGCGCCGTTCCCGCGGGTCGTGGCGTCGCTCAAGGAGGGGGCCGAGATCTGCTTCATCGGCGGCGTGCGGACGCCGGAGCGCGAGGACTTCGCCGTCTTCTCCCTGCCGGTGGCGATGTTCTACCCGCTGCGCATCGTCGTGCCGGCGGCCCAGCGCGGGGCGTTCGAAGCCCGGGCGCCGCTGTCGCTGGCGGCGCTGCTCGCGGACCCGGGCCTGCGCACCAGCCTCCTGAAGGACCGGTCGCTCGGCGGCCCCATCGACGCCCTCCTGCGCGCCGCCCCGCAGCGCGTCCACTCGGAATTCGGCGAGGCCTTCCGCATGCTGGTCGCGGAGCGGCTGGACTACCTGATCGAGTACGCGACGATCGCCGGCTACGAGGCGCGGAGCCTGGGTTCGGGGACGGCCGTGGCGGCGCTCCCGTTCGCCGAGGCGCCACCGCCGGTGTTCGGTCGCGTCATGTGCCCGAAGACCGCGTGGGGGCGCCGCCTCGTCGCCCGCATCGACGCGGTCCTGCGGGTCGAGCGGGGAACCCCCGCCTACCGGCGGATCGTCGAGGCGTGGGCGGAGGCGGGCGACCTCGCCGCGGTCCGCACCGTCTACGACCGCGCCTTCCTCGACGGCGAGTGAGGCGGCGCATGGCCTCGCCCCCCGCCCCCGGCACTCCGATCCTCCGTGATCAGCAGGCCGGCCCGCCCGACGCAGCCGGCGGCGCGCTCGCCGCCCGCCTGCTGCGGGTGATCTTCGGCTGCTACTTCGCGGTGGCGACCGTGGTGACGGCCGGCCAGATGATCACGGAGTACCGGAGCGCGCACCGGCGGCTGGAGGCCGACATCCAGGCGATGGAGCGCACGTTCGGCCCGGGGCTGGCCGACGCCCTCTGGGGGTTCAACGAGCGCGTGCTCCGCGGCATCCTCAACGGCATCGCCGAGATGCCGGTCGTGGTGGGCGTCGAGGTGCGCGACGAGCGCGGCCGGCTCGTCGAGCGCGCGGTCGCCTCGCACGGCGGCCGGCGCGTGTCCGGCCTGTTCGACAGGCCGTTCGCGCGCGACTTCGACCTCGTCTACCGCGACGAGGTCGGCCGGCCGCACCCGGTCGGCCGCTGGACGGTGCGCTCGAACGACGGCATCGCCTTCGATCAGGTGACGGACACGCTGGTCGTCATCCTGATCAACTCCGTGCTGAAGACCCTGGCGCTCTGGGTGATCTTCTGGGCGGTCGTCCGCCGGATGGTGGGCCGGCCGCTCGCCGAGATCAGCCGCTTCGTGAGGCGGCTCGACGCCGACAGCCTCGGCGCGCGGCCGCTGCGGCTGACCGGGCGGGGCGGCCACGAGCTCCATCTCCTGGCGGAGGTCTTCAACGGCATGGCGGCCAAGCTGCGCCGCGCCTTCGACGACAACGCCGCGCTGATGCGTGACCTCAGGGAGGCGAACGCCACGCTCCAGGCGCGGGTCGAGGAGCGCACGCGCGACCTCGCGCGCCTCGCCCGCACCGACCAGCTCACGGGCCTCGACAACCGCCGCGCCCTCGACGAGCGCCTCGCCCAGGCGGCGCCGCGCGCGGCCGGCGGCCCCGCCTTCAGCCTCGTCCTGTGCGACATCGATCACTTCAAGGGCATCAACGACCGCTACGGCCACGCCGTCGGCGACGCCGTCCTCGTCGCCTTCGCCGGGACGCTGCGCGGCGGGATCCGGCCCGGGGATGCGCTCGGGCGCTGGGGCGGCGAGGAGTTCATGATCCTGTGCCCGGGCGCCGGTCTCGACGCCGCGCGCGCCTTCGCCGAAGGGATGCGCCGGCGCGTGGAGGCCGCCGAGATGCCGGGGATCGGGGTGCGGACCTGCTCGTTCGGCGTCGCCGAGCTGCACGCGGGCGAGAGCGTCGACGGTGTGCTCGCCCGGGCCGACGCGGCGCTCTACGCCGCCAAGCGCAACGGCCGCAACCGGGTGGAGGCGGCCGGCCTCCCGCTCGGCCGCCGCAGCGCCGCGTGAGCGCCCCGCCGCGGTCTCAGTCGATCGCGAGCCGCGCGGCCAGCCCGGCGAAGACGCTGCCCATCAGCACCTGCCCGGCGCGCCGGAACCGGCCGCGGCCGGCGAGCGACCGGGCGACCCGCCCGGCGGCCAGGATGACGAGGCCGTTGACGAGGAGGCTCACCGCGTTCAGCACCGTGGCCAGCACCAGCATCTGCGCGGCCACCGCGCCGCGCTCGACCGCCACGAATTGCGGGAACAGGGCGAGGACGAACAGCGCCACCTTGGGGTTGAGCAAGTTGGTGAGGAAGCCCTGGGCGACCATCCGCCATCCGGAGCGGCGGGCGGCCTCCACCCGCGCCGCCGGCTCGGGCGGCGACCGGAACGCCTGCCACGCGAGGTAGAGCAGGTAGGCCGCGCCGGCGTAGCGCACCGCGTCGTAGGCGGCGGGCACGACTGCCAGAAGCTGCGACAGGCCGAGCGCCGCGGCGGCGGCGTGGGCGTAGATCCCCGCCTGGATGCCGGCGAGCGTCGCGAACCCCGCCGCGCGGCCCTGGCCGGCGCTGCGGGTGGCGACCAGCAGCATGTCGGGCCCCGGCGTGACGGCGAGCGCGAGGCAGGCGGCGGCGAACAGGGTCAGCGTCGAGAGATCGGGCACGGCGGGTCTTCCGGAGGTTGCCGCGCTATACGCCATCCCCGGCCGGGATGCGCCCTCCCCCGGCGCGCGGCGGCCGCGCGCGCGATGCCGCGGACGCATCCCTCGACAACCGGTCCGGGACGGCGCGCGGAGCGTTGACACCCGGCGGCGCCCTCACCATAAGGGCGGCGCGGGCGCCGCTGGCGGCCCGCCTTGGGGGAATGTCCCGAGCGGCAAAGGGGGCGGACTGTAAATCCGCTGCGTAAGCTTCGTAGGTTCGAGTCCTACTTCCCCCACCAAGTTTCTTCCCAACCCTCCCGAAGCGCCTCAGCCCTGCTTGGCCAGGGCCGCCTCGATCCGCGCCGCCGCCGCGGCGGAAAAGCCTTTTCCTTCCAGGGTTTGGCCGGCGAGCGCGACGCCCGACAGGGTCCGCGCCCCCCGGCCCGGCAGGTGCGCCGCCCGCAGCGCATGGGCCTCCCGGTGGCTGGCGTGCGTGATGGCGATGGCGAGCGCGTCCGCCGCGTCGGCGACCCGGAACTCGGCCTTCGGCAGCAGGAAGCGCACCATCGCCTGGATCTGCGCCTTCTCGGCGTGGCCGGAGCCGGCAACGGTCTTCTTGATCAGGTTGGCCGCGTACTCGAACACCGCCGTCCCGGCGAGCGCCGGCACCAGCAGCGCCACCGCCCGCGCGTGGCCGAGCTTGAGCGTGGCCTGCGCGTCCTTGTTGACGAAGGTCTCCTCCACCGCGACCTCGTCGGGCCGCAGCGCCTCGACGATCCGGGTGACGCCCTCGAACAGTTCGCGCAGGCGCAGCGCCAGCGGCAGGCCGCCGTCGGAGGTGACGACGCCGCAATCGCCGTAGGTCAGCCGGCTGCCCTCGGCGGTGATCAGGCCCCAGCCGGTGCGGCGGAGCCCGGGGTCGATGCCGAGGATGCGGACGGGTCGGCTCATGGGGGCTCCGGAACGCTCACGCGGCGCGCGAACGCGGCTCGACGCGCGGGGCGACCCTGACGTACGTATCGTGAACGCTCCGTTTCGCCAACCGAGGACGCCGGACCATGCCCGAGACCGCCCCGATCAGCCGCTTCCCGGTGCCGGAGGTGTCGGCCCTGCCGGATGACCTGCGCGCGCGGATCGAGGCGGTGCAGGAGAAGGCGGGCTTCGTGCCCAACGTGTTCCTGGCGCTGGCCCACCGGCCCGACGAGTTCCGCGCCTTCTTCGCCTACCACGACGCCCTGATGGAGCGGGCGGGCGGCCTGACCAAGGCCGAGCGCGAGATGATCGTGGTGGCGACCAGCGCGGCCAACGACTGCCTGTACTGCGTGGTCGCCCACGGCGCGATCCTGCGGGTGCGGGCCAAGGACCCGACGCTCGCCGACCAGATCGCGGTCAATTTCCCGAAGGCCGACATCACCTCGCGCCAGCGCGCCATGCTCGCCTTCGCGGTCAAGCTCGCGACCAAGCCGGGAGACGTGGGCGAGGCCGACCACGCGACCTTGGCCGAGCACGGCTTCACCCCCGACGAGGCCTGGGACATCGCCGCGATCACCGCCCTGTTCGGCCTGTCGAACCGGCTGGCCAGCGCGGTCGACCTGCGCCCGAACCCGGAATTCTACGCGCTGGGTCGGTGACTCAGGCCCGGCGGCCGTAGAGGATGATCGCGGTGCCGGCGAGGCACACCGCCCCGCCGAGCAGGTCGCGCCCGTCCGGCCGCTGCCCCTCGGCGAGCCACAGCCAGACGATCGAGGCGGCGACGTAGACCCCGCCATAGGCCGCGTAGGCCCGCCCCGCCGCCGCGCTGTCGACCCGGGTCAGCAGCCACGCGAACAGCACGAGGCTCGCGGTGCCGGGGAGCGTCCACCACGCCGAGCGGTCGAGGCGCAGCCACGCCCAGAACGCGAAGCATCCGGCGATCTCGGCCAGCGCGGCGCCGGCATAGGCGAGGACGGTCATGGCGTCCGCCTCGCACGCCGGGCACGCGCGCGGCAACCGCCACGGTCGCCCGTCGGCGTGCGGGCGCTACCTCCCGGCGTGAGGGCGGTTCGGCGCCGATGAACGGAAAGGAAGGGGCGATGGAGATCAGGCGCAGCGGCTCGCAGCCGTCGGGCAAGGGGCCGGCAGAATATTTCACCGGCGCGGTGCGGGTCGACCCGCTGTTCAGCGCGCCGGACCCGGCGCGGGCGGCGGGGGCCCACGTCACCTTCGAGCCGGGCGCCCGCACCGCGTGGCACACGCACCCGCTCGGCCAGACGCTGATCGTCACCGCCGGCCTCGGCTGGGCGCAGCGCGAGGGCGGTCCCGTGGAGGAGATCCGCCCCGGCGACGTGGTCTGGTTCGAGCCGGGCGAGAAGCACTGGCACGGCGCCACGGCGACCACGGGCATGAGCCACATCGCGATCCAGGAGAAGCAGGACGGCAAGCCCGTCGACTGGCTGGAGCAGGTGACCGACGCGCAGTACCGGCGCTGAACCGGAACGCGGTCGCGTTAAGCCCGCGGCAAGGGGCGTGGCGTTCGAGTGTCGGCATGAGCGCCACCGCCGACAACGCCGCCGACCTCCTCCTGCTTCCGGGCGACGCGGGACTCCGCGCGGCGATCCGCGCCTGGACCGAGAGCCTCGCCCGCGAGCGGCGGATGGCCGACAACACCGTCGAGGCCTACCGGCGCGACCTGCGCCAGTTCCTGGTCCACCTCGACGGCCGTCGCGGCACCCCGACGATCGCGGTGCTGACGGCGCTGAAGGTCCGCGACGTGCGCGGCTTCATGGCCGCGCGCCGGGCCGAGGAGATCTCGGGGCGCTCGCTGATGCGGATGCTCGCGGGCCTGCGCTCGTTCGCGCGCTTCCTCGAACGGGAGGGCCACGGCGGCGTCTCGGCGCTCGGCGCGGTGCGCCAGCCGAAGGTGCCGCGGCGCCTGCCGCGGCCGCTGCCGGTGCCGGCGGCTGTAGCGCTCACCGACACCGCGGTCCGGGCGGGCGAGGCGCGCGAGCCGTGGATCCTCGCCCGGGACGCGGCGGTGCTGGCCCTGCTCTACGGCGCCGGACTGCGCATCTCCGAGGCGCTGGGGCTCTCCCGGCGCGACGCGCCGCTGCCGGGCACCGACCAGATCACCGTGCTCGGCAAGGGCGGCAAGGAGCGGATGGTGCCGGTGCTGCCGGTGGTGGCCGCGGCGGTGGCCGATTACGTCGCCGCCTGCCCGCTGCCGCTGCCGCCGGACGGGCCGCTGTTCGTGGGCGCCCGCGGCGGCCCGCTCTCGCCGCGGATCATCCAGTACGCCGTGGCCCGGGCCCGCGGTGCGCTCGGGCTGCCGGACAGCGCGACGCCGCACGCGCTGCGCCACTCCTTCGCCACCCACCTGCTGGCCCGGCAGGGGGAATTGCGCGCGATCCAGGAGCTCCTGGGCCACGCCTCGCTCTCGACGACGCAGCTCTACACCCAGGTCGACGCGGCGCGCCTGATGGCGGCCTACGCGGCCGCCCACCCGAGGGCCGGGCGGGCGGCCTGATCCGTCAGACGTGAATGGCGCGCTTGGAGACCGCCAAAGCCGCCTCCTTCACCGCCTCGGTCAGCGTCGGGTGGGCGTGGCAGGTGCGGGCGATGTCCTCGGAGGAGGCGCCGAACTCCATCGCCACCGCGACCTCGGCGATGAGGTTGCCGGCATCCGCCCCGACGATGTGGACGCCGAGCACCCGGTCGGTGGCGGAATCCGCCAGCACCTTCACGAAGCCATCGGTGGTGCCGTTGGCCTTGGCGCGGCCGTTGGCCGTGAACGGGAACTTGCCCGCATTGTAGGCCACGCCCTCCTTCTGCAACTCCTCCTCGGTGCGGCCGACCGAGGCCACCTCGGGGAAGGTGTAGACGACGTTCGGGATCACGCCGTAATTCACGTGGCCGGACTGGCCGGCCAGCATCTCGGCCACCGCGACGCCCTCGTCCTCGGCCTTGTGGGCGAGCATCGGCCCGGCGATCACGTCGCCGATCGCGTAGACCCCGGTGACGTTGGTGGCGTAGTGCGCGTCCACCTGCACGCGGCCCTTGTCGTCCCGCTGGACCCCCGCGTTCTCCAGGCCGAGCCCCTCGGTGTAGGGGACCCGGCCGATGCAGACGAGCACCGCGTCGGCGTTGAGCGTCTCGGCCCCGCCGCCCGAAGCCGGCTCGACGGTGACGGTCGCGCCCTTCTTGGCCACCTCGACGCCGGTCACCTTGGTCCCGAGCTTGAAGACCATGCCCTGCTTGGCGAGGATGCGCTGGAACTGCTTGCCGACCTCGCCGTCCATGCCCGGCAGGATCCGATCGAGGTACTCGACCACCGTCACCTCCGAGCCGAGGCGGCGCCACACCGAGCCGAGTTCCAGGCCGATCACCCCGGCGCCGATCACCACCAGCCGCTTCGGCACCCGGTCGAGTTCGAGGGCGCCGGTGGAGGAGACGACGGTCTTTTCGTCGATGGTGATGCCCGGCAGGCGCGCCACGTCCGAGCCGGTAGCGATGACGATGCTCTTCGTCTCCAGCATCCGGTTGCCGCCGTCCTCGGAGACGACCTCGACTCGGCCGGCCCCGGCGATGCGGCCGGTGCCGTGGAACGTCTCGACCTTGTTCTTCTTGAGCAGGAACTCGACGCCCTTGGTGTTGCCGGCCACGCCCTCGGCCTTGAAGCCCATCATCTTCTTGAGGTCGAGCTTCACACCCGAGACCTCGATGCCGAGGTCGGCGAAGTGCTTGGTGGCCTCCTCGTAGGCTTCGGAGGCGTGCAGCAGCGCCTTGGAGGGGATGCAGCCGACGTTGAGGCAGGTGCCGCCGTGGGTGGCGCGCTTCTCGACCACCGCGGTCTTCAGGCCGAGCTGGGCCGCGCGGATGGCGCAGACGTAGCCGCCCGGGCCGGTGCCGATGACGACGAGATCGTAGGACATGAGAGGGTTCCGTTCGGTCGGGCCGCGCGCGGCCGAGCGGGGTCGTGGCCCGCGGGATCGGTGCCTGGGCGGGCGTTCAGCGGCCGCCGGCGATGTCGATGTTGGCGGCCGTGGTGTAGGCGGCCTCGTCGGAGAGCAGCCACACGATCGGCGCCGCCACCTCCTCGGCGGTGCCCGCCCGGCCCATCGGTTGGTCCGGCCCCATGCGGGCGACCCGGTCCGGCTGGCCGCCGCTGGCGTGGATCTCGGTGTCGATGATCCCCGGCGACACGGCGTTGACGCGGATCCCCTCCGCCGCGACCTCGCGGGCGAGGCCGACGGTGAAGGTGTCGATCGCCCCCTTCGAGGCGGCGTAGTCGACGTACTGGCCGGGTCCGCCGAGCCGGGCTGCCACCGAGGACAGGTTGACGATCGCCCCGCCCTTGCCGCCGTGCTTCGTCGACATCCGGCGCACCGCCTCGCGGGCGCAGAGGAAGCTGCCGACGACGTTCGTGGTCATCATCCGCTGGAGGCGGGCTGCGGTCACGTCGGCGACCCGGCAGGCCACGTCGACGACCCCGGCGTTGTTGACGAGCGCCGTCACCGGCCCGAGCCGGTCGGCCGCCTCGAACAGGGCGAGCACGTCGGTCTCGACGCCGACATCGCTGCGCACCGCCACGGCCCGTCCGCCCTTCGCCTCGATCGCCGAGACCACCGCCTCCGCGGCCCCCGCGTCCGAGACGTAGCTGAGGCACACGGCGTAGCCGCGCTCGGCCAGCAGCAGCGCCACCGCCCGGCCGATGCCGCGGCTCCCGCCGGTGACGACGGCGACCTTTTCCGACGTGCCAGTCATGCTTCGCCCTCTGCTGCGATCTTGCGGCGGCGGATCAACTCGTGTCGGTCTATGTACGCTGGCAGACGCGTCTGATCGTCGATGATGGCTTCGGCGATCTGGTCCACGGTCAGGTTGCGGGCACCCGTCAGGTCGGCGCCGCCGAGGATCATGTCGGCGAGCCGAGCGCCTGCGAAATCCGAATCCCTGAAACGGGCACCGGTCGCATCGACGCCCGACAGGTCGGCGTCGCGCAGATCGGCCCCGCTCAGATCGGTCCGACGGATGAAGGCACCTTGCAGGTTCAAGGTCGGGCGCGCCCTATGACTGCCCAGACGGCTCATCGTTGAGGATCCTCCCACGTAGCGCCTCGATGATCGCACGGACGTCGATCGGCGGGTCCGCCTCCCCGTAATCCGACCGCCGCTCCCGCAGGTGCGCTTGCAGCAATTCGAACACGGGATCGGCGAGATCGGGAAAATCCCGGCCGATCTCCCGCAAGACGTAGATCGCCGCGAGGCGCACTTCCAGTCGCTCGTCTCCGAGCTGGCCGGCCGCGCGGTTGAACAGCTCCATCACGTGCGAGCGCCGGGCCAGTTCCGCCTGGGAGGCCGCCGTCCCGGCCTGCCTGAGTTCCGGCGTCAGCTTCCGCCACGCCAGTGCGGCGCCGACCAGCGCAGCCAGCGCGAGCCCGAGATTGCGCACGATCTCCGACAGGAGCACCCACGTCTGCATCCCGCCCTGCGGCGCGCGGCGATTACAGGTCCAGCACCAGCCGCGCCGGGTCCTCCAGGGCCTCCTTCACGCGGACGAGGAAGGTCACCGCCTCCTTCCCGTCGACGATGCGATGGTCGTAGGAGAGGGCGAGGTACATCATCGGCCGCGCCTCGATCTTGCCGGCGCGCACCACCGGGCGCTCCTCGATGCGGTGCATGCCGAGAATGCCCGATTGCGGGGCGTTGAGGATCGGGGTCGACATCAGCGAGCCGTAGATGCCGCCGTTGGTGATCGTGAAGGTGCCGCCCTGCATGTCCTCGATCGACAGCTTGCCGTCGCGGGCCTTCTTGCCGAAGCCGGCGATGCGCTTCTCGATCCCGGCGACCGACAGCTCGTCGGCGTCGCGCACCACCGGCACGACGAGGCCCTTGTCGGTCCCGACCGCGATGCCGATGTGGTAGTAGTTCTTGTAGACGAGGTCCTGCCCGTCGATCTCGGCGTTGACCGCCGGTACGTCCTTCAGGGCGCCGATCACCGCCTTGGTGAAGAAGCCCATGAAGCCGAGCTTCGTGCCGTGCTTCTTCTCGAAGATGTCCTTGTACTGGGACCGCAGGCTCATCACCGCCGACATGTCCACGTCGTTGAACGTGGTCAGCATCGCGGCCGTGTCCTGCGCGTCCTTGAGCCGGCGCGCGATGGTCTGGCGCAGCTTCGTCATGCGCACGCGCTCCTCGCGGGACGCGTCGTCGGGCGCCGAGGGCGCGCGGGGCGGAGCGGGGCGGGCCTCCTTCGCAGGGGCTTCCTTCGCAGGGGCCGGGCCGCGGGCCACCGCCGCGAGCATGTCGCCCTTGGTGGCGCGGCCGTCCTTGCCGGAGCCCTGGACCGTGGCCGGGTCGATGCCGGATTCGCGGGCGATCTTGGCCACCGCCGGGCCGTGATCGCCGGCCTCGCGCTGGGGCACGGGGGCCGCCTCGCCGTGGCTGCCGTAGCCGGCCGCGGTCTCCTTGGGCGGGTTCTCCTTAGGCGAGCTCTCCTGGGCCGGCGCCTCGGCGGGCTTCGGCTGGTCCTTCGGGGCCTCGCTCCGGCTCTCGGCCTTGGTCTCGGCGGCCTTCGGAGCGGGCTTCGCCCCGCCGGCGCCGGCCTCGACGATCGAGCCGAGCAGCGCGCCGGGCTCCACCGTCTCGCCGTCCTTGACCAGTATCTCGCCGAGTTCGCCCGCCGCCGGGGCGTTGACCTCCAGGGTGACCTTGTCGGTCTCCAGCTCCACCAGGGGCTCGTCGGCCGCGACCGTGTCGCCGGGCTTCTTGAACCAGCGGCCGATCGTGGCCTCGGTCACGGATTCTCCGAGGGTCGGGACGAGGATGTCGGTTGCCATAGCTCTCGGTTCGGTTGGGCCCTGCGGAGGCCGTCATCGGGCGCGGCAGCCCGGCTGGGACCGCCGCCGAGTCTCGAAAAAGATCAGACGGCCAGGGCCTCGTTGAGGAACGCCTGGAGCTGCGCCTGGTGCTTCGACATCAGGCCGACCGCGGTCGAGGCCGAGGCCGGGCGGCCGACGTAGCGGGGGCGGCTGACGGCGGCGTTCGCTTGGCCCAGCACCCATTCGAGGTAGGGCTCGACGAAGGACCACGCGCCCATGTTCTTGGGCTCTTCCTGGCACCAGATGACGTCGGCGTTGCGGAACCGGGCCATCTCGGTGGCGAGCGCCTTGAGCGGGAACGGGTAGAGCTGCTCGACGCGCATCAGGTAGATGTCGGTCAACCCGCGCTTCTCCCGCTCCTCCAGGAGGTCGTAGTAGACCTTGCCGGAGCACAGCACGACGCGGCGGATCTTCTCGTCGCGCACGAGCTTGTACTCGCTGCCCTCGGCCTCCGCGTCGTCCCACAACACCCGGTGGAAGGTCGAGCCCTCGGCGAGTTCGGCGAGCGTCGAGACGGCGCGCTTGTGGCGCAGCAGCGACTTCGGCGTCATCAGGATCAGCGGCTTGCGGAAGTCGCGCTTCAACTGGCGGCGCAGGATGTGGAAGTAGTTGGCCGGGGTCGTGCAGTTGGCGACCTGCATGTTGTCCTCGGCGCAGGCCTGGAGATAGCGCTCCAGGCGGGCGGAGGAGTGCTCCGGCCCCTGCCCTTCGTAGCCGTGCGGCAGCAGCATCACGAGGCCGGACATGCGCAGCCACTTGCGCTCGCCGGACGCGATGAACTGGTCGATCACCACCTGCGCGCCGTTGGCGAAATCGCCGAACTGCGCCTCCCACAGCACCAGGGCATCCGGCTCGGCGAGCGAGTAGCCGTACTCGAAGCCGAGCACCGCCTCCTCCGAGAGCATCGAGTTGATGATCTCGATGTTGGACTGCCCCTCGCGGATCGAGTTCAGCGGCGTGAAGCGCTGCTCGTTCTCCTGGTCGATCACCACCGCGTGGCGCTGGGAGAAGGTGCCGCGCTCGACATCCTGTCCGGAGAGGCGGACGCGGTTGCCGTCGAGCAGGGTCGCGCCGAAGGCGAGCGCCTCGGCGGTCGCCCAGTCGATCCCGACGCCGGTCTCCACCGCCTTGGCGCGGTTGTCCATGAAGCGCTGGATCGTGCGGTGCAGGTGGAAGCCGGGGGGCGCCTGGGTGATCTTCTGGCCGATCTCGCGCAGGGTCTCGGCCGGCACGGCGGTGCGGCCGCGCCGGGGGTCGTCCACGTCCTCGTGCACGGCCTTGACGCCGGACCAGCGCCCGTCGAGCCAGTCGGCCTTGTTGGCCTTGTAGTTCGTGGCGACGTCGAGTTCGGCGTCGAGCATGCCGCGGAATTCGGCCTTCCGGGCGTCGAGCGCCTCCTGGCTCAGGCTGCCGTTCTCGACGAGCTTCTGGCCGTAGCGCTCCAGCACCGAGGGGTGCTTGCGGATGCGCTGGTACATCTTCGGCTGGGTGAAGGCCGGCTCGTCGCCCTCGTTGTGGCCGAAGCGGCGGTAGCAGAGCATGTCGATCACGACCGGCTTGCCGAACTTCTGCCGGTACTCGACCGCCACCTTCGCGGCGAAGGTCACCGCCTCCGGATCGTCGCCGTTGCAGTGGAAGATCGGCGCCTCGACCATCTTCGCCACGTCGGACGGATAGGGCGAGGAGCGCGAGAAGCGCGGATCGGTGGTGAAGCCGATCTGGTTGTTGATGATGAAGTGCACCGAGCCGCCGGTGCGGTGGCCCTTGAGGCCCGACAGGCCCAGGCACTCGGCGACCACGCCCTGGCCGGCGAACGCCGCGTCGCCGTGGATCAGGAGCGGCAGCACCGTGCGGCGCTCGACGTTGGGCTTGGCCCACTGGTCCTGCTTGGCGCGGACCTTCCCCAGCACCACCGGATCGACGATCTCGAGGTGCGACGGGTTGGCGGTCAGCGAGAGGTGGACGTTGTTGCCGTCGAAGGCGCGGTCCGAGGATGCGCCGAGGTGGTACTTCACGTCCCCCGAGCCCTCGACCTCGGCGGGCGAGGCCGAGCCGCCCTTGAACTCGTGGAACACCGCCCGGAAGGGCTTGGCCATCACGGTGGTGAGCACGTTGAGCCGGCCGCGATGGGCCATGCCCAGCACGATCTCGCGCACGCCGAGCGCGCCGCCGCGCTTGATGATCTGCTCCAGCGCCGGGATCATCGACTCGCCGCCGTCGAGGCCGAAGCGCTTGGTGCCGGTGTACTTGAGGTCGAGGAACCGCTCGAACCCTTCCGCCTCGATCAGCTTGTTCAGGATGGCCCTGCGGCCCTCGGGCGTGAAGGAAATCTCCTTGTCCTTGCCCTCGATGCGCTCCTGGATCCACGCCTTCTCGGCCGGATCCGAGATGTGCATGAACTCGACGCCGAGCGTCTGGCAGTAGGTGCGCTCAAGGATGTCGACGATCTCGCGGATCGTGCCGAACTCCAGGCCGAGCACGTTGTCGAGGAAGATCGGCCGGTCCCAGTCGCTCTCCAGGAAGCCGTAATGCTGCGGGTGCAACTCCTCGTGGTCGCCGCGCGGCGCCAGCCCGAGCGGGTCGAGCTTGGCGTGCAGGTGGCCGCGCATGCGGTAGGAGCGGATCAGCATGATCGCCCGCACCGAATCCTTGGTCGCCTGCTCGACCGAGACGCCGGTCTTGGCCACGACGCCGTCGACCGGTTTGCCGGGCTTGGCCTCGCGGCCCTCGCGGGCGACGATCTTGTCGCCGATCGCCTTCTCCAGGGCGCCCCAGTTGCCGTCCATGGCCGAGACCAGCTCGCCGTTGGCCGGTACCGGCCAGTTCGGCCGCTCCCAGGAAGCGCCGGCCGCGTTCTTCTCGACCAGCGTCTCGTCCTCGCCGAGCCCCTTGAAGAAGCTCTGCCACGCGGGGTCGACGGAATGGGGATTGCGGGCGTAGGCCGCCTGCAATTCCTCGATGTAGGCGGCGTTGGCGCCGTAGAGGAACGAGGTTTCGAGGAGCGCTTCGTTCACGTCCTGGCGTGCCATGGTCCGTCCATCCTGTCGCTCTGGCGGCCCGATCCGGACCGGACCGCCCTCATGCCCGCGCCGGCCTCGCGCGCCGGCGCCGCTCGTCCGGACGCCGCGATCCCCGCGGCGGCCGGCCTCAGCCCTTCAGCACCTCGACCAGCGTCGAACCGAGCCGCGCCGGCGAGGGCGAGACGCGGATGCCCGCCGCCTCCATCGCCGCGATCTTGTCCTCGGCGCCGCCCTTGCCACCGGAGATGATCGCGCCGGCATGGCCCATGCGGCGGCCGGGGGGCGCCGTGCGGCCGGCGATGAAGCCGACCATCGGCTTGCTTCGGCCGCGCTTGGCCTCGTCCTTCAGGAACTGGGCGGCCTCCTCCTCGGCCGAGCCGCCGATCTCGCCGATCATCACGATCGACTCAGTCTTCGGGTCGGCCAGGAACAGCTCCAGCACGTCGATGAACTCGGTGCCCTTCACCGGATCGCCGCCGATGCCGACCGCCGTGGTCTGGCCGAGGCCCGCGGTCGAGGTCTGGAACACCGCCTCGTAGGTCAGGGTGCCGGAGCGCGAGACGATGCCGACCGAGCCGGGCCGGAAGATGTTGGCCGGCATGATGCCGATCTTCGACTCGCCCGCGGTGACGATGCCGGGGCAGTTCGGGCCGACGAGCCGCGACTTCGAGCCCGACAGGGCGCGCTTCACCCGCACCATGTCCAGCACCGGGATGCCCTCCGTGATGCACACGATCAGGGGCACCTCTGCGGCGATCGCCTCGCAGATCGCGTCCGCGGCGCCGGGCGGCGGCACGTAGACGACGCTTGCATCCGCGCCGGTCGCCTCCCGGGCCTCGGCCACCGTGTCGAACACCGGCAGGCCGAGATGGGTCGAGCCGCCTTTGCCGGGGCTCGTGCCGCCGACCATCTTGGTGCCGTAGCTGAGCGCCTGCTCGGAGTGGAAGGTGCCGTTCTTGCCGGTGAAGCCCTGGCAGATGACCTTGGTGTTCGCGTCGATCATCACCGACATGGTCAGGCTCCCTTCACGGCGGCGACGATCTTCTGGGCGGCGTCGTCGAGATCGTCCGCCGGGATCACGTTGAGGCCCGAGCCGCGGATGATCGCCTTGCCCTCCTCGACGTTCGTGCCCTCCAGCCGCACCACCAGCGGCACGGTGAGGCCGACCGCCTTGACCGCGGCGATCACGCCGCGGGCGATCACGTCGCACTTCATGATCCCGCCGAAGATGTTGACGAGGATGCCCTTCACCTGCGGGTCGGCGGTTATGATCTTGAAGGCCGCGGTGACCTTCTCCTCGGAGGCGCCGCCGCCGACGTCGAGGAAGTTGGCCGGGCTCTCGCCGTAGAGCTTGATGATGTCGAGCGTCGCCATGGCGAGGCCGGCGCCGTTGACCATGCAGCCGATCGTGCCGTCGAGCGCGATGTAGGCGAGGTCGTACTTCGACGCCTCGATCTCCTTGGCGTCCTCCTCGGTCTCGTCGCGCAGGGCCACCAGCTCCGGGTGGCGGTAGAGGGCGTTCGAGTCGAAGGCCATCTTGGCGTCGAGGCACTTGAGATGCCCGTCGGCGGTGAGCACCAGCGGGTTGATCTCCAGGAGACTCATGTCCTTGGCGACGAACGCCGCGTAGAGCTTCTCCGTGATCGCGGCGGCCTCCTTGGCCTGCGCGCCGGTCAGCCCGAGGGCCTTGGCGACGGCGCGGCCGTGGTGGGCCATCACGCCGGTGGCCGGGTCGACGGGGATCGTGTGGATCTTCTCGGGCGTGTCGTGGGCGACCGCCTCGATGTCCATGCCGCCCTCGGTCGAGACCACGAAGGCGACGCCGCCGGTGCTCCGGTCGACCAGCATCGACAGGTAGAACTCGGCCGCGATCTGCGCGCCGTCCTCGATATAGAGGCGGTTGACCTGCTTGCCGGCCGGGCCGGTCTGGATCGTCACCAGCGTCTGGCCCAGCATCTCGCCGGCGTGGCTCTTCACCTCGTCGATCGACTTGGTGACGCGCACGCCGCCCTTGGCGCCCGCGGGCGCGCCCTTGAAGGTGCCCTTGCCGCGCCCGCCCGCGTGGATCTGGCTCTTCACCACCCAGACCGGGCCGCCGAGTTCCTTGGCGGCCGCCTCGGCCTCGGCGGGATCGAAGATCGCCACGCCGCGCGAGACCGGCAGGCCGAACTCCCGCAGCACCGCCTTGGCCTGGTATTCGTGAATATTCATCGCGACCTCGTGGTCAGGGCGAATTGTAAGGCGCGCATAGCGGACGATGCGGCGGACGAGCAGCGCCCCCGGTGACAGGCGCCGCCGATCGCCACCTCTCCCGCCGTCCGCGCGGGCTCAGGCGAGGCTGCCGTCGACGCTCTTGCAGGCCTCGATCAGGCCCGCGACCGAGGCGACGGACTTGTCGAACATCGCCTTCTCGGCGTCGTCGAACGTGACCTCCAGGATCTTCTCGACGCCGCCCGCGCCGATCACCACCGGCACGCCGATGAACATGCCGTCGACCCCGTACTCGCCGTCGAGATGGGCGGCGCAGGGCAGGACGCGGCGCTTGTCGCGCAGGTAGCTCTCGGCCATCGCGATCGCCGAGGAGGCCGGGGCGTAGAAGGCCGAGCCGGTCTTGAGCAGGTTGACGATCTCGCCGCCGCCCTTGCGGGTGCGCTCGACCATCGCGTCGAGCTTCTCCTGGCTCGACCAGCCGAGCTTGATCATGTCGGGCAGCGGCACGCCGGCGATGGTCGAGTAGCGCACCAGCGGCACCATGTCGTCGCCGTGGCCGCCGAGCACGAAGGCGGTCACGTCCTCGACCGAGACCTTGAACTCCTCGGCCAGGAAGTGGCGGAAGCGGGCGCTGTCGAGCACGCCGGCCATGCCGACGATCTTGTTCTTCGGCAGACCGGAGAACTTCTGGAGCGCCCAGACCATCGCGTCGAGCGGGTTGGTGATGCAGATGACGAAGGCGTCGGGGGCGTGGGTCTTGATGCCCTCGCCCACCGCCTGCATGACCTTGAGGTTGATGCCGATCAGGTCGTCGCGGCTCATGCCGGGCTTGCGCGGCACGCCGGCGGTCACGATGATCACGTCGGAGCCGGCGATGGCCGCGTAGTCGCTCGCCCCGGCATACGTGGCGTCGAAGCCCTCGACCGGGGCGGCCTCGGCGATGTCCAGAGCCTTGCCCTGCGGCACGCCGTCGACGATGTCGAACAGGACGATGTCGCCCAGTTCCTTCAGCCCGGCCAGCAGGGCGAGCGTGCCGCCGATCTGGCCGGCACCGATGAGGGCGATCTTGCTGCGTGCCATGTCCGGTCTGCCTTCCGTGTCCGTCGGGATGGGGGCGTTGGGCGGGAGCGTCGGGGAGCGGGAGCGCGGGGCCGCCGCGCCCGGGATCGGTCGGCTCCTGAATTCTGCGCGGTTGTGTGGCGGAAAAGCACCGGCCCTACAACCCGATGCGCCGCGGCCGCGCGCAGGGTCGGGGCGGGCACGGGACGCGGCCGGGACGGAAGGGCTCGTGGGAAAGCCCAGCGCCGCTAAGGTTTTAGGTGCAGTGCAGCGTCGGACATCACCCCGCTCCGGGCGCGATGACACTTTCGCGATGTTGTCATTTTCGGATTTCGGCGCGCGATCACCGCGTGCGGTCGGGCCTGAAACGCGAAGGCCTGGAACGCGAACGGGCCCGGACGCGAGGGTCCGGGCCCGTGATCTGGCCGCGCTCCAGCGGCCGGCCGATCCGCGCGTCGCCGCGATCGGGACGTGTTGCCTCAGAGGATGCCGGAGCGCAGCACCCGCTGGATCGCGTGGATCACCGCACCGAACCGCGCCTCGATCAGGTCGCGCGGCACATCGGCGTCCTGCTGGATCGCCAGCGGGTGGGTGAAGCGGTAGCTCGCGTCGAAGATGTAGGCGATGGCCCGCTCGCGGTCGCGGGCCGAGAAGGTGCCCGAAGCGATCCCTTCCTCCACCACCCGTTCGACGAGGTTGCGGAGCCGCACCCGGTGGCGCCGGGCGATGGGCCGGGCGGCGACGGTGGCGTCGAGGTGCACCGCGAACAGGTTGGGTTCCTCGAACAGGGCGTCGCGCTGCACGGTCGCCAGGGCGGTGAGCAACCGCTCGATCTTGTCGTCGGCGGGATCCGGCGCGTCCGCGATGCCGGCGAGCCGCGCCTCCACCTCGCGCAGCCAGCGCCCCGCCACGGCGTCCAGGAGCGCGTCCTTGGACGGGAAATAGCGGTAGACGTTGGCGTGGGTCATGCCCGCTTCGGCGGCGACCGCCACCACGGTCACGCGTTTCGGGCCGAGCCGGGCGAGGTGTTCCGTGGCGATGCCGAGCAGGCGGACATCGGCCGAGACCGGGGCGCGGACGCGGCTGGGGGCCACGACCTCGCCGCATTCGCGCTGCGCGCCCTGACCAGAGCCATCGGGTGCAGGAAATCTCACCTTCGTCCCGAGCGTTTCGTCCTGCGACGGTTCGGCCTCGGGTTTGAGGAAGGGGAGTGGAAGGCGGGAAGAGGACAGGTGGTAGGGCGAGACGGACCCCCATCGTTCCGAGTGAAGCGTCCCGGCGCTTCGGCTGATGTTGCGGCTTCCCCCCGGGAGCCAGTGTCATTGAGCGGCTTAGAACCGCTTCAACGTCGTATGTTCAGTTCGCACTGAGAACGCAACAAAATTTTCTCGTTATCACCTGCTGTCAGAAGCGGTCCTTCCACGCACGCAGTGCGACGAACACCTGTGACGCATCAACGCTTGCGGGAAGATCGACAGACCGCGCGAGGGCCGGCTCGCCGCTCCTCAGGAAAGGATTCGTCGCACGCTCGTCGCCGAGCGTCGAGGGCACCAGGAAGCGGCCCTCGGCCTTCGCCCGCCGCGCCTCTTCCGCCCGGGCCTGGAGGTCGCGGTTGTCCGGGTCGGCGGCGAGCGCGAAGCGCGCGTTGGACAGCACGTAGTCGTGGCCGCTGAACAGCAGGGTCTCGTCCGGCAGGTCCGAGAATCGCCGGAGCGAGGACCACAGGGCGGTCGGCGGACCCTCCAGCACCCGGCCGCAGCCGAGGGTGAACAGGGTGTCGCCCGCGCAGACGAGGCCGGCCTCGGCGAAATGGTAGGTGACGTGGTCGGCGCAGTGGCCCGGCGTCTCCCAGACCCGTGCCGCGAGATCGCCCACCCGGACGGTGTCGCCCTCCCCGACCGCCGCGTCGACCTCCGGCACGGCGTCGCCGGCCTTGCGCGGCGCGGTCACGCGGGCGCCGGTGGCGCGCTTCACGGCGGGGATGCCCTCCACGTGGTCGGCGTGGCGGTGGGTGACGAGGATGTCGGTGAGGCGCCAGCCGGTGGCGTCGAGGGCAGCCATCACCGCGTCGGCCTCCGGCGCGTCGATCGCCGCGCAGGCGCCGGTGGCCGGGTCGCGGATCAGCACGCCGATGTTGTCGCTGCGGCACAGAAAGGTGTGGAACTGCGGCTCAACGGCCATCGAATCCCCGTGTCCGGCTCGGACCACGCCGTCTCAGCTTGGCGGGACCGACAAAGATTGTGGCCGAAAACAGGCGGAGGTGCCCGGAAGTTCCTCCGCCGCTTGCCGCGGGCGTCCCGGGTCACCATTGAAGCGCCTGTCGCTCCCGTCGCGCGAGCGTGGTGGACACCCATGCGCCTCGACGTCAACGGCCTGCGGGCCTTCTACGCCAGCCCCCTCGGCGGCACGACGCGCCGGGTGGTCGGCCGCGCGGTCCACGGCTTCCTCGGCTCCGTCTCGGGCCTGCGGGTCCTCGGGATCGGCTACCCCACGCCCTATCTCGGGCCGGTGCACTGCATCGCCGAGCGCACCCTGGCGTTCATGTCGGCGACGCAGGGGGTGGTGAACTGGCCGGGCACCGGCCGCTCCTGCACGGCGCTCGCCGACCCGACGATGATGCCGCTGCCGGAGGCCGCCATCGACCGGGTGATCCTGGTCCACGCCCTCGAATCGGTGGAGAGCCCGACCGAGCTGCTCCAGGAGGTGTGGCGCACCCTGACGCCGGGGGGGCGGCTGATCCTCGTGGTGCCGAACCGCCGCGGCGTCTGGGCCCGGCGGGAGGCGACGCCGTTCGGGCACGGCCAGCCCTACAGTCGCTCGCAGCTCGGCCGGCTGATGCGCGACACGCTGTTCTCGCCCGAGGGCTGGGCCGAGACCCTGTACATGCCGCCGGTGCGGTCGCGGCCGATGCTGCGGACCGGCCCCGCCTGGGAGGCGCTCGGCACCAGCCTGTCGCTGCCGTTCGCGGGGATCCACGTGGTCGACGCGACGAAGCAGCTCTACCGTCCGGTCGCGGTCCAGGTGGTGCGCCGGGCCCGCCGCCTCGTCCCGGCGCGAGTGCTTGTGCCGGCCCCCTCCCCTGGCTGAGGCCGCCGGGTGCTATAGGGCCGCGCGAATCGGGAGCGCGGCCCCATGAACGTCGATTCGACGATCCAGCAATTCCTTCTCGCCCTCTCGGGCCTGATCTCGATCGTCAACCCGATCGGCGGCGCGCTGATCTTCGCCCAGGTGACGGGCGCCTACAGCCACGCCGAGCGGGTGGAGCTGTCGCGGCGGATCGGCGTCTACGCCGCCCTGGTCATGCTCGGCGCGCTCTGGGCTGGGACGCCGGTCCTGAACTTCTTCGGGGTCAGCCTCGGGGCGCTTCGCATCGCCGGCGGCCTCGTGGTCATGTCCTCGGCCTGGACGCAGCTCAACCGGCCGGAGGCCCGGGAGGCGCGCAAGCAGGCGGAGGCGTCCGGCACCGGCGGGCTCCCGCCGCCGCCGAGCCCGGAGGGCCGCCCGGAGGCGACCGCGGCGGCCCTGTCGGAGATCGCCTTCTTCCCCCTCACCCTACCCTTCACCACCGGGCCCGGCACCATCGCGGTGGCGATCACGCTCGGCGCCAACCGGCCGGCGGCGATGGCCGACCGGCTCGGCTTCTACCTCGGCGTCTCCCTGGCCGCGCTCTGCGTCGCGTTCGCGGTCGCCCTCGTCTACGGCTCGGCCGACCGGGTGGTGGCGCTGATCGGTCCGGTGCGGGCGCGGGTGGCGGGGCGGCTGTTCGCCTTCCTGCTCCTGTGCGTGGGCACCCAGATCCTCGTCACCGGGATCCACGACGTGTTCGGGCCCTTCGCCCGCTGAACCCGGACGGGATCGGGGGCAGCCCGGGACGACCCGCCCCCGACGGACCACCCCCGTCGCGCGCCGGCCGCGGCTCAGATCACCGGCAGCTCGCTCAGGCCCCCGTACAGCGCCGCGTGGCCGACGTAGTAGAGGAACAGGAAGCCCGCGAGCGCCGCCCCGTACCAGGCCGGGGCCAGAGCCACGTCCCGGGCCCGGACCGCGGCCCGGGCGTCGTCGGCCGCGATGCCCAGCAGGACCACGATGATGCCGGAATGGCCGATCGCGTCCACCTTGCCGAACTCGAAGATCGCCGAGACGAAGATCGCGGCGAGGATGATCGCGGCGGCCCGGCGCACCAGGGGCGTCCAGATGAGGGCGAAGGCGAGGGTGAACTCGATCACGCCGGCGGCCTGCATGAACAGCTCGGGCGAGGCGCCCATGGTCATCCCGGGCTTGGCGGCCAGGAGCGGGTCGGTCCATTGCGGGTAGGCCCACTTCTCCACCGAGGCCCACATCAGCGTGACCGCGGCGGCCCAGCGCACGATGTCGAGCGGGCGCACGCCGTAGGGCCGGATGTCGAGGCCGCGCAGGATCAGGTAGGCGGCGACGCCGAGGAAGACGGGATAGTCGGCGAGGTGGAACAGGCCGTACTGGGCGGTGGCGTAGGAGAACAGGAACACGATGCCGAGGCCGGTGAGCGGCATGGTCTTCCGGGAGACGAGGCAGGCCGCGAGCCCGAGTTGCAGCCAGGAGATCCAGGCCACGTCGGTCTTCAACTCCGGCGTGAGGATGATGCCGCCGAGGCTCCACAGCGAGACGAAGAAGAACCCGAGCGTCGCGCGCACCAGGAGCTCGGTGTCGGTGCGGATCCGCGCCGTCACCCGGTCGAGAGCGTTCAGGAGCGCACCGCCCAGCGGCGTGCCCTCCGCGAGGCAGCCGAGCATCAGGCAGAGCAGGGCCAGCCCGGTTAGCCACTCGAAGTCCGGGCACAGCACCCGGTCGAGACCTTGCGGCTGGCCGGCGACGTCGTAGGCGCAGAACCATTTGACGTGGGCGCTGGCCTCGCCGATCGCCCCGAAGGTGAAGAGTGTCGCCAATCCGATGACGGGGCGAGGAAACAGCCGGTTTCTCTTGAGGAAGCGCATCTGATCCTCGCCAGCACGCCTCAGGAACGTGCTTACCAGGACATTTACGGAGAATCGCGAGCGCCGCGCCAACGGTTTGTTAACGTGTGTGGCCGGAAGGTTAACGCTGTGGATAGCGGGCGCCTCGCACGGTTTCCGTTTGTCCAGACCCTCCTCGCCGGGGCGCGGGAACTTCCGGCGCGCCCCGCCCCTTGGCCGATCAGCCCCGGCCTGCGGGGCCGGAAGCGCGCGGTTAAGACTCCCGGCGCAAGGTATGCGGCGGCCGGGCGCGGCGGGCGCTTCGCCCGAGGGGTGGCGCGCCCATGCGATGGGGCGCCCGAGAGATGGTGCGGATCAGGGAGTGGCGATGATCGGACTGGCGAGCGCGGCCTGCCTCGGACTCGGTGTCGCCCTGGCCGGCTTCGCGCCGCGCGCCGGCCTGCGCGTGCGGGCTTTCGAGACCGGGGGCGGCCTGTTCCTCGTCTCGGGCCTCGTCCTGCTCGGATCCGGCCTGCCGCTGTTCCGCTAGCGCGCTCGCCGCCGAGGTGGACACCGGTCCGGCGCGTCAGGGCGTCGGCGCCGCCGGGCTGAACACGGCGGTCGTCACGTCCCGGTCGGCCGTGGCCGACAGGGTCTGGAGGAAGGCGAGCAGGTCCGCCCGCTCCGCGGCCTTCAGGTGCAGCGGCCTGATCAGGCGGGAGCGGCTCGGCCGATCGATGCCGCCGCGGTCGTAGAGGTCGATCACCGCTTCCAGGGTCGGCACCGATCCGTCGTGCATGTACGGAGCCCGCCGGGCCGCGTCGCGCAGGGTCGGCGTCTTGAACGCGTGGCGCAGGGCGACCGAACTGCGCAGGATGCGCCCGCGCCCGAGGTCGCCGCCGCGGCCGACGCCGATGTCGTGGAACGAGTTGTCGGTGAACGACCAGCCGGAATGGCAGCCCGCGCAGCCGGCCCGGCCGTTGAACAGGTCGAACCCGCGCTTGGCCGTCTCGGGGATCGCCGTCTCGTCGCCCGCGATCCAGCGGTCGAACGGACCGGTTCCGGAGACGATCGTGCGCTGGAAGGTGGCGAGCGCCGCCTCCAGCCGGTCGCGGGTGATCGCCGGATCGGTGAAGGCGGCGGCGAAGGCCTCGGCGTAGCCCGGGTCGGCCGCGAGCCGGTCGAGGGCTTGCGGGATCGGCAGGTTCATGTTGCCGGCCGCGGTGATCGGCATCGCGGCCACCGCCTCCAGGGTCCCGAACTTGCCGTCCCAGCCGAGCGGCCCGTCCTGCCACGCCACGTTGAGCAGGGTCGGCGTGCGCAGGTCCATGGCGCCCGGCCCGCGGGACGCAGCCCGAGCCCGGCCATCGCCCCAGGCGAGGTCCGGGAGGTGGCAGGTCCCGCAGGAGCGATCGCGGTCGCCCGACAGGATCGGGTCGAAGAACAGGCGCCGCCCCAGCTCGGCCTTGGCCGGGGTGTAGGCGTTCTCGGACGGGAACGGGATGGTCGCCGGCGGCCTGTATTCCGCCTGCCAGGCGGCGCGCCGGGCGTCGGGACCGTGACCGGCCACGCTCGCCACGCCCGCGACACCGATCACCCCCAGGAACGCCGCGCCCGCGACGCCGACCTTCCATTGCATAATCGACCTCTCACGACCTGAGATAGTCACAGATCGGTTGAGGATCGGTGAAGCTCGGCGAGGCCCGTCACGAATTCGTGCGTTGGCCGCCTACTCCACGCGCACGGTGACGCTGTCGCTGGCGCCGGTCGCGTCGAGCACCGAGATGCGCGCGAAGCCGGCCCCGTCCGGCGTCCAGGCGGCGTTGCGCCGGGCGGTCTGCGCCACCGGCGTCCCGTCGACCATCCATGTCAGCGGCGGCACGCCGCCGAGCGCCTTGAGGGCCAGGCCGTCCGCGGGTTCGGGCCGGGCGCGCTCGGACAGGCCGAGATCGACCCGGGCGCCGTCCGGCGGGAAGGCGATCTTGAGCGCTTGGCTCCCCGGCGCCGCGTCGCGTCCCAGCCGCCGCAGGGGCGGCGGCAGGCCCGCGGTGTCGGCCACGAGCGCGTCGAAGGGCCGCGGCACCGGCTCGGGCTCGCCGCCGATCCGGGCGAAGGCGTCGAACAGGATCGGCGCGGCCACGAACCGGCCGACGAGGCCCGGCACCGCTGCGCCGTCCGGGCGGCCGACCCAGACGGCGACGGTGACGCGGCGGTCGAACCCCGCCGCCCAGGCGTCGCGGTAACCGAAGGAGGTGCCGGTCTTGTAGGCGATCCGGTTCGGCAGGGCGTTCTCGGGCGGCGGCGCCCCGCGCAGGATATCGGCCGCGTACCACGCCGCCACCGGCTCGGTGATCGCGCGCCCGGGGCCGCGCTCCGGGGCGGGGCCGGCGCGCCGCAGCGGGTCGGGCACGTCGCCGCCGCGGGCGAGGCCGGCGTAGAGCCGGGCGAGGTCGGTGAGCGTCAGGCCGAGGCCGCCGAGCGCCACCGGCAGTCCCGGAGCCGCCTCGCGCGGCAGGCGGATGTCGGCGCCGGCCGCGCGCAGCCGGGCGATGAACCGGGCGGGACCGACCGCCTCCATCAGCGCGACCGCGGGCACGTTCAGCGAGAGTTGCAGGGCGCGGCGCGCGGTGACGGTGCCCTGGTAGGTCTGGTCGAAATTCTCGGGGGCGTAGCTCGCGGAGAACCGGGCCGGCCGGTCCTCCACCAGCGTCTCGGGATGGGCGAGGCCCGCCTCGAAGGCCATCGCGTAGACGAACGGCTTCAGGGCCGAGCCCGGGGATCGCACCGCCCGGGTCATGTCGATGGCGCCGCGGCGCTCCGGCTCCAGGTAGCCGGCGCTGCCGACCTGGGCCAGCACCCGCCCCTCGCGGTTGTCGAGGACGAGGATCGCCGCCGACAGGCCGGGGCCGGCCGCCGCCGCGCGCTCGGCCGCCAGCGCCTCCAGGCTCGCCTGGAGGCGGCCGTCGAGGCTCAGGCGGATGACGGGCGTGCCGGGCGTCTCGGCCAGAGCTTCCTCGGCGGCGTGGGCGGCGATCATCGGGAACGGACGCTTGGCCCGCGGCACGGGCTCGGCCTTGGCGGCGGCGGCCTCGGCGCGGTCGAGGACGCCGCGGGCGGCGGCGATGTCGAGCACCCGGTCGCGCGCCGCCCGGGCGCGCTCCGGGAACCGGTCCGGCCGCCGCGCCTCCGGGGCCTGCGGCAGGGCGACGAGGAGCGCCGCCTCGGCCGCCGTCAGCCGGACAGGCTCGCGGCCGAAATAGGCGAGGCTCGCCGCCCGCACGCCCTCCAGCGCCCCGCCGTAGGGGGCGAGCGCGAGGTAGAGGTCGAGCACGCCGGCCTTGCCGAGGCTCCGCTCCAGCGCGACCGCGCGCAGGGCCTGCCGCAGCTTGGCGTCGAGGGAGCGCGCCCGGCGCGGCTCGACGAGGCGGGCGACCTGCATCGACAGGGTCGAGCCGCCGGACACGATGCGGCGGTGCGCGAGCCACTGCCCGGCCGCGCGCGCCAGGGCGACGGGATCGACCCCCGGATGGGCCGCGAAGCGCCGGTCCTCGTAGGCGCGCAGCATCGCCAGGAAGCGCGGATCGACGCTCTCCGCGCCGACCGGCAGCCGCCAGCGGCCGTCGGCGGTGGCGAAGGGGCGCAGCAGCGCGCCGGACCGGTCGAGGACGACGGTCGAGCGCGCCGAGGCCGGGGCGAGGTCGAGGGGCGGCAGGGTCTCCATCGCGCGCCAAGCCCAGGCGCCGGCCGCGGCGACGAGGAGGATCAGGCCGGCGAGGCCGATCCCCGCGAGCCCGGCGATCCGGCGCATCGGCCACGCGAGGCGGCGCAATCGGGTCCGCCCTCGCTCCACGCGCCCTCCCCGCCCCCGGAATCCGGCCCACCGCCCGCGGCCGGAGCCGGCCGAACTCAGGCCGGCGGCCCGGCCGGCCCGAGACCCGACGCGACCGGCACGCCCTCCGCCTTGGCCGCGTCGGACCGCGCCGCGTCGGGCTTCGCGCCCGACCGCCGGCGCAGATTGAACGCGAGGAGCCGGCGCGCCAAGCCCAATCCGAGGTCGGAGACGCGCGACACGACGATGAACACCGCCGGCACGAACACCAGCGACAGCAGCGTCGACAGGATCAGGCCGCCGATCACCGCCAGCGCCATCGGCGAGCGGAACTCGCCGCCGATGCCAAAGGCCAGCGCCGAGGGCAGCATGCCGGCCACCATCGCGATGGTGGTCATCACGATCGGCCGCGCCCGCTTCTGGCCCGCGTCGATGATCGCCGCGTCCCGGGCCATGCCGTGCCGGATCGATTCCACGGCGAAGTCGATCAGCATGATCGCGTTCTTGGTGACGATGCCCATCAGCATCAGGATGCCGATCCACACCGGTGTTGTGAGCTGCTTGCCGGTGATCATCAGGGCCAGCACCGCGCCGCCGAGCGACAGGGGCAGCGAGAACAGGATGGTGATCGGCAGCAGGAACGAGCCGAACAGCAGCACCAGCACCGCGTAGACCATCATCAGCCCGGCGCTCATCGCCTTGGCAAAACCGTCGGCGAGCTCGTTCAGGCTCTCGGCGTCGCCGCCCTGATCGACGGTGACGCCCTTGGGCAGCGACTTCATCACCGGAAGGTTGTCGATCGCCTTGAGCACGTCGCCGAGCGCGGCGTCGGCCGCGAGGTCGCTCGCCACGGTCGCCTGCCGCATGCGGTCATAGCGGGTGATGTTGGTCGGGCCCTGCTGGAACTCCAGGTCGGCGATGCTCGCGAGCGGAATCGAGCCCCCGCCTCCTTTGGGCACCCGCACCTGCTCCAGCACGCTGCGGTTGACCCGGGCGGAATCGTCGAGCTGCACCCGGATCGGCACGAGGCGGTCGCCCGCGTCGAACTTGGCGAGCGCCGGGCCGACATCGCCGATCGTCGCCACGCGGATCGTCTCGGCGAGCAGCGTCGGCGACACGCCGAGCCGGGCGGCGAGGTCGAGATGCGGGCGGATCTGGAGTTCCGGCCGGTTCAGGGTGGTGCCGGAGATGACGTTGGTCACGCTGGGCAGCCGGCGCATCTGCCCGGCCAGCTCGTCGGCGACGTTGGCCACCGTGCGCGCGTCGGCGCCGCGCACCACCAGCGAGATCGCCCGCAGCCCGTTCTCGTCGACGAAGTAGAAGCGGATGTCGGGCACCGACCGCAGCCGGGCGCCGATCTCCCGCTCCAGGTCGCGCTGGGTGATGGAGCGGTCCTTCTTGGGCGTATAGTTGATGATGAACGAGGCCCGGCGCGCCTCGATCGGCTCCTTGGGCACGCGACCGCCGTCGATGAAGACGCTCTTCACCTCGGGCAGGCCGCGGATCACCTTGACGATGTCCTCCGCCGTCTTCTCGGTGTCGGCGAGCTGCGAGCCCGGCGGCAGCTCCAGCGCCATCACCGAGCGCGAGGAATCCTGGGCGGGCAGGAAGCCCTTCGAGAGCAGACTGAGCGAGGCGATCGAGCCGGCGAAGAAGCCGAGCCCGATCAGCAGCGTCAGGTAGGCGTGCCGCACCGAGAAGGTCACGAGGCGGGTGTAGGCCCGCAGGATCCGGCCCGGCGGCTTCTCCGGCTCGGTGTGCGGCTTCATCAGGTAGGCCGCGAGCATCGGCGTGACGAAGCGCGCGGCGAGCAGCGAGAAGAACACCTGCACCGCCACGGTGATGCCGAACTGCTTGAAGAACTGGCCGGCGATGCCGGACATGAAGCTCGCGGGCGCGAAGATCGCGATGATGGTCAGCGAGATGGCGATGACCGCCAGCCCGATCTCGTCAGCGGCGTCGATCGCGGCCTGGAGCGCCGGCTTGCCCATGCGCATGTGGCGGGCGATGTTCTCGATCTCGACGATCGAATCGTCCACGAGGATGCCGGTCGACAGGGTGATCGCCAGGAAGCTCACGAGGTTGAGCGAGAAGCCGAGCGCGTCCATCGCCCAGAAGGCCGGGAAGATGGAGAGCGGCAGCGACACCGCGACGATCACCGTGGCGCGCAGGTCGCGCAGGAACAGGAACACGATCAGCACCGCCAGGATCGCGCCCTCGAACAGGGTCGAGATCGCGGCCTCGTAGTTGCCGTGGGTGAAGTCGACCGAGGTGTCGATCAGCTTGAGGTCGTAGTCCGGGTTCTCGGCCCGGATCTGCTCGACCCGCTTCTCGACCGCCTTGGCCACCACCACGTCGCTCGCGCCCTGGGCGCGCTTGATGCCGATGGCGGTGACGGGCTCGCCGTTGAGGCGGGCGAAGGTGCGCCGGTCGGCCACGGTGTCGGTGACGCGGCCGAGATCCTCCAGCCGCACCTGCCCGCCGGTGTTGAGCGTCACCATCGTGCCGGCGAGGTCGTCGAGCGTCCTGGCCGAGGCGAGCGTGCGGATCGCCTGGTCGCGGCCGCCGATCTCGGCGCGGCCGCCGGTGACGGTGACGTTGGTGCCGTACAGGCGCCGGCTCACGTCGACCGCGGTCAGCCCGAAGGCCTGGAGCCGGTCGGGATCGAGGGAGACGAGGATCTCGCGGTCGACGCCGCCGATCACCGCCGCCTCGGCCACGCCCTTCACGTCCTGGAGCGAGCGCTTGACGACGTTCTCCATGAACCAGGAGATCTGCTCCGGGCTCTTGTTCGGGGCGGTGGCCGCGTAGGTGACGATCGGCAGGCCGACCACGTCGACGCGCTGGATCAGCGGCTCCTGCACGCTCTGCGGCAGGTTGGAGCGCACGCGGGTGACGGCGTCCTTGACGTCGTTCAATGCCCGGTCGGTGTTGGTCTCCAGGCGGAAGGCGATGGTGGTGACCGACAGCCCGTCGGTCACCGAGGACGCGATGTGGCGCACGCCCTCGACGCCCGAGACGCCGTCCTCGATGGTCTTGGTGACCTGCGCCTCGATCTCGGCCGGCGCGGCGCCGAACTGCGAGACCACCACCGAGACGAGCGGGATGTCGGCCGAGGGCAGCCGGGTCACCGGCAGCCGCGCGAAGCTCGCCCAGCCGAGCGCCAGCAGGATGATCGAGACGACGATCGCCGGCAGCGGGCGCCGGATCGCCAGGGCGGAGAAGTTGGCGGCCATCAGCGCCCGTCCCCGACCTTGCCGGTGATGACCGGCGTCACCCGGTCGCCGGCGCGGAGCGCCGATCCGGCATTGGCGACCACGGGCTCGTCGTCCGCCAAGCCCTCCCGGACCTGGATCCGGTTCTCGTCGGACAGCCCGGTGCGGATGCTGCGGGTCTCGACCCGGGTCCCGTTCAGGACCTGCACGGTGGGCACCCCGTCGCGGTAGGTGACCGCGCCCCGGGGCACCGACAGGCCGCAATCGCGCGCCGTCTCGATCACCGCGCTGGCGAACTGGCCCGGGCGCAGCGCGCCGGCGGGCTCGACCGCGATCCGGGCGCGTCCGAGCTGGGTGCGCGGGTCGACCTCGGCGACCGCCACGCGGACCGAGCCGCGGATCTCGGCGCCGTCGTCGGGCCGGATCCGCGCCGCGGTGCCGGCCTTGATCTTGGCGGCGTAGGGGCTCGGCACGTCGACCAAGAGGTCGGTTCCGGCCTCGCCCGCGACCCGGACCATCAGGTCGGGCACGCCCGGCTGCGCGGGGGGCGGGGGCGCCTGCCCCGGCATCGTCGCGGGGGCGCCCGTGACCTGCCCGATCCGGGCGTCGAGCCGGGTGATCCGGCCGGCGATCGGCGCGCGCACGGCGTAGATCTCGGGGAGACCGGGGATTCCGCCGGGCGTCCCCGCGCGGCCGGCGCCCGGCATCCCGGATTCCTGGCGGACGGCGCGCAGGATCTCCTGGCCGGCCGTCACCGCGTCGCCCTCCCCCGCCAGGATCTCGGTGATCCGGTAGCCGTCGAACGGGATCGTGGCGCCGCCCTCCTCCCGGGGCAGCGCGAAGCCGGTGACGCGGACCTGCTCGGTGAGGCAGGCCGAGCCCGCCCGCACGCCGAGCACCCGCGTGCCCTCCGGCGTACTCTGGGCGGCGGCGGGCCCCGCCGCCAGCGCCGGCGCCAGGAGCGCTGCGAGGAGGCCCCCGAGGCAGGCGCCGGGCCGGCGCGATAGCGCTGCGGGGGGTGGGCGGGTCCCTTCGGAGCGCGGGGCGGACGTGAACGCGTGCATGGCCTCGGGCTCGGTCGGCTCGCCGGCGTCGGGGGGAGAGCGGCCGGCGGCCGCCCCGGGGCTCGTGGCCGGCCGGAGCCGGGGGGCGGCGCGTCAGCGCCCGGCGGTCTTCACCTGGAGCATGTTGACCGCCTGCACCCGGCGGTTCTCGCGCCCGTCGGGCTCGTGCGCGTTCTTGAGATGCGCCTTGCCGTAGCCGACCGTGATCAGGTTGGCGGGGGGGATGCTGTAGGTCTGGACCAGGAACTGCTTGACCGCGTCGGCGCGCCGCTCGGACAGCTTCTGGTTCGACGCGTCGGTGCCGCGGGCGTCGGTGTGCCCGGCGATCATGAAGGTCTGGCCGCGCATCGACGGGTCGGTGAGCGCCCGTCCGAGGCTGTTGGCGTTGGCGAGCGCCGGCCCGCGCAGCACGTCCGAGTTGGTGTCGAACTCCATCGGCAGGTCGATCTGCGGCTTCGAGGCGGCGACCGTGCCGAGCTTCTCGCGCTCGCCCACCGAGAGGGACCGGCTCGGCTTGCCGCGCAGGCTGGCGACGAAGGCGTCGTCCGCCGAGACGGCGGGGTTGGCCGGGGGTGGGGCCGCGGTCTGCGGGCCCACGGTCAGGCCGCGGGTGCGCGGCGCGGCGGGGACCGGGGCCTCCGGCGTCAGCGCCTTGAGGATCTGCGCGTCGCTCACCTCCTGCGCGGCGGCGGGGCCGCCGGCGAGCAGCGCGGGGCCGGAGATCAGGGCAGCCAGGGCACCCGAGACGAGCACCCGTTTCACGTCCTGCGAGACATCGAACATCGCACCCTCCACGTCGCTTCGACAAGTCGCTTCAGCGGGGCCGTTCGCCGCGAAGCTCTATTCACACGGCGCGGCGCGCCGATCAACACGGGATGCCAGCATTCGCGCCGCCCGGACGTGCGGACCGGCACCGGATGTGCTGTCGGCGCCCGCCGCCGCGGCCGCGACCTCAGTGCAGCCCGTAGGAGGCGAAGTCCTTGTCGATCTGCGGGTTGAGTTCGAGGGCGTCGGCCATGTCGTGCCGGGCCTGCGCCTCGTCGCCGAGGCGCTTGCGGGCGAGCCCGCGGCCGTAGAGGGCCGAGCTGTGGCGCGGATCGACCTTCAGGGCTTCGCCGTAATCGGTCGCCGCGGCCTGGAACGCGCCGGCCTTGAGGTTCACCAGCCCGCGGCTGTCGAGGGCGTCGAGGAAGCCCGGGCGCAGCTTGAGCGCGGCGTTGCAGTCGGTGAGCGCGCGCTTGAGGTCGTCGGCCATCGCCCGCATCCAGCAGCGGTTGTTGAACGCCTCCGGGCTCGCGGGGTTGAGGCGGATCGCCTGGTCGAAATCGGCGATCGCCGCGGAGGCGTCGCCGCGCTGGGCGTGGAACTGGCCGCGCTCGTAGAAGGCCGCCTCGTCGCGGGGATTGCGGCGGATACGCCCGTCGAGGTCGGCCAGCCGCTGGCGCTCCTGGTCGGCCCGGCGCCGAGCGGCCTCCTGGGCCCGCGCCTCCTGCTCGCGCGCCTCTTGGGCCCGCGTCTCGGTGTCGAGCCGGGCGATCTCGGTGCGCGCCCGGTCGGAGGCCGGGCCGGTCGGGTGGCGGTCGAGGAAGTCCTGGTAGGCGGCGGCGGTGCCCTTCGCCCGGGCCGCCTCGAAGGCGCGGGCGGCGGCCTGCTCGGCGGCGATCGCCGCCTCGCGCTCGCGCGCCGCCCGGTCGCGCTCGCGGTCCCGCCGGGCCTGGGCCTCGCGCTCGCGCGCGGCCTGGGCGTCCCGGTCGAGCGCAGCCTGCGCGTCCCGGGCGCGCGCCTCCGCCGCGGCGGAGGCGGCGGCGTCCGGCGCGGCCTTGCCGGCGGCGGGCTTGTCGACGCTGGGCTTGTCGGGAACGGCCTTGTCGGGCGTGGCCTTGGCGACGGGCACCCGCGGCCGGTCGGGATCGAAGGAGAAGGTCGCGTCGAGGTTGACGGCCAGCGCCGGCACCTGGCCGTTGCGGGTGCGCTTGGCCAGCGCGTCCCGGACGGCGGCGAAGGCTTGGTCCGCGGTCCCGTCGCCGCCGATCTGCTGGATCAGCTCCGTGACGAACGGGCTGCGCGGGCCGCCGCCCTCGCTGATCACCCCGCCCGCGGCGGTGGCGTAGAGGGTCAGCGTGCCGGGCGACGCGGCGGCGGGCGCGAGCCCCTGCGAGAAGCTGCGGAACCGCCGCTCGAACGGGTTGCGCCGGGCGGCGTCGAGCACCAGCACCCGGATGCCGGCCCGGCGCTTGGCGATCTCGTCCATCAGGCCGTCCACGGCGACGCCGTTGCGGACCACGTCGGCCTCGCTCCAGATCGTGGCGTCCACCGGGACGAGATAGTTCTTGCGGCCGGCCTGGATGCCGTAACCGCTGAAGAACACCAGCGCGATCCCGTCCGGCTCGATCCCGCGCAGGAACTTGTCGATCGAAGCCGTCATCGCCTCGCGCGTGGCGTTCTCGGCGGCGACCACCGTGAAGCCGCGCCGCTTCAGGTCCTCGCCGAACGCCCGGGCGTCGCCGATCGGGGTCGGCAGGACGGCGTCGCTGTCCGGGTAGGCGGCGTTGGCGATCACCAGGGCCGTCCGCCCCGCCGCCCGGGCCGCCGGCGCGCCGCCGCAGGCGATCAGCGCCAGCGCGCAGAGCAGGAGGGTCCATCGTCCGCGCGCGTGCGCGGTCGGTCCGCGTCCGAATACGGATCTGAGGCATCCGCGCGCCGCGCGCTCGAGTGCCGAAGCGGCATCCATGGCGGCGGGGAGCGCTCTGGCGGTCGGCATGACAGGCTCGGCAGGTTTCGCCCCCGCGGTGATAGCGTCCGAGACTTCCGATCGGCAATAGCGATCGGGGCCGCCGAGGGGACGAAGCCTGTGAACGACCGCGGATCGGCCACGGAGAGGACGGATTGACTGTCCGGGCGCGGGATCACGCGGAGGGCGCCCGGGGGGTGTCGGGCAGGAGGGTGCCGGGGCACCGCCGCTCAATCCGCGTCGGGATTCCGGGGCGCCGGAGGCGAGCGCCGCTCACCGGCAGCCGGGCCGGGGAACGGCAGCACGTTGGACGCGGGCTCGGAGGCGGCCGGCTCCGGCTGTGGCGCCCCCTGGCGCCGGGGTGCCAGCATCGGCCCGAACCGCTGGAAATAGCGGCGCCGGGTCAGCCAATTCGGAACCTGCCTGCTCCACTGCATCGTCCTACCCCATCCGGGCGCCGCCTGCGGGCGGCGTGCCGCGGCCCGGAGGATCCGCCTCGGGACGGATCGCGCGAAACGGGGCCGCGCCTTCCTTTTCGGAGGCTCGGCCCGCTGCGCGCATCACCCGAACGGGTGATCCCGCTCCCGCCCGGGTGACGCGGGTGCGGACCCGCGAAGCCCGCCCCCCGATCGCGGCCGAAACCCGCGCCGGGACGCGAGCCGCCGGACCCCGCGGGCGGGGCCGGCCGCGGGGATCGGGTCAGGCCGCTTCGGGCGCCTGGGCCCGCTCCCGGGCGAGCTTCGTCACGGCGACCTGATCGACCTTGCCCGAGCCGAGCATCGGGATCGCGTCGAGCACCACCACCTCGGCGGGGATCGCCACGTCGGAGGCACCGCGGCCCTTGGCGAAGCTCTGGTAGGCGGCCCGCGTCGCGTCCTTGGCCTGTGTGAACAGCACCAGCCGCTCGCCCTTGCGGGCATCCGGCACCGCGGCGACCGCGCTCGGGCGGTCCGGCCACAGCTCGGCGGCCAGCGTCTCGACCGCGGCGAGCGACACCATCTCGCCCGCCACCTTGGCGAAGCGCTTGGCCCGGCCCTTGATCGTCACGAAGCCGGCGGCGTCGATCGCGACGATGTCGCCGGTGTCGTGCCAGCCCTCCGGCGGCGCCTCCAGCACGCCGGGCTTCTCGACGCGCAGGTAGCCGGTCATGACGTTGGGGCCGCGCACCGACAGGCGCCCGCCCTCCTCGATCCCGGGGACCGGCTCCAGGCGCGTCTCGACGCCGGGCAGCACCCGGCCGACCGTGCCGAAGCGATTGAACATCGGGGTGTTCAGCGCCACCACCGGGCCGCATTCCGTGACGCCGTAGCCCTCCAGGATGCGCAGCCCGAACTTCTCCGCCCAGGTCTTGCGGGTCGCCTCCTTCACCGCCTCGGCGCCGGCCACGACGTAGCGCAGCGAGCGCAGGTCGTAGGCGTGGGCGGCGCGCGCGTAGCCCGACAGGAACGTGTCGGTGCCGAACAGGACGGTGCTGTTCGAGCCGTAGATCAGCTCCGGCACGATCCGGTAGTGCAGCGGCGAGGGGTAGAGGTAGACCGGCACGCCCGAGACCAGCGGCAGCACCAGCCCGGCGGTCAGCCCGAAGGCGTGGAACACCGGCAGCACGTTGAACACCTTGTCCATCGGCCCGAAATCGATCCGCGCCGCCACCTGCGCCACGTTGGCGAGCATCGCCCGGTTGGCGAGCACAACCCCCTTCGGCGTGCCCTCCGAGCCCGAGGTGAACAGCACCGCCGCCGGATCCTCGCCCCGGCGCGCGACCAGCGGCCGCTTGGGGGCGAGGAAGCCGCGGATCTTGTCGCCCGTCGTGATCGTCGCGCGCACGTCCTCCAGGTAGACCAGCTCGACCTTGCCCTGGAGCGCCTCGACGAGGGCGCCGAGCCGGCCCTTCTCGATGAAGGCGCGGGAGGTCAGGATCCGGCTCACTTCCGCCGCCCGGCAGGCGGCGAGCACGTTGGCGGCGCCGGCCGAGAAGTTGATCATCGCCGGCACCCGGCCCGCCGAGGCGAGGGCGAAGAACGTCACCGCCGCGCCGTTGGCGTTCGGCAGCATCACGCCGATCCGGCCGCCGACCGGCGCGAGCGGCATCAGCTTGCGGCCGAGCACGTTGGCGCCGATCACGAGGCGGCCGTAGCTGAGCCGGCCGGTGACCGGATCCTCCAGGGCGTTGCGGCGCCAGCCGTGGTGCTCGCCGGCCTCGATCAGCGCCGCCATCACGCCGCGCTCGATCTCGGCGGTGCGGAACACGAGGTCCGACATGATCCCGTACAGGGCCGCCCCGGCCGCCTGCCGCCGGGCCTTGCCCTTGAGGTCGGGATCGACCGTGAGCCGCACCGGCGGCATCACCGTCACCGTCACCTTCGGCCACCAGCGGCGGCGGACCTGACGGCGGGAGAGGCGCGAGAAGGCGGTGCGCTCCAGCCCGTCGATCTTGACCGGCACCACCATCGCCCCGGACTTGTCGGCGATGAGCCCGGCGCCGTCGTAGACCTTCATCAGGCTGCCGGTGACGGTGAGCCGGCCCTCGGGGAAGATGATCAGCGTCTCGCCGCCCTTCACCGCGTTGATCAGGGTGCGGGTGGCGAGCGGCCGCGTCGGGTCGAGCGGCATCGCCCGGGTCATCCGCAGGAACGGCCGCACCCACCAGCGCTGCGCGATGCCGCTGTCGATGGCGAAGACCGGCTCCTGCTCCAGCAACGACAGGGCGAGGGGCGCGTCGAGGAACGAGACGTGGTTGAGGGCGACGATGCAGTTCGGGCCGGCCTTCTCGACGTTCTCCAGGCCCCGAACCTCCAGCCGGTAGAAGGCCCGGAACAGGATCGAGATCGCGTCGCGCAAGGGGCTCGTGGGCAGGGTGACGAGCACCGCGACGCCGACGATCAGGTTCAGCACCGCCACCAGGGCGAGCAGGCTGGCGTTCGACAGCCCGGTGCCCTGGAGCGCGGCGAGCGCCAGCGTCCCGGCCACCATGAAGGCGGCGGTCATCACGTTGACCGCGCCGACGATCCGGGCGCGCATCGCCTTGTCGGCCCAGGCCTGCACCGCGGCGAAGGACGGCACGATGTAGAGCCCGCCCGCCACCGCGAGGCCGACGAAGTCGATCACCACCCGCAGGCCGCCGCTCCGGAGGAACTCGGCCGGGCCGATCGCCGCGGCGGGGGGCGGCGGCAGGTGCGCCACCGTCCAGGCGAGGTCGAGGCCGAACAGGCCCATCAGCACCGCGCCGACCGGGGTCGGCAGCAGCACGATCCGGCCGCTGGCGAGCCAGGAGGCGAGGCCGGAGCCCAGCGCGATGCCGATCGAGAACGCGGCGAGCAGCAGGGTGATCACCGTCTCGGTGCCGTTGAAGGCGCCGCGCACGAGCGTCGGCAGCAGCGACAGCACCACGACGCCGACCAGCCAGAACCAGCTCACGGTCAGCGAGCCGCGCCACAGCCGCGTGTCCGCCCAGAGGTCGCGCAGCAGCGCGACGGTCGAGCGGGCGACGTTGGGGTCGACCCT
The DNA here is from genome assembly GCF_030700245.1 of Methylobacterium amylolyticum. Taxonomy (GTDB): domain Bacteria; phylum Pseudomonadota; class Alphaproteobacteria; order Rhizobiales; family Beijerinckiaceae; genus Methylobacterium. The sequence continues at coordinate 111,272 of NZ_JAUYZI010000013.1, forward strand.
GAGGTCGGGCGCGCCCTCCCCCGTGGGCGGGATCATCCGCGCCGACAGCCAGCACAGCACGGCGAACCCCATCACGAGGACGCCGAACACCGCGCCCGTGCCGCCCATCTCCGAGGCCGTGCCGGCCGCGATGGTGCCGAGCAGGATCGCGAGGAAGGTGGCGGCCTCGACCAGCGCGTTGCCGGCGGGCAGCTCCTCCCGCTTCAGGTGGTCGGGCAGGATGCCGTACTTGATCGGGCCGAACAGGGCGGCGATCGACCCGAACAGGCCGAGCGCCACGAACAGGATCGGGACCGAGTGCAGGAGGAAGCCGATCACCGCGGTGCCGGCGGCGAAGATCTCCGCGAACTTCAGCCGGCGCGCCATCAGCGCCTTGTCGTAGCGGTCGGCCCACTGCCCCCCGAGGCCGGACAGGATGAAGAACGGGCCGATGAACACGGCGCTCGCCAGCGTCACCAGCACGCCCGCGTCGGCGCTCTCGCGCGCCGCGGCCCCGCCGCCGATCCCGTAGAGGATCAGGAAGGCGAGCGCGTTCTTCAGGAAGTTGTCGTTGAACGCCGAGAAGAACTGGCACCAGAACAGCGGCGCGAACCGCCGTGCGGACATCAGCGAACGGAACATGGCGGTCTCCCGGCTCCGGCCATGACTGGCCCAGCGAGCGCGTCGCGGTCAAATTTCCGGCGGCGGGCCGGGGGGATGCCCCCGCTCCCGCCGCTGTTTGCACGGTGTACAAAATAGCGGGACGCCCGGGCGCCGCAAGCTTGATTTTGCACGGCGTGCAATCTAACCCGCCCCCCGGTGCGACGGCGCACACGCGCCCGGACGGCGCATTCCGGAGGACAGGATTGCGCGACGGATCTGAATCCCCGGTTTCGCCGCCGCGACGCGGTCCCCGGAGCCGGGCTTCCAGCGCGGGCCGGCGCGCCCCGGGCCCGCGCGGGGAGCACGATCGCGCCGGCTTCGTGGACCTCGTCGCGGCGGCGGCCGAGGATCTGGTCCGGGCCGAGGGCGTGCGGGCGCTCGGGATGCGGCGGCTCGCGGCCGCGATCGGCTACGCGCCCAACTCGATCTACAACGCGGTGGGCGACCTCGACCACGTGGTGCTGCGCGTCAACGCCCGCAGTCTCGACCGGCTGGGCGCCTGCCTGGAGGCGGCCCGGGATCCCGAAGCCGCGCCGCGCGCGAACGCGGCGGCCCTGGCGGAGGCCTATCTCGGCTACGTGCGGGCCGACGGCGCGGTGTGGAGCCTCGTCCACGCCCACGCCTTCGCCCCGGACACGGAGGTCCCGGACTGGCACGCGCAGGCGCTCGCCCGGGCGCTCGCGCCGGTCGATGCCACCCTCGCGCCGCTCGTGCCCGACGCGACCGAGCGCAGGGGCCTCGTCACGGCCCTGTGGGCCGCCCTGCACGGCCTCGCCGCGCTCGCGACCTCGGGGCGGCTCGCCGGTCTCGGACAGGACCGGCCCGAGGATCTCGCCCGGCTGCTGGTGGGACGGGTGCTGGACGGCTCCTGACGGCCCTCAGGGGCGGACGGGGGCAGGCGGCCGATGCCCGGCCGCGCGTTCCGCCGCGGTCCGGCCCGCATCCGCGCGGGCGGGGCGCCGGTCGATCAGCGCCCGCAGGGACGCGCCGAGATCGTAGGACCGGTAGACGTACAGGGTCAGCAGGCCGACGGCGACCAGCGCCGCGCCCACCGCGCAGAACGGCACGAGCAGCAGCAGCATCAGCACCGTCGAGACGGCCATCCGCTCGCCGAGGTTGGCGCGCGGCCAGGGATCGATCGGCAGGGTGAAGCGGCGACGGGACGGCATGGCGGCTCTCCCGCACCGGTCGGGTCGATCGGGACCGGCGCCTCGGAGACAACACCGCTCGGGGCCGGACGTTGCGCGCCGGTTGCGCGTTCGCGCGCGCGTTCCGCCGCGGGCGTGACGTTCGGGCACGCTGGCGCCGTGAAACCCCACCCCGTCCGGCCCGTTGCCGCCCGGATCGAGTGGATGCGGGGCGGGGCATGGCGCGGGTCGCAGTGGTGACCGGGGGTACGGCGGGGATCGGGCTGGCGACCGCCCACCGCTTCGCGGCCGGGGGCTGGTCGGTGGCGGTGATCGCCCGCGATCCCGCCCGCCTGCGCGCCGCCGAGGCGGCGCTCGCCGCCTACGGCCGGCCGGTCCTGGCGATCTCGGCGGACGTCGCCGACGCCGAGGCGGTGGAGGCGGCGGCCGAGCGGGTGGAAACGGAACTCGGCCCGATCCGCGCCTGGGTCAACAATGCCATGTCGACGGTGGTCAGCCCGGCCGACCGGATCACCCCGGAGGAGTACCGGCGCGTCACCGAGACGACCTATCTCAGCCAGGTCTACGGGACGCTCGCCGCGCTGCGCCGCATGAAGCCGCGCAACCGCGGCGCGATCATTCAGGTCTCGTCGGGGCTCGGCATCCGCGCGGCGCCCCTCCAGGCGCCCTACTGCGCGGCGAAGTTCGCGGTCTCCGGCTTCACCGACGCGCTCCGCTGCGAGCTGATCCACGATTCGGTCGACGTGTCGCTGAGCGTGGTCTACCTGCCGGCCGTCAACACCCCGCAGTTCAACTGGGCGCGCAGCCGCACCGGCCACCGCCAGAACGCCCCCGACCCGGTCTTCGACCCGCGGCTCTGCGCCGAGGCGATCCTCTACGCGGTCGAGAACCCCCGCCGCGAGGTCTGGGTCGGGCATTCCTCGGTGCTGATGAACGCCGCGCAGATCCTCGCCCCCGGCCTCGCCGACCGCAAAGCGGCGTCGATGTGGGACGCCCAACTCGGCGCGGAGGCGCCGGACAAGGCCGGCAACCTGCACGAGCCGGTGCCGGGTGAGGTCGGCATCGACGGCCGGTTCTCGGAGCGCACCAAGGCGACCCGCACCGCGTTCTGGACCAGCCGCGAGCGCGATTTTCTGGTGATGGGCGTCGCCGGCTTGGCATTGGTCGGGCTTGCCGGTGCCGCGGCGCTCGCCCGCGCGCCGCGCCGGTTGATGCGGCGGCTGTAAGCCCGCGATCGCGCCTGCTACAGGACGGATCGCACCGCGAAAGTCACAAGAGAAATGCCCGGATACCTGCCCTTTGCGGGGGCGCTGAAGCTGCCCGCCTACACCTGCGACAATTGCGGGTTCTGGCAGCGCCATTTCGAGCCGCCGGCCGCCTGCCCGATGTGCCTCGACGCCCGCCACGTGGTGCCGCAGGACGGATGGCGGTTCCGCGACACGGCCGAGGCACAGGCCGCCTTCCCCTGCCACTGGCAGGAGCTGGAGCCGGGGGTGTGGCGCTTCTGGAACGAGCCGGTCTCCGGCATCGGTCCCTCCGCCTACCTGATCCGGACGGAGCACGGGAACATGGGCTTCGAGGGCTGCCCGGTGTTCAGCGAAGCCGCGCTCGACCAGATCGAGCGGCTCGGCGGGATGCGGGTGCTGTCGGCCTCGCACCCCCATTCCTACGGCGCGCTGGTGCAGCTCCAGGACCGGTTCGACCCCGAGCTGTGCCTGCCGGCGGCCGACTTCACCTGGAGCGCCGCCCTCCAGGTGAGCTGGCCCTACGACGATTTCCTGGAACCCCTGCCCGGTCTGGAACTGCACCGGACGGCCGGCCACTTCGACGGGCACGCGGTGCTGTTCGACCGTTCGCGAAAGATCTGCTTCTGCGGGGACGCGCTGAAGTTCGAGCTTGACCCGAACGCCATGAGGCGCGCACGAACGATCTCCGCTCACAAGGCGTTCGTGCGCGGCGTGCCGCTGACCGTGAACGAGCTGCGCCGCTACCGGGACGTGTTCGAGCGCCTGGACTTCACCCAGACGTGGACTCCGTTCGAGCCGGCGGCCAATTGCGGCCGGGCCGAGGTGCTGGCGCTGATCGACGGCATGCTCGCGACGCGCCCCCACGCCGCGCCGGTGCCGCTGGATTCGCTGAGGCCTCAGGCCCGGTAGTGCGGGTCGTTCTCCAGGCGGATCGGCTCGCCGTGCGGGGTGGCCCGAGAGGCGCGCAGCCACGCCTCCGTCCGCGCGGCGACACTGGCGCCGTCCGCCACCGCCCGCTCCGCCAGGATACCCTCCAGCGTCGCGAGCCAGTGGCCGTAATCGGCCGGCCGCTCGGCGCTGCCGGCGGGGCGGATCGCGGCGCCCAGGCGCTCGGCCCACTCGCCCCAGGTGAACAGGCCGGAGTCCTGGAGCGACACGACCAGCGCGAAGACCTGCGCCTCCCACGGCGCCGCGAAGTTCTTTTCGGGCTCCGGACCGGTCATGCGGGGTCGAGATACGGCTCGAAGGCGGCGACCGTCACCCGGCCGCCCGGGTCGGCGCTCGCGCCCCACAGCGCCTCGGCCGCGAAGCCGACGGTGTAGAGCCAGACCGGGTTCTCGCCGGCCCCGTAGGCGTTGGTGTCCGGGAAGACGAAGGCGCCGTGGATCCGCTCGACGACGCCCCGCCGGCCGCGGGCGTAGCGCGGCAGCCGGGTGTGCCCGACCGGGTGATCGTTCCGCGTGACCACCGCGTCGCCCACCGCGAAGCACGCGGGCCCGTCCGCGGGCCGGTCGCTCGGGAAGCCGGCGCGGAAGCGCGGCCCCAGTTCGCCCGCGCCGAGGACCCGCGCCACCGGCCGGGCCGGCACGGAAGCCGTGCCCGCGGCGACCTCATCCGGCGTGACGAGGTCCTTGGCGAGGATCTGCTTCTCCAGGGCCTCCAGCCAGATCCGGTAGTAGCTCGACGCCAGATACCGGGCCGGGGGCAGCGACTCGCGGGCGGCGCGGCTGCCGTCGAGGTTCCAGGCGCCGGTGTAGCCCATCGCCATGGCGAGCGCGAAGACGCGCCGCTCCCACGCCGCGTGGAAGACCGGCTCGTCCTGTTCCGGCACCACCGGGCCGAAGCCGTGGGCGCCGCCGAGATCCTGCGCGCCGTTCATGCCGGCATCTCCGGGGCGAGGACGGGGACGGCCCGGGGCAGCCCGGTGCCGATCATCGCGTCGCGGGTGACGAGGGCGGCGAGCGCCGCCTCGGAGAACCCCTCGGTGCCGGCCGGCCGCATCGGCAGGACCATGAACCGGGTCTCGGCGGTGGAATCCCACACGGTGATCCGCGTCGTCTCGGGCAGGCTCACGCCGAACTCGGCGAGCACGCCGCGCGGGTCGATCACCGCCCGGGCCCGGTAGGGCGGCGCCTTGTACCAGACCGGCGGCAGGCCCAGCACCGGCCAGGGGTAGCAGGAGCACAGGGTGCACACCACGAGATTGTGAACCTCGGGGGTGTTCTCGACCGCCACCATGTGCTCGCCGCCGCGGCCGCCGATGTCGAGTTCGGCGATCGTCGGCGTCGCGTCCGCGAGCAGCCGGGCGCGGAAGGCCGGATCGACCCAGGCACGCGCCACGACCCGGGCGCCCAGATGCGGGCCGATCCGGGTCTCGTACATCTCGACCAGGGCATCGAGAGCCGCCGGATCGACGTAGCCCTTCTCGACGAGCAGCGATTCGAGGGCGCGGACCCGCGCCTCGACCGGCGAGAGGTCGCTGCCATGGTCGTGATCGTGATCCGCGTGCGCGTGGGTCATGTCGCCGTCTCCCCCCGCATTCTGCACCGACGGGACCGGTCCGGCCAACCCTCGCGGGGACTGCTCCCGTCTAGCTTTGGTGTTACAGATCGTTAGGTGCCCGTTCAGGTTGCAGATTCTAACGCGGCTAGATCTGTTCCAGCTTGCAGTCTTCTAGGATGTAAAGCCCATGGCCGTCACCCCGCCCTGCACGCCGCCCGACGGCGATCCGGAGCCCGACGCGCCCGGTTACCCGACGGCGATCGGCCAGCACCTCGCCCTGCCGATGCGCGAGTATTTCCGGTTCGCCGAGGCCGAGCCCCTGCCGGGCCGGCTCGCGGAGCTCGTGGCGCGGTTCGAGGCCGCCGCCGCGGCGCGCGGGGCGGCGCTGGCGTTCGAGTTCCGCACCGACATCGTCAAGGCGTTGCCGGCGCTTCGCACCTTCGCCCTGTCGCTGTGCGGCGACGTGAGCCGCGCCGACGACCTCGTCCAGGAGACCTTCGCCCGGGCCTGGGCCAACCAGCACCGCTTCCGCCCCGGCACCAACTTCACCGCGTGGCTGTTCACGATCCTGCGCAACCAGTTCTACTCCGACCTGCGCAAGGTCCGGCGCGAGGTCGAGGACGCCGACGGCGTCCACGCCGGCCATCTGGTCAGCCCCTCGGACCAGGAGGACGCGAGCACCCTGAAGACCGTCTGGGACCGGCTCGGCCTGCTTCCGGCCGCGCAGCGGGAGGCGCTGCTGCTCGTCGGGGCGGAGGGCTTCACCTACGAGGAGGCCGCCGCCCGGATCGGTTGCCAGGTCGGCACCGTGAAGAGCCGCGTGAGCCGCGCCCGCCACCACCTGCTCGGCGTGCTCGGCGTCGTCGTGGAAGGACAGCCCGCGGCCCCGTGAGGCCGCGGAAACCCGCGCGTCAGAGGTCCGGCGCGCGCAGGTGCCAGTCGGTGGCCCGCTGGTAGGCCCGGCCGATCCGCAGGGCGGTGGCCTCGTCGTAGCCGCGGCAGGTGATCTGGAGCGACAGCGGCAGGCCACCGGCCGTGAAGCCGTTCGGCAGCGCCAGCCCGCAGAGGTCGAGCATGTTGCCGAAGCGGGTGAAGCGCGAGGGCAGGCGCGCCTCGTCGACCTCGGCGAGCGGCACCGCCGCGCACTCGGTGGTCGGCGTCAGCAGGGCGTCGATCCCCTCCATCGCCGCCGCGAACTGGACCTTCATCGCCGCCCGCCGCGCGAGCGTCCCGAGGTAGTCCTGCGCCGAGACCGCGGCGCCGGCCAGGATCCGCCCGCGCACCGCGTCGCCGAGCGGCGCCGCCGGATCCTCGGCGAGCGCCCCGTTGACGAAGTAGGCCTCGGCGTTGGTCACCGCGCTCATCGCCACGAGGTCGCTGAACCGGAACGGCAGGGCGATCTCGACGATCTCGGCGCCCTCCCGGGCGAGGACGTCGAGGGCCGCGTCGTAGGCCGCGAGCATGTCGGCGTCGACGCCCGCGCGCTCGGCCTCGGGCATGCGCGCGAGCCGCAGGCCGCGCACGCCCCGCTCCAGGGTCGACCACGGCTCGGCCGGCAGGATCCCGCGAGTGGTCGCGTCGAGCGGGTCCGGCCCGGAGATCGCCTCGTAGAGCAGCGCCGCGTCCTCCACGGTTCGGGCGATCGGCCCGGGCGTGTCGAGGGTCGCCGAGAGCGGCACGATCCCGTGGGTGGAGACCCGGCCGACCGTGACCTTGAGGCCGGTGAGCCCGCAGAACGAGGCCGGCAGCCGCACCGAGCCGCCGGTGTCGGTGCCGATGCCCCAGGGCGCCATCCGGGCGGCGACCGCCACGCCGGTGCCGCTCGACGAGCCGCCGGGGGTGCGCGGGACCTCCGTGTCCCAGGGATTCCACGGGGTGCCGAGGTGCTGGTTGGTGCCCCATCCGCCGTAGGCGAACTCCACCGTGTGGGTCTTGCCCAGCACGATCATCCCCTGCGCGATCAGCCGGCGGGCGATGGTGGCGGTGCGGGTCGCCCGCCGCGCCCGGTGGGCGGCCGAGCCGCCCATGGTGATCCGGCCCGCGACGTCGATCAGGTCCTTGAGCACCACGGGCACGCCGTGGAGCGGCCCGACCGCGTGGCCGGAGCGGATCGCCCGGTCCGCCCCCTCGGCGGCCAACCGCGCGTCGGCGGCGAACACGTCGGTGAAGGCCTGGAGCTTCGGCTCCAGCCGGTCGACGCGGGCGAGCATCGCCTCGACCGCCTCGACGGGGGAGATCGTCTTGGACTGGATGCCGCGCGCGAGGTCGGCGGCGGAGATCAGAGCGGGGTCGGCGGTATGGTCGGCCATCGGAGGACTCGTTTACTGGACGCTGACGCGGGTGAGATCGACGAACCAGGACTGGGGCGAGACGAAGCCCTTGACCCGCTTGGACAGGCCGCGCGGGTTGAGGTCGTGGACGACGTAGAGCCACGGCGGGTCGTCGACCAACCGCTCGTGGGCGATCCGCGTCTGCGCGTCGATCACCGTGGGGTCGGTGGTCTCGGCGAGCACCTTCATCGCCGCGTCGAACCGCTCGTCCCGCCAGTTGGGGAAGTTGAAGCCGGCCGGCGGGAAGCGGTCGCCCGCGAAGTATCGGGCCATCACGGACGGGTCGGACGAGGGCGAGGAGACGTTCAGCGCGTTCGAGCCCTGGAGGCTCGGCGCGTCGGGGAGCGCCCGGCTCGCGGTGAGCAGCACCTGCCACTCGACGACGTTGAAGGTCACGTCCACGCCGCAGCCCTGCTTCAGGCTCTCCTGGAGGTACTCGTTCATCGGCATCGGCAACATCTGGCCCGAGCCCGAGGACGATATCATGACCGTGAGCCGGAGCGGCTTCTTCGGCCCGTAGCCGGCCTCCGCCAGCAGCGCCTTGCCCTTGGCCGGGTCCGAGACGTAGCGGTTCTGCGGCGCGCCGAAATTCGGGTCGCGGTCGTTCAGCCAGCCGGAGGCCGGCTCGGCAGTGCCGTTGAGCAGGGTGACGATCCCCTCCCGGTCGATGCAGTAGTTGAGCGCCTGCCGCACGCGCACGTCCTTCAGCGGGCTGTCGGCGGCGCCGATGTTGTACATCCACGGCCAGATATGCGGGTAGGAGCCGGTGGTGATCGTGAAGCCCGCCTGCTTCAGCGAGGGGATCGCGTCGGGCGCCGGCACCTCGATCCAGTCGACCTGACCCGCGCGCAGCGCCGCGACCCGGGCGTTCGCCTCCGGGATCGGCATCAGCCGCACCCGGTCGACCTTGGCCATGCGGTCCGGGTCCCAGTAGCCGTCGTTGCGGGCGAGTTCGACCGATTCCCGCGGGGCGACCTTGACGATCCTGAACGGGCCGGTGCCGGCCGCCGGCAGGGCCGGCACCTTGGTCCAGTCGCGCCCCGCCTTCTCGAAGGAATGGGGCGAGGTGAACAGGATGTAGACCGCCATGTACGGGAAGTACGAGGCCACCTGCGTGGTGGTGATCTGCACCGTCCGCGCGTCGACCTTGCGGTAGCTTCCGACGATCGGTGCCCGGGCGCGCGTGGTGCCGGCGGCCTGCGTCTCGAATTGCGGGCTGTCGTTCTTGAAGTAGCGGTCGAGGTTCCACACCACCGCGTCGGCGTCGAACGGCGTTCCGTCGTGGAATTTGACCCCCTCGCGCAGGCGGAAGGTCCAGACCCGCTTGTCGGCCGGGTCCTGCGCCCAGCTCTCGGCCAGCGCGGGCTTGAGGCCGGCGAGCCGGTCGGTGCTCCGCAGGTCCCACTGCACCAGCCCCTCGAAGACCGGGTAGCCGAGGAAGCGCATGCCCTCGAAGCCGTTGTTGGGCATGCCGGTGGCGGTGGGGATGTCGGTCGCCGTCATGGCGATCCGCAGGACGCTCTCGGCGTGGGCCGGACCGGCGAAGGCCGGACCGGTGAGAACCAGGGCACCGGCGAGCAGGGAGGCGGTGAGGCGGTGAAGGGTCATCGGATCCCATCGGTGGTTACGCGACGCCCGGATCCGGCAAGTCCCGCGCCAACAGGGCGGGCGTTCTGGCATGGCGCAGACCCGGCGGCTCGGCCCGCCGGGGTTGCGCCCCCGCCGCGCCGTGCCACGATGGCCCCGTGTCGGCGCGCGGCGCCCGGGCGAGGGACCTCTATCGTGAGCGAAGCGACCAACGGGACGGCGACCGCGCCGATGAACGGCGCCGAGAGCCTGGTGCGGACGCTGGTGGCGGGCGGGGTCGAGGTCTGCTTCACCAACCCCGGCACCTCGGAGATGCATTTCGTCGCCGCCCTCGACCGGGTGGACGGCATGCGCTGCGTGCTCTGCCTGTTCGAGGGCGGGGCGACCGGCGCCGCGGACGGCTACGCCCGCATGGCCGACAAGCCGGCCTCGACGCTGCTGCATCTCGGCCCCGGCCTCGCCAACGGGCTGGCCAACCTGCACAACGCCCGCCGCGCCCGCTCGCCCCTGGTCAACATCGTCGGCGAGCACGCCACCTACCACCGGCAGTACGACGCGCCGCTCACCACGGACATCGAGGGGCTGGCCCGGCCGATGTCGGCCTGGGTGCGCACCGGCCTCAGCGCCGACGCGATCGCCGCCGACGGCGCCGCCGCGATCCAGGCCGCCCGCACCGCGCCGGGTCAGGTCGCCACCCTGATCCTGCCCGCCGACACCGCCTGGAACCCCGGCACCGGGATCGCCCCCGTGCCGCCGGTCCCGGAGCGGGCGCGGGCGGACGACGCGGCGGTGGCCGAAGCGGCGCGCGCGCTCGCCAGCGGCGAGCCGGTGCTGCTGCATCTCGGCGACCGGGCTGTGCGCGGCGAAGGAAGGACGATTGCCGACCGGATCGCCCGCAAGACCGGGGCGCGGCTGCTCGCCATGACCGCGAACGCCCGCATCGACCGCGGCGCCGGCACCGTGCCGATCGAGCGCCTGCCCTACCCGATCGACCAAGGCATCGCGGCGCTGAAAGGCTACCGGCACATCATCCTCGTGGGCGCGACCGAGCCGGTGGGCTTCTTCGCCTATCCCGGCCGGCCGAGCCTGCTGGCGCCGGAGGGGTGCCGGACGATCACGCTGGCGACCCCCGAGGAGGACCAGATCGAGGCGCTGGAGCGGCTGGCCGAGGCGGTGAACGCGGGGCCCGCCGCGGCGCCCGACACGGGCAGGCGGCCGGAGCTGCCGGGCTCGGGGCCCCTCGACCAGGACACGATCGGCGCGGCGCTCGGCGCCCTGATCCCCGAGGGGGCGGTGATCTGCGACGAGTCGCTGACCACCGGCCGCAACTTCTTCGCCCTGACCCGGGCCTCCGCGCCCCACACCTGGCTCCAGCTCAACGGCGGCTCGATCGGGCTCGGCATCCCGCTGTCGACCGGCGCGGCGGTGGCCTGCCCGGAGCGCAAGGTCATCAACCTCCAGGCCGATGGCAGCGGCCTCTACACGGTGCAGGCGCTCTGGACCCAGGCGCGCGAGCGCCTCGACGTGGTGACGGTGGTGTGGTCGAACCGCGCCTACGCGATTCTGCGGGGCGAACTCGCTAATGTCGGCGCCCTCAATCCGGGGCCGAAGGCGATCGGCATGCTGAGCCTCGACGACCCGGCGATCGACTGGGTCGGCCTCGCCCGCGGCTTCGGCCTCGACGGGCGCCGGGTCGAGACGCTCTCCGCGTTCACCGACGCGTTGCAGCACGCCCTGAGAACCCGGGGCCCCTACCTCATCGAAGTCGTGCTGTGAGCGGGTCGCCCGCCGTCGACCTGCCGGGCCGGCCCGGGAACCCGCGCAGCCGCCATCGCCGCGCCGTCGCCGCGGTCCGGGCGAAGCGCGGCCCCGTGCCGATGCCCGCCCCCGGCGCGAACGGCCCGGAGCCCGCCCGATGAGCCCGGATCTGGCCTTCGACACCCGCGCGCTGCTGGCCGACCTGGAGCGCTGGGTGCTCTGCGAAAGCCCCACCCACGACGCGGCGGCGGTCGACCGGATGATGGCGCTCGCCGCCCGCGACCTCGCGGTGATGGGCGCCGCGGTCGAGACCATCCCCGGGCGCATGGGCCTGGGCGCCTGCGTGCGCGGACGATTCCCGCACCCGCGCCGCGACGTGCCGGGGATCCTCGTGCTCGGCCATCTCGACACCGTCCACCCGGTCGGCACCCTGGCGCGGCTGCCGTGGCGGATCGAGGGGGAGCGCGCCTACGGGCCCGGCGCCCTCGACATGAAGGGCGGTAACGTGATCGCGCTCGCCGCGATCCGGGCGCTCGCCGCCGCCGGTGCGGCCACGCCGCTGCCGGTCACGGTGCTGTTCACCGGCGACGAGGAGGTCGGCAGCCCCTCGACCCGCGACCTGATTGAGGCCGAGGCCGCCCGGCACGCCGCCATCCTCGTGCCCGAGCCCGGCCTGCCCGACGACGGGGTGGTGACCGGCCGCTACGCCATCGCCCGCTTCGACCTGGAGGCGGTCGGCCGCCCGAGCCACGCCGGCGCCGCCCTCTCCGAGGGACGCTCGGCGATCAGCCTGATGGCCCGCAAGCTGCTCGCCATCGAGGCGCTGTCGGAACCCGACTGCACCGTCTCCGTCGGCGTGATCGCGGGCGGGCAGTGGGCGAATTGCGTGCCGACCCTGTGCCGGGGGCAGGCGCTGAGCATGGCCAAGCGGCAGGCGGACCTGGACCGCGGCGTGGCGCGCATGCTCGCCCTCTCCGGCGAGGCGGACGGGGCGCGCTTCACCGTCGGCCGCGGCGTCACGCGGCCGGTCTGGGAACCGGATGCCGACACGATGGCGCTCTATGAGCGGGCGCGGGCGATCGCCGCCGGCCACGGGCGCGCCCTGCCCCACCACAGCGCCGGCGGCGGCTCGGACGGCAACTTCACCGGCGCGATGGGCATCCCGACCCTCGACGGGCTCGGGGTGCTCGGCCGCGGCTACCACACCCTGGAGGAGCACGTGCTGATCGACTCGCTGCCGCGGCGGGCGCGGCTGTTCGCCGAGCTGCTGGCGAGCCTCGGGGCGTGAGCCGGACTCCAGCGCGCCGGGGCGCGGCCGGCCGGTCGCGTCGAGCGGGGGGCGCCGCGCGGGCCGAGGACGGCCACCGCCAGCGCCCCGGCCAGCCCGCCGACGGTGCCGCCGGCGAAGAACCCCGCCAGCGCGGCGCCCGCGCCGGACGGCGCGGACAGGATCAGCACCAGGGTGCTGCTCAGCAGGGCGGTCGCGGCGATCAGGGGCATGCGCGTCTCATCACAACCACTGGTTGATAAGCCGCGCGGGCCCGTTCGAGTTCCGCCGCGCCCTCGCCTCAGGCCGGATCGACCGGCATCGGCGGCACGCCGCCGGCCTCGACCGCCTCGCCCGCCAGCAGGCACAGGTCCTCGCGGTAGCGCGCGGCGACGATCTGCACGCCGACCGGCGCCCGCCCGACGAGGCCGGTGGTGACCGTGAGCGCCGGCACGCCCAGCGGTGCGAGCCCGACCTGGAGCAGGTTCGCCTCGAAGGCCCGGGCGATGCCCGCCTCACCCGTCCGGTCGAGACCGTCCGGGAAGGGCAGCTCGCCCGAGACCGGCACCAGCAGCACCGGGTGCTCGGCCAGGAACAGCGCCCACATGCGGCAGAGGGTGTTGCGGCGGACGAGTGCTCGGGCGACGGCGTCCGGGGGCATCGCCTCGGCGCGGCCGCGGAAGGCCTCCAAAAGGTCGATCGCCGCCGGGTCGCCCTCGCGGTCGGCCGCGGCGCGGGCGGCCGCGTAGCCGTCCCCGAGCCAGAGCTGCAATTGCAGCTCGCTCGCCTCCCGGATCGGCGGGGTGTCGGCGATCTCCGTCACGCTCCAGCCGGCCGCGTCCAGGCGCCGGGCGGCGTCGCGGAGCGCCGCCTCGACCTCGGGGGCAGTGGCGAGGCCGTCCGGGCGCACGCACAGGGCCGCCCGGCGCGGCACGGCCGGGCCTTCGAGGGGCGCCGGAACCCACCACGGGTCGCGGGGATCGGGCGCGGCCATCGCCGCGAGGCCGAGGCGCAGGTCGGCGACGCTGCGGGCGAGCGGGCCGGACACCGCCATGAGCTGCGGGCCGATGCCGCGCTCGGGCGAGGAGGCGTTCCAGGCCGGGATCCGCCCGAGGCTCGGCCGCAGCCCGTGGACGCCGCAGGCGTAGGCCGGGTAGCGGACCGAGCCGGCGATGTCGGTGCCGTGGGCGAGCGCGCCGATGCCGGCGGCGACCGCCGCCCCCGCGCCGCCCGACGAGCCCCCCGGGGTCAGGCCGGGATCGCGCGGGTTCTTCGTGTCCCCGTGGAGCCCGTTGGTCGTGAACCAGCGCAGCGAGAAGGCCGGCGTGTTGGTGCGGCCGAGCAGCACCGCGCCGGCGCGGCGCAGGTTCGCCACCACCGGGCTGTCGTCCGCCGCCACGAGGTCGCGCTGCAGGCGCAGGCCGTTGGTGGTCGGGAAGCCGCGCTGGTCGGCATTGACCTTGGTGGTCACGGGCACGCCCGCGAGCGGCCCGGGCGTCTCGCCCCGGGCGCGGGCGGCGTCGATCGCCTCGGCGTCGGCCAGCACCGCGTCGGGCCGGTGCTCGACCACGGCGTTGATCCGGCCGTTGACGGCGTCGAGCCGGGCCAGCGCGTCCCGCGCCGCCTCGACGGCGGAGACCTGTCCGTCGCGGATCAGGCGCGCGAGATCGGTCGCGGTGAGACGCCAGAGTTCCATGGGTGTGCCTCGCGTGCGGTGTCGGTGGGGCAGGATCGCGCCGATCCGGCGCGCCGTCGAATCGGCGGCCGAAGCGTATTCATAATGCGTGCCGGGCGCCGCTTTTTTGGGCAGTCGCGGTTCGTGAAGGCGGGCAACGGCTTGCCGCAATGCAGCGGAAATACCCGGTGCCCGCCGGTCTCGGTAGTCTTGCCAGCGTCCAGGCGATGGTTAACCTCGACCCTCTGGACGCGCGTTCGGCCCGCAATTCAGTTCAGAAGGATATTTTTCTCTCACCCGCCGATCGACAACCTCCAACTCGGGGCAGACAATTATGGCAGAGGTCATTCGCGTCACGCCGACTCAGGACGGCACCTACACGGTCTATCGCGGCACGTTCGCGCTGATCAGCGGCCTCACCCGCCTCCAGGCCGAGCGCTACGAGGCGAGCCTCAGCCGTCAGCGGCGGCACGGCCTGCTCGCCGCCGGGACCTGACGGCGGCCGCCGCCGGCCCGGTCGCGCGGACCGGCGGCCCCGAATCGCGCGCCAGGACGATTCATTCCAAGGCCATCGGCCCGAGATCGACGACCGCCCCCGCCGCGTCGAGCCCGCGCCGCCGGGCGGTGACGGCGTAGCCCTCTCCCGCCCGGGCGATGTCGTAGAGCAGGTAGGCCGCCCTCCGGGCGGGCACGGCCCCGTGGCCGTCGGCCCGCGCCGAGGCCGAGGGCGCGCCGACCACCGGCACGGCACGGCCGCCCGGTCCCGCCATCCGGTGCAGGCTGGTGACGTGGTTGTGCCCGTGCAGGATCAGGTCGGCGCCGGCCCGGGCGATCATCGCCGTGAACGCGGCGGCGTCCTTCAGGTCGCGCCCCGGCGAGGCGCCGCCGGGCTGCGGCGGGTGGTGGATCATCACCACGCGGCAGGGCCGGCCCGGCTCCGTGGCGAGCGCCCGCAGCAGCGCCTCCGCCGCGGCGAGCTGCGGCGCCCCGAGCCGGCCGCTCGCCACGAACGGCTTGGTCGGGATCGCGCTCGACAGCCCGACCAGCGCCAGCGGGCCGCGCCGCCGCAGGTAGGGGAAGCGGGCGATGACCCCCGAATCGTCGGCGGTGTAGCCGCCGCAGGCCGCCAGCAGCCCCTCCAGCGAGCCGCGCACGTAGGCGTCGTGGTTGCCCGGCACGAGGCTCACCGCCCCGGGCGGGCCCAGCGCCTCCATGAAGGTGCGCGCGGTCTCCCACTCGCTCGGCAGGCCGATGTTGCACAGGTCGCCGGTGCAGGCGACGTGCCCAGGTCCCTGCGCCTTCAGGTCGGTGACCAGCGCCTCCAGCACCGCCATGTCGTGGCTGCGCGAGCGGCCGCGCCGCCAGTTCGCGTAGCCGGTGGCGCGCTTGCCGATGAGCTGGTGCAGCCGCGGCCGGCCGAGGGGGCCGACATGCGGGTCGCTGAGATGGGCGAGGCGGAAGGTCAACGCGGGAGACGGGCGCACATGGGACTGGGGACTGGGGACGCGGGACGCGGGGACGCCCCCCGGCATCGCGGCCCGGGCCGCGCGCGTCAAGCGCTGCCGATCAGCATCCCCGCCCCCAGCACCAGCGCGCCGCCGAGCATGACCTGGAGCGCCGCGCGCCAGAACGGCGTCGCCATGTAGCGGGTCCGCACCGCCGCGATCACCGCGAGCTCGACCGCCACCACCAGCACCGCGAGCCCGGTCGCCAGGGTGAAGGCGTTCGGCCAGCCGGGCGGCAGCGTGTCGGGGATCGCGTAGGGCAGCGTGTGCCCGAGGCCGCCGAGCGCCGTCGCCGCGCCGCAGACGAGGCCGCGGGCGACCGGGCTGCCGCGGCCGGTGATGCTGCCGTCGTCCGACAGCGCCTCGGTGAAGCCCATGCTGATCCCCGCCCCGACGGACGCCGCGAGGCCGACGAGGAAGGTCGCGCCGTTGTGCCCGGTGGCGAAGGCCGCCGCGAACAGCGGCGCGAGCGTCGAGACCGAGCCGTCGATCAGCCCCGCGAGGCCGGGCTGCACGTAGCGCAGCACGAAGGCGCGGTGGGCCTCGTCGGGGGCTGGCTCGGCGCCGTGGAGGACGGCCGTCATGCGAATCGCTCCCTATTAGAACGATTACAATCTATAGATTGGAACAGATCCAAACAAGCGCCGCGCCGCGTTTTCGCCGTCTCCGGCGGCCAGACAGGCCCCGCGGCCGCACCCGATCGTGACCGCCCGGACCGTCCGGTCGCGCGCGTCGGCGGTTGAACCGCCGGGGCGGCCGGCGCTACCCCTGCCGGCCTCGCCCGACCGCAGCGTGTCATGAGCCTCGCCAAGCGCCTTCTCCGCCAGCCTCCCGTCCCGCGCATCCTCGGCCGCCTCGCCGCGGCCTACCTGCGGCTGGTGCGGACGACGAACCGCTTCACCGTCGAGGCCGGGAGCGCCGGGGCGGCGGCCACGGACGCGTGGCTCGACGCGCGCACCCCGTTCATCGTCGGCATGTGGCACGGCCAGCACCTGATGGTGCCGTTCCTGCGCCGCCCCGGCGACCGCGCGGCGACGATCATCTCGAAGAATCCGGACGGGGACATCAACACCATCGCGCTGGAGCACCTGGGCATCCGGGTGATGCGCGCCTCCGGCGCCCGCGGCCGCACGCGTGCCACGGACGTGCGCGCCAAGGGCGGCGCCGAGGGCCTGCGGGCGATGCTGCGCGCGCTGAAGGACGGCGAGTCGGTGGCGTTCAGCGCCGACGTGCCCAAGGTGTCGCGCCGCTGCGACGCCGGCATCCTGACGCTCGCCCGCTTCTCCGGCCGCCCGATCGTGCCGGCCGCCGTGGTGACGAGCCGCCACCTGCGGTTCGGCTCCTGGGACCGGGCCTGCCTCGGGCTGCCGTTCGGCCGCGGGGCGATCGTGCTCGGCGAGCCGGTCCACGTGCCGCGGGATTGCGAGGGCGCGGAGTTCGAGCGCCTGCGCCAGCATGTCGAGGCCGAGATGAACCGGGTCCACGACCGCGCCTACGCCCGCGTCGGCCGGGCCGACCGGGCGGCGCTCTACCGCCCGGCGCCCCTCGCCCTGGAGGGCGTCGCGTGAGGGCCCCGCCGCTCACCCTGGCGCTGCGGGCCTACCGCACCGGCCTGCGGGTCGGCGAGCCCGCGGTGGCGGGGCTGCTCGCGTGGCGGGCGCATCGCGGCAAGGAGGACCCGCGCCGGCTGCCCGAGCGCCGGGGGCTCGCCGGCCGCGCCCGCCCGGTCGGGCCGCTCGCCTGGATGCACGGGGCGAGCGTCGGGGAGGCGCTGTCGCTGATCGGCCTCGTCGAGGGGATGATCGGCCGCGGCTTCTCGGTGCTCGTCACCACCGGAACCCGCACCGCCGCCGAGCTGATCGGGGGGCGCCTGCCGGCCGGCGCCGTGCACCAGTACATGCCGCTGGACGCCCCGCGCTGGGTCGGGCGGTTCCTCGACCATTGGCAGCCGGACCTCGCGCTGGTGGCCGAGTCCGAGATCTGGCCGAACACCATGCTGGCTCTCGCCGAGCGCGAGGTCCCGCTGCTCCTCGTCAACGGGCGGATGTCGGAGCGCTCGTTCCGGGGCTGGGAGCGCTCGCCCCGCACCGCCGAGGCGCTGCTCTCCCGCATCGCCGTCTGCCTCGCCCAGACCCAGGAGGACGCCGCCCGCTTCGCGCAGCTCGGCGCGCCGCGGGTCAGCATCGCCGGGAACCTCAAGTACGACGCGGCGGTGCCCCCGGCCGATCCCCAGCAGCTCGCCTATCTCCGGCCGATGCTCGCCGGGCGCCCGGTCTGGGTGGCGGCGAGCACGCATCCGGGCGAGGAGGCGGCGGTGGCCCACGCCCACGCCGCGCTGAGGGACCGCTTCCCCCGGCTGCTGACGATCCTCGCCCCGCGCCATCCCCGCCGCGGCCAGGAGGCCGCCGAGGCCGCATCCGCCGCCGGGCTCGCCAGCGCCCGGCGCTCGGCGGGCGGGCGCCCGCACCCGTCGGTGGAGGTCTACGTCGCAGACACGGTGGGCGAGATGGGCCTGTTCTACCGCCTCAGCCCGCTGGCCTTCCTCGGCGGCTCGCTGGTGCCCCGCGGCGGCCAGAACCCGATCGAGCCGGTGCGCCTCGACACGGCGGTGCTGCACGGCGCCCACACCGACAATTTCCGGGAGGTCTACGCCGCTCTCGACCGCGGCGGCGGGGCGCTGCCGGTGCGCGACGGGGCCGAACTCGCCGAGCGGGTCGGAGCGCTGCTCGCCGACCCGGCGCGGCTCGGCCGCATGGCCCGGGACGGCCACGAGGCGCTGCTGCCCTTCGAGGGCGCGGTGGCGCGCACGCTCGCGGTGCTCGACCCGTTCGTCGCGCAGATGAAGCTGCGGCGCCTCGACCGCCCGGCCTTCGAGCGGTCAGCGCTCGCGCGCGCCTGATGCGCCCGCCCCGCTTCTGGGACGCGGGGCCGGACCACCCGGCGGCGCGGGCGCTCGCGCCGCTCGCCGCGCTCTACGGCGCGGCCGCCGCCCGGCGCATGGACCGCCCCGGGGTGCGGGCCGGCTGTCCGGTGCTGTGCCTCGGCAACGTCACCCTCGGGGGCGCGGGCAAGACGCCCGCCGCCCTGGCGCTCGCCGCCCTGCTGCGCGACCTCGGCCGCCGGCCGGCCTTCCTCAGCCGCGGCTACGGCGGGCGCCTGCCCGGTCCCGTGCGGGTCGATCCGGCCGCGCACGGGGCGGCCGATGTCGGCGACGAGCCGCTGCTGCTCGCCCGCCACGGCCCGGCGGTCGTCGCCCGCGACCGGGTGGCCGGGGCGGCGCTGTGCCGGGACCTCGGCGCCGACGCGGTGGTGATGGACGACGGCCTCCAGAATCCGGGGCTCGCCAAGGATCTCTCCCTGGCCGTCGTCGATGCCGGTGCCGGGCACGGCAACGGCCGGGTGTTCCCCGCCGGACCGCTGCGCGCGCCCCTCGACCGGCAATGGCCCCACGTCGCCGGGCTGGTGCTGGTCGGCGACGGCGCGCCCGGCGAGGCGGTGGCCCGGGCGGCGGCGCGGCGCGGCCTGCCGGTCCACCGGGCCCGGCTGGTGCCGGACGCGGCGGCGGTGGCCGGCCGGCGCTGCCTCGCCTTCGCGGGGATCGGGCGCCCGCAAAAGTTCTTCGCGACGCTGGCCGAGGCCGGGGCCGATCTCGCCGGGACGCGAGCCTTCCCCGACCACCACCCCTACCGCGCGGCGGACCTCGCCGCCCTCGCCGCGGAGGCCGGGCGCCTCGGGGCGGAGCTGGTCACCACCGAGAAGGACGCGGTGCGCCTGCCGCCGGACTTCGCAGCCCGCGTGCCCGTGCTGCCCGTCCGCCTCGTCTTCGCCGACCCGGAGGCTTTGCGGGCGCAGGTGTCGGGGGCGCTCGCGTCTCGGTGAGTCGCACCGGTACAGCAGTCTCCCTCCCCCCTCTGCGGGGGAGGGTGGCTCCTGCGTCGGCAGGAGTCGGGAGAGGGGAGCCCGGCCTCAGAAGAAGTCTTCGCAGCCGATCCCGGGCGCCACGGTCTGCACCGCCGCTCCCCTCACCCGACGCCCTTCGGGCGCCACCCTTGTATCTAGGAGGCGGCCCTGTGATGTGCTGAGATTGGGGCTGCGCCGGGTGGGGTGGCCACCCCACCCGGCGCGCGGCGTTTGGCGCCCGCCCACCCTCCGGCCACAACCGTGGGAGAGCTTTGGGACCGAACGCCGCCTCGTCACGCACGACCGGACAGTCG
>NZ_JAUYZI010000130.1 GCF_030700245.1 Methylobacterium amylolyticum
CAGTACACGTCGCTGGCCTTCGGTAATCGCTGCCGGGAGGCGGGTGTGCGCCCGTCGATGGGTTCGGTCGGCGACGCCTACGACAACGCCATGGCCGAGAGCTTCTTCTCCACCCTCGAATGCGAACCGCTCGCCCGCCGCCGCTTCCGCTCGCAGGCAGAGGCGCGCATGGCGGTCTTCAGCTACATCGAGGCCTTCTACAATCCGCTGCGCCGCCACTCGGCGCTCGGCTACCGCTCGCCCATCGTCTACGAGCAGGAGACCGGGTCAAAACCGTCAATCGAGACCCTGCTCAGCCAAGCCCCCTGAACCGTCCACAAAAACGGGGCAATCCCAACCGTCGGCAGTCGCCAACCTGCTCGCTCGGCGTGTGGATGCCTCCCGCCAACGTATCGGGCTTGATCATGAGGGAGGGTTCCAGAGCGAGGCAGGCTATAGCCGACAACACCTCCTGCTCGCTCCCGGCCGCCTGGGCCTGACGCTGGGCCTGAACCTTGGCGGCCTCGAAGCTTTCCGCCTTCCGGTACACCACCAGCTTGCCAGCGGTGCGCAGACCGAACGCCAGCGCTTCCCGCTGCGCCAGGTCAGCCAGCACTGTCCGGCTCAATGCCGCGAGAGCGAGTTGCGCGCGGGTTGTCGCCTCGACCGAGCGGGTGTTGCAGGCGGCGAGGAACCGCAGTCCCCAGCGGATGAAGGCCGGATCGTAGGTCGGACGGATCCGGATCGGCGCACCGGACGAGAGCAGCAGGCCCGGCAGCATCGCGAGGGTTTCCGGAGAAGCCAGCGGAGCCACGAAGGCATAGGAAAGCTGGGCCCCGTTGGCGAAACTCGTTTCCGCCGCCGGTTCGCGACGTCGGTCCACGATCGTGACGTCATAGCCCCGCTCGGCCAGCTCCTCCGCCGCCCGGTGCTGCCTCGCCAGGGCCAGGCGCGCCTCGTGGCTGTCCTCGATGATAACGCTGCGCTGGGCGATTGTCGCCTCGGCGACGGCGTTCGCCACCCGCAGGGCCGCGACGGCCCGGTTGGTGCGCGTTTCTACGATCTCGCCCATCGTCCTGTCCATCGCGGCAAGCCCGCTGCGGGCGAGACCGACGAGGCCGAGCGCGACGAGGAGGACGAGCCCGGCCGGCAGCGCCAGCTTGGTGGTGAGCTTGAGGTCGTTGAAGGCGCGCATTCCGGATCCCCGATGCGGGGCGGGTCCGACCGGGCTCGGTCGCACCATCCTGGCTCCTGTCGACGATCTAATACCAATGGCCCTAGATGTTGACCTGTGCCCAGTCACGCGAGGTCATGGATGTAACGAGGTCTGGGTCGTTGGCGAAGAAGTTCCAAGCGTCGCAGCAGGCGTCGACGATCTGTCGGTAGTCGCGGAAGACCCGGTTGGCGAGCTTGTTCTGGCGCAGGTACTGCCAGACCAGCTCCATCGGGTTCAGCTCGGGCGATGAGGCCGGCAGGTGGAGCAACGTGATGGTGTCCGGGACCACCAGGCCACGCGGTCGGCGCGTCTTGGCGGTGCCGTGATAGCCGGCACCGTCCAGAACCAGGATCGCGTGCGCGCCGGGCGCGACCTGCTTGCTGATCTCAGCCAGATGCAGCGACATCATCGTGGTGTTGACCGTCGGCAGCACCAGGGCCGCGCTGGTGCCGCGCGCTGGGCAGGCCGCCCCGAACACATACGTCCACTTGTAGCGTTGGTCGCGCGGCGCCCGCGGGCGCGTGCCCTTGCGCGCCCAGACCCGCGTCAGCGTGCCCTGCTGGCCGACGCGCGCCTCGTCCTGGAACCAGATCTCGAGCGGCTTGTCGCGGGCGGGCTCGGGCAGGATCTCCGCCACGCGCGCGGCGAAGTTTTTTTAAAAGCCTGCTGGGTCTCGTCGGTGGCCTTGGGATGCTGCGGGCGCACCGACAGCCGCACGAAGCCCAGTGCCGCCAGGTGCTTGCCGACCGTGCGCTCGTGCATCTCGACCCCGAACAACTCCTTGATCCGCGCCTGCAGGTCGACCCGGCGCCAGCGCACGACGCCATCCTTGTCGACGTCCGGCCCCGCCTCGACCAGGGCCGCCAGTTGCTGCTTCTGCTCGGGCGTCAGCTTGGCGGAGCGGCCCGGTGCCTGGCGGTCGCGCAGACCCGCCAGCCCCTC
>NZ_JAUYZI010000131.1 GCF_030700245.1 Methylobacterium amylolyticum
CAGTACACGTCGCTGGCCTTCGGTAATCGCTGCCGGGAGGCGGGTGTGCGCCCGTCGATGGGTTCGGTCGGCGACGCCTACGACAACGCCATGGCCGAGAGCTTCTTCTCCACCCTCGAATGCGAACCGCTCGCCCGCCGCCGCTTCCGCTCGCAGGCAGAGGCGCGCATGGCGGTCTTCAGCTACATCGAGGCCTTCTACAATCCGCTGCGCCGCCACTCGGCGCTCGGCTACCGCTCGCCCATCGTCTACGAGCAGGAGACCGGGTCAAAACCGTCAATCGAGACCCTGCTCAGCCAAGCCCCCTGAACCGTCCACAAAAACGGGGCAATCCCAATCCCAGGTCGCGCCGCCGAGAAGTCCTGCTTCAGGAGGTTCAGGGCGATCGGCAGGTCGTGACGGCTGTCGGTCGTGCAGGGTCGGAACCGACGGCCCGCCAGGGCCCGGATGCCATGACGGCGCATCAGGCGCTCGACCCGCCCGCGGCTGGCCGACCGGCCTTCCGCTCGCAGGGCGGCATGCACGCGCGGCCCGCCGTAGCGCCGGTGACGGCTGGCATGGATGCGCCGGATATCGTCCAAGAGCTGACGGTTGGACGCCGACCGGGCGCTCTCGGGGCGTGATCGCCACGCATAGTAGCCGCTCGGAGACACGGCGAGCACGCGGCACATGAGACGCACCGGCCAAGTGCGCGCATGCTGCTCGAGTGAAGGCGAACGTCACTTGGGCATCTCCGCAAAGATGCCGATCGCTTTTTTAGGACGTCGCGCTCCATGCGCGTGCGGTCGAGTTCACGCCGCAGGCGGGCGATTTCGGCCGCCTGATCGGAGGGAGAGGCGACCGGGCTCGCGGATGGCGCCCCCGTTGACCTTCCTGGCCGCGGCGAGGGTACGACCCCGCTCAGCGCCGCGCGCCACTGCCTCAGCATGGAGGGTTGGATCCCGAGTTCGGCCGCGATCTGCATCTGCGGCCGCCCACTGCTCTCCAGCAGGGCCGCCGCTTCGCGTTTGAACTCGGGCGTGAATTCCCGTCGCGTCTTCGCCATCAGACACCTTCCCCGCCCGTGAAGAGCGTATCAGAGGTGTCCGCGAAACCGAGGGAGGATCATCCGCCAGCACCTGCTTCTCCAAGGATAGATCGGCTACCAGCCGCCGCAGCCGCGCGTTCTCGCGCTCTAGGGCGTAGTGACGATTTCTGAGGGGGCGGGTTTTGCGAGGCATGAGGTTGTGATTCAAGGCTGATTTTGGAGATCGGCCTGGATGAGCCACGACCCGGATGGCCTGCGCGACGACCAGTGGGAGCGCCTGCGGGATCTGATCCCTGGCGGCCGGGCCGGGCAGCGCGGCCCACGATGCGACAACCGCCGCTTCGTCGAAGCGCTGCTGTGGATGGCCCGCTCGGGCGGGCGCTGGCGCGACTTGCCTGAGCGCCTGGGCGATCATCAGGCGGTCAAGCGGCGCTACTATCGCTGGATCGAGCGCGGCGTGCTGGACGGGGTCCTGGCCGCCTTGAGCGCCGAGGCCGATCTGGAGTGGCTGTTGATCGACTCCACCATCGTGCGCGCCCACCAGCACGCCGCCGGCGCGCGCCTGTCAAAAGGGGGGCGCATGCCCAGGGCCTGGGCCGCTCCCGCGGCGGCCTGAGCACCAAGATCCACGTCGCCTGCGACGCGCTCGGCGACCCCGTGCGCCTGCTGCTCGGCCCGGGCCAGCAGAACGACATGGCCCAGGCCCACGCCCTGATCGAGGGCCTGTCGCCCAAGGCCGTCATCGCCGACAAGGGCTACGGCGCCGATCCGCTGCACGACGCCATCCTGGACGCAGGCGCCGAGCCGGTGATCCCGCCCCGGCGTCACCGCCGCCGGCCGCACGCCTACGACCGCCATCTCTACACAGAGCGCAACCGCATCGAGCGCTTCTTTGCCAAGCTCAAGCAGTTCCGCCGCGTCGCAACCCGATACGACAAGCTCTTGGCCAACTTCCGCGGCTTCGTCCTCCTCGCCGCTATCGCCATCAGTCTCGCCTAAATCGTCACTA
>NZ_JAUYZI010000132.1 GCF_030700245.1 Methylobacterium amylolyticum
CCACCGCCGCCCGCTGTTCAGCCAGGACCGCGCGGCGCCAGCGAAACAGCAGGCTGGAATGCAGCCCGTGCCGGCGTGCCACCGCCGAGGCCGACGTGCCCGGCTCGTCCGCCTCGGCCAGGATCGCCCGCTTCTGCTCCGGCGACCACGCCCGGCGCGTGCCGGCGACCACGACGTGCGAGGGAGAAGTCATAGGTCCAGACCCAGGGCCGATACAGCGCCATCCGACGCCAGCACCTGTATCCAGAGCGCGCCACTATCCGCGCAAGGCAGCCGTCACCGAGCGCTTACCTTCAACCAGATCCGGCGACTGTTGCCGAACGTGACCCAGCGCACGCTGACGAATCAGTTGCGCGAGTTGGAGGCGGACGGCTTTGTAGAGCGGCGCGTGTACGCGGAAGTGCCCCCGAAGGTGGAGTACAGCCTGACCGAGCGCGGGCGCACGCTGGAGCCGGTTATTCTCTCGCTGAAAGACTGGGGTGACGTGCACGGAGACGTGCGCCCCATCGCAGCCTGTGACGCGTCACCAGCGACGTAACCAAAACGGCCGGCCGGATCTGGCCTAGAGCCGCTGGTCAGCTTCGGAGGTGGCCGGCTGGAAAAGCAGACGGCCTCCAAACAACACAAACGGCCGACCGGATTTGAAAGTAAACCGCGGCTCCGCTTCGAGTAAGTACTCGCGCGGAAGCATTAAATATAAGATCGATCTAACTCGAAAATTACAATACAGTATTAGAAAAATCAACGAACGTTGCGATCCATCGGTGAAAACGCTGGATGCAGAAAATTGTATAATGGATATTATTTAATAACGATGATGGATATGCTGGATAATAATTCTGACTAACTAAATCACTTAAACACGAAAGCGTTTCAGGTCACCAAGAACAACTCTGCTGCCTTCCGGTTCGTCGATAATCGTGCTGCGTCGCGCGCGATTGGGGTCGTGACATCACTCCGGATTTCTCTTGCCACACTGCGACCATGCGACGCGCGAGAAGGCGCCAATGCCACTTCTTAACCATTCGTTAAGGTCTGTTAACGGATCCTTTACTCACCGCTTCCTCATGGGAGGGCGGAGACCCGCGGTCCGCGGCAAGGGGGCCATGCGATGGGCTACGTCGTCAGAAGCACACGCGACACCGGGACGATCACGTATCACTGCCCCTCCACCGGCAGCGCTCTCGACAAATTCAACGAGTTTCAACGGGCCGAATACCGCGAGATCACGGTCACAGGCTGTGACGAGCGGCAAGTTTCGCGAGCTCAACTCGTGGAACTGCTCGACTCCGAAAGGGCGCAGACAGATATGACTCAAGCATGCCACGCCTAAGAGCCTGTTTGAGGGCGAGAGCTTAGGCTGGATTGTGGAGGGCGTTGGCGGCCATGAGGCAGGCGACGCAGGTGAGGCGACCGGTCGCCACGTCGAGACGGCCGGCACGCTCGCGCAGCAGGCCGCCCCAGTGGCTGAGCCAGCCGAAAGTGCGCTCGACGAGCCAGCGCCGCTCCAGCACGACGAAGCCCTTCTGATCCGGGTCCTTCTCGACGACGCGGTGGCGCATGCCGTGCAGATGGCACCAGTCCTTGCAGCGCTCGGCGGTGAAGGCACCGTCTAGGATGGCCAGACGCAGGCTGGGCCACGCCGCCTTGCCGTTATCCAGCGCCG
>NZ_JAUYZI010000133.1 GCF_030700245.1 Methylobacterium amylolyticum
GCCGAGCGCGCTGCCGCCTTCTACACCCTGATCGAGAGCGCCAAGCTGAACGGGCTCGACAGCGAGGCGTACCTGCGCGACGTGCTCACCCGCATCGCCGACCATCCGGCAAAGCGGCTGGCCGACCTGCTCCCCTGGAACTGGACGCCGGCCCCGCCCGTCGCTCACGCTGCCTGACCGGAAGGCCCGCCGCCGAGCGCTTACGGCCTACCCCACCACGCCAGCCCTCAAAGCCGTGGCCTGAAAACACCGCTTACGGCCGTCCTGCAGGCAATCCGCAACCTGCGAGACCGGGCCATCGATCGAGCCGACCTGCGGCCACATCAGCCCAACTGCACAGGGTATCAACATGCGTGATCGAGCAGGGCCGCGAGCTGCGCCGCGGTGAGCCGCACCACGCCGTCGGTGACCGCCGGCCAGCAGAACGTGCCGTCCTCCAGCCGCTTCGACAGCAGGCACACCCCGGTGCCGTCGAAGTAGACGAGCTTGATCCGGTCGGCGCGCCGGGCGCGGAAGACGTAGACCGCCCCGCTGAACGGGTCGGCGCCCAGGCTCTCGCGCACCAGCGCCGCCAAGCCCTCCGCGCCCTTGCGGAAGTCCACTGGCTTCGTGGCCACCATGACGCGCATCGCGCCCGTCGGCCCGATCATCGCGCCGCCTTCAGCGCCCGGATCACTGCCGCGATCTGAGCCGCGCTCGCATCCGGACCGACGCGCACCGTGGCGCCGGCCATTGCGATCTCGATCCCGGCTCGATCGGCGCGTCGACGGGGCTGGGTCGCCACCGCGCCGCGCGCCGGCTCCGGCGGTCCCGCCTCCAGCACGGCCGGCACGAACCGCAACGCCGCCCCGCGATCGCCCGTCACGGCTTGGCGGGCCAAACGCCGCCACGTGAACAGCTGCGAAGCACTCAGCCCGTGCCGACGCGCCACCGCGCTGACCGAGGCGCCCGGCCCCTCGCTCTCGGCGACGATGGCTGCCTTCTCACCCTCCGACCACGCCCGCCGTCGGCCCGCACCGGTGAACAGCTCCAGGCGCCGGACCGGCTCCGACATAGCCATATGTCCTGACATCGACATGTGACGGAGCCCAACCCCAGCTCCGTATGTCGCCCCTAGGCGGTGTGGACAGTTACCGGAGCCACAGGACGATGGCGGCGAGGGTGACGACGGCAGCGTAGTTGCGGGCGGTCTTCTCGTAGCGGGTGGCCACCCGCCGGAACTGTTTGAGCTTGGCAAAGC
>NZ_JAUYZI010000134.1 GCF_030700245.1 Methylobacterium amylolyticum
GCCGAGCGCGCTGCCGCCTTCTACACCCTGATCGAGAGCGCCAAGCTGAACGGGCTCGACAGCGAGGCGTACCTGCGCGACGTGCTCACCCGCATCGCCGACCATCCGGCAAAGCGGCTGGCCGACCTGCTCCCCTGGAACTGGACGCCGGCCCCGCCCGTCGCTCACGCTGCCTGACCGGAAGGCCCGCCGCCGAGCGCTTACGGTTGAAGCGCAGCGTACCGCCGAGCAACTGCCACAACACCACACCCTTCCACTTGCCGTCGATAAACTGCAGCGTCGCCTCCACGGCGCAGCCGGGCGAGCAGTCCAGTCGAGCGTGGCGCAGGCGTGACATGTCGGTATCCTCCTCGACACTACGTGCACCAAATGTGCGTTCTTGTGGAGATCGCAGATAGGCGGCACCTCTCCGCGCGCCAACACGAGAGGCCCCCAATGCGCGCCGTCGGCTATCAGCGTTCCCTCCCGATCGACGACCCCGCATCGCTCGTCGACATCGACCTTCCCGCACCCACGCCGAGCGGACACGACCTTCTCGTTCGGGTCGAGGCGGTCTCCGTGAACCCCGTCGACACCAAGGTGCGCAGGCGTGCCCAGCCCGAGGCTGGTCAGTGGAAGGTGCTGGGCTTCGATGCGGTCGGCACTGTCGAGGCCGTGGGGCCGGACGCAACTCTCTTCAAACCGGGAGACCCCGTCTTCTACGCCGGTGCGATCGATCGGCCCGGCACCAACGCGGAACTTCACCTCGTCGATGAGCGCATCGTCGGGCGCAAGCCTGCCTCCCTAAGAGTCTGTCTGGGATCATATTGTGGTTTGGCAGAGCTTTCGGGTCATGAGGCGGATGGAGGCGAGCAGCAGGAAGGCGCGGGCGGTGCGCGAGCGGCATTCCCAGTCCTTGGCCAGCCTCCGACAGCGGTTGAGCCAGGCAAAGGTCCGCTCGACGATCCAGCGCTTGGGCAGCACGACGAAGCCCTTGGCCTTCTCGGAGCGCTTGACGATCGTCAGCTTGAGCCGGCGGCAGACCCGGCGCAGGCCCGCCTTGAAGGCCGGCCCCTGGTAGCCGCCGTCGGCATACAGCCGCAGCAGGAACGGATAGAGGCCGAACAGGGTCGCCATCACCCACACGCCGCCGGTGCGGTCCTGCACGCTGGCC
>NZ_JAUYZI010000135.1 GCF_030700245.1 Methylobacterium amylolyticum
GCGGCTTGCCGTGCAGGCCGCGCTCGATGCCGTAGAGCGCGCCGATCCGCGCCAGCGCCTCCGCCGCCAGGGTCGAGCCGGTCGCGGCGTGCACGTCGAAGAACTTGCGTCGCACGTGCGCCCAGCACGCCGCCTCGGTCAGCGCCCCGCCCGGGCGCGTCCCCGCGTACAGCCCGTTGAAGCCGGCGTAGCCGTCGGCCACCAGCACCCCGGAGAAGCGCGCCAGGTGCGCGAGCGGACGCTCGCCCCGGCGGTCGGGCGAGGCGAAGAACACCGCCGCCGGCGGCCGGGCGCCGCCGTGGGTGCGCTCGTCGCGCACGTAGGTCCACAGCCGCCCGGTCGTGGTCTTGCCCGTGCCGGGCGCCAGCACCGGGACCGGCGTGTCGTCGCCGTGCAGCACGTCCGAGCCGGCGATCACCCCCCGCCGTAGCAGGTCGACGAGCGGCATCACCGCCGCGGCCGTCGCGCCCAGCCAACCCGAGAGCGTCGAGGTGGCCAGATCGACCCCGTCGCGGGCGTAGATCTCGGCCTGGCGGTAGAGCGGCAGGTGATCGTCGAACTTCGCCACCGCGATGTGGGCGAGCAGTCCGGGTCCGGCCCGCCCGCGGGGAACGGCGTGGTGGGGCGCGGGCGCCTGCACCACCTGCTCGCAGGCCCGGCAGGCGAAGGCCTCGCGCACGTGGCGCACGACCTTGAACCGGCCCGGCACGTAATCGAGGCTCTCGGTCACGTCCTCGCCGATCCGGCGTAAGCCCCCGCCGCAGG
>NZ_JAUYZI010000136.1 GCF_030700245.1 Methylobacterium amylolyticum
TGCCATCCGCTCCCACTGCGCGTCGCTGAGAACCAAGCGATCCTGAACGCTCAAGGCTGTCCTCCAAAAGACAGCCTTGAATCACGCCTCCCGCTGAACGTGAACCCCAACAGTCCACACACCCTAGGACTTCAGCCCCGCCCCGACCTCACACAAGGCGGCCTCCGGCGGATGGGTACCGACTACCTTTTGCAGATTGCCATGCTCGGCGGCTACCTCGCGCGTCACCACGATCCGCCGCCCGGCACCATGGTCGTGTGGCGCGGCCTTACCCGCCTGCACGACATCGCCGTCGGTATCACCATCGGCGCCGGCCGACGATGTGGGTAACGGGAAGCCTCGTCGGATGGGTACCGTTGATCCCGCGCTCGATCGCGAACGTAAGCGCTCGGCGGCGGGCCTTCCGGTCAGGCAGCGTGAGCGACGGGCGGGGCCGGCGTCCAGTTCCAGGGGAGCAGGTCGGCCAGCCGCTTTGCCGGATGGTCGGCGATGCGGGTGAGCACGTCG
>NZ_JAUYZI010000014.1 GCF_030700245.1 Methylobacterium amylolyticum
GGCCGCAAGGACAAAACGCCGCCCGCGTCTCCCTTCCTCTTTCCAACAATGTCAAAGATCGGGGCATCGGTCGAACCGGCACCCACCCCACACGCCACGGACCGACCCACACCCGGCAAAACCACCGCCAGGCACGCCCCAGTCCATTGTCGGTAGAGACGCCCGCCTCGCCAATCCCGACCGCAGCCAGATACCGGAGACAGACAATCCAGCGCCCGGTCCACTCCCGCGGCCGGCGCCGATGAGCGGGGTATACGGAGCCAGCTCAGAAGCGTCAACCGGAAAGATTCAAAAATGTCGGTCGCTCGGCGCCGCGCCCCGCCGCAACCCCGTCCTCCAGCAGTCTCAGGCCTCCACCGACAGGGTGAGGCCGTCATGGGCCGGGACCACGTCCCGCGGCAGGCGGCCGGCCAGCTCGGCGTAGTCGAGTTCGGTGTGCAGGTTGGTGAGCACCGCCCGCCGCGGGCGCACCGCGGCGATCAGGGCCAGGGCGTCCGAGACCGAATAGTGGGTGGGGTGCGGCGTGTCGCGTAGGGCGTCGATGATCAGCAGGTCGAGATCTTCGAGCCGGGCCCGGGTCTCCGCGGGCACGCGGCTCACGTCGGGCAGGTAGGCCGCGGGACCGAACCGGAAGCCCAGAGCCGGCTCGTTGCCGTGCTCGACGGGCAGGGCCTCGGCGGTCAGCGGCCCGCCCTGCCCCGCCAGCGTCAACGGCTCCCCCTCCGGCAGGGCGCGCAGGTCGAGGATCGGCGGGTAGGCGCTGCCGGGGGGCGTCACGAAGCAGTAGCCGAAACGGGCGGTGAGCGGCGCCCGGGTCGGGGCATCGGCGTAGACGGGGATGCGCGCCCGCATCCGGATCACCAGCGGGCGCAGGTCGTCGATGCCGTGGGTGTGGTCGGCGTGGGCGTGGGTGTAGAGCACGCCGTCGAGATGCGTGACGGCGGCATCGAGGAGCTGCTCGCGCAGGTCGGGAGAGGTATCCACGAGAACCGTCGTGCGTCCCGCGGGGCCGGCCCGCTCGACGAGCAGCGAGCAGCGGCGGCGGCGGTTGCGCGGGTTCGCCGGGTCGCACACCCCCCAGCCGCTGCCGACCCGCGGCACGCCGCCGGACGAGCCGCAGCCGAGGATGCGCAGGGTCAGCGTCGCCATCCGGTTCTCCCGCCCGGGCGCCCCACCCGGCCGGGGCGGACCGTTCAGGTCACCGTCCCGGCGCGGGCTCTCCGACGACCACGGGACGTCGTCTCACACACAACCGGATCGGTCGTATCGCGGCCGGCCGGGACCTGTCACGCCCGCGCCGCGCCGTTCCCTGCCGCCGCCTTGTCGAACAACCGGAAAAAGTTCGCGGTGGTGATCCGCGCCAGTACCTCCGGCGTCAGGCCGAGGGTGTCCGCGAGGGAGCGGGCCGTGTCGGCAGTGTAGGCCGGCTCGTTGGTGCGGCCCCGGTGCGGCTCGGGGGCGAGGAACGGCGCGTCGGTCTCCACGAGGATCCGGTCGAGCGGCACGCCCCGGGCGATGTCGCGCAGCTCGTGCGAGCGGCGGAAGGTGACGATCCCGGAGAAGGACACGTACAGCCCCAGCGCGACGCCGGCCTGCGCCAAGCGCGCCCCGGAGGAGAAGCAGTGCAGCACCGCCCGGAACGGCGCGCGCGCCATCTCCTCCGTCAGCACCCGCTCCATATGGGCGTCGGCGTCGCGGGCGTGGATGACGAGCGGCAGGCCGGACAGGCGGGCTGCCTCGATATGGGCGCGCAGCACCCGCTCCTGGACCGCCTCGGGGGCCGCGTCGGCGTAGTGGTAGTCGAGCCCCGCCTCGCCGATGCCGACGCAGCGCGGATTCCTCTTCGCATGGTCCGCGATGGTTTCGGCCGGGACGTCCGGCTCCTCGGCGGCGCCGTGCGGGTGTGTGCCTACCGTGTACCAGACCCGGGGATGCGCCGCGGCGATCGCCCGGTAGGTCTCGGCCTTCGCCACCCGGGTCGCGATGGTGAGCATGCCCGTCACCCCCGCCGCCTCCGCGCGGGCGATGACCCCCGGCAGGTCGGCGGCGAACTCGGGAAAATCGAGGTGGCAGTGACTGTCGATCAGCATTTTTGGGGACTTGGATTCGCGCCCTGGGGGTGCCGCTACGCCGCCGGCGCCTCGGGCCGCTCGAAGCGCGGGAAGATCGGGCTCGGGGCCGGCAGCGCCGTGCCGGGTGTCAAGCGGCCCCCCTCCCCCGCGTCGCTGAACCGGCGGCGATCCTGCGGCACGGCGAGCAGGTCGAGGAGCTTGCCCGCCGCCTCCGGCACGAAGGGCTGGACGACGAGGCCGATCCCCCGCAGCGCCTCCAGCGTCGTGTAGAGCACCGCGTCCATCCGCGCCGGATCGGACTTGCGCAAGCGCCACGGCTCCTGGGCCGCGAAGTAGCGGTTGGCCTCGGCCACCGCCGCCCAGATCTCGGCGAGGATCGTGTGGAGGGCGAGATCCTTCATCAGCGCCCGCGCCCGCTCCGGCAGGGCGTCGACCTGGGCCAGCAGCGCCCGGTCCACGTCAGTGAGGTCGCCCGGCTCGGGGACGCAGGCGGAAGAATTCTTGGCGACCATGGTCAGCGAGCGCTGGGCGAGGTTGCCGAGGTCGTTGGCCAGATCCGCGTTGATGCGGCCGATGATCGCCTCGTGGCTATAGCTGCCGTCGCCGCCGAACGGCACCTCCCGCAGCACGAAGTAGCGGACCGGATCGACGCCGTAAGTGTCGGCGAGCTCGAACGGATCGAGCACGTTGCCGAGCGACTTCGACATCTTCTCGCCCTTGGAGAGCAGGAAGCCGTGGCCGAACACGCGCTTCGGCAGCGGCAGCCCGGCCGACATCAGGAAGGCCGGCCAGTACACCGCGTGGAAGCGGACGATGTCCTTGCCGATGACGTGCAGGTCCATCGGCCAGAATTCTTTTTTCGGATCGGACGCGTCGGGGAAGCCGGTGACCGTCAGGTAGTTGGTGAGCGCGTCGACCCACACGTACATGACGTGCTCCGGGTGCCCCGGCACCGGCACGCCCCAGTCGAAGGTGGTGCGGCTCACCGACAGGTCCTTGAGGCCGGCGCGCACGAAGCTCGCCACCTCGTTCATCCGGGTCTCGGGCCCGACGAAGCCCGGCTGCTCCGCGTAGAGCGTCAGCAGCCGATCCTGGTAGGCGGAGAGGCGGAAGAGGAAGTTCTCCTCCTCCATCCAGACCACCGGCGTGTCGGTGGCGAGGGAGCGGCGGGAGCCGTCCTCCAGGAGCCGGGTCTCGGCCTCGTCGTAGTAGGCCTCGTCGCGCACCGAGTACCAGCCGGCATAGGTGTCGCGGTAGATGTCGCCGTTGGCCTCCATCCGCCGCCAGATCTCCCGGGCGGCGGCGTAGTGCGGTTCCTCCGTGGTGCGGATGAAGCGGTCGTAGGCGCAGCCCATCCGGTCGGCCATCGCCTGGAAGCGGGCACTCGTCCCGTCGACGAAGGCGCGCGGGCTGGTGCCGGCGCGGGTGGCCGCCTGCTGGATCTTGAGGCCGTGCTCGTCGGTGCCGGTGGAGAACAGCACGTCGTAGCCGTCGAGGCGGTGGAAGCGCGCGATCGCGTCGGCGGCGATCACCTCGTAGGCGTGGCCGATATGCGGCGCGCCGTTGGGGTAGGAGATCGCCGTCGAGATCCCGAATCTTTTTGGGGTTTGGCCGTCCGTCACGCGCATGTCCGATCGGGCGATTGCGGGGCCGCCGGGACGCCCGCGCCGTGTCCGCGGGGGTCGGCGATCCGTCGGGTCAGGCGTTCGCCAGATCCGCGAACAGCGACAGCACGACGGGCCGGCGGTCGAGGTTGTAGGTCGCGGCCTCCCGGGCGGCGCGGGCGAACTTGTCACACACCTCCACCAGGGCCGCAAGACGGGCGGGCGGCTCGGCCCGCCGCCGGTCGAGTTCGGCCGAGACGAAGCGCAGCACCGCGTCCTCGGCCGCCGCGAAGCGCGCGTCGGCATCGCGGCCCGACAGGGTCTCGGCGAGCTTGAGCACCCGCGCCCAGTCCGGGCTCGCCGCGCGGCCGAGCAGGGTCTCGACCTCGGCCACCAGCCCGGATGTGACGGGGTCGAGCATGGCGAGCGCCCGGGCGACCGAGCCCTCGGACGCCGCCGCCGCCCGGGCGAGC
Organism: Methylobacterium amylolyticum; assembly: GCF_030700245.1. Lineage (GTDB taxonomy): Bacteria > Pseudomonadota > Alphaproteobacteria > Rhizobiales > Beijerinckiaceae > Methylobacterium. Next base: position 4,150 of record NZ_JAUYZI010000014.1, read on the forward strand.
GCCGCCTCGTCCGGCGGGGGGAGGGGCAGCGCCCGCACGGCCCGGATCACCTCTTCGTCCGTCAGCGGCCGCAGCGCCAGCGCCCGGCAGCGCGAGCGGATGGTCGGCAGCAGGCGCCCGGGCTGGTGGGCGAGGATCAGGAACAGGGCGCGGGCGGGGGGCTCCTCCAGCACCTTGAGCAGGGCGTTGGCGGCGTTGGCGTTGAGGTCCTCGGCGCTGTCGAGGATGCAGACCCGCCAGCCGGAATCGGCGGCGGTGGCGGCGAACAGGTCCAGCGCCCGGCGCACCGCGTCGACCGCGATCCTGGTCGGCAGCGCCTTGGCGCCGGGGGCCCGGTGGCGGCGCAGGGCCACGAGGTTCGGATGCGACAGGCCGGCGATCTGCCCGTGCACCGGGTGGTCGTCCGGCACCGCGAGTCCCGCGGGCCCCCCGCCCCCCGGATAGGCGAGGAGCCGCCGGGCGACCCGGTAGGCGAGCGTCGCCTTGCCGATGCCGGCGGGGCCGCCGATCAGCCACGCGTGGTGCAGGCGCCCGGCCGCGAGCGCCTCGGCGAAGGCCGCCTCCGCGCCGGCGTGGCCGACGAGGGCGGCCGTCTCGCGCGGGCGGGGCACGCCGGCCACGTCCCCGGGCTCGACATCGTCGGGCGTGCGCTCAACCGGCATGCCGTCCGCTCCCCGCTCCGGTCTCGGCTCCGGCTCCGGCTCCGGCCCGGTCCCCGGCCCCCTCCCCCGGCAGGAGGTCCGGCAGGCGCGCGGCCACGACCGCGCGGATCGCGGCCTCGACAGCGTCCGGCGCGCCCCCCGCGTCGATCACCGCGCAGCGCTCCGGCTCCCGCCCGGCGATCTCCAGGAAGGCGGCGCGCAGGCGCGCGTGGAAGGCGGGGGCCTCGGCCTCGAACCGGTCGGGGGCAGCCCCGCGCCCGGCGGCGCGGCCGAGCCCGGCCTCGGGGGCGAGGTCGAGGATCAGGGTGAGATCGGGGCGGGTCGGGCCGACGACGACGCGCTCCAGCGCCGCCACCACGCCGGGCTCCAGACCGCCGGCAGCGCCCTGGTAGGCCCGGGTCGAGTCGATGAAGCGGTCGCAGATCACGACCTCGCCGCGGGCGAGCGCCGGGCGGATCAGCCGGTCGAGGTGGTCGATCCGGGCGGCGCTGAACAGCAGTGCCTCGGCGAAGGGGCCGTAGGGCTTGGCCGCGCCGCCGAGCAGCGCGGCACGGATCTCCTCGGCCCGGGCCGAGCCGCCGGGCTCGCGGGTGACCGTCACCGGCCGCCCGGAGCGGGCGCGGAGCGTCGCCGCGAGGCGGGCGACCTGCGTCGACTTGCCGGCCCCCTCCCCGCCCTCGACGGTGATGAAGGCGCCCCGCGTCGCCGCGCCGCCTGCCGCGCCCCTCGCCTCGACCCGTCCGCCGGTCACGTGGGGTTCGCGGCCTTGTCCTCGGCCTTCTCCGGCTTGCCCTTGCCCTTGGCCACCGTGTCGAACGCCTTGCGCATCAGGCCGGTCCCGAATTCCAGGGCGGCGTCCATCGCCCGCTGCGGCAGGGTCCCCTGGGCCACCGCGGCGCCGGCGTAGAGCGGCAGGTCGAGGGCCACCGTATCGCCGCGCTGCACGCGCAGCACGCCGACCCGCTGCCCCTCCTCCACCGGGGCGACGAGCGGGCCCTGGTAGATCACCTTGGCGCTGACCCGGTCGGTGGAGCCGCGCGGCAGCAGCACCCGAACCGGCTTCTTGGCCACGAGCGGCACCGAGCCGGCCTCGCCACCGAACACCGAGGCGTCGGCCACCGTCTCGCCGGCGGCGAAGATCTGCCGCGGCTCGAAGGCGCGGAACCCCCATTCCATCAGCTTGCGCGACTCGGCGGCGCGATCCCGGGCGGTCTTGAGGCCCGAGACCACCATGATCAGCCGCTGGCCGTTCTGCACCGCCGAGCCGGTCAGCGCGTAGCCGGATTCCTCGAGATAGCCGGTCTTCAGCCCGTCGGCGCCGATGTCGAGCGCCAGCAGCGGGTTGCGGTTCTGCTGGCGGATCTTGTTCCAGGTGAACTCCTTCTCGGCGAAGATCTTGTACAGGTCCGGATAGGTGTCGATGATGTGGATGGCGAGCTTGGCCATGTCGCGGGCGGTGACCCGCTGGTCGGGGGCCGAGTAGCCGGTGGCGTTGCGGAAGGTCGAGTTCGTCAGCCCGATCTCCTTGGCGCGCTGGTTCATGATCCCGGCGAACGCCGCCTCCGAGCCGGCCATGTTCTCGGCGATGGCGATCGCCGCGTCGTTGCCCGACTGCACGATCAGCCCGCGGAGCAGGTCGGACATCTTCACCCGGCTGTTGAGCTGGGCGAACATCGACGAGCCGCCCCCGCCCGCCCCGCCGCGCCGCCACGCGTCCTCGGTGATCGTGAACTCCGTGTCCATCGACAGCCGGCCGGACTTCAGCGCCTCGAACACGATGTCCGTGGTCATCAGCTTGGCCATGCTGGCCGGGGCGAAGCGCTCGTCGGCGGCCTTCTCGAACAGCACCGAGCCGGAATCGGCGTCGATCAGGATCGCGTGCGGGGCCGCGGTCTGGAAGGTCTGGGCGCGGGCCGGCGCGGCGAGCGCCAGCGCGGCGGCGAGCCAGAGGAGGGGCGTGAAGGGCCTGCGCATCGCGGATCTCCGGTGGGCGCCCGCTGGCCGCACCCGCGGCGACCGGCCACCCTGAGACAACAAGCGTGACCATACCGCGGTTTCGGGCGCGGATCGAACGCGAATTGCCGCGGCGTCGGCCCCGGCCCGCTTCAGAGTACGGCGGATGTCCCGGATGTGGAACGGCCGCCGTCAGTAGATTCCCGCCAGCCGGGGACCGTGCTTGCCCGCCGGGCCCGCCGCCTGCCGCGTGGCGGGCGGTGCGCCCGTTCCAGCAGTGCCCGTTCCAGCCGTGCCCTTGCCCGCAGCGACCTTGCCCGCAGCGCCCTTCGCACCCGCGGCTTCCTTGGCCGGCGCCGCGGAGGCGGAGAGCTTCGCCATGGCGAGCTTGGACGAGACCGGCATCGCCGGGGCGGGGTGGGCTGCGGCGAGGGTGCGGGACGCCGGAGCGGCCTGCGCCGCGAGACGGGTCGGGGCGGGGCGGGGGGCCGCGGCCGGTCCCTTTGCCGCGGCTTTCAGGCCGGGCGCGGGGGCCGCGCGGGAGCCGCCGGGGTTGAGCCCGGCCACCTTGAGGTCCGGCGCCTCGAAATTCGCCGTCCTGAGATGTGCGGTCTGCACCGGCGCAGGCCGGAACGCCTGTGCGCGGGGGGCGGTGGGCTGCACGGCCGCCGGCACCGCCACGGCGGCGCTCGCCAGCACGATCGGCGCGCGGACCGGCCGCGGCACCGGCGCCTCCTCGCGCTCCTCCCGCTCCGGCGCCGGCTTGAAGGCCAGGGGCGCCGCCCCGCGGGCGTAGCGCTCGGGCTCCTCCGAGGGGCCGAGATCGGCGAGCATCACCGGCGAGCGGATGCCGGCCGGGCGGCCGTCGGTGCGCAGGGTCGCGAGCAGCCTGCGGTCGTCGGAACCGGCGACGGAGGCCTTGCCGACGTACTCGACGCGGATCCGCGCCGTGCCCTTGCGGTGGAAGCCCAGCGCGTCGGCGGCCTCCTCCGAGACGTCCATGACGCGGCCGGCGTGGTAGGGGCCGCGGTCGTTGACGCGCACCACCATCGAGTGGCCGTTCTCCAGGTTCGTCACCCGGGCGTAGCTCGGCAGCGGCAGGGTCGGGTGGGCGGCGGCGATCGAGTGGCGGTCGAACACCTCGCCGTTGGCGGTCATCCGCCCGTGAAAGGCCGAGCCGTACCACGAGGCCAGCCCCACCCGGACGTAGCCGCGGGCATCCTCGCGCGGCGTGTAGGTCTGGCCGGCGACCACGTAGGGCTTGCCGCTGAACCGGCGCCCGCCCCCCTTCGGGATCACGTCGCCCTCGTTGTAGAGGCGCGGACTGGCCTTGACCCCGTATTTCGGGTCGATCTCGCTGCCGGAAGCCAGCCGCTGCGGGGAGGGGGCGGTCGCGCAGTTGGCCGTGGCCAGCGCCACGCCCGAGACGGCCATCAGCCGCAGGGCGAGGCGCGCGGGCCGGGGGAGCGACGTGCGCACCATGCTGTGGGACACCGATACTCGACGCGTGACCGGGGCCCGGCAGACGGCCCCGCCCGGCCCCCGAGGGCGCCGGACCACCGCAAATTGTCGGCACTGCGTAAAGGAAGCCTGAACGCTGCGGGCCCGGCCGGCGAAACGCGGACCGGCCTCGTGCGCCGCATCAGGATTGCGCTTCAAGATCCTGATGAAAATGGACTATCGGGCGCAGATGATGGTGTGGGTCTCTCTGTCCGCGTCCCCGCCAATATCTTGAGGCATCGCCTCAGAATTTCGGGGCAAATCGCTGATTCTAGGAAGAAATCAGCGCGGCGGGGTGTCGGAGAGCTGCGCGATCGAGCGGGCGCCCCGCTGGCGGAACAGCAGGTCGAGGGCCTCCAGCATCAGGGCGTGCATCTTGGTCCGCTCGGCGTAGGCGAGGTCGCGGAGCTGGTCGTAGACCGGCGGCTCCAGGTAGACCGACATCTGCCGGGCGCGCTGCTTGAGGGTGCCCGCGGGCCGCGGCGCCGGGGCCAGCGCCAGCGGCACGATCTCGGCCGTCCGCGGCGGCGCCGGGGATCTCGGCGCCGGCTTGGCGGGCGGGGTCGCGGAGGCGACGATCGCCGCCAAGCTGAGCTTAGGCGGCTTGGACATGCCGCTCCGTCCTCTGTCCCTGCCGCGGCGCCTGGGTGCGGCGCGCGATCCAGGCCCAGAGCCGGCGCACCTCGTCGGCGGCCTGCCCCTTCGGGTTCAGCTCGGTGACGCCGAGCCCCAGCCCGATCGCGTCCTGGTGGTCGGTGCGGGCGACGATGTTGACGTCCGGCAGCACCCCGAGCACCGCGAGCCCGTCGGCCGCGTCGCGCACCCGGTAGGAGCGCGGCGGCGTCTGGTTCAGCACGAAGGCGAACCGCTTCTCAAGCCGGTAGACGGCGGCGAGCGTCGGCTTGAAGGCGCGCAGGTCCGCCGGCGTCGGGCGGCAGGGAATGATGCACAGGTCCGCGGCGCGGATCGCCGAGAGGGTTCCGGTGGAATCGACGCCCGGCGTGTCGATGAACACGTAGTCGTAGGCCGACTCGCGCAGGCGCTCGATCACCGCATCGATCTGCGTTGCGTCGATCTGCGCCACCTCGGGTCCGTCCACCGTCCGGTGGTCGAGCCAGTCCGACACCGTCGCCTGCCGGTCCATCTCCAGGATGCAGACCGTGTGCCCCGCCTCCCGGGCGGCGACCGCCAGCGAGATGCACAGCGTGCTCTTGCCGCTGCCGCCCTTCTGCGTGACGAAGGTGAGCGCTTTCATCGCCAAGCCCCCTGCGCGAGTTCCATGCGGTCGGCTCACGGCCGCCGCGGACAACCTGAAGTACGGATTACGCGTCCGGCCGCGGATCCTGTGACCCAGGGATGCCCGGTTCCGGGATGCGGGATCATGGTTAACGGTCCGTTAAGGGCCGCGCCGCCTTCTGCGCCGGGGTCGATAAACTTTAGGTTTGCAAGAGCGGGTGCTCGACCGGTCCGGACCTTTGCATACAGGCGTGAATGCCGTAACTTCCGCTAAATCGGCTCCGCGCGCCCGCAGTGGGCCAACTTCAGGTTAAGAAGCGGCCGGGCCGGCATGAGAGGTGCGCGAGGCGCAGCATGGCAGAACCCCCGATCCCGCAATCCGTGCTCGAAGCCTCGGGGGTGGTCGGCACCTGGGTCCACGACCACTGGGCCGGGCGGCTGGCCCTGTCGGGCACGCTGGCCGGGCTGCTCGGCCTCGACCCGGAGGCGGCGGCGACCGGGGTGCCGCTCGAAGCCTTCCTCGATCGCACCCACCCGGAGGACCGGGTCCGGGTCGAGAGCTACCTGCACGCGGTGTCCGAGACCAGCGGCCCGGTGGAGGCCGAGTTCCGCACCCGCGACTCGCGCGCGGGCGTGCGGACCCTGCTGATGCGCGGCCGGATCGAGCGGGACCCGACCGGCCACACGGTGCAGGGGCGCGGCATCGCCATCGACCGCACGGAGGAGTCCAACCCCGGACTCGCGCAGAGCGAGCGCCTCGTGAACCGGATGGCCGAACACGTCATCGCCCTGCGCGGCCTCGCCCAGACCCTGCATAGGCCGGCGCTGACCGAGGGGATCGACCGGCTGATGATCGAGATCGGGTTCGAGCTCGCCCGCTTCCTGCCCGAGCCCGAGGACGAGCCCCGCCACTGATTTCTGCCGCCTCCGCGCCGGGTGCCCGGCGCGACCGGATTGCTGGCGCCCGCGGGGACACGCTACGGTCCCGGCGAGGCTTCGACGCGAGCCCGGCCGAGGGGGGACGATGCGCGACACGATCTACGACCGCGACCTCGATCGGGTGCCGGCCAACCATCAACCGCTGACGCCGCTGCTCTATCTCGACCGCGCGGCGCGGGTATTCCCCGACCACGTCGCGGTGATCCACGGGGGCCTGCGGCGCAGCTACGGCGAACTCTACGCCCGCGCCCGCCGCCTCGCCGCGGCGCTGACGGCCCGCGGCATCGGCCGCGGCGATACGGTGGCGGCGCTGCTCGCCAATACCCCCGAGATGGTCGAGTGCCACTACGGCGTGCCGATGACGGGGGCCGTGCTCAACACCCTCAACACCCGCCTCGACGCGGCCACGATCCGCTTCTGCCTGGAGCACGGCGAGGCCAAGGTGCTGATCACCGACCGCGAGTTCGCCCGCATCGCCGGCCCGGCCCTGGAGGGGATGGCGCGGAAGCCCGTCATCATCGACGTCGACGACCCCGAATACGACGGGCCGGGCGAGCGCCTGGGCGAGACCGACTACGAGACGCTTCTGGGGGAGGGCGACCCGGAGCACGACTGGGCGCTGCCCGGCGACGAGTGGGACGCGATCACCCTCAACTACACGTCCGGCACCACCGGCGACCCGAAGGGGGTGGTCTACCACCACCGCGGCGCGGCGCTGCTCGCGCTCGGCAACGTGGTCACCGGCGCGCTCGGGCAGCACCCGGTCTATCTCTGGACCCTGCCGATGTTCCACTGCAACGGCTGGTGCTTTCCCTGGACCCTGTCGATCGTGGCCGGCACCCATGTCTGCCTGCGGCAGGTGCGGGCCGACGCGATGTACCGGCTGATGGCCGAGCACGGCGTCACCCATCTCTGCGGCGCGCCGATCGTGATGCAGCTCCTGATCAACGCCCCCGACGCCGAGCGCCGTCCCCTGCCCCGTCGCGTCGCCTTCTTCACGGCGGCCGCGCCCCCGCCCGAGGCGGTTCTGGCGGGAATGTCCGAGGCGGGCTTCGACGTCACCCACCTCTACGGGCTCACCGAGTGCTACGGGCCGGCGGTGGTCAACGCGTGGCACGCCGACTGGGACGCGCTCGCCGCCGACGCCCGGGCCGCCAAGAAGGCCCGGCAGGGGGTGCGCTACCCGGTGCTGGAGGCCCTCGACGTGCGCGACCCCGAGACGCTGGAGCCGGTCCCCGCCGACGGGCAGACGCTCGGCGAGGTGATGATGCGCGGCAACGTGGTGATGCGCGGCTACCTCAAGAACCCGGCCGCGACGGAGGCGGCGTTCCGGGGCGGCTGGTTCCACACCGGCGACCTCGGGGTGAAGCACCCGGACGGCTACGTGCAGCTCAAGGACCGCTCGAAGGACATCATCATCTCCGGCGGCGAGAACATCTCGTCGATCGAGGTCGAGGACGTCCTGTTCAAGCACCCGGCGGTCGCCGCCGCGGCCGTGGTCGCCAAGCCGGACGCGAAGTGGGGCGAGACGCCCTGCGCCTTCGTCGAGCTGAAGCCCGGCGCCCAGCCCAGCGCCGACGAGTTGATCCAGTGGTGCCGCGGGCGGCTGGCCGCCTACAAGCTGCCGCGCCACGTGGTGTTCGGCGAGCTGCCCAAGACCTCGACCGGCAAGGTCCAGAAGTACGTCCTGCGCGAGCGGGCGCGGGAGGGCTGAGGCGCCCTACTCCGCCCCGCGCCGAGGCCGGTCCGTCCGCACCGGCACGCGCACCGGGACCCGCTTGGCCGCCCGCAGGTCGGCCGCGACCTGGGCGAGGAACGCCCGGAGCGAGACGAGGCTGAACACGGCGATGCCGCTCACGAGGGCGGCGGAGACGAGGGTCTTGGCGGTTGCGGGATCCACGGTCGGGGTTCCTCAGGTCGCGCGGCCCGCACGCTTTCGGCCGCGACGGGGATGAGGTGGGGACCCGCGGTCCCGGGCGCCACCCTCCCCCCGCCGTTCCTGACATGCGTCCCGCTCCGGGTTCGTGCGCCGGCGCACGCCGCGTCGAGCCGTCCCGCTCCGCCCGCGAAAACGCCGGTCGAGGCTGGTCGCGGCGGGCGTTTCCCGCGATAAGCGCCGCACGGGCCGGGTGAGAGCCCGCGGGGGATGGCATGGCCGGCAGCCGCATCGCGCGAGGGGCCCTGACGGCGCTGCTCGCCGCACGGACGGGGATGCTCGCGGGCCTGCTCGGGGCGGGCGTCGCGCCCGGGCCGGTCCGGGCGCAGGGCATGCCCCGCGAGGCGGTGCCGGCGCGGCCGCCCGAGCGGGCGGCGGACGCCGCGAAGGCGCCGGAGACGGTCTCCGGGCCGGTGACGCGGGCGGCCTACTTCTACATCGGCGGCCGCTATCAGAAGCTCGGCGACAAGACCGTGATGGTCGGCCAGATGTTCGTGCAGTCGCGCACCCCCGCCAAGGTCACCCAGCCCTACCCCGTGATCATGGTCCACGGGCTGTCGCAGACCGGCGTGAACTTCCTCGCAACCGCCGACGGCCGGCCGGGCTGGGCCCAGCGCTTCGTCGAGAAGGGCTATCAGGTCTACGTGGTCGATCAGGTCGGGCGCGGGCGCTCGGGCACCAACCCGGAGGTCTACGGCCCCTACGACCGGCTCGGCACGCGCCAACTGGAGCGGATCTACACGGCGCCGGAGGTCTACGACCTGTTCCCGCAGGCCAAGCTCCATACCCAGTGGCCGGGGGGCTCGGGGGTGCAGGGCAACCCGAGCTTCGACCAGTTCTACGCGAGCCAGGTGCCCTACCTCGCCAACTCCCAGCAGACCGAGGAACTCGTCGATCCGGCGCTCATCGCTCTGCTCGACAAGATCGGGCCGGCGGTCGTTCTCACCCACGGCCAGTCGGCCCTGTTCGGCTGGGCGGTCTCGGACGCGCGGCCCGACCTCGTGAAGGCGCACGTGGCGGTCGAGCCGAACGGGCCGCCCTTCTTCGACGTGCAGTTCCGCGGCGGCAAGGATTTCTGGGAGAAGTCCGGCGACGGCCGCGCCCGGGCCTACGGCCTGACCCGGGTGCCGCTGACCTTCGAACCGCCGGTCAAGGCGCCGGAGGATCTGGTCGTCACCCAGCAGGCCAAGGCGGCGGGCGAGGGCCGGATCCGCTGCTGGCTCCAGGGCGACCCGGTACGCAGCCTGCCCGTCCTCGCCCGGGTGCCCGCGGTGGTGGTGACGGCCGAGGCCTCGTTCCACGCCACCTACGACGAGTGCACGATCGCCTTCCTCAATCAGGCCGGCGTCCGGCCCGACACGATCCGGCTGGCCGACCGGGGCCTGCGCGGCAACGGCAACCTCGTGATGCTGGAATCGAACAGCGACGCGGTGGCCGACGCGCTGGTGGCCTGGCTCGCGGGACGGGTGAAATAGGGTCTCGAGAGGACGCGCCCTATCCTCCGCCGGGCTCGGCGCAGGGGATCCGCTGCGGCCCGGAGAGGCGGGTCGGCAGGTCGTCGATGCGCAGGCGGCGGCGCAGACGCCGCGACAGGGCGTCGACCGCCACCGTCAGCGCGGCGGTGGCGGCGATGAGGATCACGGCCACGTCGAGGCGCAGCTCCGAGATCGCCGCGTCCACGTAGAAGCCGAGGGTGGCCACCCCCAGGATGCCGAAGATCGCGCTCTCGCGCAGGATCAGCTCCCAGCGGTAGAGCAGGTAGGCCAGGAACTGCCCGTAGAGCCGCGGCACCGTCTCGTAGGCGTAGAGGTCGAGCCCCCGCGGCGCGTCGGGCCGGTAGGGGATGGCATCGGCGTGCCGGCCCATCAGGTAGGCGACGATGCCGGCGTTGTGCAGCGCCAGCGCGAGGATCGCCGGCAGCATCGAGGGCCCGAGCAGTTGCAGGCCGACATAGGCCAGCATGTACTCGGGGGTGGAGCGCACCACCACGAGCAGCACCCGCCCCAGCGGGCGCCCGAGCCGCCCGGCGAAGCGCCGCGCGGTGAGCGGGAACAGCAGGAGCGCCCCGAGCCCGGTCGCGACCAGGGCGATCTGCGCGAGGATCAGGGTCTGGAGGATGCCGGGCAGGATCTGGCCGGTGAGAATCGGTGCGAACCACGCCCAGAGCCGCGCCCAGGTCTCGGGGGACGTGGGATCGCCCGTGCGCAGGGGCGCGGGGACGATGTCGTGGCCGAGGAAGCGGGTGAGGCTCGCCCCCACGTCGGCGCTGCCGATCGCCGGCGGCAGCGCCAGGACGGCGCCGACGAGGAGCACCGGCAGGGTCACCCCGCGCACCCACAGCCGGCGGGTGCCGATCAGCGCGTAGAACACGGCGAGCAGGGCTCCGGCCTCGGCGTAGCGCCCCTGCCGGAAGGCGGATTCGAGGTAGAAGCCCATGGTCGGCAGGCCGATGAAGCCCAGCACGAGGCTGGAGCGCAGTCCGCATTCGAGCCGGTAGAGGGTGTAGTCGCGCATCCGCGCGGCGGTCTCCGGCAGGCGGGCGTAGAGGAAGGCGGAGACGGCGCCGGTGCCCGGCGGCAGCACCCGCAGGGCCGAGAGGTCCGCCTCCTCGACGATCTCGGCGTAGACCTTGGCGCAGATGCCCGCGTAGGGCAGCGCGATGGCCAGGATGCCGGTGGTGGCCGAGAGGCCGAACACCTGCATCAGGAGGAGCGCCCAGAACAGCTCGTGCACCGCGCGCAGGCCCGCGCAGGCGAGTCGCACGGGGCGCGAGCGCGCGAACGGCACCGCCAGCAGGAAGCCCGCCCCGACCCCGAGCCCGACGCCGAGCACCGCGAAGGCCACGGTGTAGACCACGCTGCGGATCTCGACCGCCAGGAAGTCGGGCCGGACGAGGCCGCCCAGCAGGCGGGCGAGATCGGCCAGCGGGTGCAGCGTCGTGACGTGCAGGTCGGCGACGAGCAGGCAGACGAGCGCGACGGCCGCGAACCGGCGGCTCACCGCCGCGTAGCCGAGCCCGGCCGGCGCGGGGTGCATCAGGCGGCCGCGTAGTACGGGGCGAGCCGGCCCGGGTCGAGGCTCCGGGCCGGCGCGTCGAGGGCGATGCGCCCCGCCTCCAGCACCACGATCCGGTCGGTGTGGGCGAGCGCCAGAGCCACGTCGTGGAGCGCCACGATCACGGTCTCGTGGCCGGCGGCCAACTCGGCGAGGATCGTCCCGCCCTGCGCGCGGTCCAGCGCCGAGACCGGCTCGTCGCCCACCAGCACCGGCCGGCCGTTGTAGAGGGCGCGGGCGACCGAGACCCGCTGCTGCTGGCCCCCCGACAGCTCCCCCGCCCGCGCCCAGAGTTTTTCGGAGAGCCCGACGCGGGCGAGCACCGCTTCCACCGCGACGACGTCCGCACGGGCGGGGCGGACGAGCGTGCACAGGTTGTGCAGGGTCGAGCGCCGGTCGAGGCGGCCCATGTAGACGTTGTGGAACACGGAGAGCGGCCGCACCAGGGCGGCGGCCTGCGGGACCAGCGCCACCCGTTCCGGCGCCCGCGCCTGGATCAACCCGATCAGGGTCGACTTGCCGGCCCCCGAGCGGCCCATCAGCGCCACGCGCTCGCCCGCCCGCACCGTCAGGTCGATGCCGGACAGGATCGTGCGGTCCCCGTAGGCCGCCGAGGCGTTCTCCAGGGCGATCGCCGGCTCGGCCACGGCCTCAGTCCAGGAGGCCGGTCGCGCGGCCGACCTCGACGAGGGGCTCGTAGGCGGCGTCGGTGACGGGGATGAAGCGCGTCCGCCCGAACGGCTCCAGGATCGCCGGGTCGGCGATGCCCACGAGGGCGTCCCGGAGCCTGTCGGTGAAGCCGGCGCCGTAGGTCTTGTCCACGTCGGCGCGGACCGTCCACTGGTAGTCCGGGAAGGGCGGGCTCTCCCAGATCACGGAGACCGCCTTGGGGTCGACCTTGCCGGCCTTGGTGTCGAGGTCCCAGACCGAGTAGTCGACGGCGCCGACGGCGTAGGCGCCCGATTGCACGAGCTGGATCGTGCGGGTGTGGTCGCCCGAGAAGCCGACACGGGCGAAGACCTGCTCCGGGGTCCTGCCCGGGAAGGCCTGCCGGATGAAGTACTCGGGCATCAGCCGCCCCGAGGTCGAGGCGCGGGCGCCGAAGGTGAAGGTCTGGCCCGCGACGGTCTTCGGGAAGTCCTTGCCCGGCTTCAGGCCGGTGGCGCTGTTGGCGATGACGTAGGTCTTGAACGCCGCGTCCTCGGCGCCCTGGGCGATGGCGTGCGAGCCCGGCACCGCCCGGCGCGCCTGCACGCCGGTGAAGCCGCCGAACCACGCGAGCTGCACTTGCCCGTTGGTGAAGGCGGTGACCGCCGCCGGGTAGCTCTTCACCGGCACGTAGCGCACCGGCACGCCGAGCTTGTCCTCGAGGTAGCGCGCGACCTTGCCGAAGCGCTCGACGAGGCGGCTCTCGTCCTGATCGGGGATGCCGGTGAAGACCAGGGGCGGCTTCCCCTGCGCCCGCGCCGGCCCGGCGGCGAGCGCCGCCAGCACCCCGAGGGCGAGCCGCCCCAATCGCCGCCTGATCATCGTGCCCCCGCCGCGTCACCGTCCGCGGGGGCGTAACAGACTCGGGCCGCCGGGGACATCATCGGATGTCCCCGGCGGCCGATCGAAGCGAAGTTGCTCTCGGCGACCCGGCCGCGCTCAGCGGGAGCGGCGGTGATGACGGCGATGGTGCCGGTGGTGGCCGCGCCCCATCGCCTGCCGCGAGGTGGACACGGCGCCGCGGTGCATGCCGCCGGTGCGGCCGTTGCCCATGGCCTCGGCGTTGCGGTCGAGGCCGGCACCCGCGGCGTGGCCGGGGGTCGGGGCGGCGGTCAGCGCCAGACCGAGGGCGAGCATCGCGCCGAGGGCAAGCTTTTTCATGATCTCAAACCTTTCCGCGGACCAGCGCCGCAGCATCGGAACGAGCGGATACTGCTACGGTTCGGCGCCCCGCGCAACCTGGAAGTCTGACACGGTCCGGGTAGTCTGGCCCGTAGTTAAGGGCGCCTAACGGCACTGACATCCGGCGTGCCGACGCAGCCGCTACGCTTTCACAACTCCCACTTGTGCAGGTCAGGTCCGCGCCCGTTTCCGTCAGGCGCGCCAACTCACGCGCGCCGCGCGCTCGGCCCCCGTCCCGATCGCGTAGAGCGTCGGCTGCCCGTCCGCGGGGGCGCCGACGCGGGTGGCGGAGACGCCCTCCGGCAGCCGGCCGCCCAGGAGGTCGAGGACATCGTCCGAGGCGGCGATCTCGAGATCGGCCGCCTTGGCGCGGGCTTCGAGGCGCGACAGGGCGTTCATGGCGGGCCCGAGCACCGTGTACTCCGCCCGCACCCCGTCGTCGAAGACGCCGACCAGGACGCTGCCCGCGTGCAGCGCCACGACCGCGCGGATGGTGAACGCGCCCTCGATCATCCGGCGGGCGTTCAGCGCGGCGATCCGGGCGCGGATCGCCGCGGCGCAGCCGAGCGCCGCCCGGGCCTGCGCGTCGGGCGTGCCCACCACGAACTGCACCAGCACCGCGTCGCCCACGTACTTGTCGACGAGGCCGCCATGCTCGGCGACCGCCGCCTGCGCCGCCGCCCGCACCGCCAGCAGCGCCGCCACCATCGCCTCGGGCGGGTGCTCGCGGCTGAGCGCCGAGAAGCCGCGGATGTCGAGCACCATCAGGCAGGCGTGGCGGCGGCGCATGCCGCGGCCCTCGTCGCTGGCGAGGTCGCGGGCGACCGCGGCGGGCAGGAAGCGGGCCAGCACCGCCCGCTCCTGCTCGACCCGCAGCGCCCGGCCGACCGCCCCGCGCAGGCGCGTCATCCCGTCGAGCACGAGGAGGCCCGTCGCGACGAAGGTCGCGAGCCCGACCGCCTGTGCGGTCGGGTGGGTGTCGGGGCCCGGGAACAGGCCCGGATTGACCTGCCCGAGGACGAAGGCGGTCACCCAGCTCGCCGTCACGATGGCGCAGAACACGAGCGTGTGGCCCGCCCGCATCGTCAGCCCGGTCTGGAGCAGCAGCAGGAAGGCCGGCAGGCGGCTCACCGCGTCGGCGCCCGCCTCCGTGCCGCCGCCGGCCAGCATGTGCTCGACGATGACGTAGACGGCCAGAACCGCGTTGAGCACGGTGCCCGCCCAGGCGAACACCTCCGCCAGGGGACCGCCGCGCCGCTCCGCCAGCCCGAACCCGATCGAGCCGAGGCCGTAGAGGACGAGGATGAACCAGTGGCTCAGGGCGTGCAGGGACCCGTCATAGGCCTGCGCCGCCATCAGCAGCACGAGCACGATCACCACGCGCAGGGCGAGCAGCCGCGTGCCGCCGCCCGCCTGCATCGCCCGCAGCACCGCGTCGTCGCCGTCCCGCCGCGCGTCCGCCCCCGCGGGGGCGGGGCCGCGCCCGCCGGCGCCGACCCCGCCGGACGCCGTCGTCATCCGGCCCGGCCGAGGCGGCGGGCCGCGCCGAAGCGGTTGAGGAAGCGCGGCTCCTTCTCGGGCGCGATCCGCACGGCGAGATGCAGGGTGCCGTCGCCTTCCGAGCGCCGGTCGAGGATCTCGGCGTTCTCGTAGAGCCAGTTCAGCGATGCCCCGTCCTCGGGGGGCAGGGTCACCGCGAAGCTCGTCCGGCCCCGGGCGATCCGGGCCTCGATCCGGGCCGCCAGCGTCGCCAGCCCCTCCCCGGTCAGCGCCGAGACGAGCACCGGCGCGTCGCTGTCCCGGTCGGCCCGGGTCCGCGCCTGCCCGCTGAGGTTCAGGAGCCGGGTGCGCTCCGCCTCGTCGAGGAGATCGGCCTTGTTCCAGACCTCGATCAGGCGCCCGTCCGCGGTCTCGATGCCGAGCTCGCGCAGCACCACCCCCACGTCCTCGGCCTGGGCCTCAGTGTCGCCATGGCTCACGTCGCGCACGTGCAGCAGCACGTCGGCCTCGATCGCGTCCTCCAGCGTGGCGCGGAAGGCGGCGATCAGCGGGGTCGGCAGGTCGGAGATGAAGCCCACCGTGTCGGACAGGATCACCGTCTCGCCGTGGGGAAGCTTGGTGGCCCGCGCCGTCGGGTCGAGGGTGGCGAACAGCATGTCCTTGGCCGTCACCTCGGCGCGCGTGAGCGCGTTGAACAGGCTGGACTTGCCGGCGTTCGTGTAACCCACGAGCGCGACGATCGGGTAGGGCACGCGGCGCCGGCTCTGCCGGTGCAGGCCGCGGGTGCGCACGACCGCGTCGAGGTCGCGCTCGATCCGGGTCATCCGCTCCTGGATCATCCGCCGGTCGGCCTCGATCTGGGTCTCTCCGGGGCCGCCGAGGAAGCCGAAGCCGCCGCGCTGGCGCTCCAGGTGGGTCCAGGACCGCACCAGCCGGCTCTTCTGGTAGGCGAGATGGGCGTGCTCCACCTGGAGCGTGCCCTCGCGCGTGGAGGCGCGGCGCCCGAAGATCTCGAGGATCAGGCCGGTGCGGTCGATGACCTTGGCGCCCCAGGCCTTCTCCAGGTTGCGCTGCTGCACCGGCGACAGGGCGCAGTCCATCACCACGAGGCCGATCTCGCGGGCGCGGACGAGGCCGGCGATCTCCTCGACGCGGCCGGTGCCGAGATAGGTCGCCGGGCGGATGCGCTGGAGAGTCACGGTGAGGCTCTCGACCACGTCGAGCTCGATCGCGGCGGCGAGCCCCGTCGCCTCGTCGAGGCGCGCCTCGACCGCGCGCGACGGCGCCCCCTGCCCGCCCCCGGCGCCCCGCACGAGGTAGGGCCCGACCACGAGGGTGTGGGTGGCGGCGGCGATCTCGCCCTCGGGCGCGGCCTGCGCCTGGAGCCGGGCCTCGCCCGCGGTCAACGGTTCGGTCATTCAGCCTGCGTGCCGCCGGGCCGGCCGGCGGGTCGGTTCGAGAGGGTCGAGACCCTGGTATGGGGATCGCCGCGGCCCGGGCCAAGATGGCCGGCCCTGCGATGGCCGGTTCTCGGGTGGCCCGGCACCGATCCCGCGCGGCGCGGACGCCGGTCTCACGCCTTCTCGGGGGTCTCGTCCGGCTCGAACAGTTGCACGGGGTGCCCGGGCATGATCGTCGAGATCGCGTGCTTGTAGACGAGCTGCGAGTGTCCGTCGCGCCGCAACAAGACGCAGAAGTTGTCGAACCACGTCACGACGCCCTGAAGCTTCACGCCGTTGACGAGGAAGATCGTCAGCGGAATCTTGTTCTTGCGGACGTGGTTGAGGAACGTGTCCTGCAGATTCTGTGCGCGCTCGCCGGCCATTCTTGTCCTTCTCCGGTCTTGTTGTTGTCTCGACGGGTCCGACGCGTGCCGGCCGGAGGATCCGCCGCCGCACGCCTCTCCGCCGGGCGGCGGACGGTCCGTATTACGTGTTCAACTCTCTGGAAGACGCAAGGTCCGAGCCGGCCGGGGCGTGACGGATGGGCGCCACTCTCAGCGAATCCGCCCGCTCGGGCGGGAGGCCGCGCCGTGGGTCTCGCAGATGCGAAGGCGGGCAGGCCGGAACCCCCGCCCCGGCCCCGGCCCGATCAGGGGCCAATGCCGAGCGACTTCAGCTTCCGGTGCAGCGCCGAGCGCTCCATGCCGATGAACTCGGCGGTGCGGGAGATGTTGCCGGAAAAGCGGGCGATCTGCGCCACGAGGTACTCGCGCTCGAAGATCTCGCGGGCCTCGCGCAGCGCGAGGCTCATCAGCTTCTCGCCCCCCGCCCCCGCCGGCGTGGTCGGCACCAGCGCACCGATCTCCGAGGGCAGCATCTCGGAGGTGACCTCCTGGTCCGGGTCGGCCTGGGTCAGGATCATCAGCCGCTCGACGTTGTTCTTGAGCTGGCGGACGTTGCCCGGCCAATTGTGCGACTGGAGCACCGCCATCGCGTCCTCGGCGATCACCCGCTTCGGCAGGCCGGTCTGAGACGAGATGTTGTCCATGAAGAACTGGATCAGCTCCGGCACGTCCTCGCGGCGCTCGGACAGGGCCGGCACCCGGATCGGCACCACCGAGAGGCGGTGGAACAGGTCCTCGCGGAAGCGGCCGGCGGCGATCTCCTCCTGAAGGTCGCGCGACGAGGAGGAGATGATCCGCACGTCGACGTGCACCCGCGTGGTGCCGCCGACCCGCTGGAAGTTCTGGTCGACGAGGACGCGCAGGATCCGTCCTTGCGTCTCCCGCGGCATGTCGGCCACCTCGTCGAGGTAGAGGGTGCCGCCGTGGGCCTCCTCCAGGGCGCCGACCCGGCGGCCGTTCTCGCCCTCGACGCCGAACAGCTCGGCCTCCATCGTCTCGGGCAGGATGGCGGCGGCGTTGAGCAGCACGAACGGGCCGCTCGCCCGCGCCGACGCCTTGTGGAGCCCGCGCGCGGCGAGTTCCTTGCCGGAGCCGAGCGCCCCGGTGATCATCACCCGCGCGTTGGTCGGCGCCACGCGCTCGATCGTCTGGCGGAGCTGGTTGACCGCGAGCGAGGCGCCGACGATGCGGTTGGCCTGCCCCGAGCGCGCCTTCAGCTCGCGCACCTCGCGCTTGAGGCGGGAGGCCTCCAGCGCCCGCTCGGCCACGAGGATCAGCCGGTCGGCCTTGAACGGCTTCTCGATGAAGTCGTAGGCGCCCGCCTTGATCGCCGAGACCGCGGTCTCGATGTTGCCGTGGCCCGAGATCATCACCACCGGCAGGTCCGGGTGGGCCGCCTTGATCAGGTCGAGCACCTGGAGGCCGTCGAGGCGCGAGCCTTGCAGCCAGATGTCGAGGAAGACGAGGTGCGGGCGGCGCGATTCGATCGCGGCCAGCGCCTCGTCGGAGCCGCCCGCGGTGCGGCAGCGGTGGCCCTCGTCGTCGAGGATCCCCGCCACGAGATCGCGGATGTCGGCCTCGTCGTCGACGATCAGGATATCGGCGCTCATGCCTGCATCTCCGCGATCCGGGGCGTCGGCACCGCGCCCGCCTCCTCTGTCCTGTCGGTCGCCCGGGGGGGCGTCTGGCCGGGGGGCGGGGCGCCCGCGTCTCCCCCGCCCGCGGCCGGCTGGGCGGGGCCGGCCTCGCGGGGCACGCGCATCCGCACCTGCCCGCCGCGGCCGGCGGGGTTGTCGTTCAGCTCGATCCCGCCGCCGTGCTCCTCAAGCACCTTGCTGACGATGGCAAGCCCGAGGCCCGTGCCACCGTCGCGGGTGGTCATGTAGGGCTCCAGCAGCCGCTGGCGTCCCTCCGCCGGGAAGCCCTTGCCGTTGTCGGTCACGGTGATCACCGCGAAGCCGTCGTCCACGGCGAGGTCGAGGGCGATCCGGCCCTTGCCCAGGGTCTCCGGCGGCACCTCGACCACCGCCTCGACGGCGTTCTTGAGGATGTTGGTGATCACTTGGCTGAGCAGCCGGATGTCGAAGGCCGCCACGATCTTTTCCGACTTGTCCGCACCCCCCTGGGCCGAGAAGGCGAAATCGATATCGGGGTGCGCGACGCGGATCATGAAGAGATTCTGCTTGGCGATCTCGGTCAGGTCGTTGGGGGCGATCGCCGGCTTGGGCATCCGCGCGAAGGCCGAGAACTCGTCGACCATGCGCTTGATCTCGTCGACCTGGCGCACGATCGTCGCCGTGCACTGGTCGAACACCTCGCGGTCGGTTGTGATGACCTTGCCGTACTTGCGCCGGATGCGCTCGGCCGAGAGCTGGATCGGGGTGAGCGGGTTCTTGATCTCGTGGGCGATGCGGCGGGCGACGTCGCCCCAGGCGGAGGTGCGCTGGGCCTGGACGAGGTCGGTGATGTCGTCGAGCGTCACCACCGAGCCGCGGGCCCCGCCCGGCGCCTGCTCCCCGGTCACCCGCACCGTCACGGTGCGCTCGCTCTTCGACTCGCCCCGGGTCCGGGTGAGCTGGATCTGCTGCTGGATCGCGCGCTGGCGCGCCTCGCCCTCGGCGAGCACGGGCGCCAGTTCCGGCACGGCGCGGGCGAGCGGCTGGCCGACGAGCCGATCGCTCGCCAAGTCCAGAATCCGCTCGGCGGCCGGGTTG
Organism: Methylobacterium amylolyticum; assembly: GCF_030700245.1. Taxonomy (GTDB): domain Bacteria; phylum Pseudomonadota; class Alphaproteobacteria; order Rhizobiales; family Beijerinckiaceae; genus Methylobacterium. The sequence continues at coordinate 23,380 of NZ_JAUYZI010000014.1, forward strand.
GCGATGGTGACGAAGCCCGCCGCGTCGAGGCCGATCACCCCCGGCGACACCCCCGACAGCACCGCCTCGGTGAAGCGGCGGCGGGCGTCGATCAGATCGTTGGCGGCGATCAGGCCGGCGTGCTGGCGGCGCAGCTCCTGGGTCATCTTGTTGAACGATTCGCCGAGGCTCGCGAGGTCGCCGCTGGTCTTGCGGGTCGGCACCTGCGCGTAGAAGTTGCCCGACGCCACCTGATCGGCGGCGTTGATCAGGCGGCGGATCGGCGCGACGAAGCGGTTGGCGAAGTTGAGCCCGAACCACACCGCCGAGAGCAGCGCGATCAGCGCGATCAGCACGAAGACCAGGGCGAAGGTGATCTGGATCGAGCGGCGCAGCGAATCGTAGGTCAGGTACTCGGCCGCGGCCGCGCGCGACACGCCGGGGAACTCGATGGCGAGCTGGCTCACCTCCCGCTGCACCATCAGCACCGCGTCGTCGTAGGCGGGCATGCGCAGGAGCGCGGCGAAGACCCGGCCCTCGGTGGGCAGCAGGCAGATCGGATCGCTCGATTTGGCCGCGTCCTCGAAGGCGGCCGCCGACGGCAAGCGGGTCTGCTTCAGGATGTCGATATTGGCCCGCGCCACCACGTCGGTGGGGCCGCGCATGATCTGCGCCACCGGCAGGCCGAGGTTGCTCGCCCGGGTGGTGAGGAAGGTCTCGAACCAGCCGCGGTTCACGTCGAAGTTCGGCCGCGCCCGGGTGAGGTCGTCGGCCAGGATGCGGATCTCCCGGGCGAGCGACTGGCACTGGTTCTCCTGGTAGGCGTCGGCGACCTCCACCGACTTCAGCACCACGTCGCGCACCCGGTCGGTGAAGCCCAGCGACAGGCCGCGGTCGATCGTCACGGAGGCCACCACCGCGAGCAGGATGGTGGGCAGGATCGCGATCAGCGAGAACAGGCCGACGATGCGCGAGTGCAGGCGGGCCACCGCGGCGTTGGCCCGGCGGGCGTGCAGGAAGACCCGCGCCTCCCAGGCGATGATCACCGCCAGCCCGAGCACCAGGGCGACGTTGAGGGCCAGCAGGGCGACGCCGTAGGTCGGCGTCGGCGTCACGCGGATGACGCCGGCCAGGATCAGGAAGGTGGCGATCGCCGAGACCAGCGCCGTGATCACCACGGCCGCGCCGATCCAGCCGGGCCCGCGCGGGCCCGGCCGCAGGGATTCCTCCAGCGGCGCGGGCCCCTCGAGGGGCGGCGGCGGGGCGTCCGCGGTCCGGGAGCGTCGCAGGAACGGCATCGGTGGTGCAGGGCCACAACAGTGTGGCGGAATTAATACGAATCCGGCGGCGGTACAGCCCGTGCGGGCAGATTCGCCGCGGCCTCGCGTCCCCGATGCGGCCTTGACCGGGGGAAAGCGGCCGCGTACCCGGATCGGCGGAGGCGAACGGGGTCTGGTGGCCCTCCTGGTCTTCAAAACCAGCGGTACGCCAACAGCGTACGGTGGGTTCGATTCCCATCCGCTTCCGCCAAGTCTTCTCCGGATCTTCTCAGCCGCATCTTCCTGGCCGGCACGACTCTGCCGGCTCCTGCGCGGCGTGACGCCTGCGCCGGGTCAGCGGCCGCCGGGGCGTTCGAGGGGGAAGCTCAGCTCCGTCGTGCCGTCCGCCATCAGCAGCTCGGCTGGCGGCGACGGGAACGGACCAGCCTTCCGGATCGCGGCGAGCGCGCCCGCGTCGCGCGCGGCCGAGCCCGAACTCCGCTCGACCTGCGCGTCGATCACCGACCCGTCCCGGGCGATGCGGATCCGGATCTCCACCGTCCCCGCCCTGGTCCGCGTTCCGGATCCGGCGGCGCCCGTCGGACGGTCGGCCTCCCCGATCCGCGTGACCACGGTGGAGAGCCACCGCCGGGCGGCGGCGGTTTCGCCGGCCGCCGCCGGATCCGGAGCGCGGATCAGGGCGGCGAGGAGGACGGCGAGCAGGCAGGCCGGGAGGAAGCGGGCGCGGAGGGACATGGTCCTGCGATTTGGAATCTGGGGCGACGTTCGGGTGCTCGGTAAACCCGGCCGCGGCCGCTCACGGCGCCGCACGGGGCTCGGCCCCCTGTGCGGGGACGAAGCGAGCGGCCGCGGGGCCAAAGGGTGACGTTTTCCTGACGGGGTCCTGCCGGGGCCGGCCGGCGTTCCACGATGTCCCCGCGAGGATGTTCCGGCGACCGCCCCGGGATGATCCCGGACGCGGGCCGATGGGGGGCGCCCGCGGCGCCGTTAAGCCTCCGCTTACCAGGGGCCGCGAGGGTGCCGCCCCGTCACCGGAGCTGCAGCATGACCGACCTGACCGACACCGCCGCCGTCGCGGGGGACCGCATCCGCTCGATCGTCGAGCGCGTCGAGCGGCTGGAGGAGGAGATCAAGGACCTGATGGAGGCCAAGAAGGAGGTCTTCGCCGAGGCCAAGGGCGAGGGGCTCGACGTGAAGGTGCTGCGTGAGATCCTGAAGATCCGCAAGCAGGACAAGGACGCGCGCGACGAGCAGGAGACCCTGCTGGAGGTCTACCTGCGCGCCATGGACGCCCCCGCCCCGCTCGCCGCGGCGGCGTAGGGCCCGGCGCCCGCTGCGGGCTCCGATTCAGCCCAAAAAAAGACCCGGCCTCGAGGCCGGGTTCAGTGTGAATCCCTCTTGCACGGGGGATATCAGGGCCGGGCTTTGGAGAAACCGGCCCCGATCGGGTGATCAGAAGTCGCGCTGGACGCGGATGCGGATCTGCTGGACGCCGTCGTTCGTGGCGGTGCGCACGAAGCCGCCCGCGTTGATCGCGGCGACGCGGCTGTAGGCGGTCGGGTCCTTGTCGGCGTCGATCACGCGGCCGCGCTGCATGCCGATCTGGGTGTAGAGACCCTCCACGCCGATATCGAGATCCTTGACCGGCGACCAGATCAGGTTGGCGCCCGCCACGATCTGGTAGGTGTCGCGCAGAGCCTGACTGAGCTGGAAGAACCGCGTGCCGGGTGCGCCGACAGTGTTCACACCGAAGCCGATGGCCGGGCTGATGGTGTTGACGACGTTGAAGATCGCGCCCTGGGCCGCACGAGCCCCACGCCCGAAATCCATCTCGCCGTAGCTGGCGAAGAACGCCGAGCGCCACGCCGGCGACCAGTAGTGCAGGTAGGCCGCCGACACCGTGAAGCTGTTGGAGAGCTGCAACTGACCGGTGATCGGGTTGATCGTCGCGTCCGAGAAGTATTGCGAGAACTTCTGGCCCTGGATCGTCGCGGAGTTCTGGATATAGTTGCCCGAGTACGAGGAGTAGCCGGTGTAGAGCTGCGCGCCCTCGCCGTAGGCCGCCTGGAGGTAGAAGGTGTCGCCCGGGGCGATGAACGGCATGTTCACCTTCAGGCCGCCCTGCACCGCCCAGCCGTACTGCGTACGGGTGTGGGGGATGCTGATGTTGCTGCCGGTGCCGGTGCCGGCGCCGTTCTGGACGTTGTTCGCGTTCAGCTCGTGTGACGCGGCCGAGAGCTGGGCCGAGCCCCAGGCGCTGTCGTAGCGCAGGGCGCCGACGAAGTCGGGCAGGCGGCTCTTCTCGATCCCGTCGACGAAGCTGTAGCGGCTCGGCGCAGCGCCGTTGTAGCCGATCACCACCGGGATCGGCGAGTTCAACAGGCCGAAGTTGGCGACCGCGGCGTTCGTGGCCACGCCCGCGGCGTTCACGGTCGGCGAGAAGATGCCGCTGCGGCGGAAGACCGGGTCTTCGACCGAGAGCGTGGCGGAGAAGCCGTTGCCCAGCGTGGCGGTGTAGGCCAGCAGATTGGTCGAGGCCATGTCCGAGCCGGCGGTGGCGGCGGTGAACTCGAAGTCGTGGGCGTAGAAGTCGAAGAACGAGGACGCGCGGCCGGCGGTGAAGCCGGCGAACTGCACGAACGCCTTGTCGGCGTTCACGTATTGCTGGGCGCGGCCGAACTGGTCGACGCCGAGGCCCGGGAAGGCCTGCGCGATGCGCTGCTGAGTGCCGGACGTGCCGCCGCCGTACGGGCCGCCGGTGCGGGAGGCGACCTCGACGCGCAGGAAGGCGCGCAGAGTGCCGTAGCCGGTCTGGGTGCGGGCATCGACGTTGATGCGGGCGAGGCCGCGGTAGCCGGCGGTGTCGCCGCCCTGGCCGAACTGCCGGGTGTAGTTGGTCTGGTAGCCGCCCTCGAACCGGGCGCGGCCGGAGAGGCGGATGCAGGTGTCGGTACCGGGGATGTAGAAGAAGCCGGCGCCGTAGGCGGTGCAGATGCGGACGTACTCGATCGGCACCGCCTTCTTGACGGGCAGGTCGGCGGCGTGGGCTGCTCCGACCGCGGCGAAGGCGGCGGCCGAACCGAGCAGCGAGCTCCTCAAGAGCGACATCGATTTCTCCAAGACTTCGAGACCCGTGGTACGGCCGTGCCCGGTTGATCCGGATCGCGCCGCGCATACCTGTGATTGGCCCGCTTTCCGGGCTCGAACCGTCGGCACGTCTGTACTTGCCCCGCGTCAACAGTCGCAGAATCCTTCGCACGGCTGATATTCGATCTTCAATCAACCGAAGCTTGCATGATCGACTGTATCGGGGGCAGTTGCTGTTCGATCACACAATCGCTTAAGTTTAATAAAACGGATATACAACCCAAGGCACCGGAGCGCGCCGGTCGGGCCGCCGATTCCGGAGATGTCGCGTCGGGATAGTGGGGGCCGATCGGTCGTCATGGGCCTTGCCGACGGCGTCGCCGACGGCCGGGAGCCCCCGTTCCCACTGCGCGATGGGGGGGCCTTCGACGGCGGGTGATGCCGGTTCTCGGGGGCGTCCCACCCGGACCGCCGGGCCCGTCCGGCGGGCGCAGTTCACGGGCCGCGCGGCGACCCCGGCAGGACGCTCCACGCCCGGGAACCCGCGCGGATCAGCCGACCGGGCATGCGAGGCTCGGCGACCGTCCCGGGCTCCGTCCCGACCCGTGCAGCCGCACCCGGTCGAAGCCCGGACGCCGCCGGGCGGGGGCGTCAGCCCGCCCGCATCCAGCCCAGGCCCGCCTCTGTGGCGGCGGCCGGGTGATACTCGCAGCCGATGCGGCCGGCGTAGCCGACCTCTTCCAGCGCCCGGAAGATCGGTGCGAAGGCGATGGTGCCGGTGCCCGGCTCGTGCCGGCCGGGATCGTCGGCGATCTGCACGTGGGCGATCAGCGGGGCGTGCGCCCGGATCAGCGCTGCCGGGTCGTGGCCGAGGCAGACGCAGTGGTAGGCGTCGAACAGGAGCTTGACGTTGTCCCGGCCGACCGCGCGGATCGCCTCCACCGCCATCTCCGGATCGTCGATCGCGTAGTCCGCGATCGAGCCCGGCCCGATCGGCTCGACGATCACCGTCATGCCGCGCTTGGCCGCCGCGTCGGCGGCGAAGGCGAGGTTCTCGAGGTAGGTGTCCCACAGCCGCTCGCGGGGCACGCCCGGGGGCCGCACCCCGGCCATCGGGTGGACCATGCGGCAGCCGAGCTGCTCGACGAAGTCGAGCGTCGGCTCGATCGTGCCCCGGTACTGCGCCACCCGGTCCGGCAGGGCGGCGAAGCCCTTCTCGCCCCGGGACGCGTCGCCCGCCGGGAAGCCGGTCTGCACCAGCGGGATTCCGGCCCGCTCCAGCCAGCCGGCAACCTCGCGGGCGGGGGTGGCGAACAGGTTCGGGTGCTCGACCGCCGTGAAGCCGGCCCTGGCGGCGGCCGCGAAGCGCTCGGACAGCGGCAGCTCGGTGAACAGGAAGCCGCAATGGCCGCTGAGGCGGCCGGCGAAGGCGCCGAGATCGAGGGGTTCCACGCTCATCTTACCCCCTCCCCGCCACCAGCGCCCGCATCCGCGCGACCGCGGCGTGGGGCGCGGTGAGCACCGGCACGCCGACCGCCGCGCGCACCGCCTCGGCGGCGCGCGAGGTCGAGAAGTGGGCGAGCATGATCGCGTCGCAGTCGCCGAGTTCCGGCGCGCGGGCCGCCACCAGCCGGTTGTGGGTCTCCGCGTCGCCCGCGCGCAGGCGGGCCATCGCGTCGTCGACCAGCAGCGTGCGCAGAGTGGCCGGCCGATCCCCCTGGCCCACGAATTCCTCGAACTCGTCGGTCATCGTGCCCACCGACGGCCCGAAGGTCGCGAGCATGCCGATCCGCTGCCCCCGCGCGATGGCCTCCCGGAACATCGCCTCGTTGGGCTTCAGGACCGGCACGGGCACCGCCGCGCTCAGCCGGTCGATCGCCGGGCCGAAGGCCGAGCAGGTGATCAGGATGCCGTCGGCGCCCATGTCGTGGCCGTAGCGGCCGAACCGGACGAAGCGCTCGATCATTCCCTCCGAGATCGCGCCGGGCTCCCGCGCCCGGTCCAGCGACAGACCGTCGTCGAGGAGGTTGACGGTCTCGGCCTCGGGCCAGAGCTCGGCGAAGGCGGCCTGGATCGGGGCCATCGCGACCGGGGTCGCGTGGAGGAGGACGATGCGGGGGGCCATGGGTCTCGCTGCTGTCTCGCCGTTCTCTCGCCGCTGGTCGGGCCGGGTCGAATTTCTGTAAGCGGTTTCAGAGTGCCCGATCGCGGCAGGCTGCACAATAGCGCATCGGGATCACGGCTCGGTCCGTCGTGGCGGCGCGGTGCTGGCGCGGACGATCAACTCGGCGGGTATCTCCGTCTGGCGCAGGGCCGGGCGACCGGTGATCCGGGCGACGAGGTGGTCGCCCGCCGCCCGGCCGATCTCCGCCGAGTGGATCCGCACCGTGGTCAGGGCCGGGGTCAGGAAGGCGGCGATGTCGGAATCGTTGTGGCCGAGCACCGACAGGTCGCCCGGCACGTCGAGGCCGCGGGCGCGGGCCTCGATCATCGCCCCGAAGGCGATCTGGTCGGTGCCGCAGATGATCGCGGTCGGCGGCGGGCCCCCCGCCAGCATCTGGCGGAAGCCGTCGCGGCCGCCGCCGATGCCGTAGGAGATCTCGATGTCGTGCTCGGGCGCCAGCCGCAGGCCCCGGGCCGCGAGCGCCCCCGCGACCCCGCGGACGCGGGCGCCGCCGCGGTCGTTGTCCTTGCGCAGGCCCGAGATCACCCCGATCCGCCGGTGGCCGAGATCCATCAGGTAATCGGCGGCGCGGGCCGCCGAGGCGGCGTTGTCGAAGCCGACGCAAGCGTGCTCCCGCGACAGGGTGAAGGCCTGCACCACGGGGATGCCGTGGCGAGCGATGCGCGCGTGCAGGTCGGGATGGTGGATGTCGCCCACCAGCATCAGCCCGTCGAGGCCGCGCTCCAGCAGGAAGGTCGCCTCGCGCAGCTCGTCCTCCAGGTCGTAGCCGGCGTTCGCCGCCACCAGCGTGTAGCCGGCCTGCCGCAGCCGCTCCTGGAAGCTCGACAGGAGGCGCACGAACGCCTCGTTCTCGATGTTGGGCACCACCGCGCCCACCGCCATGAACCGGCGGGTGGAGAGCGCGCGCGCCGCTCCGTTGGCGACGAAGCCGAGGTCGTGCGCCGCCCGCATCACCGCCGCGCGCTTGTCCGCCCGCACCCCGGCCGAGCCGTTGAGCACCCGCGACACGGTGGCGGTGGAGACGCCGGCCCGCCGGGCCACGTCCCGGGCCACCGGGTTGCGCGCCGCCTGCGCCGACGCCTCCCCCTCCGCTCGCCCCTGCCCCTGCGAAGCCTCCGCCTCCATCCCGTCGCCCACCCCGAGAGACCGCCCGGCCGGAACCATCCTGCCGGATTCGCGGCGGCCGCACGTTGACACCGCCGGACCGCCGCGGCTATCTGAAAGCGCTTTCAACAAGCGTGCAAGGACTTTTCGGGTCCGAAGCAGGCGCTGGCCTCGGGGAGGGGTGGATGGCGACGCTCGACCGTCCCGCGACCGGCGTCGCGGCAGGTCCCGATTCGGCCCCGGAGCGCGCGGCCCCTGAGCGCGCGACGCCGACGCTGGGCCGCGCCGACGCGGGCGCGCCGGGGATCGCGGCGCCCGGCGCCGTCGTCACCAGCCTCAAGCGCAGCGCCGCGGCCACGCCCTACCGCTTCCGCGACCTGCTGGCGCTCGACGATTTCGAGCGCCACGCCCGGCGGATGCTGCCGCCGATGATCTTCCAGTACGTGGCCGGCGGGGTCGAGACCGGCGCCGCCCTGCGCCACAGCCGCGCGGCCTACGCCGACTACGCCTTCCTGCCGCGGATGATGCGCGACACCGCCGCCCGCGACACCGCGGTGGAGCTGTTCGGGCGGACCTACGCGGCGCCGTTCGGGATCGGGCCGCTCGGCGGGGCCGCCTTCATCGCCTATCGCGGCGACCTCGTGCTGGCCGAGGCCGCCCGGCGGATGGAGGTGCCGATGATCCTCAGCGCCTCCTCGCTGATCCGGCTGGAGGACGTGCACGCCCAGAACCCGGACGCGTGGTACCAAGCCTACCTGCCCGGCGACCAGCGCCGGATCGACCGGCTGATCGACCGGGTGGCGGCGGCGGGCTACCGCACCTTCGTGGTCACCGCCGACACGCCGACGCTCGGCAACCGCGAGCACAACACCCGCACCGGCTTCTCGATGCCGATGCGGATCACCCCGCGGGTGATGTGGCAGAGCGCGACCCATCCGCGCTGGCTGCTGGGCGTGGTGGCCCGCACCTTCCTCAAGCACGGCGCCCCGCATTTCGAGAACACCGAGGCGACGCGGGGCCCGCCGATGCTGTCGCAGGGCTCGGTGCGCAACAGCATCGACCGCGACCGCCTCTCCTGGACGAACCTGGAGGCGATCCGGCGGCGCTGGCACGGGCCCCTGCTGGTGAAGGGCCTGCTCTCGCCCGAGGACGTGGAGCTGGCGAGGGGCTGCGGGGCGGACGGGGTGATCCTCTCGACCCACGGCGGGCGCCAGCTCGACGGCGCCATCGCGCCGCTGGACGTGCTGCCCGAGATCGCCGCGCGGAAGGGCGACCTGAAGCTCATCGTCGACAGCGGCATCCGCCGCGGCACCGACGTGATCAAGGCCTTGGCGCTCGGGGCCGACTTCGTCCTGCTCGGCCGCCCGTTCATGTTCGCGGCCGCGCTCGGCGGCGCCGACGGGGTGGCGCACGCGATGCGGATCCTCAAGGAGGAGATCCACCGCGACATGGCCTTCCTGGGGGTGAACCGGCTCTCGGAGCTGACCCCCGACTACCTGCGGCGCGTCCCGCGGCGGAGCTGACGGGCACTGTCCGTTCCCACACCCTGACGGCGGCGGAGCGCCGCGCGAGGAGAGATCGATGGGCGCCGAGGAGATCCCGAACAGACCCGTGCTGCTGACCGGGGCGTCCGGCGCCCTCGGGCGGATCCTGGCCCGGGCGCTCGCCGCGCGCGGCTGGAGCCTGTGGCTCACCGACCGTGCGCCCTTCCCCGATCCCGTCCCCGCGGGCGCGCGCTTCACCCGCGCCGACCTCGAGGACGGGCCGATGATCCTGCGGCTGGCGGAAGGCTGCGGCACGATCGTGCATCTCGGCGGCGTCTCGGTGGAGCAGCCGTTCGAGACGGTGATCGGCCCGAACCTGCGCGGGCTCTACCACGTCTACGAGGCCGCCCGGCGCGAGGGCGCACGGGTGGTGTTCGCCTCCTCGAACCACGCGGTCGGCTTCCGCGAGCGGGCGGAGGTCCTCGACGACGACTGCGCCCTCGCCCCGGACGGCTTCTACGGCCTGTCGAAGGCCTACGGCGAGCTGATGGGCCGGCTCTACCGGGACAAGCACGGGGTCGAGAGCGTGGTGCTGCGCATCGGCTCCTGCTTCCCGGAGCCCACCGACGCGCGGATGCTGGCGACCTGGCTCTCGGCCGAAGACCTCGTCCGCCTGATCGCCCGCGCGACGCTGGCGTCCGATCTCGGGCCGGAGGGCCGGACCGTGATCTGGGCCACCTCGAACAACAGCCGCATGACGTGGTGGCGCCGCGACGGCCGCGACGTCATCGGCTGGGCGCCGCAGGACAGCGCCGACCCGTTCATCCCGCACCTCGAAGACCGCACCACCGACGACAGGATCGTGGAGCGCTACCAGGGCGGCGCCTTCACCGCGATCGACTACAGCCGCGACGGGGGCCGATCGTGACGGGCGAGGGGCCGCTGCGGCTGATGTGCGCCCTGGTGGTGCGCGGCGCCTTCGACGCGCACGTGGTGCCGGCCTACGAGGCGGCGGGCGGGCGCATCGCGGTCGACTGGGCGCCGACCGCGGTGATCATGCAGAAGATCGCGGCCGGCGAGCGGGCGGACGCGGTGCTGGTGCTCGCCGACGCGATGGACCGCCTCGTCGCCGAGGGGCTCGTCGAAGCGGACGCCCGCGTGGCGGTGGCGCGCTCGCGCTACGGGATCGCCGTGCGCGCCGGCGCGCCCCATCCGGAGATCGGCACGGTGGAGGCGCTGAAAGCCGCGCTCACGGGGGCACGCTCGGTGGCCTATTCCCGCACCGGCGCCAGCGGGATCTGGTTCGCCGGCCTGCTGCCGCGGCTCGGCATCGAAGAGGCGGTCAACGCCCGCGCCACGATCATCCCGCAGGGCTTCACCGCGGAGAAACTGGTCTCGGGCGAGGCCGACCTCGCCGTCCAGCAGATCAGCGAGCTGATGGTGGTGCCGGGCATCGCGGTGGTCGGTCCGTTCCCCGACCCCGTGCAGGAGGAGACGGTGTTCTGGGCGGCGCCGATGCGCGGCCGCGGCGCCGCGGCGGCGGCGTTCCTGGCCGGACTGACGACGCCGGCGGCGGCGGCGGCCTACCGGGCCAGCGGATTGGCGCCGGCCGCCTGACGTTCGTGTTTGATGGGACCCGGCCCGTGAAGAGGCCGGACGCGTGGGAGGAGTCGAGGGCATGAGGGTATCGCGTAAGGCACGGGGCTGGCTCGGGGGCTTGGGGATCGCGCTCGCCGCGCTCGCGGCCGCCGCCCCGGCCGCCCGGGCGGACGACGCCCGGGTGCGGATCAGCCGCCAGCCGGGCTTCGTCTACCTGCCGATGGTGCTGGCCGAGCGGCACGGGCTGATCGAGAAGCACGCCAAGGCGGCGGGCCTCGGCGACGTCACCGTCGAGTGGATGAACCTGACGAGCGGCGCCGCCGGCAACGACGCGCTCCTGTCGGGCAACCTCGACATCGTCGACAGCGGCTCGACCAACATGCTGCTGATGAACGACCGCACCCGCGGCGACGTGAAGGGCCTGACCGGCGTCGGCGCGACGCCGATGCTGCTCCTGACCCGCAATCCCGACGTGAAGACGCTCAAGGACTTCACGTCCAAGGACAAGATCGCCCTGCCGAGCGTGAAGGTGTCCTCGCAGGCGGTCCTCCTCCAGATCGCCGCCAAGAAGACGTTCGGGCCCGGCGAGGCCACCCGCCTCGACCCGCTCACCGTGCAGCTCGGCCACCCGGACGCGATCGCCGCCCTGTCGAGCCCGCACAACGAGGTCAACAGCCACTTCTCGCTGCCGCCCTTCCAGCAGCGCGAGCTGCAGGACCCGGCGATCCACGCCGTGCTCAACTCCTACGAGATGGTCGGCGAGCCGGTCAGCAACGCGATCCTCTACGCCCGCACCGGCTGGTTCAGCCGCAACCCCAAGCTCGCCGCGGCGATCGTCGCGGCCATCGACGAGGCGAATGCCGCGATCGCCAAGGACCCGCTCCAGGCGGCCAAGGACTACGTCGCGTCCACCAACGAGAAGACGCCCCCGGAGCAGCTCGTGGCGATGATGAAGGAGCCGGGCACGGTGTTCTCGACCACGCCCTACGGCATCATGCTCCAGGCCCGGCACTTCCACGAGATGAAGACCATCCGGACCGAGCCGAAGGACTGGAAGGACTATTTCTTCCCGATCGTTCATGGGTTGCCGGGGCGCTAGAGCGCTCTCCGCCGAAGTGGACGCCGGTTCGGCGACGGAGAGCGCGTCAAAACAAGGACCTGGACCCGCGCGCGATCGCAACGCGGTCGGGCACGGGTCTAGGACGGCCGGCGCCGGGAGACCCGTTCCCCCGGCGCCGAAAGACTGTACCATCCCGAAAAAGAAGCGACCGCAGACGTCGCGCATGGAGGAGGCGACCGATGGAAGATGACAGGCCGCTGCTTGAGGTCGACGGCGTCACGCTGCGCTACAAGACGCCCCAGCACCTCGTCACCGCCACCTACCGGGTGAGCTTCCGGGTCTGGCCCGGGGACCGCTTCGTGCTGCTCGGGCCGTCCGGCTGCGGGAAGTCGACCCTGCTCAAGGCGGTGGGCGGCTACATGGCCCCGACCGAGGGCGACATCCGACTGAAGGGCAAGACCGTCACCGAGCCCGGACCCGACCGGATGATGGTGTTCCAGGAGTTCGACCAGCTCCTGCCCTGGAAGACGGTCAAGCAGAACGTGGTCTTCGCGCTGGAAGCCTCCGGCCGCCTGTCGGGCCGCGAGGCCGAGGAGCGGGCGCGGTCCTACATCGACAAGGTCAACCTGACGAAATTCGCCGACAGCTACCCCCACACCCTCTCGGGAGGCATGAAGCAGCGCGTCGCCATCGCCCGCGGCATGGCGATGGAGCCGGACATCCTGCTCATGGACGAGCCGTTCGCGGCGCTCGATGCCCTGACCCGGCGGCGCATGCAGGACGAGCTGCTGTCCCTGTGGGAGGGCACGCGCTTCACCGTCCTGTTCGTCACCCACTCGATCCCGGAGGCGATCAAGATCGGCTCCCGCATCCTGCTGCTCTCGCCGCACCCCGGCGAGGTCAAGGCCGAACTCAACAGCGCCGGCTCCCCCGAGGCGGCGCTGCAACTCGAGAGCCGCATCCAGACGATGCTGTTCTCGGAGGAGATCAAGGAGGCGGAGAATGTCTAACGTCCACGCCCTGGCCGCGCGTCCGGCCCTGACCCTGCCGAACCGCCCCGAGATCGTCCGCGAGGTCGGGTCCGCCCACGGCGCCACGGTGGTGGAGAAGCCGCTGTCGCTGGCCGAACGGCTCTACAACCAAGCGTGGCTGCGCAAGCTCCTCATCCTGGCGGTGCTCGCCCTGATCTGGGAGGGCTACGGGCGCTACCTCGACAACGAGCTCCTGTTCCCGACCTTCACGGCGACGGTGGAGGCCTTCGCCCGCGGCATGGCCGACGGCACGCTGCCGGCCCGGGCCTGGGGCTCGCTGAAGGTGCTGCTGATGGGCTACGTCGCGGGCGTGGCGCTGGCGACGCTGCTGACCGCGCTGGCCATCGCCTCGCGGATCGGCACCGACTTCCTCGAGACGCTGACCTCGATGTTCAACCCGCTGCCGGCCATCGCGCTGCTGCCGCTGGCGCTGATCTGGTTCGGGCTCGGCAACGGTAGCCTCGTGTTCGTCCTCGTCCACTCGGTGACCTGGGCGATCGCGCTCAACACCCATTCCGGCTTCCTGTCGGTGAGCCGCACCCTGAAGATGGTGGGGCGCAACTATGGGCTGTCGGGCTTCGGGCTGATCCGCAAGATCCTGATCCCGGCGGCCTTCCCGTCGATCCTCACCGGCCTGAAGATCGGCTGGGCCTTCGCGTGGCGCACCCTGATCGCCGCCGAGCTGGTGTTCGGCGTCTCCTCGGGCTCGGGCGGGCTGGGCTGGTTCATCTTCGAGAACAAGAACATGCTCGACATCCCGAACGTGTTCGCCGGCCTGCTGACCGTCATCCTGATCGGCCTCGTCGTCGAGAACCTGATCTTCAGCACCATCGAGGCGCGCACCATCCAGCGCTGGGGCATGCAGAACCACTGAGCGTCTGCTTGTCGGCGATACCGGGTTTTCGAAGGGCGAGCCCTTCGGCGGGTGCTCAGGGCAGAGCCCTAAGACGTTCGCCAGGGCTCCGCCCTGGACCCGCGAAAGATCTCAATCTTTCGAAACCGGGATTCGCAGTCGCGCGATGACGGCGCCCGGCCGGGCGCCGATCAGAGGTCCGCGCCGTAGAACGCCTCGCCCCGGACCTGCCGCCCGGCGGCATCGAAGGTCATGATCTCGCAGGCCCGCCGACGGCGGCCGTCGCGCTCGGCGACGTAGATCACCGTGAGTTCGCGCCGCGCGTCGTCCCACGTCGCGTGATCGAGGGTGAAGCGCAGGCTGGGGATCCGATCGAGCGCGGCGCGCCAGTAGGCCCCGATCCCCTCCTTGCCGGTGAGGACGGCTTCCCCGACCACGTCGCGGGCCACCGGGCTGACGAACGTGGCGTCGTCGGCGAAATGCCCGAGCACGGCCTCGACGTCGCGCCGGTTCCAGTTCGCGATCCATGCGGCGGCAAAGCGCATCATCGCGTCTCGGCTCATCTCCATGGTCTCGGCTCCGCGGGCAGGAGGGGGGATCGGGGCTCAGGCCGCGCGCGTCGCGATCCAGGCGCCCCAGAACAGGCTGGAGAAGAACATCTCGGCCGCGACGAACCCCGCGCCGTGGAGCAGGTCCAAGACGGCGGCGTCGGATGCGGGCGGCTCCGCGGCGTCGAGGATCCTGCCGAGCTTCACCGCCACCTCCGCGTCGTCCGCCCCGTGCAGGCGCCAGCGCTCGGCCCAGGCCGAGAGGAACAGCGGGCGGCTCGCGTAGGTGCTGCGGTTGCCGGCGAGGACCAGCGGCGCGCCCGGTTCGAGGCGCGCCGCGAGCGCCGCCAGGATCGCCCGCTTCGCGTCATCTCCCGGCAGGTGGTGCAGCACGCCGATCAGCGTCGCAGCGTCGAAGCGCGCGCCCGCGGGGAGATCCTCGACACGCCCGGCGCGGAAATCCACCCGGGCGTCGAGGCCGGCGACGGCCACGCTCGCCCGCGCGCCGTCGAGCATGGGCCGCGACGGGTCCACGGCCGTGTAGCGCCAGTGCGGCGCGAGGCGGGCGGTCGTCAGGATCTCCTGCCCGGTGCCCCCGGCCCCCGCGACGAGCAGACGGGCGCGGCTGCCCCGGCCGAGCCGCGCGGCCAGGAGGCAGGCGGACAGCTCGTGGCAGGCGTCGTAGCCGGCGAGCGCGATCCGGCTCTGCTCGGCGTATTCCGCGGCGCGCGCATCGAATTTCGAGGCTGCCGCGGTCTCGGATGGCGCCATGGCGTCCGCTCCATCGGACCGGCGGAGATCTCGTCCCGCCGCGTCCACCTTCAGGCCGGGTCCGCCTGGATCCGGCCGATTTCCGCCAGCACATCCGCCGCCAGGGGCCCGTCGGCGGCCGCCTCCAGCGCCGCGTCGAGCTGGTCGAGGCTGGAGAAGCCGACCGCGACCGTGTCGAGCGGTGCCGCCAGGCCGTAGCGGATCGCCAGCGCCGCCGGGCTGCGCGCCGCCCCCGCCGCGACGAGCGTCTGGAAGCGTGCCGCCGCCCGAAGGTCCGCCGGGTAGTCGCGGGCGGTGCCCGGCCCCCCGCCGACCGGGGCCACGACCGGCGCGGCCAGCGCGTGCCGGGTCTCGGCGCCGCCGAGCGCCCCGCCCGCGAGGATCCGGATGCCGATCGTGCCGAGGGACGTGCCCGGCCGCAGCAGCCGCGCCGATTCCCCTCGTCCTTGCCCCTGCCCGTCCCCCGCGGCGGAGGGATTGAGCAGGTTGAAGGGCACCTGCGCGCTGGCGAACACCCCCGCCGCGGCGAGGCGCTCGATCGCGGCGGCGTCCCCCAGGGCGGTGAAGCCCAGCGCCCGCACCTTGCCCGCCCGCCGGAGCGCCTCGAAGGCCGGGATCACGTCGCCGAGGATCCGCTCCACGCCCAGCGCGTCCCCGGCATCCTCGGGGCCGACCCGGTTGTGGAGCTGGAACAGGTCGACGCTCTCGCGACCCAGCCGGCGCAGGCTGGCGTCGAGACTCGCGCGGATCGCCGCCGCGACGCCGCCGGCCAGATCCTCCGGGCGCAGGCGCACCTTGGTGGCGACCGCCGCCCGGGCCTCGCCGCGGGGCAGGGCGCGGCCGAGCGCCGTCTCGGACAGGCCGTCGCCGTAGAAGGCGGCGGTGTCGAACAGGCGGATGCCGCCATCGAGCGCCCGCGCCACCGCCTCCCGCTGCGTCTCCGGGTCACCGCGGACCATCAGCCCGCCGACCGCCCCGCAGCCGAATGTCAGGGCGGAGACCGTGATCCCGGTCCCGCCGAGGGGTCGCGTCTGCATGGTCCGTCTCCCGGCACGTGTCCCGCGCGGCGGCCCCCCGGTCGTCCGCGAGGCGGTATCTGATCCGGCGCCGCGCGGGATCAAGGCCGGCGGCCCGCGGTGTCGGTCCGCCCCTGTCCCCGCTATCCAAAGTTGAGCACTGTTGTCCCCTCGCGCGAATGCAGTATCCTGAGATCGCGCGGCCCCACGGCCCGCCGTCCCGGAACCACCGGCCGCCGCGGCGGCTTCCCCGGGATGACCTGCGATGATCGGGGGCGCCCGTGACCCACGCACGTCCTGCACGACCGCCGGCCGGCCGCCGCGGCACGTCCCGCTAGAGGTCGGCGATGCTCGACCGCCTCCTCCCCGCCGCCGCCCGCGCGAAGCTTCGCGCCCTGGCCGCCCGGCGCGCGCCCGGGCCGACGGTGCTGCCGGGCCTCGACCCGAGGCCGGGGCCGATGCCCCCCGTGCGCCCGGGCGCCGCCACCAACGACAACCCGCTCCACGAGGTCCACGACGCGGTGGAGTTGGAGTTGCGCGCCCGCGGCCTGCTGCGCTGAACCGAAACCCTACCTGGCCACCGCCGGCCGGCCGGTCGGGGCGGGGCGCGTCCCGGCCTCCATCCAGTGGCAGGCGGTGGTGCCCTGCACGGCGGCGCACTCGTAGGCCTGCCCGCCGAGCACCACGTGGTCGGCGACGCCGGTGATCCGGCCGCGCGGCAGGGCGGTGCAGCCGAGATGGTCCGCCTTGGGGTCGGCGAGGGTCGCGGCGGCACCGGCGGAGCCCGCGCGCACGAGCATGCGGTAATTGGCGAGCGACGGGCAGCCGATCACCGGCGGAGACTTGTCGGCGGCCTTCTCGTGTGCAGCCTTCTCCTGGGCGGCCCGATCGCCGGACTTGGCGCGCGCGCCCTCCGCCGCGGCGGCCGGGCCTGCGACGAGGACGAGGAGGGCGCAGGCGGTGCGCAGGGGGTGCCGTTCCATCGCACCCCCCTAGCACGGGCGGCCGCAGGGATCCCGATCACGCTTCCGTGCCGGGACGGCGCGCCGGCCTTGACGGGTCCCTCGCCGTCTGCGAGCCCGTCCCGACGGGGCGTCCAGCGGAGAGGACGGGTCATGACGACGACGATCGAGAGCGACCAGCGGCTGCACCTCGTGTTCGGCGGCGAACTGGAGAACCTCGACGGGGTCCGGTTCCGCGACGTGAAGGGTCTCGACATCGTCGGCATCTATCCCGACTACGCCTCCGCCCAGGCCGCCTGGAAGGCCAAGGCGCAGTCCACCGTCGACAGCGCCCAGACCCGCTACTTCGTCGTCCACCTGCACCGCCTGCTGGAGCCGCAGGCCGTCTGAGCCCGCCCGCGCAGCCGAGGATTGTGACGCCTGGACGCCGCTGGTAAGAGCCTCGCCCGTCATCGGGCGATCCCGGACCCCGCAGGGCCGCGATCGCGTGCGCGGCCCCGCGGCGGGGCCGCGAGTGGGCGGGCCAGCATGAAGACCTCGATCAAGATCGTCGCCGGCAACGCGAGCCGGCCCTTGGCCGAGGCGATCGCGGCCTACCTGGAACTGCCGCTCGCCAAGTGCATGGTCCGGCGCTTCGCCGACATGGAGATCTTCGTCGAGCTGCAGGAGAACGTCCGCGGCGAGGACGTGTTCATCGTCCAGTCGACCTCGTTCCCGGCCAACGACCACCTGATGGAACTGCTGATCATGATCGACGCCGCGCGCCGGTCGTCGGCGCGGCGCATCACGGCGGTGATCCCCTATTTCGGCTACGCCCGGCAGGACCGGCGCACCTCGGGCCGCACCCCGATCTCGGCCAAGCTCGTGGCCAACCTCATCACCGAGGCCGGCGCCGACCGGGTGCTGACCCTCGACCTCCACGCCGGCCAGATCCAAGGCTTCTTCGACATCCCCACCGACAACCTGTTCGCCGCCCCCGTCATGGTGCGCGACATCAAGGAGCGGATGCCCGACCAGGACCGCATGGTGGTCTCCCCCGACGTGGGCGGCGTGGTGCGCGCCCGGGTGGTCGCCAAGCGCATCGACGCGCAGCTCGCCATCGTCGACAAGCGCCGCGAGCGCCCGGGCGAGTCCGAGGTGATGAACATCATCGGCGACGTCGAGGGCCGCTCCTGCATCCTCGTGGACGACATCGTCGATTCCGGCGGCACCCTGGTGAACGCCGCCGAGGCGCTGCTGAACGCCGGCGCTAAGGAGGTCTCGGCCTACATCACCCACGGGGTGCTGTCGGGCGGCGCGGTCTCGCGCATCGCGGCCTCGCGGATGAAGGAGCTGGTCATCACCGACTCGATCCAGCCGACGCAGGCGGTCAAGCTCGCCCGCAACATCCGCGTCGCCAGCATCGCGCCGCTGCTCGGCGAGGCGATCGGGCGCACGGCCACGGAATCGAGCGTCTCCAGCCTGTTCGACTGATTCTTTTGGGACTTTGGTCGCAGTGCAGGATGCGACCGAGCGCCCTATCCTCTTCGCTCGGCATGGCCGCGTCGGGGGGAGGGCGCCATCCGGAAGACGAAGAGAATCGTCGGAATCCACGGGCTCGCGAACAAGCCGCCCCGCGAGGAGAAGGCGGGCTGGTGGGCGGACGCGATCCGCGAGGGGCTGGCGCGCAACGGCGCCTGGGCGGGCGGACCGGCGCCCGACCCCCTGCCCTTCGCCTTCGTCTACTGGGCCGACCTGCGCCATCCCGAGCCGCTCGACGCCGCGCGCAACCGCGAGCCCTACGTCCCGGACGCGGGCTCCGGTCCGTTCCCCTCCCCCGCCGACGATCCCGGCCGCCGCGCGCCGACCCTGACCGACCGGGTCTACCGGGGCCTGTCCCGCCTCCAGGAGGCGACCGGCCTGACGCCGGTGGACGACCTGATCCTGGAGCATCGCCTCGACGACCTCTGGGGCTACCACGAGGACCACGCCTTCCGCGACGCCGCCCGCGACCGGCTGGCCGCGGCGCTGGCGGAGGCGGCCCAGGACGACCCGCACGTGCTGCTCGTCGCCCACTCGATGGGTGGGCTGATCGCCTACGACGTGCTCCGCGCCGCCGAGCGGGACGGGACCCCGGACGGGCACCTCCCGCCCGCCTGCACCCTGGTGACGCTCGGCGCGCCGCTCGGGCTGGCCGAGATCAAGCTGAAGCTCGAAGCCGAGCACGGCGACCTGCGCGTCCCCGCCTCGCTCTCGGCCTGGATCAACCTGATCGACCGGGAGGACATCGCCACGGTGGGCGACGACCTCGCCGGGATCTACGCCGCCAACGCGGCCGGCGTCGCGCCCCGGGACGTGCCCGTGATCAACGCCTACCGCGCCCCCGACGGACGCGAGAACCGGCACAAGTCCTACGGCTATCTGCGCACGCCGGAATTCTCCCGGGTGGTGGCCGGGTTCTTCGCGGATTAGAGCATCGTCCCGAGAGGTGGTCACCGGCTTTCGGAAAAGATGATGCGAAGACAAAGGGCTCGCGCATCGTCCTGGACCCGATATCCAGGACGATGCGCTAGGCGCGCCCGCCTCGCTCCTCCGGCGGGACAGGGCCATCGCATGCGGCGCGATGCGGATCGGCGCGGGCGGCGTCCCGCCATCCGGCCGTGCGAATTCCCGTAACCGCGCGGGGCATTCGCGACTTCCCGTCGGCACCGACCCGACGCTATGTGTGCGCCGCAGACGCGCCACGACCGGGAGACCCGCCATGCCCCTCACCGCCGACATCAGCGGCGTCGTGCCGATCGCGCCGACGCCGTTCCACCCGGACGGGCGGATCGACGAGGCCTCGCTCGACCGGATGACCGACTTCTTCGGCGCGGCGGGGGTCGACGGGCTGACGATCCTCGGGCAGCTCGGCGAGGCGGGCAAGCTCGACCACGCCGAGGGCATCGCGGTCGCCCGGCGGGTGCTGGGGCGGACGCGGCTGCCGGTGATCGTCGGCGTCACGGCGCCGGGCTTCGCGGCCATGCGCTCGCTCGCCCGCGAGGTGATGGAGCTGGGCGCGGCCGGGGTGATGATCGCCCCGCCCAACACCCTGCGCACCGACGATCAGGTCGCCGGCTACTACCGCAACGCCGCCGAGGCGATCGGGGCGGACGTGCCCTTCGTCCTCCAGGACTATCCCCTCACCTTCTCGGTCCAGATGACCCCGGCGGTCATCCGCCGGATCGTGACGGAGAACCCGAGCTGCGTGATGCTCAAGCACGAGGACTGGCCGGGCCTGGAGAAGATCACGACGCTCCGCGGCTTCGAGGCCGACGGCGCGATGCGCCGCATCTCCATCCTCGTGGGCAACGGCGGCCTGTTCCTCGACTTCGAGGTCGAGCGCGGCGCCGACGGGGCCAACACCGGCTACGCCTTCCCCGAGATGCTGGTCGACGTGGTCCGCCTCGGCGCCGCGGGCGAGCGCGACGCCGCCCACGACCTGTTCGACGCGCACCTGCCGTACCTGCGCTACGAGCAGCAGCAGGGCCCGCTGGGGCTGGCGGTGCGCAAGTACGTGTTCATGCGCCGGGGCATCTTCGCCTCCGACGCGCAGCGCAAGCCCTCGCAGGCGCTCACCGCGGCGGCGAAGGCGGAGGTGGAGTACCTGCTGTCCCGCATCGCCCGGGTCGACCCGCGGGCGCGGCTGCCGGGCTGATCCGGGCTCAGTGCCGGTTCGGGTCCGATCGACTCGGCGATCGACTCGGCCTGCTCGACCGGGCGTCCCAATGCGCCGTCCAAGCCTCCAGGAGCGCCCGGGCATCGGCAGCGATCTCCGTGGCCTCCGCCTGCGTCGCGCTCTGCACCCCGTCGAGGCCGCCGTCGGGGAAGTAGTCGGACTCTGCACGCGCCGGTCGCGCGCGCGGTTCAGAGCCCGCCCCGTGTCGCGCAGCGCCGCACCCTGCCCCTCGGACAGGGCGATGTAGTGCATCAGGACGTGCTCGTGACTGTCCGGAACGCTGCCGCGCTTCCCGACGCCCCCGGCCCTCAGGAGGGCGGCGACGGCGATGAAATGCATGGCGTAGTAGGCCGCGTGGATGCAGGCATTCGGCGCGCCGTCCCACGCGACCATCGCCTCCGCTTCGGTCAGGTGGACGACGGCCTTCCGGAGGGCCTCCGCGGCCTTCTCCTCGCGCTCCGCGTCGGTCAGAGCGACGACCGGCGGTGATCGCGGCTTCGGCGGCTTCTTCTTCGTCGCCGCCCAGTCCTTGTCCTTGCTGCGGCTCACGCGATGGGGATCCCGTCGCGGGCGACGTTGCGCGCGACGGGCAGGGGGCTCGTCGCGCTGACCTGCTCCGACAGCAGTGCGACTGGCCGGATCGGCATCCGCATCCGGACGAACCGATACGCGATGTCCGAGAGCTTGCGCGGGATATCGGGATCTCGGCCGCCGTCCGAGAAGACCACGGCGACATCGTAGTCGCTGCCGCGCCGCACCTCCCCGCGGGCCCGCGAGCCGAACAGGAGCACGTCGCTCAGCCGGTCGGGAAAGGCGCGCTCGACATCCTGCCGGAATGACCGCAGGCGCATCGCCGAGCGCGCCGAGACCACGGCGTCGATCGGCTTCGTCGCTGTCGGCGCGGGATGCATGGCCGATCGATACGCGCTCCGCCGCTCCGGCGCAAAGCGGGCCCCGCTCACGACCCCGCCTCGGCCTCCGGCCGGACGGTCACCCGGTCCCCGTCGCGCAGGGAAGCGGGCGGGCCGATCACCACCCGCTCGCCGCCCTCCAGGCCGGCCCGCAGCTCCAGGGTCTGGCCGAGCTGGCGGAAGATCGAGACCGGGCGCATCCGCACCCGGGAGCCGTCCGCCTCGACCACCGCGACGCGGGTGCCGTCCTGGTCGAAGATCAGGGCGTCGCTCGGCACGGTCACGGCGGGCGCGGGCCGCGGGATCGCCAGCGTCACGCTGATGTACAGGCCCGGCCGCAGCTCCGCGTCGGGGTTGGGGATGTCGACCTGCGTCACCAGGGTGCGCGCGGCGGAGAGGAGCGAGGCCGACGAGCGCGCGACCTTGCCCGGGAACACCTTGCCGGGGATCTGCGCCACCTCGGCCTTGGCCGGCAGCCCCTCGCGCACCCCGGCGGCGGCGTAGAGGGGCACGTTGACCGCCATGCGCAGCACGTCGTCGCGGGCGAGCGTCAGCAGCGGCGGCCCGCTCGTCGTGTCGGCGGTGACCGCGTCGCCGATGTCGCTGTTGCGGGTGGTCACCACCCCGTCGAAGGGCGCGCGGATCTCCTCGAAGCCGGTGAGCACCGTCAGGCGGGCGACCTGCGCCTCCTGGGCGGCGATGTTGGCCTCGGCGACCTTCACCGCGGCCCGCGCCGCCGCGACGTTGGCGGCCTGGGTCAGCACCCCGGCCCGGGAGGTGTCGGCGTTCTGCTGGGCGGCGATGCCGGAGCCGGCCAGCGTGGCCGTGCGCCGGTTGGTGACGTCGGCGAGGTGGCGGTTGGCCTCGGCCTGATCGACCATCGCCTGGGCCTGGGCCAGCGCCGCCCGCAACTGCACCACCTGCGACTGCGCCTGGACGAGCTGCTGGTCGAGGTCGGGGGCGCTGATCCGGAACAGCAGGTCGCCCTTCTTGACGTGCGAGCCGATATCGACCCGGCGCTCGGCGATGTAGCCGGTGGCCCGGGGATAGAGGCTGGCATAGTCGAAGGCCTGGGTGGTGCCGGTCTGGGTCAGGTCGGTCGTGTCGGCGGCCCGCTGCGCGGTGGCGACCCGCACCGTCGGCGGCGCCCGCTCGGCCCGGGCGGGCGGGCTCTGCGCCCGGGACGGCCCGGACCACGCCCGGTAGCCGAGGGCACCCCCGGCCGCGAGGGCGATCAGCGTGAGCCAGACGGCGCCCCGGGCCGCCGGCCGCCCGGCCTTGTCACCCTCCGCCATCCGTCCCCGCCGCGTTCCCGGTGCCGCGTCCCGGCGCGGGCCGGGCGAAGCGAATCATATACCGCGCCGGCCCCGGCGAACGAGGGGCGCCCCGAACCGGATCGTCGCGCCCCGAACCGGATCGTCGCGCCGCAGAAACCGGCCGGGCGCCGACGGGTTGAGCCGGAGTCGGCACGAGCGGCGGATCGCGGACGGGACGAGCATGACCGATCTCTCACGGCGGGGCCTGATCGCCGCGGCGGCCGGCGGGGCGCTGGCGGGGCCGGCCCGGGCCGAGGCGCCCTCGGCAGAGCGGGGTGGCCGGGGCGCCGACATCCTCGGCCCGCGCGACGCCGCCCGCGCGGCGGAGGCGCCGAACACGCTCGACCCGCCCGCCACGGACCACGGCACGATGCCGAACCTGAAATGGTCGTTCAGCGACAGCCACATGCGGCTGGAGCCCGGCGGCTGGGCGCGCCAGACCACGGTCCGGGAGCTGCCGGTCTCCACCGCCATGGCCGGCGTCAACATGCGGCTCAAGGCGAACGCGGTCCGGGAGATGCACTGGCACAAGGAGGCGGAGTGGGCCTACATGATCAAAGGCCGCGCCCGGATCACCGCCATCGACGCGGAGGGGCGCACCTTCGCCGACGACGTGGGCGAGGGCGACCTCTGGTACTTTCCCGGCGGCATCCCCCATTCGATCCAGGGCCTCCAGGGGCCCGAGGACGGCTGCGAGTTCCTGCTCGTGTTCGACGACGGCGGCTTCTCCGAGGACTCGACCTTCCTGCTCACCGACTGGCTGGCGCACACGCCCCGCAGCGTGCTGGCCAAGAACTTCGGCATCCCCGAAGCGGCGCTGGCGCACATCCCGGAGACGGAGCTGTACATCTTCCCCGGCCCGACGCCCGGCCCGCTCGCGGGCGACGTGCCGGGGGGCAACGGTCAGGTCCCGAGAACATTCAGCCACCGGATGCTGGCGCAGGCGCCGGTGGCGACGCGGGGCGGGCGGGTGCGGATCACCGATTCCAGCGTCTTTCCCGCCTCCGCGACGATCGCGGCGGCGCTGGTCGAGGTCGAGCCCGGCGGGATGCGCGAGCTGCACTGGCACCCGAACGGCGACGAGTGGCAGTACTACCTCGCGGGGCAGGGCCGGATGACGGTGTTCGGATCGGAATCGAAGGCCCGCACCTTCGACTACCGGGCGGGGGACGTCGGCTACGTGCCCTACGCCATGGGCCACTACATCGAGAACACCGGCCCGGAGACGCTGACCTTCCTGGAGCTGTTCCGGAGCCCGCGCTACGCCGACCTGTCGCTGACCCAGTGGATGGCCCTGACCCCGCACGCCCTGGTGCAGGCGCACACGCGGATCGACCGGGCGGTGATCGACGGCCTGCCCGCCGCGAAGCATCCGGTCGTGCCGGGTTGACGCGCGCTGGAACCCGGGTGCCTCCTCGCGCGTCGCCCGGAAGGACACGACGGAGTTCTGGCATGCGCGTCCACACCCTCGGCATCCCTCTCGCCCCGACGCTGGCTGCGGCGCTGGCCCTGACGCTGGCCCTGGCGGCCGGCGACGCGGCGGCGCAGGTGCAGCAGAACAACCCGAACGCCGCCAACGAGTCCCTGGCGCGCCAGAGCGACATGCGCATCCTCCAGCAGCAGCGTGTCTCAGACTTCAACATCCTGAACATGCAGGCGCAGCGCAGCGTGCAGTACCGGCCGGCGCCCCCCGGCGGCGCGGTCTACGGCTACGGGCTGCGCCGCGGCAGCGTGCGCCACGGGCGCGTGCGCAGCGGTTTCGATCCCGGCATCTGCGTCGGTTGCTGAAAACCTCCGCCGCCGCGGCACGGGAAAAGCCGCGGAAGGCCCTTTTCCCGCCGACGCACATGGCCCAGAACCGGTGACCATGATGGCGCGCGCATGAACATCCTGCTGATCGGTTCCGGCGGCCGCGAGCACGCGCTCGCGTGGCGGCTGGCGCAGAGCCCGCTCTGCGCGCGCCTGTTCACCGCCCCCGGCAATCCCGGCACCGCCCGTCACGGGACCAACCGGCCCGACCTCAAGGTCTCGGACCACGCGGCGGTGGCGGCCTTCTGCGCGGCGGAGGGCATCGGCCTCGTGGTCGTCGGGCCGGAGGCGCCGCTGGTGGCCGGGCTCGTCGACGATCTCACCGCCGCGGGGGTGCGCGCCTTCGGGCCGACCCGCGACGCCGCCCGGCTCGAAGGCTCCAAGGGCTTCACCAAGGATCTCTGCGCCGAGTACGGCATCCCCACCGCCGCCTTCGCGCGCTTCTCCGCCCTGGAGCCGGCGCTGGCCTACGTCCGCGCGCGGGGCGCGCCGATCGTCGTCAAGGCCGACGGGCTCGCCGCGGGCAAGGGCGTGACGGTGGCCGACACCCTCGACCAGGCGGAGGACGCGCTGGCCGCGCTGTTCGCGGAGGCCGGTGCCGAAGTGGTGGTGGAGGAGTGCCTCGTCGGCGAGGAGGCGAGCTTCTTCGCCCTGTGCGACGGCACGCGGGCGATCCCGCTCGGCACCGCCCAGGACCACAAGCGCGTCTTCGACGGCGACCGCGGCCCGAACACCGGCGGCATGGGCGCCTACGCGCCCGCCCGGGTCGTCACCCCGGAGATCGAGGCGCGGGTGATGGAGACGATCATCGCCCCGACGCTCGCCGGCATGCGGGCCCGGGGCTGCCCGTTCACCGGCATCCTCTACGCCGGGCTGATGCTGACGGCGGACGGGCCGAAGCTCATCGAGTACAACACCCGCTTCGGCGATCCCGAGGCGCAGGTGCTGATGCCGCGCCTCGCCTCCGACCTCGTGCCCGCCCTGCTCTCGGCCTGCGACGGCGACCTCTCCGGCGTCAGCCTGGAGTTCGATCCCGGCCGCGCCGCGCTGACGGTGGTGATGGCCGCCGCCGGCTATCCCGGCGCGGTCGTGCGCGGCTCGGTCATCCGCGGCGTCGAGGCTGCGGAGGGCGAGGGCGTCCACGTCTTCCAGGCCGGCACCCGCGCCGAGGGCGGCGACCTGCTGGCCCACGGCGGCCGGGTGCTCGCGGTCACCGCGCTCGGCGACAGCGTCACCGAGGCCCAGGCCCGCGCCTACGCGGCGGTGGCCCGCATCGACTGGCCGGAGGGGTTCTGCCGGCACGACATCGGCTACCGGGCCGTCGCGCGGGAGGCGGAAGCCGCGGCTTGAGGTCGGCCGTGCACCGAGGACGTCGCCCGAGCGTCTAAGAGCCGTTCCCGATCGCGTTGCAATCGTGCTCGACTCTAAGTCCTTGTTTTGACGCGCTCTCTTTCGCCGAACCGGCATCCACTTCGGCGGAGAGCGCTCTAGCCGCGGGGTTCCAGGACGAGCTCCACCGTGATCAGGGTCGGGTTGTCGCCCCGCACCAGCCCGCCCCCGGAGACGGCGCCGGTGTAGTCGACGAGCCTCACGTCCACGTCGGCCCGAGATGCCCCGGCCGCGTCCGGCCCGATCCGGCCCGAGACGATCGCCATCTCGGTCGCGAAGGCATCGACCCGCCGCCCGTCCCGGTATCGGGCGCCGATGATGCTGCCCACGCCGCCGTGGATCTCCGCCGCGGCGATGCCCCGCGCCCGGCAGAACGCTTCGAGCGCGCCCGCCAGGTCCTGGTTGGGCCGCAGGCGCACCGCGAACACCCGCCGATCCGACGCATCCCGCGCGCCGGCCCGCGGGACCGGGCCGAACAGCGCGAAATTCGTCTCCGGATCCGGCGCGGCGACGAACGCCGCTCCGACGAGACCGAGGCCCTCGACCGGGATCGGCTCCGCGATGATCGTGCTCTCGGGCAGCACGTGCCCGCCGCCTGGCGCGCCGTCCGCCTCGGTCCAGAAGGCGTGGCAGTGGAAGCTCGGTGCGCCGTCGCGCCACCCGAGCGTCAGGGCGCCCGCCGCGATCCGGCTGGGCCCCTGCGGCCGATGCGCGGGGCTGTAGTAGGCCGCGTGGTCGGGCGTCTCCGAGAGCGCGGGCATCACGTAGGCGAGCGGGCCGAGGGCACCGCCCGTCAGCCTCAGGACGCCGCCCGCGCAGCCCTGCGCCGCGAAGGCCGCCCGGACCGCGTCGAGCAGCGGCACGCCCGGTTCGAGGACCGCGCGCACCGGCCGCCCCCCGGCCTCGACCGCCTGGATGCGCTCGGGCGCTGCCGGGCCCGGTTGCGCGACCGTCCGCATGCCCGTCACGACCGAGGCACCCTAATGCCCCACCCCCGCCCCGGCCGGCCGCCGGTTGTCGTTGGCGCCGTAGAGCAGGTCCGGCCGCATCCGGCCGGTGCGCGAGGCGTCGTTGCCGGAGGTGGCGGTCTCGCGGACCGGGGGCGCGGCGCCCTGCACGGCGATCAGCTCCTCGGCTCCCCACGGCACCTGCTCGGTGATGCTGTGGCCCATGCCCTTCAGGATGGCCTGCGTGTCCGCCGACAGGGCGAACGGCTCGGCGTAGATCGTGTCCGGCAGCCACTGGTGGTGGATGCGCGGCGCATCGACCGCCGCCTGCGGGTCCATGCCGAAATCGAGCATGTTGATGATCGTCTGCGCGTTGATGGTGATGATCCGCGAGCCGCCGGGGGAGCCGGCCACCATCACCGGCTTGCCGTCGCGCAGGACCACCGTCGGGGCCATCGAGGAGAGCGGGCGCTTGCCGGGCGCGATCGCGTTGGCCTCGCCCTGCACGAGGCCGAACAGGTTCGGCACGCCGGGCTTCACGGTGAAGTCGTCCATCTCGTCGTTCATGAGGAAGCCGGTGTCGCCCGCGATGACGCCCGCGCCGAAGAAGCCGTTGATCGTGTAGGTGAGCGAGACGGCGTTGCCGGCCTTGTCCATCACCGAGATGTGCGTCGTCTCCGGCTTCTCCCGGGGCGGCAGGCTGTTCGGGTCGGGGCGGATCTCGGCCGACGGCGTGGCCTTGTCCGGCCGGATCGTGGCCCGGAGCCGCGCCGCGTAGGCCGGCGAGATCAGCCGGTCGACCGGGTTGTCCACGAACGCCGGGTCGCCGAGATAGGTATTGCGGTCGGCGTAGGCGCGCCGCATCGCCTCGACCATCCAGTGCACGGTCTGCGCGGAATTGAAGCCCGCCGCGCGCAGGTCGTAGCCGTCGAGCACGGCCAGGATCTCGCACAGGGTGGTTCCGCCCGACGAGGGCGGGGCGGCCGAGAGCACGCGCGTGCCGCGGTAGCCGCAGGCGACGGGATCGGACTCGGTGACGGTGTAGGCCGCAAAATCCGCCGCGGTGAGCAGCCCGCCGCCGGCGCGGGAGGCCGCCTCGACCTTGCGCGGGATCTCGCCCTTGTAGAACGCGTCCGAGCCGCCCGCGGCGATCGCCTCCAAGGTCCCGGCGAGATCCGTCTGCACCAGCCGGTCGCCGGGGCGCCAGGGCGTGCCGTCCGGGCGCAGGAAGATCCGCGCGACGTTGGCCTCCTTCGCGAACAGCTTGGTCCCAGCCTCCAGGATGTCGGTGTCGCCGCGGGTGAGGATGAAGCCCTCGCGGGCGAGGCGGATCGCCGGGGCGATCACCCGCGCCAGCGGCAGCGTGCCGTATTTCTGGAGCGCCGTGTTGAGGCCGAGCACGGTGCCCGGCACGCCGGCCGCCTTCCAGCCGTAGAGGCTCGCACCCTTCACCACGTTGCCGGCGGCGTCGAGGTACATGTCCTTGGTGGCCGCCGCGGGCGCCGTCTCGCGGAAGTTGATGAACCGGTTCCGGCCGTCCGCCGTGTGCAGGACGATGAAGCCGCCGCCGCCGATGTTGCCGCAGCAGGGGTTGGTCACCGCCTCGGCGTAGGCCACCGCCACCGCCGCGTCGACGGCGTTGCCACCCTCCCGCAGGATCTCGGCGCCGACCTCGGAGGCGATGCGCTGGGAGGACACCACCATCCCGTTCTCGGCCTCGACCGCCGGGCCGGAGGCGGCGCGGGCCGGCCCGGCCAGCGCGAGGGCGGCGGCCAGGGCCAGCGCGGCGCGTCGTGCGATCATCCCCGTCTCCCCCGGCCCGTCAGGCCCGAGCCAGCGCCTCTCCTCCCCCTCGCGGGGAGGAGAGGCGCGCTCGGTGGGCGAGATAGGGCCGGAAACGGCCGCGTCAGCCGTTCCGGAAGGTGTAGCTGTAGCCGTTCAGCGCCGGGGCGCCGCCGAGATGGGCGTAGAGCACGCGCGACCCCTTCGGGAAGAAGCCCTTCCCCACGAGGTCGATCAGCCCCTGCATCGATTTCCCCTCGTAGACGGGGTCGGTGATCATCCCCTCCAGCCGGGCCGAGAGGCGGATCGCCTCCACCGTCTCCTTCGAGGGCACCCCGTAGACCGGGTAGGCGTAGTCCGCGTTGAGCACCACGTCGTCCTCGGTGATCTCCCCGGCCTCGACCAGGGCGGCGGTGTTGCGGGCGATGTCGAGCACCTGCGCCTTGGTCTGCCGGGGCGTGCAGGAGGCGTCGATGCCGATGACCTTGCGGGCGCGCCCGTCCGCCGAGAAGCCGACCACCATGCCGGCATGGGTGGATCCCGTCACCGTGCAGACGATCACGTAGTCGAAGGCGAAGCCCAGGTCCGCCTCCTGGGCCCGCACCTCCTCGGCGAAGCCGACGTAGCCGAGGCCGCCGTACCTGTGCACCGAGGCGCCGGCGGGGATCGCGTAGGGCTTGCCCCCTTCCGCCTCGACCTCACGGAGCGCCCGCGTCCAGCTCTCGCGGATGCCGATGTCGAAGCCCTCGTCCACGAGCTGCGCCTGCGCGCCCATCAGCCGCGACAGCAGGATGTTGCCGACCCGGTCGTAGACCGCGTCCTCGTGCGGCACCCAGGCTTCCTGGATCAGGCGGCACTTCAGCCCGAGCTTGGCCGCAACCGCCGCCACCATGCGGGTGTGGTTCGACTGCACGCCGCCGATCGACACGAGGGTGTCGGCGCCCGACTTCAGCACGTCCGGCACGATGTATTCGAGCTTGCGCAGCTTGTTGCCGCCGTAGGCCAGACCCGAGTTGCAGTCGTCGCGCTTGGCCCAGATCTCGACCTCCCCGCCGAGATGGGCCGAGAGCCGCTTCAGGGGCTCGATCGGCGTCGGCCCGAAGGTCAGGGGATAGCGTTCGAATTTTTCCAGCATCGAGCCACTCCGCGTGCGAAAGCGGCTTGAAACCTAGCAGATGATGCGCGGAAGGTGTTTTCGAACTGACGGTCCCCACCGGTCTCATCGTTCGTGTAAGGGGCCTCCGCGCTCTATCCGTTTCGCTTGCGGGCAGGAATTCGAAAGGTCCTTTCATGGGCACCGCGCTCGACCGGATCGACCTGAAGATCCTGCGGCTCCTCCAGGCGGACGGGCGGCTCGGCAACGCCGAGATCGCCGAGCGGGTCGGCACCAGCGCCGCCACCTGCCACCGCCGGATGCGGGCTCTGTTCGCGGGGGGCGTGGTGCGGGCGGTGCGGGCGCTGATCGACCCGGCCAAGGTCGGGCGCGGCACGCTCGTGATCGTCGGCGTGGTGCTCGACCGCTCGACGCCCGAGAGCTTCTCCGCCTTCGAGGCGGCAGTGCGGGCGCTGCCCACCGTGCTCGACTGCCACCTCGTGGCCGGCGACTTCGACTACTTCCTCAAGATCCGCGTCTCCGACATGGCCGACTTCAACCGCCTCCACAGCGCCACGCTGATCGGCCTGCCGGGGGTGCGCCAGACCCGCACCTTCTTCGTGATGAAGGAGGTGATCGACAACGCGCCCCTGGCCCTGTGACCCGGCCGCAGGAGGGCCGCATTCCGCCGCTAGCGGCGGGTTTTTGCACTCGGACAGAGCCGTCGCATGCCGTTCGATCGGGAGGCCGCCGCACCTCCCCCTCCCCCCTCTGCGGGGGAGGGAGCCTTCCTGCGCTGCATTCGTCCCACCCGCCCCCGACCCGAGCCGCCTCGCCGTCGGGATCACCGCCTACCACCCGGCCCCGGGCCAGCTCACGGCCCTGCTGGACCGCCTGCCCGCGGGCGTCGCGGTGCTGGTGTTCGACAACGGTGGCCTGCCGCCGGAGGACCGGGACGGCCTCGCCCGGGCCGGCGCGACGATCCTGTCGGACGGTCAGAAGAATCTCGGGATCGCCGCGGCGCTGAACCGCCTCGCCGACGCCGCGCGGGCGGCGGGCGCGGACGGGCTGCTGCTCCTCGACCAGGACGCCGCGCCCGATCCCGCCCTCCCCGCGGCGCTGCTCGCCGCCCGCGACCGCCTGCGCGCGGCGAGCAGGGCCGCCGCCGTGGTCGGGCCGGCGCCCGCCGCCGCCGCCGGCCACAAGCCCCCCGCCCGGCCCCCCCGGCCCGGGGTCGCGCCGGTCGGCCCGCTCGCCCCGGTGCAGTTCCTGGCGACCTCCGGCTCGCTGATCGACCTCGACGCCTTCGCCCGGGTCGGGCCGTTCCGCGCCGACTTCTTCATCGACGGCGTCGAGCTCGAATGGTGCTTCCGCGCCTGGGCGCGGGGGTTCGGCTGCTACCTCGACGCGAGCGTCACCATCCCGCACCGGGTCGGGGCCGGGACGATCCGGTTCCTCGGGCTCGCCACCCCGCGCCAGC
Organism: Methylobacterium amylolyticum; assembly: GCF_030700245.1. GTDB lineage: Bacteria > Pseudomonadota > Alphaproteobacteria > Rhizobiales > Beijerinckiaceae > Methylobacterium. The sequence continues at coordinate 54,763 of NZ_JAUYZI010000014.1, forward strand.
CGCTGCCGCGCATGGCGACCTACCTGCGGAACAGCCTCTACGCGTGGCGCCTGCCCCACGTGCCCCTGCGCTGGAAGCTGGCGCAGGGCCTCTACCTGCCGGTCCAGGCCGCGCTCTACTGGGCGGATGCGGGGTTCCGCCCGGCCGTCCTCGCCCGGCTCGGTGCCGCCGCCCGCGACGGGCTCCTCGGGCGCCTCGGCCAGCCCCGGGATCTGCCGTGACGGACTTGCCGTGACCCTCGATCCCGAAGCCCTCCCCGACCTGGACGTGGTGATCGTCAACTGGAACGGCGGCGGCCTGCTGCGCGCCTGCCTCGCGAGCCTCGCCGCCGCCACGGACGCGGGTCGCGTGCAGGTGACGGTGGTCGACAACGCCTCGGCGGATGAATCCCTGCGCGACCTGCCCGCCCTCCCCCGCCCCCTCCGGCTGATCGAGAATGCGGACAATCGCGGCTTCGGCCGGGCCTGCAACCAGGGCGCCGCCGGGGGCCGCGGCCCGGTGATCCTGTTCCTCAACCCGGACGCGCAGGTGGCCCCGGACGCCCTCGCCCTCGCCCGCGCCGCGCTGCTCGCCGATCCCGGCTCGGGCGTCGTCGGCGCGCGGCTGATCGACGCCGACGGCCGCACCGCCCGCTCCTGCGCCCGCGCGCCGACCTCGGGCGGGATGCTCGGCCGGGCGCTGGCGCTCGACCGGGTCGGCTTCGTGCCGCCCCACTTCCTCGCCGACTGGGACCACGCCGAGGACCGCGCCGTCGATCAGGTGATGGGCGCCTTCCTGATGATCCGCCGCGACCTGTTCGAGCGGCTGGGCGGCTTCGACCCGCGCTTCTTCGTCTACTACGAGGACGTCGACCTCTGCACCCGGGTCCGCGCCGCGGGTTTTTCCGTGCGCCACCTCGCGGGCCCGACCGCGCGCCATCTCGGCCAGGGCACGACGCGGGCGGTGCGGGCGCGGCGGCTGTTCTACATCCTGCGCAGCGCGGTGCTCTACGCCGGCAAGCACCACGGCCGGGCCGCGGCGCTGGCGCTGCTGGCCGCGTCCTTCGCGGCGCAGGTGCCCCTGCGCCTCGCCCAGGCGCTCGCCCGCCGCTCCCTGTCGGAAGCCGCCGAGATCCTGCGCGCCGCCGCCCTGCTCGCCGCCGCGACGCCGGCGATCCTGGCCGGGCTGCGGACCGGCGCGCGTCGAAGCGCGGGGTGAGCCCCGGCCCGCAGCGTGACTTCGGCGGCAGAACCGGCCAGAACCCGCGCGTCCCACCCTCCCCCCTCATCCTGAGGTGCCGGAGCGCAGCGGAGGCCTCGAAGGAGCCCTCCAGCCGGCCGCGCGATCCCTGGAGCCCTCCTTCGAGGCCCGCGCGGGCACTTCAGGATGAGGGGAGCGCGTGGGACGAAGCCCTCGAACCGGCGGCGGGCCCGGCCGCCGCGAGCCCGTTCCCCAGACCCTCGCGATGTTGCACCAGAACAGAATCGCCGTCGTGCTGCCGGCCTACAACGCCGCGGCGACCCTGCGGCGGACCTACGGTGAGATCCCGCTCGACATCGTCGACGACGTGATCCTGATCGACGACGCCAGCCACGACGCGACGGTGGCGGTCGCCCGGGAGCTCGGCATCCACACGGTGCGGCACGCCGAGAACCGCGGCTACGGCGGCAACCAGAAGACCTGCTACCGGACCGCCCTGGAGCGCGGCGCCGACATCGTCGTGATGCTCCACCCCGACTACCAGTACGCCCCGCGCCTCGTCACCGCGATGGCCTCGATGATCGTCTCGGGCGAGTACGACGCGGTGCTCGCCTCGCGCATCCTCGGGGGCGGGGCGCTCGCCGGGGGCATGCCGCTCTACAAGTACGTCGCCAACCGCGGCCTGACGCTCGTCCAGAACTGGCTCATGGGCCAGAAGATGTCGGAGTACCATTCCGGCTACCGCGCCTGGAGCCGGACGGTGCTGGAGCGCGTGCCGCTCGACCGCTGCTCGGACGACTTCGTGTTCGACAACCAGATGCTCGCCCAGGCGATGCACATGGGCTTCCGGATCGGCGAGATCTCCTGCCCGACGCGCTACTTCGACGACGCCTCGTCGATCGATTTCCGGCGCTCCTGCGTCTACGGGCTCGGCGTGCTGCGCACCGCCCTGGACTACCGCCTGCACCGGATGGGCCTGCGCGCCGACCCGCTGCTGGCGGACCCGGACGCGCGGGCGGGGCGGTGAGGATCCCTGCGCCGGGCGGCCCCCGGTTCTGGTGCGGCGCCTTCCTGGCCCTGTGCCTGCCGGTCTGCCTCGCGCTGGCGCTGATCGTGCCGCTCGGCGAGGTCGCCGACGAGGCCGCCCACCTCGCCCGCGCCGCGGCGCTGAGTGAGGGGCAGCTCGTCGGGCACCGCGAGACCGTGACCTACGCCGACGGCTCGACCCACGTCGCCGCCGGGATGCGGATCGACCCGGTCTGGATCCGCGCCGGCCGCTCGCGCCCGCCGGATGTCCGCGGCACCCTCGCCCCGATCGAGGCGGAGCCGGGGCCGGACGGCCGGGTGTTCATGCCGCTCTACACCGTCGCCACCTACCCGCCGCTGCTCTACGCGCCGGGCGCGGCCGGCCTCCTCGCCGGGCGCGCGCTCGGGCTCGCGCCGGAGGGGGCGGCCCGGCTCGGGCGGCTCGCCAACGCCGCCGCCTACCTCGCCCTCGGGGTCGCGGCGCTGGCGCTGGCCACGCGCGGCCGCGCCGCCCTGTTCGCGCTGCTCGCCCTGCCGATGCCGCTGTCGCTCGCCGCCTCGCTGAGCCAGGACGCGCTGGTCGTGGCGCTCGCCGCGCTCGCCGCCGCGCTGCTCACCCCGCGGCCGCAGGTCGGGCGGGGCGGCTACCGCCGATTGTGGGCCGCGGCCGGGGCGCTCGCGCTGGTCGTGCTCGCCAAGCCCCCCTACGCGCCGCTCGCCGCGATGCTGCTGGTGCCGCTCCCGCCGCGCTCCGCGATCGGCCGGTTCCTGCTGCGCCGGGGGCCCCTCGTCGCCCTGGCGGTCGCCCCCGCCGCCCTCTGGACGCTGGCCGCGACCGCGCTCGTGGCCACGCCGGTGCCGCGCCCGGCCTACGAGGCCGGCCCGCTCTGGCCCGGCCCCCGCCCGGCGACCTTCTCCGCCACCGATCCCGGCGCGCAGGCGCGGGTGCTGCTCGCCGAGCCCGCCCGCCTCCTGACCGTGCCGGCGAAGTACCTGTTCGGGCTCAAGCATCTGATCGCGCTGGCGCGCGAGGCGATCGGCAGCTTCGGCTGGGCCGACCGGCCGCTGCCCGCCCCGCTCTACGCCCTGTGGGCGGCCGCGCTCCTCGTCCCCTGGCTCGCCGACCGCCGCGGCCCGCTGCCCCCGGGTCCCGAGCGCGCGGGGCTCGCCGCCTGCGCGGTGCTGTGCCTCTGGCTGGTGATCCTGTCGCAGTACCTCTCGTGGACCGATGTCGGGACCGACCGGGTCGACGGGCCGCAGGGGCGCTACCTGCTGCCGCTGGCGCCGATGCTGATCCTCGCCCTCGCCCGCGGGCGGATCGGCACGGCCGCCGTCGGGCGCTGGCCGGCGCTGCTCCCGGTCGCCGCCGCCGCGGTCGATGTCGTCGCGCTGCCGCTCGTGGCCTGGGGCGCGGCGCCCGGCTGAAGCGGCACCGGGACGCCTTGCCGACGCCGCGGCCTGGGCTACTCTCGTCCGGGTCGTCCCGGAGTCGTCCGATGCGCGCGCGGTCCGCCCTGGTCCTCCTCGCCCTGCTCGCCGGCCCCGCCCGTGCCGACGAGGCCGGGCGCGCCGAGGCCCGGGCGGTCATCACCCGCCAGGTCGAGGCGTTCGGGCGCGACGACGCCGCGCTGGCCTACGCCCAGGCCGCCCCGGCGATCCGCGAGATCTTCCCGAGCGCCGACCTGTTCCTCGGCATGGTGCGCAACCAGTACCGGCCGGTCTACCGCCACCGCAGCTTCGTGTTCGGGGAGGGCCGCGACCTCGGCGACGCGCGCGTGACCCAGTCCGTGGCGATCCAGGACGAGTACGGGACCGACTGGACGGCGGAGTACACCCTGGAGCGGGACGCGGACGGGCAGTGGCGCATCACCGGCTGCCGGCTGGTCAAGGCGCCGGGCACGACCGCCTAAGGGGCGGCCTCGCAGGAGCCCGTCATGGGATACCGAAGGGATCATCCCTTCGGCGGGTGTCGGGCGGAGCCCGACGGCTTCTCCGGGCGACGGCGATCGATGCGGCCGCTCACCCCGCCTCCGCACGCGCGTCGAGCGCGAGGGCGTCGGGGACGAGGACCACGTCGAGCGCGCCCGAGCGCCCCCGGACCGCCAGGGTCCTGCGCTCGAACGCGGCCTCGCGGCCGGCCGCCGCCAGCACCGCGGCCGAGACCACGGCCTCGACCTCGAGGTCCTTGGCGGCGGTCTCGAGCCGGCTCGCCACGTTGATGGCGTCGCCCACCGCGGTGAGGCTCAGGGTGCGCCCGTAGCCGATCTCGCCGACGATGCAGGGGCCGACATGCAGCCCCATGGCGACCCGCACCGGCTCGCCGCCCTCCGCCCGCAGGTCGGCGTTGAGGGCGGCGAGCCCCCGGGCGATCGCGGCGGCGGCCGACAGCGCCTGGGCGCAGGCGCGGTCGGCCGGCGCGGCGAGGCCGAACAGGGCCAGCGCCCCGTCGCCGATGAACTTGTCGAGGTAGCCCCCGCCCGCCTCGACCGCCCGGCCGACCACCGCGAAGTAGCGGTTCAGCAGGTGGACGGTGTCGAAGGGCAGGGCGCCCTCGGAGCGGCGCGTGAAGCCGCGCAGGTCGCAGAACAGCACGGCGACCTCGCGCTCGACCCCGCCCGGCGCCGCCGCGTCGCGGAAGGGCGCGCCCTGGCCCGCGGGCGCCTGCGCGTAGACCGGGAAGACGGTCAGGTCGCTTGTCGGCCGCAACTGGCAGGCCAGCCGCACGGCCTCCCCCTCCCCCGCCCGGATCCCGGCATGGGCCAGGGTGGCGCGCTCCGCCTCGGTCTGCGGGGGCAGGTCCTCCCGGCCCTTCAGCACCCGGACCCGGCAGGTCGAGCAGCGCCCGCGGCCGCCGCAGACCGAGGCGTGCGGGATCCGGGCGAGGCGGCTCGCCTCCAGCACGGTGAAGCCCGCGGGCACGACCACCGCGCGGCCGTCGGCGTAGCGGACCCGGACGCGCCGGCTCCGCCCCGCGAGCGCCCGCCCCACCCGCAGCAGGAACACCGCGGCCACCGCGCCGCCGAGGGCGGCGAACAGGGCGGCCCGCGCCCGGGCGCCGGCCTCCAGGGCCATCTCCGGAATCCGCTGCGGCGGCGGCGGCACCCGCGCCAGCTCCCGCCCCGCCGCGACGAAGCCGAGGGCGGCCGCGCAGGGCACCAGCACCGCCGCCGCGAGCAGGTAGGGGGCCGCGCGCGGGAACCACGGCTTCGTCCGCAGCCAGAACCACAGCCCGAAGCAGCCGTGCAGCCACGCCACCGCCAGGGCGACGAGCTGCCGCCCGCCCTCCCCCGGCGACACCGACCACAGGGTGTGGACCACGTGGGCGAAATCCGCGGTCTCCCCGGCGAGCCGCGGCACGACCTGCGTGCCCACCACGTGGGCGACGAGCAGGAACGGCAGCCCCAGGCCGAAGGCCACCTGCACGGCCTCGCGCCCGCCCATCCGCAGGGTCCGGCGCCGGTAGAGCGCCCGCAGCGCGAGGCCGAAATGGGCCGCGAGCGCCGCGTAGAGCAGGGCGTTGCCGACCGGGTTGGACCACAGGCCCGTCAGCCAGGGCCACGCGGCGTCCATCGCCTCCGCCGAGACGAGGCCGAGCGCGATGTTGGCGAAGTGCGTGAGCAGGAACAGGCCCAGGATCAGCCCCGAGGCGAGCCGGATCGTCCGCACGTCGCCGAGGCGTCGGGCGAGGGAGGCGGGTATCGGGTTCGAGGCTGCGTCCAAGAGGTGTCCCGCGGGGCGGCCCCATCATCCGTCCCAGATCCGCCCGGGGATCTTACCAAGCGACGACCCGTGTGGCCACGACGCGGCCGATGCGCTCAGGACCTGAGCTGTCCCCTCAGGGAGACGAGCAGCGCCAGCGCGTGTTTGGAGTCGCGATCCGAGGCCGTATTGGCGGCCTTCCACGCGCCGATGGCGCGGGTCACCCGGCGCCGCAACTGGCGCGCATCCGTCTCGCTCAGCGGCTCGCTCAGATTGTAATCCGCATCCTCCCGCTTCGCTCGGGCGTCGAGATACGCCGTCGCGACCTGTTGCAGGAAGGGCGGGGTGGGGACCGACCCTGCCGCCACGCTTGGCAGGCGAAACAGGTCCACGACCGACGCATCGATCGTTGCGCCCTTCAGCTTGCCGAAGGTGGTCGTCAACCCCGCGTGGGACAGCGTGCGGATGAAGAGGCGCCGTCGTTGACGCAGGTCGTTGCCCGATCCGACGAGCCTGCCGGCCGTCTCATCAATCAGGAAGTGGAACAGGGCGTAGTAGGTCGTCGATATGCTGCGCCTGACATACGCACCCTTGAGCGGCCCCTTCTGGCCCTTCCGCCTGCCGAGGAGCCGGGATGAGGCCCTCAGCAGATCGTCCGAGAACGTCGACATCAGTTTTCTGAATACCGCACGCTCGGGAAACGATCGTCGTGGCGATTGACGGCATGCTCGATCGATGACGTCAACGCATCGATGTCGTCATCGCTCACGTCTTCCATCTCTGAGACGCGGACGACGACCCTGATCAGGCTATCGTCGTCATCGCCCTGGTCCGCCGCGAGTGTGAGGCCCCGAAATTTTCGTCCGATCGGCGAGTCCTTGATGACGCCCGATATCGCATCCTGGAGTCGCTGTGGGTCAGCACGCCTCATGGCTACGTTCCGAACTCGACCGGTCGCAGATCGCTTGGCGCCCTATGAACATCCGCCGCGCACCGCGCGCAACCTGCGCGGCGCGGTTCCGTCGCATCGAACGCCCATGTCCGCTTCACCGACGCGATCCGTCGACCAGCCCGCCATGCCGGGCCGTTCATCGGACGTCCCCGCTTTCGACAGTCCCGCGCGCATCGTGTAGAGGGGGCGCCTTCCTCCCGGAGGCCCCCGTGCTCCACGTCTCGACCCGCGGCGAGGCCGCGCCGCTCTCGTTCTCGGACGCCCTTCTGGCCGGGCTCGCCCGCGACGGCGGGCTCTACGTGCCGCAGGCGTGGCCGCGGCTCGGGGCGGACGAGATCGCCGGGCTGGCGGGCCGGCCCTACGCCGAGGCCGCCAAGCGCGTGCTGCGCCCGCTGGTCGACGGCGAGATCGCCGACCCCGACCTCGACCGGATGATCGAGGCGGCCTACGCCAGCTTCCGCCACCCGGCGGTCTGCCCGCTCACCCAGCTCGACGACAACCTGTTCCTGCTGGAACTCTTCCACGGGCCGACGCTCGCCTTCAAGGACGTGGCGATGCAGCTCCTCGGGCGGCTGATGGACCACGTGCTCCGCGCCCGCGGCAGCCGCGCGACCATCGTCGGCGCCACCTCGGGCGACACCGGCTCGGCCGCGGTCGAGGCGTTCCGCGGGCTCGATCAGGTCGACGTGTTCATCCTCTACCCGCACGGACGGGTCTCGGAGGTGCAGCGGCGGCAGATGACCTCGGTCGCCGCCGAGAACGTCCACGCGCTCGCGATCGACGGCACGTTCGACGACTGCCAGAACATCGTCAAGGCTCTGTTCCAGCACCGGGATTTCGCCGACGGCGTGCGCCTGTCGGGCGTCAACTCGATCAACTGGGCCCGCGTCGCCGCGCAGACGGTCTACTACTTCACCAGCGCCGTGGCGCTCGGCGCCCCCCACCGCCCGGTCTCGTTCGCGGTGCCGACCGGCAATTTCGGCGACATCCTCGCCGGCTGGGTCGCCAAGCGGATGGGGCTGCCGATCGAGCGGCTGATGATCGGCACCAACGCCAACGACATCCTCGTGCGCACCCTGGAGCACGGCGCCTACGAGCTGCGCGGCGTCGAGCCGACCACCTCGCCCTCCATGGACATCCAGATCTCGTCGAACTTCGAGCGGCTGCTGTTCGAGGCGCTGGGGCGCGACGCCTCCGGCCTGTCGCGGCTGATGGCCGGGCTGAAGCAGTCCGGCGGCTTCCGCCTGGACCCGGCGGTGCTGGCGGGCGTGCGCGCCGAGTTCGACGCCCACGCCGTGCCGGAATCGGCGGTGATGGAGGAGATCGCCCTGACGCAGGCCGCCACCGGCGTCACCCTCGATCCCCACAGCGCCATCGGCGTGCGCGCCGGCCGGCGCCTGCTGGCGCGCGACCCGGCGACGCCGGTGGTGGCGCTCGCCACCGCGCATCCGGCGAAGTTCCCGGACGCGGTCGCCCAGGCCACGGGGGGCCTGCGCCCGGCCCTGCCGCCGCACCTCGCCGACCTGATGGACCGGCCCGAGCGCCTCACCCGCCTGCCCAACGACCAAGCGGCGGTCGAGCGGCTGATCCGCGAGCGCGCCCGGATCGGCAAGGCCGCGTGACGGGGTGGCGATGAACCAGCACTTCTCCACCCACGCCGCCTCGCCCTCCTTGCGGATCACGCGGCTTGCGAACGGCGTCACCGTCGCCACCGAGCCGATGCCGGGGGTGGCGACCGCGAGCCTCGGCGTCTGGGTCGGCGCCGGCTCGCGCCACGAGCGCGCCGACGAGAGCGGGCTGTCGCACCTCATCGAGCACATGGCGTTCAAGGGGACGCGTTCGCGCTCCGCCCGGCAGATCGCCGAGGCGATCGAGAACGTCGGCGGCGAGATCAACGCCGCCACCTCCACCGAGGGCACGAGCTACACCGCCCGAGTGCTCGGCGAGCACGCCGGCCTCGCGCTCGACGTGATCGGCGACATCCTCACCGACTCGACCTTCGACGCGGCCGAGCTCGCCCGCGAGAAGGGCGTGATCCTCCAGGAATACGCCGCCGTCGAGGACACGCCGGACGACGTGGTCTACGACGCCTTCGCCGAGGCGGCCTTTCCCGGCCAGCCGATCGGCCGGCCGATCCTCGGCCGCCCGGAGACGATTCGGCGCTTCGACGCGCGCGCGATCCGCGCCTATCTCGACCGCGAGTACACCCCGGACCGGTTCGTGGTGGCGGCCGCCGGGTCGGTGGACCACGCCGCCGTGGTCGAGGCGGCCGAGCGGCGCTTCGGCGCGCTGCCCGCCCGGGCCGCGCCCGAGGCCGAGCCCGGCCGCTACGGCGGCGGCGAGCGGCGGATGCCGCGCAAGCTCGAACAGGCCAACCTCGTGATCGGCCTGCCCGGCCTGTCGTTCCGCGACGACGGCTACTACGCCCTGCACATGTTCGCGCAGGTGCTCGGCGGCGGCCTGACCTCGCGGCTGTGGCAGGAGGTGCGCGAGGCCCGCGGCCTCGCCTACGAGATCCAGGCGTTCCACTGGCCGTTCTCGGATTGCGGCCTGTTCGGCATCGGCGCGGGGGTCGCAGGCGCGGACGTGGCCGAACTCGTCGCGGTGACGCTGGAGGTCGCGACGCTCGCCGCCCGCGACCTCGACGCCCGGGAGATCGAGCGCGCCAAGGCGGGGCTCAAGCTCTCCCTGCTCTCCGCGCTGGAGACGCCGGGCGGGCGCATCGAGCGCAACGCCCGCCAGATCCTGGCCTGGGGCCGGGTGATCCCGGCCGAGGAGGTCATCGCCCGGGTCGACGCGGTGAGCGTGGACGACGTGCGCGCCGCCGCCGCCGCGACCCTCCAGGGCCCGCCGACGCTCGCCGCGATCGGCCCGATCCGGGGCCTGCCGCCGCTGGACCGGATCGCCGCCGCGCTGCGGGGCGCCTGAGGCCCCCCAACTTGATTTGGCCGCAAAGGGGGGCGATCCGCGGGCGGTGGACCCGGCCGCGGGCGGCCTTGCCCGGGGTTAGGGGCGCCTTTACCAATCGAGGCCGCCCGGGCGGCTGACGCCGAAGCTCGCACGGCCGGAAGCTGCTCACCCTTGCGTATCCTCGCCCTCCTCCTGATCCTGGTCGGCGCCTGCCTCGCGGGGGGCCCGGCCCGCGCCGTGGAGGCGGTGCGCGTCGGGCTCGACCAGCCGGTCATCGACCTGACGGGGGCGATCGAGCGCTACCGCTCCGACGGCGACCTGATCCAGATCTCCACCGCCCCGGGCCGGGACGGTATCGTCCGCCGCATCGTCGTCAAGGCGCGCGAGGCCGGCGCCCGGCCGGACTGGATCGTGTTCGCGCTCACCAACGACACCGACGAGCAGATCGAGCGGATCCTCGTGGTCCCGCATTTCCGGCTCGTGAATTCCGGGGTGATCTGGCCGGACCTCGGCGGCTCGCGCATCGCCGCGATCACCGCGAGCCAGGGCATCCGCCCCGAGCGCGACGAGAACCCGGAAGCCGACCAGTTCACGATCACGCTGGATCCCGGCACCACGGTCACCTACGTGGCCGAGTTGCGCGGGCCCAACGTGCCCCAGATCCACCTCTGGGAGGCCGACGCCTACCGCCGCAAGGTCGCCGGCCTGACGCTCTACAAGGGCATCATCATCGGCATCAGCGGCCTGCTCGCCCTGTTCCTAACCATCGTGTTCGTGGTCAAGGGCGCGATCATCTTCCCCGCCGCCGCGGCGCTGGCGTGGTCGGTGCTCGCCTACGCCTGCATCGATTTCGGCTTCCTCCAGCGGGTCTTCCCCGTCACCGAACTCGCCGAGCGGGTCTACCGGGCGTCGGCCGAGGCGGTGCTCGGGGCGACGCTGCTCGTCTTCCTGTTCGCCTATCTCAACCTCGCCCGCTGGCACGTGCGCTACAGCCACGTCGCCTTCTTCTGGCTGGCCTTCCTCGCCGGCCTCGTCGGGCTCGCGGTGTTCGATCCGCCGGTGGCGGCCGGCGTCGCCCGCATCTCGATCGCCGCGGTCGCCGGGATCGGCCTCCTCTTGATCCTCTACCTCTCCGTCCACAACGGCTACGACCGCGCCATCCTGCTGGTGCCGACCTGGATCCTCCTCGTCGTCTGGGTGACGGCGGCGGGCTTCGCGGTCACCGGCCAGATCGGCAGCGACCTCGTGCAGCCCGCCCTCATCGGCGGCCTCGTGCTGATCGTGATGCTGATCGGCTTCACCGTGCTCCAGCACGCCTTCGCGGGCGGCGGCCTGTCCCACGCGCTGGTGTCCGACACCGAGCGCCGGGCGCTGGCGCTCACGGGTGCGGGCGACGTGGTGTTCGACTGGGACGTGCCCGCCGACCGGGTCTTCGCCGGCCCCGAGATCGAGGGCCAGCTCGGCCTGCCCCGCGGCGCCCTGGAGGGCCCGGCCTCGAACTGGCTCGGGGCGATGCACCCCTTCGACGTGGAGCGCTACTCGGCGGCCCTCGACACGGTGATCGAGGAGCGGCGCGGCCGCATCGTCCACGATTTCCGCCTGCGCTCGGCCGCGGGCACGTATTTCTGGTATCGGCTGAAGGCCCGGCCGGTGATCGGCGCCGACGGCGAGGTGATCCGGGTGGTCGGCACGGTCGCCGACGTCACCGAGGTCAAGACCGCCGAGGAGCGCCTGCTGCACGACGCGGTGCACGACAGCCTCACCGGCCTGCCGAACCGCGAATTGTTCGGCGACCGCCTCGACGCGGCGCTGGCCTTCGCCGGCCAGGACCCGCGGCTCAAGCCGACCGTGATCGTCCTCGACATCGACCGCTTCAAGGGCATCAACGACGCCATCGGCCTCTCGGCGGGCGACTCGATCCTGCTCACCCTGTCGCGCCGCCTCGGGCGGCTGCTGCGGCCGCAGGACACGCTGGCGCGCATCGCGGGCGACGAGTTCGCGGTGATCCTGCTCTCCGAGCGCGACCCCGACCGCATCCTGGCCTTCGCCGGCATGATCCAGCGGGCGGTCTCGACGCCGATCACCTACGCCGACCGCGAGATCTTCCTGACGGTGTCGATCGGGCTGGCGCTCCACGAGGCGGGGGTGAAGCGCGACGAGGTGCTCAAGAGCGCCGAGATCGCGATGATCCAGGCCAAGCGCGGGGGCGGCGACCGCATCGAGGTGTTCCGCGCCCACATGCGCGCCGAGCGCTCCGACCGGCTGATGCTGGAGGGCGACCTGCGCAAGGCGATCGAGCGCAACGAGATGCGGGTGCTGTTCTCGCCCCTCGTCCGGCTGGAGGACCGCACGGTGGCGGGCTTCGAGACGGTGCTGCGCTGGGACCACCCGAAGCTCGGGCGCATCCCCGCCTCGACCTTCCTGCCGCTCGCCGAGGAGAGCGGCTTCATCGTCAACCTCGGCATCTTCGCCCTGGAGCGCACGGCGCTCGAACTCGCCGCGTGGCAGCGCTCGCTGGAGGTGGAGCCGCCGATCTTCGCCGCCTGCAACCTCTCCTCGCGCCAGCTCCTGCGCCACGACCTGCTGCACGACGTGAAGACGGTGCTCGCCCGCTCCGGGGCGCTGCCGGGCTCGCTGAAGCTCGAATTCAGCGAGAGCCTCGTGATGGAGAACCCGGAATACGCGGCCCAGATGCTTGCGCGCATCCACGACCTCGGCGCCGGCCTGTGCCTGTCCGATTTCGGCACCGGCTACTCGGCGCTCTCCTACCTCCAGCGCTTCCCCTTCGACACGATCAAGGTCGACGCCACCTTCGTGCGCCAGATGGCCACCGGCCAGACCGCGATCCTGCGCTCGATCGTGCGGATGGCGAGCGAGCTGAACCTCGCCATCGTCGCCGAGGGCTGCGAATCGGAGGGCGACGCGGTGGCGCTCGCCGAACTCGGCTGCGAGTACGCGCTCGGCCCCGCCTTCGGCGAGCCGATGAGCGTGCTCCAGGCCCGCCAGATCGTCGGCGCCGCCCCCGAGGCGGCCTGAGCCGGGCGGCCCGCGCACGGCCGGCATGGGGGCCATCCCACACACATTGTTTCGCCGCGCAGCCCAGCGCGCTACGGAGTGGCGGGCGACGACGCCCATGCCAGGGGAACCGCGATGACGCCGGAACAGGTGACGTTGGTGCAGGAGAGCTTCGCCAAGGTGCGGCCGATCGCCGACACGGCGGCCGACCTGTTCTACGGGCGGCTGTTCACCATCGCGCCGGAGGTGCGCGGCCTGTTCCCCACGGACATGACCGAGCAGAAGAAGAAGCTCATGGCCATGCTCGGCCTCGCGGTGAGCAACCTCAACCGGCCGGAGGCAGTGGCGCCCGCCGTGCAGGATCTCGGGCGGCGGCACGTCGCCTACCGGGTCGAGGACGCCCATTACGAGCCGGTCGGCGGCGCCCTGCTCTGGACCCTGGAACAGGGGCTCGGACCCGACTTCACCCCCGAGGTGCGGGAGGCCTGGACCGAGACCTACGGCCTCGTCGCCGGCCTGATGAAGCGCGCGGCCCGGACGGAGGCGTGAGGCCGGAGAGGGGGCACACGCTTAAGTCCCCCTTAACCATGTTCCGCCAAGGTCCGATCCGCGGATGGGAGCCCCGTGGGCCCGCATCGAGGGGAGTTGGCGTATGGCCGAGGCGGCGCGGCGTTACCAGCAGACGGGCGGTTCCGATCTCGTGCGCCGGCTGATCGCCCGGCCGGTGCGGCAGGAGCACCAGGCCCGCACCCGCCTGTCCCTGCCGAGCTACGATCCGGACCCGACCGAGGCGGAGGCCGAGGAGGCCGACGCCATCGCCCGCCTGGAGGCGGAGCTGGCGGTGACGAAGGCGGTGCTGCGCGCCCAGCGGCAGGAGGTCGAGGCCCTGCGCGCCCAGCGCCGGCTGATGACCGAGGCCGGGCCCGACGAGGACGTCCGCGCCACCCGCGAGCGGTGGGCGGCCCTCGTCGACAGCCTGCTGATCCGCGCCCGCTGATCCGCGCCATGCGCACACGGGCGGGGTAGGCCATGCACGCGCGCTGCTCGCTCGTCGTCAACGGCCGCACGGTCCGCGTCTCGACCGGCGACACGCCGCTGGAGGCGGCGCTGGCCGAGGGCATGATCGCGCCCTCGCCGGAACCGCCCGGGGCCCTCCAAGGCGGCGTGCCGGCCGGGCGCCGGGCGCCCCCGCGCCGCGGCCGGGCCGAGGCCGCGCGCACCGGCCCCATCCCGCACCGGGGCGAGCCGATCGCCGGTCATGCCGAGGCGCCGCGGCCGGCCCCGGTGACCCGCAAGGGCACCGTCACGGAGATCCGCCGGCTGAGCCCGGGCATCGTCGAGGTGGTCGCCACGCTGACGCGCCGGCCGGTCTTCGAGCCGGGCCACCAGCTCGCCGTCACGTTCGAGGGCCTGCCGCCGCTGACGCTCGCCCCGACGCTCCGGGTCGACGGCGCGGCCGAATTGAACGAGGCGGTGTTCCACCTCCCCCGGGATCCCGAGGGCGGCCCGCTCGACGCCCTCGCCCTCGATCTGCCCGTGCGCCTGCGGGGCCCGGTCGGGCGGGGCCAGTACCGCCCCGGCGGCGGTCGCCTCGTCCTGGCCTCCTCCGGGGCCGGCTTCGCGCCGATCTGGGCCATCGCCCGCGCGGCGCGCTACGTCGAGCCGGCCCGGGAGATGGCGCTGGCGGTCGGCGCCCGCGACGCCCTCGACCTGTACATGCGCGAGAGCCTCGACTGGCTGCGCCGCACCGGCGTCGGCCGGATCGTGCTCTGCGCCGATCGGGGCCGCCTGCGCCCGCCGGACGTGCGCTCGGGTCCGCTCGGCGCCCACCTGCCGCAACTGCGCGCCACCGACGTGGTCCACGTGGCGGGCGACGCCGCGACCTGCGGCGCCGTGCAGGTGCTCGCCGCCTCGGTGGGCGCGCGCTGCTACCCGATCGTGGTCGCCTGAGGGCCCTCATGGCCCCCGGCGACACGTCCGGCGCCGCCGCGCCCGCCGCGCCCTACCGCGTGCTCTGCCTCGGCTACAGCGTCACCGAGCAGCCGGGCTACGTCGAGCGCGCCAACGCGCTCGCCGCCGCCGAGGGGCGGCCGCTGGTGTTCCTGCGCAGCGGCTGGGGCGCCCACTCCCTGTGCACGGTCGCCTGCCTGATCGACGAGATCCTCGACGCCTTCCCGTGCGACTTCGTCCTCCTGGAGCTGTTCACCGGCAGCGTGCGATATTTCCGGCCCCCCGCGATGCGGGCCTATCTCGACGAGATCCTCGCCGCCACCGCCCGACGCGGCCTGCCGGTCGCGTTCCTCAACCTGCACCAGGGCGGCGTCGACTACGACCACGAGCCCTGCGCCGGCCTCGTCGCGGAGTACCGCCGCCTCTACGCCATCCCCCGCCTCGACATCGCCGCGGTGGTGGCGGCGGCGGAGCCCACAGGGATCGGCCACCTCCTCAAGGACGGCACGCACGTCACCGCGGCCGGCGGCGACCTCTACGGCACGCTCGTCTACGCCTTCCTGTGCCCGCCCCCGGCACGCCTCGACTACGTCGCCCGGTTCGCCGGCCTGCCGCGCCGGCACCTGTCGCTGCCGCTGCGGGCGATGCCCGGCCTCGCCTGCCCGTTCGAACTGCGCCGCAACGGCCTGCCGCTGCACTTCCTGGAGATTCCCGGGGGGGCGCGCGCCGCGGTCGATCTCGGCCGCCCGCGCCGGGTGGTCGGCGTCCTCGTCGCCTACGGGCCGCCCGCGGGCACGCTGACCTTCACCGACCCGGACGGCGGGCGGTCGCGGTCGATGCTGGCCTACGACGAATACTGCTACTACACGCGCTCGGCCTTCCGCTTCCTGACGTTCCGCGCCGCCCGGCGGCTGACGATCGCGCAGGGCGAGGCCGTGCCGGAGATCGCGCTCCGCAAGGGCGAGACGGATCGCGGGCCGCGGCTCGGCCGCGTGTCGCACGTCTTCTGCCGGGCCGAGCTGAGCCTCGCCGAGCGCTGGGCGCTGCTGCGGCACGCCCTGGTGCGGAGCGTCCGCCGCGCGGGGCGGCGCTGGCGATAGCCGCCATCGCGCCTCGCCCTTCCCCCTCTGTGGGGGAGGGTGGCCAAGAAGGTGCTCCTCGCGTCAGGCCGGGTCGGGAGAGGGGAGCGCGGCTTCAGGCAACGTCGGAGCGGCCGATGCCGAGCGCCGTCTCCTGCACCGTCGCTCCCCGCACCCGACGCCCTTCGGGCGCCTCCCTCTCCCGCAGAGGGGAGAGGGAGACTGCGCGGACGGCCGCCGGCGCTCCCTGCCTCAGCCGAGGCGCACCCGCCAGATCTCCTCGGCGTATTCCCGCATCGCCCGGTCCGAGGAGAACCACGCCACCCGCGCGGTGTTGCGGATCGCCTTGGCCCACCACGCGGCCGGGTCGCGCCACGCCGTGTCGATCAGGCGCTGGGTCCGCCAGTAATCGTCGAAATCGGCGGTGAGCAGGTAGGGGTCGCGCCCGCGCAGGTCTTCGACGAGGGGCCGGAAGCGGCCGGGCTCCTCCGGCGAGAACCGGCCGGAGGCGATCATGTCGAGGGCCTGGGCCAGCCGCGGCGAGGCCTGGATCGCCGCCCGCGCGTAGTCCGGCATCGCCTTGCGCGCCTGCACCCCGGCCGCGTCGAGGCCGAAGATGAAGATGTTCTCCGCCCCCACGTGGTCGCGGATCTCGATGTTGGCCCCGTCGAGGGTGCCGACGGTCAGCGCGCCGTTGAGGGCGAACTTCATGTTGCCGGTCCCCGAGGCTTCGAGGCCTGCGGTGGAGATCTGCTCGGAGAGGTCGGCCGCCGGGATGATCGTCTCGGCGAGGCTCACCGAGTAGTTCGGCAGGAACACCACCTTGAGCCGGCCGGCGACCTCGGGGTCGTCGTTCACCGCCCGGGCCACGTCGCAGGCGAGCTTGATGATCAGCTTGGCCTGCACGTAGCTCGGCGCCGCCTTGCCGCCGAAGATCTTGACCCGCGGCGTCCAGTCCCGGTGGGGCTCGGCCTTGATCGCCTGGTAGAGCGCCACCGTCTCGATCACGTTGAGGAGCTGGCGCTTGTACTCGTGGATGCGCTTGACCTGCACGTCGAACAGCGCCGCCGGGTCGATGTCGATCCCGGTCCGGTCGGCCACCAGCGCGGCGAGCGCCTCCTTGCGCTCCCGGCGCATGGCCGCGTAGCGCGCCACGAAGCCGGAATCCCCCGCGAAGCGGTCGAGCCCCCGGAGCTGGCCGGGATCGTCGAGCACGCCCGGGCCCACCGCCTCGACCGCGAGCCGGGTCAGGCCCGGATTGGCGGTGTGCAGCCAGCGCCGGAAGGTGATGCCGTTCGTCTTGTTGACGATCTTCTCCGGATCGAGGGCGTGGAGGTCGGCGAACACTGTCGAGCGCATCAGGTCGGTGTGCAGCGCCGAGACGCCGTTGACCCGCCGCGCCCCGTGAAAGGCGAGGTGCCCCATCCGCACCCGGCGCCCGTGTGCCTCGTCGATCAGGGAGATCGCCGCGAGCCCCGCCGCGTCGTGGGCGCCGTGCCGTCCCTGCTCCTCCAGGTGCATCCAGTTGATCAGGTAGATGAGCTGCATGTGGCGCGGCAGCAGCCGCTCCATCAGCTCCACCGGCCACGTCTCCAGCGCCTCGGGCAGCAGGGTGTGGTTGGTGTAGTTCAGGGTGTGCGTGGTGACGTGCCACGCGTCCTCCCAGGACAGGCCGTGCTCGTCCAGCAGCAGGCGCATCAGCTCCGGCACGGCGATGGCCGGGTGGGTGTCGTTGAGCTGGATCGCGGCGTTGTCGGGCAGGGTGCGCAGGTCGCCGCGCTCGGCCACGTGCCGGGCGACGAGGTCCTGCAGCGAGGCCGCGGTGAAGAAGTATTCCTGGCGCAGGCGCAGCTCGCGGCCCTCGTCCGAGGCGTCGCCGGGATAGAGCACCCGGGAGATGCCTTCCGCGCGCACCCGCGCGTCGAGGGCGCCGACGTGGTCGCCGCCGTTGAAGCGGGCGAGGTCGATCGGCTCGGCGGCCTCCGCCTTCCACAGCCGCAGGCGGTTGACGTGGGCCGCGCGCCAGCCGACCACCGGCACGTCGTGGGCCACCGCCAGCACCGTCTCGGCCGGCTGCCAGTGCCGCCGGATGGCGTCGCCCGACACCGACATGGTCACGCCGCCGCCGAACCCGATCCGGTAGGTCGCCTCCGGCCTGCGGAACTCCCAGGGGTTGCCTTCCGCGAGCCACGTCTCCGGGGCCTCGCGCTGCCAGCCGTTCTCGAAGGACTGGCGGAACAGGCCGTGGTCGTAGCGGATGCCGTAGCCCACCGCCGGGATGCCGACGCTCGCCATGCTCTCCATGAAGCAGGCGGCGAGCCGCCCGAGGCCGCCGTTGCCCAGCGCCGCGTCGGGCTCGGCGTCCATCACCGCGTCGAAGTCGGCACCGAGTTCGGCCAGCGCCGTGCGCACGGTCTCGGTGAGGCCGAGGTTGTTCATCGCGTCCGACAGGAGCCGGCCGATCAGGAATTCGAGCGAGAGGTAGTAGACGCGCTTGTTCGGCACCGACGCCTCGCCGGTCGCGCCGGCCGCGACGATCCTGTCGCGCAGCGCGAGCGCCGTCGCGGCGAACCAGTCGCGCGGGCGGGCGGTTGCGGGCGTCTGACCGAGGGTGTAGGCGAGCTTCGCGCGGATCGTCTCGCGCAGGTCGACGGTGGCGTCGCCGGTCTCCATCGGGGCGGGCCGGCTCCAGGTCGGGCGGGTCGGTGCGTCGGCAATCGCGGACTCGTCGCGCGCCGCGGGCGGCGTCAGAACATCGTTCAGCACGTCGGTTCCCCCAGTGTTTCTTCGGCGGATTATCTCTGCTTGCGGATTGCCGCCCGATGAACGGACTGAGCGATCCTGTTCCCGAAGACGGCAATTGTGCGAATCGCTTCGGGCGAAGTCGAGGCCGTGGGATGCGCGGGCGCGCATTCGACGCACGGCGCGTCGGGTGCGTGTCATACTAGACACATATGTTACGGGTGCCACGGCCGCCCGCGCCGATCAGACCCGCGCGGGACGGGAAGCCGGCGTCGGTGCCGGTCGCCAGCGCCCGCTCCGGCCATTAACCCCTGTCGGTCGATTCGGCCGAGCGAGCGGGAGTGCGCATGACCGAGACCGTGTGGTGGAAGCGCGGGACCGTCTACCAGGTCTATCCCCGGTCCTTCCAGGACACGGACGGCGACGGCGTCGGCGACCTGCCCGGCATCACAGCCCGCCTCGACTACCTCGCGTGGCTCGGGGTCGACGCCGTGTGGATCTCCCCCGTCTACCCCTCGCCGATGGCCGATTTCGGCTACGACGTGGCCGATTACTGCGGCATCGACCCGCTGTTCGGCACGCTCGCCGACTTCGACACCCTGGTGGCCGAGGCGCATCGCCGGAAGCTGAAGGTCATCCTCGACTTCGTGCCCAACCACTCCTCGATCGCGCATCCGTGGTTCACGCAGAGCCGGTCGTCGCGGCAGAGCCCGAAGCGGGACTGGTACATCTGGCGCGACCCGGCGCCGGACGGCGGACCGCCGAACAACTGGCTGTCGAATTTCGGCGGTCCGGCCTGGACCCTCGATCCGGCCACCGGCCAGTACTACTACCACGCCTTCCTGCCCGAGCAGCCGGACCTCAACTGGCGCGAGCCCGCGGTGCGCGCGGCCATGCACGACGCCCTGCGCTTCTGGCTCGAGCGCGGCGTCGACGGCTTCCGCGTCGACGTGATCTGGCACCTGATGAAGGACGCGGGCTTCCGCGACAATCCGGAGAACCCGGGCTACCGGCCCGGCGCCCCCGAGATCAACCGCTTCCACCAAGTCTACTCCGCCGACCAGCCGGAGGTGTTCGCGGTCATCGCCGGGATGCGCGCGGTGCTCGCGCCCTACGGCGAGCGGGTGCTGATCGGCGAGATCTACCTGCCGATCGAGCGGCTGATGGCCTATTACGGCCCGGACCTCACGGGCGCCGACCTGCCGTTCAACTTCCAGCTCATCCAGACGCCGTGGAAAGCGGGGGCCGTGCGCGATCTCGTGGAGAGCTACGAGGCGGCCCTGCCACCCGGCGGATGGCCGAACTGGGTGCTCGGCAACCACGACCAGCCCCGCATCGCCGCCCGCGTCGGCGAGGCCCAGGCGCGGGTCGCCGCGATGCTGCTGCTCACCCTGCGCGGCACGCCGACCCTGTACTACGGCGACGAGATCGGGCTCGCCCACGTGCCGGTGCCGCCGGAGCGCGTCCGCGACCCCTGGGAGCGCAACGAGCCCGGCCACGGCCGCGACCCGGAACGCACGCCGATGCAGTGGGACGACGCGCCCAACGCCGGCTTCTCGGAGGCCGAGCCGTGGCTGCCGCTCGCGGCGGACTGGCCGGCCCGCAACGTCGAGGCCCTGCGCGACGCGCCCGGCTCGATCCTGACCCTGCACCGCCGCCTGCTCCGGCTGCGGCGCGAGCACCCGGCGCTGAGCGTCGGCGATTACCGGACGGTGGCAGCGGCCGGCGACGAGGTCTTCGCCTACGAGCGGTTCGCGGGACCGGAGACGATGCGGGTCCTGCTGAATTTCGGGGCCGACGCCCGGACGGAGCCCCTGTCCGAGGGCGCCTGGACGATTCTGCTCTCCACCCGGGCCGGGCGGGGGGGCGAGGCCACCCGGGATTCGGTCGCCCTCGGGCCCGACGAGGGGGTGATCCTGCTGCGGGGGTGAGAGACCTGCGCTCCGAGCATACCGCACCGCACGCCGCGTAACCGAACTTTAAGCACACCCGCGGCCTGTTTTGTGCGATGCAACGGAACCGGCGGCGTGGGGGAGCGTTGTGCGTGGTTGAGGTCGTCGCAGCCAAGCCCGATCGCGAGCCCGTCCGACCGCGGCTTCCCATCAGTCCAGGATTGTTCTCGATGCTCGACGCGCGCGGCGCCGGATCGTTCGACGACACCGTCGGGACGGTCCTGCCGATGAACGCTGCCCAGCCGGCCTCGCTGCGCCGCCGCATCCTCTACGCCACCCCGGAGATGGCCGACTTCGTGAAGACCGGCGGCCTCGGCGAGGTCTCGGCCGCCCTGCCCCGGGCCCTGCGGGCGCACTACGACGTCCGCGTGCTGATCCCCGGCTACCGCGAGGTCCGTGCCGCCTTCCCCGAGATCCCGGTGGTGGCCCGACTCGACGGTCTCGCCGGGATCCCGCCCTGCGACCTCGGCCTCGTCGAGGCCGCCGACGGCCTGCGGATCTACGTCCTGCTGAGCCCCGACCTCTACGAGCGCGACGGCACGCCCTACGGCGACGCCGGGGGCGACTTCTCTGACAACGACCTGCGCTTCGCCCGCCTCAGCCTCGCGGCCGCCGACCTCGCCCGCGGCGCCGACCCGGACTGGGCCGCCGACCTCCTGCACCTGCACGACTGGCAGGCGGCGCTGGCGCCGGCCTTCCTCGCGTGGCGCGGCGCGCGGCTGCCCACCGTGCTGACGATCCACAACCTCGCCTACCAGGGGCTGTTCCCCCGCGACGCGATGCACCGCCTCGGCGTGCCGGACGCCGCCTTCCAGGTCGACGGCTGCGAGTTCTATGGGCAGCTCTCGTTCCTCAAGGCCGGCATCTTCTACGCCTCGCACGTCACCACCGTCAGCGAGACCTACGCCCGGGAGATCCAGACCCCCGAGATGGGCTGCGGCCTCGACGGCCTGCTGCGGGTGCGCGCCGGCCAGGGGCGGCTCGCCGGCATCCTCAACGGCATCGACGAGAGCTGGGACCCGCGCACCGACCCCCACCTCGCCCTGCCCTTCGAGGTCGACGACTGGAAGGGCAAGCGCGCCAACGCCGAGGCGGTGCGCCGCGCCTTCGGGCTGGCCCTGTCGCGGGGGCCCCTCTTCGCCATCGTCTCCCGCCTCGTCCACCAGAAAGGCATCGACCTGAGCCTCCAGGCGGCGGAGCAGATCGTCGCCGAGGGCGGCCAGCTCGTGGTGATCGGCCAGGGCGAGGCCCGGTTCGAGGACGGCCTGCGCGGTCTCGGCCGCCGCCATCCGGAGGCGGTCGGCGTGCATGTCGGCTTCGAGGAGGCCCGGGCCCGGCAGATGTTCGCGGGCAGCGACTTCCTGCTGATGCCCTCGCGCTTCGAGCCGTGCGGGCTCGCGCAGATGTACGCCCAGCGCTTCGGCTCCCTGCCGATCGTGCGGCGCACCGGCGGCCTCGCCGACACCGTCGAGGACGGGGTGACGGGCTTCACCTTCTCCGACCCCTCCCCCGCCGGGCTCGGCGGCGCGGTGCGGCGGGCACTCGACACGTTCGGCCAGAAGAAGCGCCTCAACGCGATGCGGCGGCGGGCGATGGCCGCGGATTTCGGCTGGGACCGGGCGGCCGAGAACTACGCCACGCTCTACACCCGTGCCATCGGCAACAGCCTCGCCCTGCGCTGGCGCGCCGCCTGACGGGACCGGGCTGCCGGACGGAATACTCGGCCTGCGTGCTAATCTGCGTTTCGATGATTGTAAGTTGTTCTTTTTAACTTTTATTTCATGGAAGTTGTCACGTTCGCCGGATTGTCGCAGGCGCCAATCCTTGGCATGAAGCGGCCATGCCAACTTGGTCGACGGATCATCTGCCGCCGCCGGACCGGTTCGAGTACTGGCGCGAAGTCATCGCGCGACGCCTGCTCGGTGTCGAAGCCGAGATCGAGGTCAAGCGTCGTCCCACCTTCATCGGCCGCGCGAGGGCCTCGGCGGTGGGACCCGCCTGCCTGATCGAAGCCGCGGTCAGCGCCCACACGATGCGCGTCACGCGATGCGCGATCGAGCGTCAGGCGGCGGAGGGCGGCGTCTATCTCTGGCATCTCGTCAGCGGCGGCGGAGCGGTGACGCTCGCGGGCGGCGCGGAGCGCATCGCGGGCGACACCCTCGTGACCGGGTGCGGCGACATCCCGGCGGCCTACCGGCCCGACCTGACCCTGTTCCGGCCCAGCGGGTGCAGCGGGCACCGGGTCGTCCTGGTGCCGCGCCGCGTCTTCTCGACCCTTCTCGTGCCGAGCCGGATGAGCGCGCGGCAGCACCGGTGCGCCGCCGGCCTCGACGCGCTGCTGCGCGGCTATCTCGCCACCTTCATGGAGCAGGCCTCCAACCTGTCCGGCCCGGCCGCGGAGGACGCGCTCCGCACCCTGGTGCAACTCATCGCCGCCGCCCGCGGCGCGAGCGACATCCGCGAGGACGCCGCCGCGACGGCCATCCGCCAAGCGCTGCTCGTGCGCGCGCAGGACCTGATCGAGCGCGAGCTGCACCGGGCGGATCTGAACCCGGCCCGGGTGGCGGCTCGCCTCGGGATCTCGGTGCGCAAGCTCCACCTCGTGTTCGAGCCGAGCGGCGAGACCTTTGGCCGGCACCTGCTCGCCCGGCGGCTGGCGCTGGCCGACCGGCTGCTGCGGGACGCGCCGCACCTGTCGGTGACGGAGGTCGCCTACGCCGCGGGCTTCGAGAGCCTGTCGACCTTCTTCCGCGGCTACCGGGCCGCCTACGGCGCCTCCCCCGGCGAGCGGCGCCGCACCGCGTCGGCGTGAAGGGCATCGCCCGGATCCGCGGGCGGTCGCGATCCGGAAATTTCCGTGAAGTTGTACAATGGGGTGCGTAATCGCTGAGCGTTGAAAGTATCCGATCATCCTGGCACAGTGTCGTATGGGCCGAGCTCCGGCATGGAGCGGATGTGGTCGCAGCCGCCGATCGGCGACATCCTGCATCGGAGCCGACGAAGATGCGAACGGCCTACGGTTCGTGCGAGACACCGTCGGATCGAGGCGAGATATAGTCGTGTCATCGTCGCGAAATCGCGCTCCGATGCGACCGCAGGCCGGCCGGTGGACCGGAGATCCGTCCGCACCGCGCGCCGCGGTGCATCCGTCGTGACGGGCCGCATCGAGCCCGCGCTGCCGTCCCGGGCCAGGACCCTGTGGCGACCCCAGCACGTGTTCGCGGCCTCCATCGGCTCGCGCGCCCAGCTCGCGGCGTTCAACGATCACGGCGCCATCGCGGTCAATTTCGACGTCCTGCGCGGCCGGGCGCCGCGCATCCGCATCTCCGGCGGCCAGAGCGAGACGTTCAGCCTGTGGGAGACCCGCTCGGGGAGCGGGTTCGTGACCCATCCGAAGTTCAACGCCCGGCTCGTCACCGTGCGGTTCGTGACGAGCGGCCGGATCACCTACCACCACCGGCGCGGCAACTTCGTCGGGATGCCGCAGGTGGCGACGCTCGTCGGGTTCGACCAGCTCCGGTCGGTCGAAGCCTCGCCGGATTTCGGCGCGGTCAGCGCGACGATCGCGGTCGACGTGCTGGCCGCCGCCCACGGCGCGCTGACGGGCGACCGGACCCGCGCCCTGCCGCGCCTCGAAACCGTCGCCGAGGTCGGCAGCGACGGCATGCGGGCCCTCTACTGCACGGTCGCGCGGATGCAGCACCGGGTCGCGGCGGGGCTCGACGCGGACCTGTACATGCTCCCCCTGCTCCAGGAGATCATGAGCTACCAGTTGCTGTCCGCGTGGCCCCGGACGGAGGCGGCGCCCGTGGGCCGGGCCGGCGGCGTCCCGGCCCGCGCGATGCGGACCGCGCTCGACTACATCGAGGCCAACGTGGCCCGGCCCCTGGCCCTGTCGGAGATCGCGGCCGCGGCCGGGGTGAGCGTCCGGGCCTTGCAGGACACGTTCCGGACGGAGACCGGCCAGTCGCTGGGACAGTTCGTGATCGCCCGGCGCGCGCAACGCCTGCCGGCCGATCTCGCCGACCGTCCCGGCGTGCCCGTCCCGCGGCGTCCCGGCGGGATGCCCGCGCCGCGCGAGGATCTGCTGACGCGCGCGCAGGACCTGATCGAGCGCGAGCTGCACCGGGCGGACCTGAGCCCGGCCCGGGTGGCGGCCCGCCTCGGGATCTCGGTGCGCAAGCTCCACCTCGTGTTCGAGCCGAGCGGCGAGAGCTTCACCCGCCGGGTCCTGGCCCGGCGCCTGGCCCGGGCCGACCGGCTGCTGCGGGACGCGCCGGATCGGTCGGTGACGGAGGTCGCCTACGCCGCGGGGTTCGAGAGCCTGTCGACTTTCTTCCGCAGCTACCGGGCTGCCTACGGCGCCTCCCCCGGCGAGCGGCGCGCCGAGGCCGGACGCGCGAGGGACGGAACGGACGATCCGGCCTGACCGTCGCGCCGGATGCACGGGAGGGGCCATGCACCCGTCGGTACGGCGGACCTGATGCCCGATCCGTCCCCGTCAACGGGCCCGGTCCCCGCACGGGGGCGTCGGGCCGTCGCGGTGAAGTCCCGGATCTGAGTCCGATGCTTCACGAACCACACGATGCAACCGCGCGGCCGCGCCGTCGCCCCATCCCGCGCAAATCTTATCCCAATCCGCGCAGGAGCCGGGAAAAGCCGCGCGGCCTCAGCCCTCGCGCACGAAGATCATCGTCGCGAGCGGCGGCAGGGTCAGGCACAGGGACTGGGCCTGGCCGTGGCTCGCCTCGCCCTCGGCGTGGCGCCCGCCCATGTTGCCGACGTTCGAGCCGCCGTACTGTGCCGCGTCCGAGTTGAACGCCTCGCGGTAGAACCCGCCCGCCGGCACGCCGATCCGGTAACCTTCCCGCGGCACGGGGGTGAAGTTCGACACCACGATCGCGATCTGGTCCGGCCCTTTGTCCGGCCCTCGGCCCTTGCGCGCCCAGGCGATGACGCTGTTGTCCTGGTCGTCCGCCACCAGCCACTGGAAGCCGGCGTGCTCCGCGTCCCGGCTGTAGAGGGCGGGCGTCGAGACGTAGAGGCGGTTGAGATCGCGCACCGCGTCCTTGACGCCCCGGTGCAGGGGATCGTCGAGCAGGTGCCAGTCGAGGCTGGCGTCGTGGTTCCACTCGCGCTCCTGGCCGAACTCGCCGCCCATGAACAGCAGCTTCTTGCCGGGATGGCCCCACATGAAGCCGAAATAGGCGCGCAGGTTGGCGAACTTCTGCCAACGGTCGCCCGGCATCTTGCCGAGCAGCGAACCCTTCCCGTGCACGACCTCGTCGTGGGAGAGCGGCAGGATGAAGTTCTCGGAGAAGGCGTAGAGCAGCCCGAAGGTCAGGTTGTGGTGGTGGTAGCGGCGGTGGATCGGATCCTCCGACACGTAGTGCAGCGTGTCGTGCATCCAGCCCATGTTCCACTTGAAGCCGAAGCCGAGGCCGCCGGTGTAGGTGGGGTGCGAGACGCCCGGCCAGGACGTCGATTCCTCGGCGACCGTGATCGTGCCCGGGGCGTGGGTGTAGGTCGCCTCGTTGGTCTTGCGCATGAAGTCGATGGCGTCGAGGTTCTCGTTGCCGCCGTAGCGGTTCGGGATCCACTCGCCGGCCCGGCGCGAGTAGTCGAGGTAGAGCATCGAGGCCACCGCATCCACGCGCAGGCCGTCGAGGTGGTAGTGCTCCAGCCAGAACCGGGCGTTGGCGGCGAGGAAGGTCGCCACTTCCGTGCGCCCGAAATTGTAGATGTAGGTGCCCCAGTCCTGGTGGAAGCCCTGGCGCGGGTCGGCGTGCTCGTAGAGGTGGGTGCCGTCGAACTGGCCGAGCCCGTGCGCGTCGAGGGGGAAGTGGCCGGGCACCCAGTCGAGCAGCACGCCGATGCCGGCCGCGTGCGCCGCGTCGACGAAGGCGGCGAAGTCGTCCGGCGTCCCGAACCGGCTCGTGGGCGCGAACAGCGACACCGGCTGGTAGCCCCAGGAGCCGTCGAACGGGAACTCGGTGATCGGCAGGAGCTCGATATGGGTGAAGCCCATGTCCTTGACGTAGGGGATCAGCCGCTCGCCCAGCTCCTTGTAGGTGAGGTAGCGGTTGCCCTCGTCCGGCACCCGCGCCCAGGAGCCGAGATGGACCTCGTAGATCGAGATCGCCGCGTGGCGCGGGTCCTTCTCGCCCCGCGTCCCCATCCAGCCGGAATCGCGCCAGTCGAACGCGCCGATCCCGTGCAGCACCGAGGCGGTCTCCGGCGGGTGCTGGGCGGCGAAGGCCACCGGGTCGGCCTTGAGCGGCACCAGGGCGCCGTCGGGGCCGCGGATCTCGAACTTGTAGCTGGCGCCGGCCTTCAGCCCGGGGACGAACAGCTCCCAGACGCCGCCGTCCTGCCACAGGCGCATCGGGTGGCGGCGCCCGTCCCAGTCGTTGAAGTCGCCGACGACGCTGACCTTCTTGGCGTTCGGCGCCCAGACGGCGAAGCGGAAGCCCTCGATCCCGTCGAGCTTGCCCGCCTGCGCCCCGAGGACCCGGTAGACGAGGTTGGTGCCGACCTCGCGCAGGCCCGAGATGTCGTACTGCTCGATCGAGGAGCCGAAGCCGTAGGGGTCGTAGCGGCGGCGCTTGGCGCCGTCCCAGCCCTCTACCTCGATCTCGTAGAGGGGGCGGCCCTCGCCCTCGATCCGGGCGACGTAGAAGCCGTCCGGGTGGCGCTTCTCGAACGGCACCCGGCGCTCGCCGACCACCAGCGCGGCGGCGCGCGCCTCGGGCAGCACGGCGCGGACCTCCCAGGCCCCGGCCCCCACCCGGTGCGGCCCGAGCACCGCGAAGGGATCGCCGTGGTTGGCGTCCATGAGTGCGGCGATGGCGCCGGGATCGACGGTCGGCGCGGATTCCGCCGCCGGCTTCGTCGCCCCCGTCGCGGATCCCTGCGCCGTGCCCCGGTCCGGACGCGGTGCGAAGGTCTCGTCGATCGCCGTCATGCAAGTGCCTTTCCGGGCTGGAGCGCTCTCCGCCGAATGGGCCGCCGGTTCGGCGTGAGAGGGCGCGGAGAACCAGGGTTTTCGGGATACCCGCCCGCTTCCCGCGGATCGGGCGCAACCTGGTGCGGGTCCGGACGGCGTCGCGCCCGGGCCCGGCTCCAGGTCCGTGTTTCGGCCGCGCGACGTCCTAGCGCGCGTCCTCGTCCAGAATGGTGAGAACCCCGGTTGCGGGGATTTCGATCCAGTCCGGGCGGTTGTTGGCCTCGTAATCGACCTCGTAGAGGGCCTTCGTCAGCAGGCAGAGCTTCAGCAGCCGGTCGCGCGTGCCCGGGTCGGTCACGGCGGCGCGGCTGTCGGCCGCCGCCGCGTCGTAACCGGCGAGGAAGGCGGCATCGATCATGGCGCGCCACGCGGTGGCCGCGGCCCGCGCCCGGTCCTCGGTGTCGGCGAAGCGGCCGCTGATCTCGCGGATCACCGTCTCGGCGCCGTAGGCGAAGGAGCGCAGCATCCCTGCCACGTCGCGCAGCGGCATCGACTTCTGCCGCCGCTCGTCGGCCGGCCGCGAGGGCTCGCCCTCGAAGTCGACGATGATCAGGTCGCTGTCGGCCACCAGCACCTGCCCGAGATGGTAGTCGCCGTGGATCCGGATCTTGTGGGCGCCCCGCGGCGCGTCGCGGGTGAGGCGGTCGATCAGCGCCTCGACCTCGACCCGGCGCCCGCTGAGCGCGGCGCAGGCCGGCCGGCCGGCGTCGAGGCCGCGGGCGGCGAGCCCCTTCAGCGCCCCGAACGCGCGCTCGGCCTGGTGGCGGGCGTCGCGGGCGAGCGTCTCCAGGTCGGATTCCGCGAAGGCTTCGGCGGCGAAGGCCGGGTCGGGGGTGTCGATCGCGAAGGCGGCGTGCATCTCGGCGGTGCGCCGCCCGAGCAGGTCGGCCCAGCGGCCGTGGGCGTGGAACGCCTCCTCCGGGGCCGCCGCCTCGCTCTCGGGGGCGAGCACCACGGTCTCGAAGTCGCGCCGCAGCCCCTCCAGCATCAGCGTCCAGGCATCGCCCTGGTTGAGGACGAACTTCTGGAGCACGGCGAGCGCCGTGCGGGTGCCGTCCTCGGCCACGTGCTCCAGGGTGCCGAGCAGCGCCGGGGTGTTGGCGAAGCCCGCCTCCTCGGTGAGGAAGCGGCCGATCTCGATCTCGGGATGCATTCCCGGTTGCAGGCGGCGCAGCAGCTTGAGCATCATCTTCGAGCCCACCGCGATCGAGGTGTTGCTCTGCTCGGCCTTGAGGCGCCGGATGTCGGCGGGGTCGACCGTCACCGCGGGGTCGAAGGCGGAGGTCGTGGCGAAGACGAGTTTGCCGCGCTCGCTGGGGATCTCGGCGCCCGCGCGCATGTCCTCGATCAGCCGGGCGGCGAAGCCGTTCGAGCCGGCGGCGCCGTAGAGCAGGCCGGTGCGCGGGCCGCGGCGGACCCGGGCGACGGCGAACTCCATCAGGTCCGCGTCCTCGCGGCCCTCGTCGACGCCCACGGGGACGAAGTACTCGTGGGTCTCGCCGTTGGCGAGCTGCACGTTGAGCCGCGGCAGCAGGAAGCGGGCGCCGCCGTCCTCGTCCGTCAGGACGGCGCAGTCGATCACCTTCGTCGTCTTGATGCGCGAGCCCTTGGCGCCGAACCAGCGCCGGCTCGCCAGGAAGGGCGGCACCACCGTGCGCTCGAAGGCCACGCGCTCGCGGCCCGCCATCAGGGTCTCGATCCCCCCGGTGAGCACCAGGGTGAACAGCTCCGGCGGCTCCTGCTGGGGACCGACCGCGCCGGAGCGGGCCGCCGAGAGGCCGAACCAGTAGAACCCGTAGGCCGGCAGGGTCAGCAGGTAGGGCAGGTCGCCGATCGGCGGGAACTCGGTGCCGCCGGTCAGCTCCACCGGCACGGCGGTGCGGAACTCGGCCAGATCGAGCTGCACCGCCTGGGGCGCGCGCGACAGGTTGGCCACGCACAGGACCCGCTCGTTCTCGTACTCGCGGATCCAGGCGAGCACCTTGCGGTTCGCCGGGTACAGGAACTGGATCGAGCCGCGGCCCAGCGCGACGCTGTTGTTGCGGATGGCGATCATCCGCCGCGTCCAGTTCAGGAG
The DNA here is from genome assembly GCF_030700245.1 of Methylobacterium amylolyticum. Taxonomy (GTDB): domain Bacteria; phylum Pseudomonadota; class Alphaproteobacteria; order Rhizobiales; family Beijerinckiaceae; genus Methylobacterium. Next base: position 84,350 of record NZ_JAUYZI010000014.1, read on the forward strand.
GCTCGTCTGCGCCTGGACCTGCGCCTCGACGTTGATCGCGTCGAACCCGTAGATCGGGTCCTGGATCGCCGGCAGGTACAGCCGCTGCGGGTTGGCCCGGGAGAAGCCGCCGTTGCGGTCGGGCGACCACTGCATCGGCGTGCGCACCCCGTCGCGGTCGCCGAGGTAGATGTTGTCGCCCATGCCGATCTCGTCGCCGTAGTAGAGCACCGGCGTGCCGGGCATCGACAGGACGAGGGACTTCATCAATTCGATCTTGCGCCGGTCGTTCTCGAGGAGCGGCGCGAGGCGGCGGCGGATGCCGAGGTTGATCCGGGCGCGGCGCTCGGCGGCGTAGAACGACCAGAGGTAATCACGCTCTTCCGCCGTGACCATCTCCAAGGTCAGCTCGTCGTGATTCCGCAGGAAGATCGCCCACTGGCAGCCCTCGGGAATCTCCGGGGTCTGGCGCATGATGTCGGTGATCGGGTGCCGGTCCTCGCGGGCGATCGCCATGTACATCCGCGGCATCAGCGGGAAGTGGAATGCCATGTGGCACTCGTCCCCGTCGCCGAAATACTGCGCGGTCTCCTCCGGCCACTGGTTGGCCTCGGCCAGCAGCATGCGGTCGGGGTAGCTCGCGTCGAGCGCAGCCCTGATCTTCTTGATGACGTCGTGGGTCTCCTTGAGGTTCTCGCAGTTCGTGCCGTCACGCTCGATCAGGTAGGGGATCGCGTCGAGCCGCAGGCCGTCGACGCCCATGTCGAGCCAGTAGCGCATCGTCGCGATGACCGCTTCGAGCACCCGCGGGTTGTCGAAGTTGAGGTCGGGCTGGTGGCTGTAGAACCGGTGCCAGAAATACTGCTTGGCGACCGGGTCCCAGGTCCAGTTCGACGCCTCGGTGTCGAGGAAGATGATGCGCGTGTCCTTGTACGGCGTGTCGGTGTCCGACCAGACGTAGAAGTCGCGCTCCGGCGAGCCGGCGGGCGCCTCGCGGGCGGCCTGGAACCAGGGGTGCTGGTCCGAGGTGTGGTTGATGACGAGCTCGGTGATGACCCGCAGGCCGCGCGCGTGGGCGGCCTCCACGAAGGCGCGGAACTGCTCCATCGTGCCGTAGGAGGGGTTGATGCCCTCGTAGTCGGCGATGTCGTAGCCGTCGTCGCGCAGCGGCGAGGGGTAGAACGGCATCAGCCAGATCGCCGTGACGCCGAGGTCGCGCACGTAGTCGAGCCGCTGCGTCAGCCCCTCGAAGTCGCCGATCCCGTCGTTGTTCGCGTCGAAGTACGACTTGACGTGGATCTGGTAGATGATGGCGTCACGGTACCATTGCGGATCGCTGCGATCGATCATCGCGTGGCTGCCTCGTCGTCGAATCGGGGGTGACGGGGCCGGTCCCGGCGGACCGGCGGACATGTCTTGGAACGGACCCTGGACCGGGCCGCGGGCGGTCTGGCCGCCGCAGGTGCCACGGGCCGCCTCAGCCCGCAACCCGCCGCGGCACCCGCAGGCGCCAGATGACGCAGGAGCGGTCGGCGGGATCGAGCGCGATCCGGTGCGACTTGCCGCGCAATTCGAACCGGTAGCCCTGGAGCAGGTCCTCGACCTCGACCGCGCCGTCGTCCGGCAGGCCGAGCAGCCACAGCGGCACCTCGTAGGTGCATTCCTGCCGGTTCTTCGGGTCGAGGTTGACCATGGTGAACACGCAGTTGTCGCGCTCGGGCGTGGTCTTGGCGTAGGCGACGATGTTGTCGTTCCAGGCGCCGGTGAAGTGGACGTTGCGGAAGTCCCACAGCGCCGGGTTCTCGCGGCGGATCTTGTTGAGCTTGATGATGTGCTCGCGGATGTTGCCGGGGCGGTGGTAGTCCCAGGCCTTCAGCTCGTACTTCTCCGAGTTCAGGTACTCTTCCTTGCCCGGGTAGGGGGCGGCCTCGCACATCTCGAAGCCGTTGTAGATGCCGTAGACCGAGGACAGCGTCGCGGCGAGCGTCGCGCGCACCACGAAGCCCGCCCGCCCGCTGGTCTGGAGATAGTAGGGGTTGATGTCGGGCGTGTTCGCGAAGAAGTTCGGGCGGTAGTACTCGCCCATCTCGCCGGCCAGCTCCAGGGCGTACTCGGTCAGCTCCTGCTTCGTGTTGCGCCACGTGAAGTAGGTGTAGCTCTGCTGGTAGCCGGCCTTGGCGAGCTTCTTCATCATCTTCGGCCGGGTGAAGGCCTCGGCGAGGAAGATCGCGTCCGGATACTGGCCGTTGACCTCGGCGAGCACCCATTCCCAGAACGGGATCGGCTTGGTGTGCGGGTTGTCGACCCGGAAGATGCGCACGCCCCGGGCGCACCAGCCGAGCAGGATGTCGCGCAGCTCGATCCACAGCGAGGGCAGCGCGCCGCCGTAGAAGTGGACGTTGGAGATGTCCTCGTACTTCTTCGGCGGGTTCTCGGCGAACTTGAGCGTCCCGTCGGGGCGCCACTCGAACCACTCCGGGTGGTCCTTGATCCAGGGGTGGTCGGGGGAGCACTGGATGGCGAAGTCGAGCGCCACCTCCATGCCGTAGGCGTGGCTCGCGGCGACCAAGCGCTCGAAATCCGCGAGCGTGCCGAGGTCGGGGTGCACGGCCTCGTGGCCGCCCTCCTCCGTGCCCACCGCGTATACCGAGCCGACATCGCCGGGTTCGGCCTTCAGGGTGTTGTTCTTGCCCTTGCGGTTGGTGCGCCCGACCGGGTGGATCGGCGTGAAGTACAGCACGTCGAAGCCGAGCTCGCGGATCTCGGGCAGGCGGGCGATCACGTCGTCGAAGGTGCCGTGGCGGTTGGGATCCATCGACTGCGAGCGCGGGAAGATCTCGTACCAGGCGGAGAACCGGGCCGCGAGGCGGTCGGCGATCACCGGGGCGGTGACGGGGTAGCGGGAGAGGTTCACCCGCTCGACGTTGGCGCGCACCAGCCGGGCGGCATCGGGCTGGAGGATGCGGTCGAGCTGCGCCGAGGAGCCGGATTCCTCCGCCGCGAGCGCCTGGACCAGGGCGGCGAGCCGCTCCGCATCCCGCCCCGTCGCGCGCCCCTTGGCTAGCGAGGCCGCGGTCTCGACCAGCGTCACGCCCTCGATCGTCTCCAGGCGCACGTCGACGCCCGCGGCGCGCTTCTTCAGGGTGTCGCGCACCCAGGACGAGAACGGGTCGCGCCACGCGATCACCGTGAACTCGTAGCGGGCGTTGCGCTCCAGCGGGAATGTGCCCGCCCAGCGGTCGTTGTCGACGAAGACCATCGGGTCCTCGCGCCACGCGGTCTCGCCCACGATCCGCGACAGGATCGCCGCGTCGATGATCTCGTGGCCGTCGGAGAAGATGTCGGCCTCGACACGGACTCCCTCGCCCACCACCCGCTTCACCGCCGAGCGGCCGCCGTCGAGTTCCGGGCTCACCGCCTCGATCACGATCCGGCCCTCGCCGGTCGGCCGCCCCCGGGAGGGCTGCCGGGCCACCGCGGCGGCCTCCGCGCCGAGGATGCGCAGCTCGCCGGGGGCGAGGTCGACGGCGCTGCCGGGATGGAAGGCGATCGGCTCGGCGTCGGGCGTGCGGTCGACGAAGGGCCCGAGCATGCCGCCGGTGCGGGCGATGAGGACGCCGGCATCCACCGGCAGCGGCCGGCTCGACGGGTTGTAGAGCACGAGCAGCGCGTGGCGCGCCGAGGCCGGATGGCCGGTGTCGAAGCGGGCGAGCGCCACGAGGTCGCCGTCGGGCGCCGAGATCCGCATCTGCGCGCCCTCGACGTTGGCGGCGGGCAGTTCCGCCCGGAGGGCGTTGATCGCGCGGACGTAGGCCGAGATGTCGATGCCCGTGTCGTTCTCGCGGTCGCGCGGGGTGGTCTCGACCACGTGCAGCGCCCGGCGGTAGCCCCACTCGTAGCCGATCGGCATCAGCACGCCGGCCGAGAAGAAGGCGGCGAGCGCGTAGCGGGTGCGGAGCGCGGCTGCGACCGCCTCGGGCCCATCGCCGATCCCGGCCGCGAGGCGCGGCATGTCGTGGTTCTCGGGGAACGCGATCGAGGGCGCGAGCACGCGCAGCCGCTCGTACTGCTCCAGCGCCCAGGGCTTCTGGAGGTCCCACCACGCGAACGAGTTGAACAGGTAGTCGAAGCCGGCCCCCGCCGTGGCCCGCGCCTCCTCGAAGGTGCAGCCGAGCGTCTCCGCGGCGAACAGGCAGGCGGGATCGCGCCCCTTGGCCGCGCCGATCAGCGCCCGCCACACCTCCGGCGGCACCTTGTAGGCGGCGTCGCAGCGGAAGCCCGCCACGCCGAGATCCTGGAGGTGGGCGACGTAGGCGCCCCAGATCCGGGTCAGCTCGTCCCGGGGGCCGGCGTTGTGGTAGTCGAGTTCGGCGAGATCGCCCCAGACCGTCTTGATCGTCGGGTCGTCGGGATCAACCGCCTCCGGGTGCAGGATCGAACCGTCCGCGTCCTTCAGGAACAGGTCGGGCCGCGCGCGCGCCAGCCGCCCGTCGTCGGCGGTGTGGTTGATGACGAGGTCGGTCATCACCGACAGGCCGGCCGCGCGGGCGGCGGCGCAGAAGCGGCGGACCTGCTCGTCGTCGGGCGCGCCGTCGCCGTCGCGGAAGCGCTCGTCGAGCCGCTCGGGGTCGGCCACCGCGTAGAGGCTGCGCGAGCCGCCGGTCTGGTGGAACGGGTTGAGGTAGACCCAGTCGAAGCCGAGGCCCGCGATCCGCGGCAGCTCCGCCGCCCAGTCCGCGACGCGCCCGACCAGCAGCGGGAACAGGTTGTAGATCCGCGGCCCCGCGGCGCGCGGCGCCAGCCCCGACGGCAGCGCGGCCGACCCGGTCCCCTCGGCACCCGCCGCCGGGACGGTCGCGGCGGCTCTGGTCGGTGCGTTCATGCTGGCCCTCTCCCTCACGTGTCTCGTAACGCCCGAACCGCGCCGGTGTGCCGACCGGGCGGTGACGCCGGGGGCGTTCTATCCGCCGTTCCATGACGGCGTGCCGTCACGGGGCTCGTCCGACCGTCCCGTCCACCCCCTCATCCTGAGGTGCCGCGTCAGCGGCCTCGAAGGAGCCCTCCAGGGGTCGCAGTGGCTTCTGGAGGTCTCCTTCGAGGCCCCTTGCCGGGGCAAGGGGCACCTCAGGACGAGGGCGGCTGGTGGGATGCCCCGTCCCTCACGCCGTCCGGCGCAGCACCGCGTAGGGCAGGTCGCGGAACAGGTGGCCGAGATCGGCCTCCGCCCCCTCCACGCTCCGCCCGGTGACGATGTCGCGCCAGCGCGTGCCGTCGCCGAGGTCGACCGCGGTGCCCGCGAACGCCTCGCCAGACCACACCGTCTCCCCCGAGAGGTCTCCGAGCAGGCCGGAGACGAGGCGCGGCACCGCCACGAACAGGTCGCCGTCCTCCGCGTCCGGGTCGGTGCGCCGGTAGGCCAGCACGTGGGCCGCCCGCGCGCCCCGCGCCGCCACCGGCTCGTAGCCGGCCCCGGCGTAGAAACCGGGCCGGTCCGCCCGCTCGGCGAGGAGGCGCGCGAGCGTCGCCTGCTTGACCCGGCCGTCCGGCCAGTGCGCCAGCAGCGGGGCGACCTCGCCCGCCTCCGCCAGCATCCGCTCCAGGGCCGGGTAGTCCACCGGCCGACGGTTGTCGGGATCGACGAACGAGAAGTCCCAGATCTCGGTGCCCTGGTAGGTGTCGGGCAGGCCCGGCAGGGTGCACTTGAGCACCGTGCGCCCGAGCCCGGCCAGCATGCCGAGATGGCCGAGCTTCCTGGCGAACGGCCTGAGCTCGCGCAGGAAGTCCGAGCCCGGGGCGATCAGCGCCTCGAACAGCTTGCGGACCGTGCCCTCGTAGACCTCGTCGACGTTCACCCAGGACGAGCGGCGCTTGCCCTCGCGCATCGCCTTCTCGCTGTAGGCGTTCAGGCGCTCCCGGAACGCCTCGACCGCCTCGGGCGCCTCGCCGTCCATGAGTTCCAGCGGCCACGCCCCCAGGATGCCTTGAAAGAACATCCACTGGTCGTTGGAATCGGGGGCCGGCTCGCCGTCGATGCGCGACAGGTGCGGGCCAGCGAGCCGCTGCCACAGGTCCCAGGCGCCGGCCCAGCCCTCCGGCATCTCGGACAGCGCCAGCAGCCGGGTGCGGGCATCCTCGCCGCGCTTGGTGTCGTGGGTGGCGGTCGCGATCATCGCGTTCGGCCAGTCGCGGGCGCGGGCCGCCTGGAGGTCGTGGAAGTGCTCCGTGTCGAGGCCGTACTCGCCGGGATCGCCGCCGACCTCGTTGAGGCCGAGCAGGCACGCGTACCGGTAGAACAGCGTGTCCTCCAGGCTCTTGGCCATCACCGGCCCGGTGAGCTGCTGGAAGCGGCGGCGGAAGCGCAGCACGACGCCCGGGTCCGGCCGGCCGGGGCCCGCCGTCTCGACGCGCCCGAGCATCACGTCCCGGGCGAAGTCGTGGACCGAGCGGTCGGGCAGCCCCGACCAGCGCTTGGCCTTGGCGACCGCGCCCTCGATCAGCCGCACGTCCTCGGGCTCGACCTCGCCCTCCTCCAGGTTCGGGGGCAGGTAGCTGCGGTAGGTGGGGAAGCGGGCGATGATCTCGATCAGCGCCCGGCGCAGGGCGTTGACGGTGAAGTCGCGGGTGCGCCGGTCGGCGTCGGCCACTTCCTTGAGGTCGGAGGTCAGCACCTCCAGCTCGCTCGCGAAGCTGATCTCCAGGATCTCGGCCTTGGCGGCGCGGAGCTGGAAGCCGTAGGGCTCGTCCATCCCGGTCGCCCAGGCGTAGAGGCGCTGGATCCGCCCCTGCTTGCCCCGGTCGACGAGCAGCCCGTCGAGCTGGTTGAGCACGTCGTAACCGGTGGTGCCGGCCACCGGCCAGGGCCGCAGCCGCTCGCCGGGCTCCAGGATCTTTTCCACCACCACGTAGAAGCCTGGCCCGACCGCCGCCTGGAGGGCGCGGGCGTAGCCCAGCGGGTCGGCGAGCCCGTCGATGTGGTCGATGCGCAGGCCGTCGATCCGGCCCTCCGCGACGTGCCGGAACACCGTCTCGTGCGAGCGGTGGAAGATGTCGGACTTCTCCACCCGCAGGCCGGCGAGCGAGTTCACGTCGAAGAACCGGCGGTAGTTGATGTCGCTCGACGCCACCCGCCAGTGGGCCAGCCGGTAGGCCTGCGCCTCCAAGAGCCGGTGCAGCGGCCCGAAGCTGTCGGGCCGGCTCTTGAAGCCGTTGAGGAGCGCGAGCGTCCGGTCCGTGGCCTCGCGGATCAGCGGCGCGGCGGCGTAGACCGCCGCGAGCCGCGCCTTCAGGGTCTCGGCCTCCTCCGGGAACTCCCGGCGGCGGGCCTCGTCGGTGTCGATCGACATGGCGCGGAAGCGCTCGGAGATCGCCAGCAGTTCGGCGGTGGTGTCGTCGTCCACCGCGCCGAGCGCGGCGAGCACCCGGTTGAGGATCGTCGGGTAGCTCAGGGGCCGGATCGGGAACTGGTGCTCGTAGTGCCAGACGCTGAAGGCGCCCTTCTCCGCGTCGAACTTCAGCTCCAGCGTGCCGGTCTCCAGCGCCTCGCCGTAGCGGCTGCCGAGGAACGGGATCACGAGGTTGCGCCCGGCGCCGAGCCGCTGCCAGTCGATGTCGAAGGCGTGGGCGAAGGGCGAGAGCGCCCCCCATTCGAGCACCGAGAGCCACCACGGGTTGTCGGCGCCGCCCACCCCCATGTGGTTCGGCACGATGTCGAGCAGCAGCTTCAGGCCGTGGGCGTGCAGGGCGTCGGAGAGGCGCACGAAGCCCGCCTCGCCGCCGAGTTCCGGGTTGATCTCGCCGTGGTCGACGATGTCGTAGCCGTGGGTCGAGCCGGGCCGGGCCTTCTGGAGCGGCGAGGCGTAGACGTGGCTGATCCCGAGCTTCTTCAGGTACGGGACGATCGCTTCCGCGTCGGCGAACGAGAAACCCTTGTGGAACTGGAGGCGGTAGGTCGCCCGCGGCGGCGGCGCGGCGAGCCGCGACGCGCCGGAGCGGGCCCCGCGCCCCTCCGCCGAGAGGGCGGCGGCGAGCTTGGCGAGCGGCCCGCCGGGGGCGGCGATGTCGGCGAGCTCCCGGTCGAGCTTGCGCCGCCAGTTCGGGTAGCCCTCCGTCGAGCCCGGCACGTTGGCCTGGGCGAGTTCGGAGACCACGTCCTCGTACTGGACGGCGGTGAGGATCGCGGGCGCGCGGGCGAGGTAGCGGGCGGCGGCCTCGAACGGGGCGGCCTCGGGGGGCTCGGCCTGCGGCAGCAACTGCTCGCCCGCCAGGGCCTCGGACAGCCGGTGGCGCTCGGTCACCCGCTCGGCGCGCTCGGCCTCGGCCCGGTCGCCGTCGTACAGCCCGAGCGACTGGCGCGTGTCGGTGTCGACGCCGCGCCACCAGCCGACGAAGGTCGGCAGGTCGTGGGTGGTGATGGCGGTCAGCGCGTCGCGCGGATAGGCGCCCGGCGGCTTGAAGCGGCCGTCGCCCTCGCGCTCGAAGGCGAGGATGCGGTAGCTCAGCACGCCGGCCCGCATCAGCGCGTCCGAGAAGCCCTCCGGCGCGGTGCCCAGATCCTCGGCGATGACGAGGCACTTGGCCCGGTGGCTCTCCAGCCGCAGCACCGCGAGCATCGGCTCGAACGGCATGGCGAGGTAGGCGCCCGCGTGCGCGCCCTCCCCCAGCGGGATCAGGAACAGCCGGGCGAGCTGGAAGGCGTGGTCGATGCGGATCGCGCCGGCGTGGCGCATGTTGGCCCGCACCAGCGCGCGGAAGGCCGCGAGCCCGTTCCGCTCCATCTCCAGCGGGTCGAAGGCCGGAAGGCCCCAGTTCTGGCCCTTGGGCGCCAGCAGGTCGGGCGGCGCGCCGATCGAGACGCGGTCGGCGAAGCGCTCGGGGTGCGACCAGATCTCGGAGCCGCCCCGGTCGGCGCCCACCGCGAGGTCGCGGTAGAGCCCGACCCGCATGCCCGCCGCGAGTGCCGCCTCGGAGGCTTGCGCGAGCTGCCGGTCGGCGAGGAACTGGAGCCACGCGTGGTAGCCCACCGCCTCGGCGTTCTCCGCGGCGAAGGCCCGGACCGCCTCGGTGCCGGCGCGGCGGTACGCCTCCGGCCAGTCCCCGAGCCAGTGCGCGCCGCGGGCCTTGAAGTGCTCGGACAGGGCCTCGAAGACGGCGTGCGCCTCCAAGTCGGCGCCGCCCTCGGCGCGGAACCGGTCGAACTCCGCGTCGGTGCCGGCGCGGGCGGGCGAGTCCGCCCAGAGCGCGCGCAGCACCGGATCGAGCACCTCGGCCACGCCCTGGTGATCGACGAGCGCCGCCTCGCGCAGGGCCGCGACCCGCGGGGCGCGCTCGTCGAGGAGCGCGGCCGCGCGGGAGCCGGCGAGCCCCGGCAGCGACCGGGGTGCGATGAACAGGGTCTCCAGGAACAGGCGCGAGGAGGGCGAGTAGGGCGAGATCTTGGTGCGGTCGGACCCGAATAGGGCGTGGACCGGGCTCAAACCTAAGAAGTCCGCCCCGCGCAGGGCCGCCTCGCGGGCCGCCTCCCCCGCATCCGCGTAGGTGCCGATGCCGATATTGCCGGCCGAGCGCAGGCCGTAGAGCTGCGCGGCGAGCCCCCAGTCGCCGGTCCCCTCCTCGGCGTAGGCGGACGGGCGCCAGCAGCGCTGCGGCGCGGCGATCACGAAGGCCTCGGCGCGGGTCTCGCCGGCCTGCACCGCGAGGCGGTGGTAGCCCGGGGTCAGCGGCGGCAGGTCGAAGCCCGGCTCGGGCCCGTCGAGGGCGGCGCGGCCCTCGCGCGCGGCGCCGCGCTCGTCGACGAGGCGCCACGTCAGCGTCCCCCGCACCCCACGCACCGGCACCCGCGCGGCGCGCCGCGCCTCGACGGGGATCAGCGGCGGCACCGGCCCGCGGCGCAGGGCCTCGACCGCGGCGAGGCTGCGCGCGGCCGCCGCCTCGTCCTCCACCGGGAAGCCGAGGGCGGCGAGCAGGCCGCGCCGGACCTCCAGGGGCGTCTCGACCGGCTTGCCGAAGGCGTCGGTGTAGCCCGCCGCGACGCCGACGAGATCGGCTAGGGTCTCGTACACACCGCTCACGCGCGGGACTCCGTCAGGAACACGCCGGTCCAGCCCGGCAGATCGCTTCCGCTCCCGCCGGGCGCGTTGGTCCACACCACCTGAGCCCCGCCCGCTTCGACGGCGAACGGCTCGGCCCCGACATTGGCGACGAAGCGCAGGGTGCCGGCCGCGAAGGTCCAGGTGCAGTCAACCACGTCTGGCCGGGGCAGGGTCGCGGCGGCGCCGCGGTAGCCGGACTTGGCCAGCGGCACCACCACGTCGCGCCGCAGGCCGAGCAGCCGCGTCGTCTCGGCCAGCACCTCCCGGTGGGGCGAGCGCTCCCGCTCCGACCAGTCGAGCTTCGAGGCCTCGAAGGTCGCGGCCTCGGTGGGGTCGGGGATCTTCGAGGTGTCGTCGGCGAAGGCGGCGAAGCTCTTGAACTCGCGGCGGCGCCCGTCGCGCACCGCCTTGTTGAGATCCGCGTCGGGGGCGAAGTCGACGAAGAACAGGAACGGCGCCGAGGCCGACCACTCCTCCCCCATCCACAGCATCGGGATCTGGGGGCTGAGCAGGAGGCCCGCCCGGGCGAGGTCGAGCTTCTTCGGATCGGCGAGGTGGGAGAGCCGCTCGCCGAGCGCCCGGTTGCCGACCTGATCGTGGTTCTGGAGGAAGGTCACGAAGGCCGAGGGCGGCAGGTGCGCCGAGGGCTCGCCGCGGGGGTGGTTGTCGAGCGTCTTGAACGGCTCGCCCTGGTAGGCGAAGCCCTCCGCGAGGCAGCGGGCCAGCCGCTCCACCGGCTTGTCGGCGAAGCTCTCGTAGTAGCCGGCATCCTCGCCCGTCAGCAGCACGTGCCAGCAATGGTGCAGGTCGTCCGCCCACTGGGCGTCGTGCATCCGCGGGCGCCCGGCGGCGTCGCGCTCCAGCCAGCGCGCCTGGTTGGCCTCGTTCTCCAGCATCAGGTGGATCTGGCGACCCGGAAACGTCTTGCGGACCGTCTCGCCGAGCTGGGCCAGGAAGTGCCGGGGGGAATCGTCGAGGATCGCGTGGACGGCGTCGAAGCGCAGGCCGTCGAAATGATACTCCTCCAGCCAGTACAGGGCGTTCTGGATGAAGAACTGCCGCACCACCGCGCCGCCGTCCTTGCCGTCGAAGTTGATCCCCGCGCCCCAGGGGGTCTGGTGGCGCTCGGTGAAGAACGTCTTGGCGTAGGCGTGGAGGTAGTTCCCGGCCGGGCCGAAGTGGTTGTAGACCGCGTCGAGGTAGACCATCAGCCCGAGGCCGTGGGCGGCGTCGATCAGGCGCTTGAGGTCGTCGGGCCGGCCGTAGGCGGCGTCGGGGGCGTAGGGCTGCACGCCGTCGTAGCCCCAGTTGCGGGTGCCCTTGAAGTCGGCGAGCGGCAGGAGCTCGATCGCGGTCACGCCCAGCGCCTTCAGGTCGGGCAGCCGCTTCTCCAGGCCGGCATAGGTGCCCTCCGGCGTCGCCGTGCCGACGTGGCACTCGTAGATCACCGCCTCCTCGAAGGGCCGGCCGGTCCAGGCGTCGTCGGTCCAGGCGAAGCCCCGCGGGTCGATCACCTCGGACAGGCCGGACACGTCCTCCGGCTGGAAGCGCGAGGCGGGGTCGGGCACCACGAGGTCGCCGTCGATGCGGAATCCGTAGCGGGCGCCGGCCTTGACCCCGGGCAGGGCCGTGCGCCGCCAGCCGCCGCCGGATTCGGGGATCGGGTGGTCCGCCCCATCGACCACGAGGTCGACGCGCTGCGCGGTCGGAGCCCAGAGGGCGAAGCGGACGCCGCCCGCCACCATCTCGGCCCCGAACTCCATGCTGTGGGCACGCCGCATCAGGCCGCCATCCTCGCTGTCGTCCGCGCGCCCGGTCCGCCATCGAAGCGGGGCCGCGGTTCGTCGTGGGGGAGAAGGCCCCGGCGCCGATCCGGTTCCCGGAATCGCACCTATGGCGACGGCCGGCGGCGGCAACGGCCGGGCGCGGCTTTAGGCGCGGTAGAACAGGGCGCGGCCGTCCGGCCCTGCGGCTCGCGGGGTGCCCACGCAACGCCGGGGCCGGTGCGGCTGTCGGCCGGACGCGGCCCTCCATCCGTCATGCGCGGACGGCGTGTCAGCGATGCGAAGGATGTCCCACCCGCCCACCCGCTTCGGCCGGCCGCGGCCGTTACGGCCGGGTGACATCCTGCTCGATCAGCATGCGGACGTACCGCGTGAACGGGATGCCCTTGGCCTTGGCCTTGGCCTTCACAGCGTCGAGGAGCGGCTGCGGGATCCGCATGTTCAATGCGGCCGCCTTCTTCTCGAACTCGAACCGCATGGGCTTGAAATCGGAGAAATCATATTCGGACAGATCTGCGGTGTCGACGAAACGCTCGGCCGCCTCGTCGGTGGCATGGACAGGAAACGGCTTAAGCTTCTCGGGTCCGGTCATAGGTGTCGATCTCCCTGCGGTGCATGTAGCGGGCCGATATCGGACGTATCAGCGTCGTCCCTCCCTGCTCGCGGAGTGTGAACACGACGAAGACGTGCCGGTTATCCGCCGTCACGCCGACGGCATCGAAGCGGACTTCCGCACCACCTTGTCGGTCCGGTCTGACGCGAGGACTGTTCCGCAGGATGTATTCGATCTCGTGCCGGGAAACGCCGTGCTTGCCGCATTTGGGCCAGTTGCCGTCGTCCCAATCGAAGCCCCCGATCGCCACGGTACCGTCCCCGATGCCCTTTTGTGTATACAAAAGCAACACAATGCGTGAGGCCGTCGGCGCTCTCGTTCGCCCGCGACAGCGAGCCGCGCTCACCGGAGACCGTGTTTTCCGGGCCCTGGCATCGCACGAGTTCACGATCGGAGAGGCGAGCCGGGCCGCGTCTCCGCACGCTTCGCGGTCCGGACCGGCGGCACCACCGGATGGTGCGGGACTCAGGCCCCGCCCGGCATCCACCCCGTCGCCGCCCCCGAGGCCGTGAGCACCAGCACCGAGCGGCCGGGCAGCGGCACGGTGCCGCCGGCCTCGTAGGCGGTCGCGCCGGGGCCCACGGCGCCGGTGGGGAGCGTCGTGTCGAAGACCGGGGTCCACGCCCCGCCGATCACCGGCTCGAGGCGGAAGTCGTGGGGGCCTTCATCCGCGTTGAACAGGATCAGCAGGCGGTCGCCCTCGGTCCGGTCGTTGCCGATCTGCATGCCGAACACCCGGCGGCCGTCGTCGCCCCAATCCTCCCCGACCATCTCGGTCCCGTCGGGGTCGAGCCAGTGCACGTCGCGCAGGGGCTCGTCGGGATCGACCAGGGCGCCGGTGAAGAAGGTGCGGCGGCGCAGGGCCGCCTGCGCGCGGCGGAGCGCCAGCAGGTTGGCGACGAACGGGGTGAGCGCGGGGTCGGGGTCGCTCGTCCAGTCCATCCAGCTCGTCGGGTTGTCCTGGCAGTAGGCGTTGTTGTTGCCGCCCTGGGAGCGCGAGCGCTCGTCGCCCATCAGCAGCATCGGCACGCCCTGGGCCAGCATCACCGTCGCCAGCATGTTGCGCTTCTGGCGGGCGCGCACGGCCAGGATCTCGGCATCGTCGGTGTCGCCCTCGACGCCGTAGTTGCAGGAGACGTTGTGGCCGTGGCCGTCGCGGTTCTCCTCGCCGTTGGCCGCGTTGTGCTTCTCCTCGTAGGCCACCACGTCGGCGAGCGTGTAGCCGTCGTGGCTCGCGATGAAGTTGACGCTGGCGAGCGGCGAGCGGCCGGAGGGCCCGAAGGTCTCGCGCGAGCCGGTCAGCCCCTGGGTGAGCTTGGCGAGCGTGCCGGAATCGCCCCGCCAGAAGCCGCGGGCCGCGTCGCGGAAGCGGTCGTTCCACTCGCTCCAGCCGCGGGGATAGCCGCCGAGCCGGTAGCCGCCCTCGCCGATGTCCCAGGGCTCGGCCACGAGCTTGACCCGGGCGAGCACCGGGTCCTGCGCCGCGGCCTGGAAGAAGGCGGCCCGCGGGTCGAAGGCCAGGGGCGAGCGCCCCAGCGAGGAGGCGAGGTCGAACCGGAAGCCCGCGATGCCGTAGGCGGTGACCCAGTGGCGCAGGGAGTCGAGGACGAGCTGCATCACCCGCGGGTGGCTCGCGTCGAAGGTGTTGCCGCAGCCGGTGCAGTCGAGGTAGCGGCGGCGGTCGCCCGCGTCGAGCTTGTAGTAGCTGGCGTTGTCGATGCCGCGGAACGCCAGGGTCGGTCCGGTGTGGTCGCCCTCGGCGGTGTGGTTGTAGACCACGTCGAGCCAGGTCTCGATCCCGGCGGCGGCCAGTTCGCGGATCGCCGCCTTGAGACCGCCGACCCCGCCCTCGCCGAGGTAGCGCGGATCGGGGGCGAAGTAGCCGTAGGGCTGGTAGCCCCAGAAGTTCACGAGGCCCCGCTCGACCAGGAAGCGGTCGTCGGCGAACGCCTGGATCGGCAGCAGTTCCAGCGCGGTGACGCCGAGCTTCACGAGATGCTCGATGATCGCCGGGTGGGCCAGCGCCGCGTAGGTGCCGCGCTCGGCCTCCGGCACGTCGGGATGGGTGCGGGTGAGCGCCTTGACGTGGGCCTCGTAGATCACCGTCTCGTGGAGCGGCCGGGGCCGCGGGTGCGGCCCGAGATCCGGGCCGTCGGGGGCGGCCACGACGCAGCGCGGCATGTAGACCGCGCTGTCGCGGCGGTCGATCCGGTCCTCGCGCCCGCTGCCGCGGCGGTGGCCGTAGAGCGCGTCGTGCCAGCGGATCCGGCCCTGGATCTCGCGGGCGTAGGGGTCGAGCACCAGCTTGGAGGCGTTGAAGCGGTGCCCCTGCGCCGGATCCCAGGGCCCGTGCACCCGGTAGCCGTAGAGCTGGCCGGGCAGCACGCCGCGCAGATACCCGTGCCACACGTCGTCGGTGCGGGCCGGCAGGCGGATGGTCCGGGTCTCGTGGCGCTCCCCCGGCTCGAACAGGCAGAGGTCGACCGCGGTCGCGTGCTCGGAGAACAGGGCGAAGTTGACGCCGCGCCCGTCGAAATGCGCGCCCAGCGGAGCTGGCACCCCGTCGTCGACGGCGATCATGCGGAGGTTCTCGCGGGCCGGTCCGGGCGCCCTACTCCGCGGCGGCGGCCGCGGTCGGGGGCTCGCGCTCGGTGGTGCGGAAGGCCTCCAGCTCCGAGAGGAAGTTGCGCGCCCACCAGTCCACGTCCTCGCGGGTCATGCGCTCGACCATCGGCCGCCAGCGCGCGAGCCGCTCGGCCTTCGGCATGTAGAGCGCGGTGCGGATCGCCTCGGCCATCTCGAAGCGGTCGTAGGGGTTGACGAGCAGCGCCTCGGGGAGCTGCCGCGCCGCGCCCGCGAACTTGGAGAGCACCAGCACGCCGGGATCGTCCTCGGCCTGGGCGACCACGTACTCCTTGGCGACGAGGTTCATGCCGTCGCGCATCGGCGTGACGAGGCCGACCCGGGCCGCCCGGTACAGGCCGGCGAGCACCGGCCGCGGGTAGGCCTTGGTGATGTACTGGATCGGCGTCCAGGCCGGGTCGCCGAGCGAGCCGTTGATCTCGCCGACCTTCTCGTTCACCTCGCGGGCGAGCTGCTCGTATTCCGGCACCTCGCTGCGGGATTTCGGGGTGATCTGGATGTAGGTGACGTTGCCGCGCTGGTCGGGGTTGGAGGCGAAGAAGCTCTCCACCGCCTCCATCCGCTCGGGCACGCCCTTGGAATAGTCGAGCCGGTCGACGCCGATCAGCAGCTTGCGGGTGCGCAGGCCGGCCATCGTCTCGCGCACCACCTTGTTGGCGCCGGCCTTGGCGGCGGCCTCCTTGAATCCGGCGACATCGATGCCGATCGGGAACGAGCGGATGCGGGTGCGCCGCCCGTCGACCATCAGCGAGCCGCCACCGAGCGGGATGGCGCGGAGCGTGTCGATCAGGTTGCGCTGGAGGTTCTGGACGTCCGAATCGGTCTGGAGGCCGATCAGGTCGTAATCGACGATCGCGCGCAGCAATTCGCCGCTCGCGGGCAGCGAGTTGAACACGTCGGCGGCCGGCCAGGGGATGTGGTGGAAGTAGCCGATCGGGTTGTCGAGCCCGAGGCCGCGCAGCTCGGCGGCGAGCGGCAGCAGGTGGTAGTCGTGCACCCAGATGATGTCGTCGGGCTCGACCAGCTTGGCGAGCGCCCGCGCGAAGGTGCGGTTGACGCGGCTGTAGCCGGAATAGTCGGAGCGGGAGAACGCGCCGAGGCCCAGCCGGTAGTGCATGATCGGCCACAGCGCCCGGTTGGCGAAGCCGGCGTAGTACTCGAGGTGGTCCCGCGGCGAGAGGTCGACGACCGCGTACTGCACCCGGCCGCGGTCGATCAGGGTCGGCTCCTCGGAGGGCTCCTCGACGATGTTGCCGCTCCAGCCGAACCACAGCCCCTCGTAGGCGGTGAACGCCTCCTTCACGGCGACCGCCAGCCCGCCCGCGGCGACCGCCTTGCCGCCCTCCTCCGGGACCGCAACGCGGTTCGATACGATCACAAGGCGTGCCACGCGGGTCGGCTCCGGGATCATGCGTCGCGCCGGGGCGCGACCGCGGATATCGAGTGTAGAACGCGCGGGCCCCGCGCGCGATCCTCAAAGTCGTCGTTCGGCCAACCCAAGCGTGAAGCCGGGAGCGGGTCAAGCGGCGCGTGCGGTGCGTCCCGACGAAAGGCTCGGCCTGTCCTCGACCAGTTCCGCGCGCCGGTCCCCGCGCCTTTCCGCGCGCCCGGGCTCCCTCCCGGGCACCCGCGGCGCAAGCGCGGCCGTTCTGCCGGGCGCCGCCTGAACGCAGGCTGAGCGACCGGAACCCGCGACGGAGCAGCCGGTTACTCAGCCGTCGCGGCGGCCGCGGCGAGACCGCACGCCCCCGCCCCCGAGGAGTTGTTCGAGATGGCCGGCACCGAGTCCCCGCAGCACCCGTCCCGAGGCTCTGCGGACCCTCACTCGGCGGACCCCCACTCGGCGGACCCCCACCCGGCGGGCGCCTCCGCCGACGAGCGGGCCCAGTGGCGGGCCCTCCAGGGCGACGTCGAGGGTCTGGCCGACGAGGCGGCCCAGCGCGGGCGCGGCCTGCTCGACGCGGCGCGGCTCCAGGCCCAGGACTACGTCGAGCGGCGCAAGGGCGACGCGGCGCAGTCGGTCCACAGCCTCGCCCAGTCCCTGCGCAGCTCGGGCCGCGACCTGGGCGACCAGCCGAACGTGCGCGCCTTCTTCGACAGCGCCGCCGACGGCCTCGACCAGCTCGGCACCTCGATCGAGCGGCGCAACCTCTCCGATCTCTACGGCGAGGCCGAGGCCTTCGCCCGGCGCGCGCCGGTGGCGGTGGCGGTCGGCACCTTCGTGGCCGGCCTGCTCGCCGCCCGGTTCATCAAGTCGTCCAGCCTGCCCCCCGAGGCCCCGTCCGTCGACGGGGACGCCCGCGACAGCTTCCGGGCCTGACGCCATGGCCGCCGGTCCCGATCCCCGCTCCTCCGCCTCGACCATCCAGAGCCTCGTCGGCGACGCCCTGCGCGAGACCAACGAGCTCGCCCGCAAGGAGATCGCCCTGTTCCGGGCGGAGATGGCCGGCAACGTCCGCCAGCTCGTGGCCGGGCTCGCCTGCATGGTCGCCTCCGCGGTGTTCGCGGTGGTCGCCCTGCTGGTGCTGATCGGCGCCTTCGTGAAGTGGCTCGCCACGATCGTCGGCTCCGAGTGGCTCGCGGCGCTGATCGTCGGCGGCGTGCTGCTGGTGATCGCCGTCGGGCTCGCCCTGTGGGCGCGCAGCGTCCTGTCCCTCTCGACGCTTGCCCCGACCCGCACCACGCGCCAAGTCCGCCAGGACGCCCAGGCCCTGTCGGAGCGCGTCTCCGGATGAGCATGAGCGCACTGCGAACGCCACTGCGAGTTCCGACATGAGTTCGATGAACGATCTTGAACGCGAGATCGAGGAGAGCCGGGCGCGGCTCGACCAGACGATCGACCGCATCCAGGGCCGGCTGTCGGTGCCCAATCTCGTGGACGAGATGCTCGGCAACGCCCGGCGCGTGCCGGCCCTGAACAGCGCCTACGACGGCGCCCTCGACGCGGTGCGGCGCAACCCGGTGCCGGTGCTGCTGATCGCCGCCGGCGTCGGCCTGCTGTTCAGCCGCATGGCCCGCGACGCCGAGCGGCGCCGCACCGAGGTCTCGGCCGCCCGCGTCCCGGTGCTCGACGACACGCCCCGGCCCGCGGCCCGCACCTACGACCCCGACGCGCCCGGCGCCCGGCCGGTCCACGATCCCGTCGAGAAGACCGAGCTCTGACGACCGAACCCCGCGGCGGATCCCGGTCCGCCGCGGGCCGTCACCCCCTGACCGGCTCCCGCCCCGCCGCCGGGAGCGACCGAGGACACCGCCATGACCGACACGCCCGGACACGCCCCGATCCCGCCGACGGGCGCCCCCGGCGCCCCCGGCCTGCGCCCCGACCCCCTCGGCACCGCCGACCCGCGCGCGGTGCCGGGCGCGGCGGCCGGCGATTTCACCCTGCGGCCGGACCCGCGCGGGCTGCACGACCCGCGCCCCCACGCGGAGGACCACGTGGAGGACACCGCCGACGCGCTCCGGGCCGGGGCGGGCGACGCGGGCGAGCGGGCCGCCGGCCTCGCGGACCACGCGCGCGACCGGGTCGATCAGGCGCGCGAGCGGGTCGCCGACCTCGCCGGCGACCTGCGCGACCGGGTGCAGGAGCGGATCGGCGGCGCCGCCGACGAGGCCCGCGCCCGGGTCGGCGACCTCCACCGCCAGGGGCTGCGCCGCCTCGACGACCTGACGGTCCAGGGCATGGACGGGCTCCACCGCGGCCGCACCACCGTCGAGCGGTTCGTGGACGAGAACCCGCTGCTCGTCGGCGTGGTCGGCGTCGCCGCCGGCCTGCTGCTCGGGGCGCTGCTGCCGCGCACCCGCCAGGAGGATCGCAACCTCGGCCCCTGGGCCGACGAGGTCCGCGACCAGGGCCTGCGCTACGCCCGCGAGATGACCCACCGCGGCCGCGAGTTCGTCCAGACCGCCCTCGATCCGGACAACCTCAACGCCGCGGTCCGCAAGGCCGCCGACACGGACGCGCCGCGGCCGCCGGAGAGCGAGCGGGCGCAGCACAACCTCTGAGATGCACAGCACTTCCCTCCCCCCTCTGCGGGGGAGGGTGGGCCCTGCGTCAGTAGGGTTCGGGAGAGGGGAGCCCGGCTTCCGGCACGATCACTGCGGCGGATGCCGGGCGCCGCCTCCGGCACCGTCGCTCCCCTCACCCGACCCCCTTCGGGGGCCACCCTCTCCCGCAGAGGGGAGAGGGGGAGCGCGCGGCCACGATGCGTGAATCCAGTGGCCCGTGCAGGGGGACCGAGAGCGTAGGCTCTACTCCCGGTAAAGATCCGCGTAGCGGTCGCGCAGAACGTTCTTCTGCACCTTGCCCATGGTGTTGCGCGGCAGTTCATCCACCACGAGCACGCGCTTGGGGCACTTGAACCGGGCGAGCCGGCCCTCCAGCGCGGCGAGCACCGCCGCCTCGTCGGGGGCGTCGGCGCCGCCGACCACCACCGCCGTCACCGCCTCGCCGAAATCCGGGTGGGCGAGCCCGATCACCGCCGACTCGACCACGCCGGGCAGCCCGTCGATCTCGGTCTCGACCTCCTTCGGGTAGACGTTGAAGCCCCCCGAGATGATCAGGTCCTTGCCGCGCCCGACGATGTGGACGTAGCCGGCCCGGTCCACCTTGCCGAGGTCGCCGGTGATGAAGAAGCCGTCGGGCCGGAACTCGGCCGCCGTCTTCTCCGGCATGCGCCAGTAGCCCTTGAACACGTTGGGCCCGCGCACCTCGATCATCCCGATTTTTTCGGATTCCAGCGCGGCGCCGGTCTCGGGGTCGACGACCCGCAGGGAGACCCCCGGCAGCGGGAACCCCACCGTGCCGGCGACCCGGTCGCCGTCGTAGGGGTTCGAGGTGCTCATGTTGGTCTCGGTCATGCCGTAGCGTTCGAGGATGGCGTGGCCGGTGCGCGCCCGCCACTCCCGGTGGGTCTCGGCGAGCAGCGGCGCCGAGCCCGACACGAACAGCCGGATCTTTCCGGCGACCTCGGCGTCGAGGCCCGGCTCCTTCAGGAGGCGGGTGTAGAAGGTCGGCACGCCCATCATCGCGGTCGCCCGCGGCATCAGCTCCAGGATTTTTTTCGGATCGAGGCGTGGGAGGAAGAGCATCGCGCCGCCGCTCGCCAGCACCGTGTTGGTCGCCACGAACAGGCCGTGGGTGTGGAACACCGGCAGGGCGTGGATCAGCACGTCGTCGGCCGTGAAGCGCCAGTGCTCCACCAGCACGCGGGCGTTCGAGGCGAGGTTGTCGTGGGTGAGCATGGCGCCCTTCGAGCGCCCGGTCGTGCCCGAGGTGTAGAGGATCGCGGCGAGGTCGTCCGCCGCCCGGGGCACGTCCGGACCGTCGCCCCCCTGCCCGTCCGCGGCCTCGGCGGCGCTGCCGCGGCCGGAGGCGTCGAGGGTCCAGATCCGCGGCACGCCGGCGGCCGCCTCGGCCAGCGCCTCCCGCCGGGCGGGGTCGCAGACGAACAGGGCGGGCTCGGCGTCGCCGAGGAAGTAGGCGATCTCGGCCGGCGTGTAGGCGGTGTTGAGCGGCAGGAACACCGCCCCGGCCCGCACCACGCCGAGGTAGAGGACGATCACCTCGGGGCTCTTCTCGACCTGCACCGCCACCCGGTCGCCGGGGACGACGCCGGCCGCCGCCAGCGCCGCCGCGTAGGCGCCGGAGCGGGCGAGCAGGTCGCCGTAGCGGATGTGCCGCCCCTCCGGCGTCTCGATGACGGTCTTGGCGGGATCGGGGACGCCGTCCCGGACCAGGGAGAACAGGTGATTCGTCATGGTGGGCGCCTAGCACGGGCGGCGGGGATGGCGCATCCATATCGTCCCCCGCGGCCCTCCGGCGAGGGCCCCCGCGCCGTTCGCCGTGACGGAACGCGCCCTCAGGCCGCCAGCCGCGCGCGCGCCGACAGGAACGGCCCCTCCGGCCGGCGCGCCGGGGCGAACAGGCCGAAGCCGGTGGGCTCGGGCATCGCGACGTAGATCGCCTCCATGCCGGCGCGGGAATAGGTCTCGTGCCAGAAGCCGGAGCCGCCCGTGTCGCGCAGGAAGTCCCGCCACCAGCCGCTGTGCGGCGCCGAGCGGGTGAAGCGCTCCAGGCTCGGGAGGTCGCGCCAGTACTGGCGCATGCCGACGTGGTTGAGGCCGAACAGGACGTTCTCGTGGGCGAGCAGCCCGTCCGGCCGGTCCCGCGCCACGCCCCGGATGCCGGGCGCCAGTCCGAGCAGGGTCAGCAGGCCGCGCCAGCGCGTGACCCGGAAGCCGAGATAGATCACCACGAGGTCGGGATAGGCGGAGAGATCCACCGAGTGCCGGGCGGGCTTGGCTTGCATGGCGGCGCCTGTTGCGTTTGATTACGCTGTAAACATAGAGGCGCTGCGTACAGTGTCAACATCGGATCCGGAGCGGGCCTACCATCACGGCGAGCTGCGCGGGGCGCTGGTCGCGGCGGCCCTGGCGGACCTGGAGGCGGGGGGCGAGGCGGGCCTGTCGCTCCGCGCCGTCGCGCGGGCCTGCGGCGTCTCGGCGATGGCGCCCTACCGGCACTTCGCCGACAAGGACGCGCTCCTGGCGGCCGTGGCCGAGCGCGGCTTCGACGATCTGGGCGACCGGCTCGCGGCAGCCGACGCCTCGGCGGAGGGCGCCTCCGCGCTGGCGGCGCAGGGGGCGGCCTACGTCGCCTTCGCGCTGGCGCGGCCGGCCCTGTTCCGCCTGATGTTCATGGGTGCAGGGGGCCTGGGCGCCGGGGGCCGGGCCGAAGGGAGTTGCGCCGACGGGAGCTGCGCCTACCGGATCCTGTCCGAGCGCTGCGCCGCTCTGGCGGGCCCGGCGATGTCGGCCGAGGACCTGACCCTGACCGCGTGGTCGCTGGTGCACGGGCTCGCCGCGCTGATCCTCGACCGCCGGGTCTCGGTCGATGCCGCGGGGGCGGAGGCGCTGGCCCGGCGGATCACCACCGGCTTCGCGCGGCTGGCGGCGGGCGGGTGACTCTCACGCCTCGGCGAGCACCACCGCCCGCGGCGGCGGCAGCTTGGCGCGCAATTCGCGCGTCACCGCGGGCGAGGCCGCCACCGTGCCGAGATTGGCGTAGGTCTCGTGGTTCTTCTCGATGGCGCCGAGGTCGTAGAGGTAGTTCACCATCAGCCCGTGCGACTGGGCGAGCCCCTTCTTCGAGGTGTCGCCGAGGAAGTTGATCCGGTCGAGGCGGGCGCCGTTGCCGAGATGGAAGCGGGCGACCGGGTCGAGGGGCCGGCCGCGCGCGTTGCGGGCGCGCAGGAAGTAGGCGGCGGCGGCCGGGATCAGCGCCTTGCGCACCGCCTCGGCCCGGGCCTTGTCCGCGTGCCAGCCGGGCTCGTCCAGCGCCCGCAGGGTCTCGACATCCTCCGGCAGCAGCCCCTGCGGGCTGTCGGCCCGGCGCTCGCGGGCGAGCCACGCGGAGAAGCCCGGCACCGGCGACAGGGTGACGAAGGTCTTGAGGGTCGGGATCTCGCGGGCGAGGTCCTCCACCACCTGCTTGATCAGGAAGTTGCCGAAGGTGACGCCGGCCAGCCCCTTCTGGCAGTTCGAGATCGAGTAGAAGATCGCGGTGGTGGCCGTCTGCGGCGCCAGCGGCTTGCGGGTGCGGGACAGGATCGGCGCGATCGCCGGGGCGACCGCCTCGGTCAGCGCGACCTCCACGAAGATCAGCGGCTCGTCGGCCAGCGCCGGGTGGAAGAACGCGAAGCAGCGCCGGTCCGGCGGCTCGATCCGGGCGCGCAGCTCGTCCCAGTCGGCGATCTCGTGGACCGCCTCGTAGCGGATGATTTTTTCGAGGATGTGGGCGGGCGTCGTCCAGTCGATGTGGCGCAGCACCAGGAAGCCGCGGTTGAACCACGAGGCGAACAGGTGCTCGAAATCGGCGTCGAGGCTGTCGGCGGCGTCGACGAGGCCGGGGGCCGCCCCCGCGTCGCCGTCCCGGAGCGCGCGGCGAAGTCCGAAGAGATCCTCGCGCATCCGCACGAGGCTGAGCGTGCCGCCGCGGGCGAGGTTGAGCCGGCGGATCAGCTCCTGGCTGCGCGGCTCGGCGGCCTCGTGCAGGGCCCCGAGGCGGGCGCGGCTCGGCGCGGCCCGATAGGCCTCGATCGCCGCCGCGACGGCGTCGTCGTCGGCGCCGAATTCGAGGGCGATCGTGCGCAGGAAGGCGTGCCGCTCGTCGGGGCCGAAGCTGGCGTAGCGGTCGAGGATCGCCCGGGCGAGCGCGACGCCCGACGCCTCGCCGCGGCGGGAGATCAGATCCTCGCACAGCCGGACCAGTTCGGGGGCGGTGGCGCGGGCGGCGAGGTCGCCCCGGCCGAGGCCGACGAGGTCGCGGCCGCGGTCGCTGATGCTCTGAAGCAGGTCGCCGAAGAAGGAGATCGCCGCCATGAGTTCCGGTTGCCCCTCCCGACCCTGAAACGTCCGCGCCGCGAACCGACGGCCGCCGTGGCGGGAGGCCGCCGGTCCCCGTCACGCCCAAGCTCGGCCGTTCTAAGGCGGCTCCGGCGCAGCGGCCAGAGCGCGCGGTCATTCTAGGAGACGGGGACGGCGGTCCGGTGACGGTCTCGGGGCGCGGCCCTGCGGATTCAGGTGCCCTCGGCCACGGTGGCGAGGTCGGCCCGCTCCCGCCAGTCGCCGACGCCGTGCTGGCGGGCGAAGCGCAGTTCGGCGGCGCGGCGGGCGCGCTCCGGATCGCGCGCGCGCTGGATCGCGACGGACCCGACGGTGAAGGGCACCCCGAGGATGTCCTTGGCGAACTCGACGCGGTAGTTCGGCATTCCGTACTCCCTGCTGCGGCGGCCTCTCGACGGCGTCCCGGCGATCTCCGCAGGAACCGAATCGGCGGGAACCGACTCGGCACCGCGGCGGTAGAAGACGGGAGGGCCGGCGCGCCCGGCGGTCCCGGGGTTCGGTGGCGCCGCACGTCCGTTCGTCGGCGCGAGACCGCGTCGGACGTATATGGTGCGCCCGCGCCCCGGTTGAAGGCCCCCGGGCTCGCCGCAGCCCTGCGGCCCCGCGCCTTGCCCGGCGCCGCCGCCCGGGCCTATCCGCCCGGTGACCCGACCGCCGCCCCCAACGGATCCGTGAGCGCAGCCCCCTCCCCGCGACCCGCCTCGCGCGTCCTCGCAACCCGGTCCGGGGCCCGGCCGTGACCGCCGCCCTCGACGGCAAGGCGCGCCTCGGCCTGACGCTCATCGCGGGCGGGGCGGTGGCCAACATCTACTACAACCAGCCGCTGCTCGGGCTGATCGTGGCCGAGTTCGGCGACCGCGCCGCCCTGTGGGTGCCCACCACCGCGCTGGTCGGCTACGGGCTCGGCATCGTCGCGCTGGTGCCGCTCGGCGACGCCTTGCCCCGGCGGCGGCTGATCGTGCTGCAATGCCTCGCCCTGGCGCTGGCGCTGCTCGCGGTGGCGCTCAGCCGGGATCTGGCGAGCCTCGCGCTCGCCCATCTCTGCGTCGGCCTGCTCGCCTCCGCCGCGCAGCAGGCGGTGCCGTTCGCGGCCGAGCTCGCCCCGGACGCGAGCCGCGGCCGGATCGTCGGGCAGGTGATGACCGGGCTGCTGACCGGCATCCTGCTCGCCCGCACCGCCAGCGGCTTCCTCGGCGCCCATCTCGGCTGGCGCCCGGTGTTCCTGGCCGCCGCCGCCGTGGCGCTGGCGATGGCGGGGATCGCCCGGGCGACCCTGCCGCACACGCCGCAGACCCATCCGCTCCGCTACCGCGCGCTGATGCTCTCGATCCTGGACCTCGCCCGCAGCCAGCCGGTGCTGCGGACCGCGACCCTGTCGCAGGCGCTGCTGTTCGCGGGATTCAACGCCTTCTGGGCGACGCTGGCGCTGCTGGTGGAGGGCGAGCCGTTCGGGCTCAGCGCGGCCGGCGCCGGGCTGTTCGGGGTGATCGGCGTCTGCGGCGCCTTCGTCGCCCCGCTGTCGGGCCGCTTCACCGACGCCCGCGGCGCCCGGCCGGTGGTGCTCGGCGGCAGCCTCCTCGTCGCGCTGGCCTTCGTCGTGCTGTGGCTCGGGGGGACGTGGTCGCTCGCCGCGGTGGCGCTCGGCGTGCTGCTGATCGACATCGGCATGAACGGCGCGCTGATCGCCAACCAGACCCGCGCCTACGCCCTGGTGCCCGGAGCGCGGGGGCGGATCAACACCGTGCTGTTCACGGTGCTGTTCGTGTTCGGGGCGCTCGGCGCCTATGCCGGCTCGCGGGCCTTCCTGGCGGTGGGCTGGCCGGGGGTCTGCGCCGTGGGGCTCGCCTTCTCGGCGCTGGCGGTGCTGGTGGCCGCGCGCGACCCGCACGGGCGGTGACCGGTTCCCCCCGAGCCTCGATCGTCGGTGCCGTCGTCGCGCACCTTGGTCATGTGCACCATCACGTCGTCGTCGCGCGTCCGGTCGGGGCCGGCATAGGGCTCCTCCCGCGTGGTCCGGTAGCCGAGGCGCGCGTAGAGGCGCAGGGTCTCCGCGTAGAGCCGGTTGGTGTAGAGCCGCAGCTCCGGCAGGCCCGCGGCGGCGGCGAGCGCCTCGGCGTGGCGCAGCAGGAGCCGGCCGTGGCCGCGGCCCTGGCGGGCGGGATGCACCGCGACGTTGACGATCAGGAGGTGGCCGTCGCCCGGGGCGGTCTCGATCAGCGCCGCGAGGGTGTCCCCGTCCCGGAGCAGGTCGAAGCGGTGCCGCCGCACGGCCTCCGCGTAATCGGCCTGCATCGGCAGCGGCAGCCGGCCGATCACCGGCACCCAGCGGGCGTAGGCCGCGTGCGTCAGGGCGCGGATCGCCTCCGCGTCCGCCGGCCCGCCCCGGACGAGCGCGTCTTCTCCTTGGCCGCCGTCCCACGATTGACCCATCCGCGCATCTCCCCTAAGAGCCCCCCGTCGACGGGGCTCCTCAGCGGGGCCCCGCGGCGTTTTTGCACGCGCACCCGTGGGCCGGCTCCCCGCCGCCCTGTCGTCCCGGGCCCTGAGACCCGGGAAGAGGAGGGCGCGTTCCTCAAAATCTCGTCACGAGAGGACGCGAGAAGACATGTCGAAGCGGATTCAGGCGAAGCACAAGCTCGACCGCCGCATGGGCCAGAACATCTGGGGCCGCCCGAAGAGCCCCGTGAACCGCCGCGAGTACGGCCCCGGCCAGCACGGCCAGCGCCGCAAGGGCAAGATGAGCGACTTCGGCACGCAGTTGCGCGCCAAGCAGAAGCTCAAGGGCTACTACGGCAACATCACCGAGAAGCAGTTCCGCCGCTACTACGCCGAGGCGATCCGCCTGCGCGGCGATTCCGGCGAGAACCTGGTCGGCCTGCTGGAGCGCCGCCTCGACGCGGTGGTCTACCGCGCGAAGTTCGTGGCGACCCCCTTCGCCGCCCGCCAGTTCGTCAACCACGGCCACGTCAAGGTCAACGGCGTGCGCGTCAACATCCCGAGCTATCAGGTGAAGGCCGGCGACCTCATCGAGGTCAAGGAAGCCTCCCGCCAGCTCGAGATCGTGATCGTCTCGACCCAGCTCGCCGAGCGCGACGTGCCGGACTACATCGAGGCCGACCACGCCAAGATGACCGCCCGCGTCACCCGCATCCCGACCCTGTCCGAGGTGCCCTACCCGGTGCAGATGGAGCCGAACCTCGTCATCGAGTTCTACTCCCGCTGATTTTCCGATTTGGTGTCGCGGAAGGGGGCTGCCGTCGGGCGGCCCCTTTTCGTTTGCGCCCGGGAAGGAGATCGCGTCCCATGAAGGCGAAATTTCCCGAGTTCGGAAGCGACGAAGAGGCCGAGATTTTCCTGGAGACGGCCGATCTCAGCGCCTACGCCATGACCGACATGGTGCCGGTGCGCTTCGAGCTGCGGCGCACGGACGCGTCCGTCGGCCCGCGCATGCCCGAAAGCCCGCTTGACGCCGTGCGTGTCCGGCCGGGCGCCGGAGAGAGCCCGCCTCGGTAACGGCCGGATCGAGCGCGGGACGTCCAAAAAAAATCAGCAGCCGTGGCAGATCGAGCCCATGGTGCGGCGCATCTTGGCGTCCCAGGCCTTCGAGCGGGCCTCGGCGGCCTTCTGGGCCTTGATCATCGCGGCCTCGTTCCCGGCGGGCCGCGGGAGGGGCGTGCCGGCGGCCGCGCCCGGCGGCTTGGTCTGGCCGGTGCCGGTCACCGCCCGTCCGGTGGCGGCCGGCGCGGCGGCTCCGGGCGGGCCGGGATCGACAGAAACCGGGCTCTGGGCCAGCGCTGGCCCGGCCCCGACCAGCGCCCAGAGGATCAGCGCGCGACGGATCGTTGCCATGGACCTGTTCTCCCCGGCGGATCGCCGCCCTTGTCCCCCGGTCATACTACCGGATCGCGAGGCGGGAATCACCGCTCACCCGGCGGGTGTCCCGCGATGAGCGGCGACCGTCGCGCCCGCGTGGCCGGGGCGCTGGCCCGCCTCGCCCCCCGCCTGCCCGCCTACGAGACCGAGGCGGTGCTCGACCGGGCGCTGGCGAGCCCGGGCCTGCGCGGCGCCGCGCCCGAGACCGCGGCCCGGCTCAGCCTCGTCGCCTTCGCCCGGCACGCCTTCACCGATTACGACGATCTGCTCGACGAGGGCTACGACCGCGACAGCGCGCGGCACTTCGTCCTCGACGACCTCAACGCCGCGCTCGCGGCCTGGGGGGCCAAGCCGGTGCCGGAGGACGAGCCGGGCGAGCCGGCCTGAAGCGGCGGCCCTGAAGCGGCGGCCATGTCCGTGGGGCCGCCGGGACCCGACGCGCGTCCGGTCGCGTCGCGGGCCCCGATGCGATAGGGCCCCCGGACGCCGGCCCGCGGCGGGCCGGAACTCACGGACGGATCCATGAAGATCAGCGCGCGCAACATCCTCAAGGGCACGGTCGTCTCGGTCGACAAGGGCGCCACCACGGCGCACGTGAAGATCGAGATCAGCCCCGGGCAGGTGGTCACCGCCGCCATCACCAACGCGGCGGTCGACAGCCTCAGGCTCGTGGCCGGCGGCCAGGCCTACGCCGTGATCAAGGCCTCCGACGTCATGGTCGCCGTCGACTGATTGCTTCGGGATGCGGGTCCGGTGATCCGGCGGCGGCGTCGGGGCCGGGCCGCATCCCGTCACCGCGGGTTCCTGCCTGCGGCGAGCCCCGGCAAGATGGGGCGGGCAAGATGGGGCGGGTGGGCAGGACCCCCAGGGCTCCGAACTCGGATGAACGCGACACAGCCGCAGCGTGTCTGTCGCCGGTTCTGACACACACTCCGTCATCCCGGGGCGCCGGAGGCGAGCCCGGGATCCAGAAACGCCGACGACAGCCAGGCCCGGCACGCCCTGTGGTTCTGGATTCCGGGCTCCGCTGCGCGGCCCCGGAATGACGGGGGTGGTGGATCGCAGCCGAGGTGGCCCGGCGTTAACCCGAGTTCGGAGCCCTGGCAGGACCCCGATACCCGTTGCGGGCCCGCGCCGGAATCGACTAGCTCAGGGGCGGCCGTCCGCCGACCCGCCGAGGAGATGCCGCGCGTGCAACAGAAGACCGTTCTCGGCATCGAGACCACCTGCGACGAGACCGCCGCGGCGATCGTCTCGGCGGATGCCGACGGCGTGCCCGAGATCCGTGCCAACGAGGTGCTGAGCCAGATCGCCGAGCACGCGGCCTACGGCGGCGTCGTCCCCGAGATCGCCGCCCGCGCCCATGTCGAGGTGCTCGACCGGCTGATCGACCGCGCGCTGGGCCGGGCGGGAATCGGGCTCGGTGACCTCGACGGCATCGCGGTGGCGGCCGGGCCCGGCCTGATCGGCGGCGTGCTGGTCGGCCTCGTCACCGCCAAGACCTTGGCGCTGGTGACCCGCAAGCCCCTGCTCGCCGTCAACCACCTGGAGGCGCACGCGCTGACCGCCCGGCTGACCGACGGGGTCGCCTTCCCCTACCTGCTGCTGCTCGCCTCGGGCGGCCACACCCAGCTCATCGCCGTGCGCGGGGTCGGCGACTACGTCCGCCTCGGCGGCACCATCGACGACGCCATCGGCGAGGCGTTCGACAAGGCCGCCAAGCTGCTCGGTCTCGGCTATCCCGGGGGCCCCGAGGTCGAGCGCATGGCCGAGGCCGGCGACCCCGAGCGGTTCGGCCTCCCCCGGCCGATGCTCGGGCGTCGCGAGGCCGACTTCTCCCTGTCGGGCCTCAAGACCGCCCTGCGGATCGAGGCGGAGCGGATCGCGCCGCTCTCGGAGCGCGACGTGGCCGACCTCTGCGCCGGCTTCCAGGCGGCGGTGGTCGACGTGACCGTGGACCGCGCCCGGGTGGCGTTGCGCGCCTTCTCCGCCGCCGCCGGCCGCCCGACCGCGCTGGTCGCCGCCGGGGGCGTGGCCGCCAACGGCGCGATCCGCCGGGCGCTCGCCGCGCTCGCCGGCGAGGCCGGGCTCGGCTTCGTCGCGCCGCCGCTGCCGCTGTGCGGCGACAACGGCGCGATGATCGCCTGGGCCGGGCTGGAGCGCCTGCGGCTCGGCCTCGTCGACGACCTCACCGCCCCCGCTCGGCCGCGCTGGCCGCTCGCCTCCGAGGCCGCGGCGGTTCCCGCCGGATGAGCGCCGAGGCCGAGCGCCGGGCGCGCTGGCGCGACCTCGTGGAGCGCCGCCTGCCCGCGGCCGCCCGCCCCGGCTGGCCGGTGCGGCGCGACCACTGCTTCGCCCGCATCCTCCTCGACCACGCCTGCGGCGGTCCCTGGCGGGCGCGCGTCGCGCCGCCGGCCCACGCCAACATGCCGGCCGACCGGCTCGACGCCGCCATCGCGCTGGGCGAGGCGGTGCTGGCCGGGCAGGCCGACCTCGCGGCGCTGAACCGCCGCTCGCTGGCGTGGCGGGGCAAGCGCCCGCTCGCCCCGGTGCCGGCGGCTCTCGACGGCGGCACCGTCCGGCTGCGGCGCTGGCGCCCCGCGGACGATGCACCGTTCGCGGCGCTCAACGCGGATCCGATGGTGATGGCCTGCTTCCCCGCGGTGCGGACCGAGGCTGAGAGCCGCGCGGAGGCCCGCACACTCGACCGGTGCTTCGAGGCGGACGGGTTCGGCCCCTGGGCCCTTGAGCAGGCTGGCCGCTTCATCGGCTTTGCCGGCGCGATGCGGGTGACGCACGCCCTGCCGTTCCCGGGGGGTGAGCGGCCGGGCGAGGCGGTGGAGCTGGCTTGGCGCCTCGCACGGGACGCCTGGGGCCAGGGGCT
This sequence comes from Methylobacterium amylolyticum, assembly GCF_030700245.1. Classification (GTDB taxonomy): domain Bacteria; phylum Pseudomonadota; class Alphaproteobacteria; order Rhizobiales; family Beijerinckiaceae; genus Methylobacterium. The sequence goes on from NZ_JAUYZI010000014.1 coordinate 114,620, forward strand.
CGCCACCGCCGCGGCGCGCGCCGCGCTCGCCGATCTCGCCGAGCGATGCGGGATCGCGAGCGTGGTGGCCTACACGGCAGCGGGCAACCGGCGATCCCGCGCGGTCATGGAGCGGCTGGGCATGGTTCAGGACGGCGGATTCGACCACCCGGCGGTGCCCGTGGGGCCGCTGCGCGCCCATGTGCTCTACCGGTTGACAGGCGCAGGACGTGCGGTGGGAGCGATGGCGTGAGCGCGCACGTCAACGTCGTCGGCGGCGGGGCCTGGGGCACGGCGCTGGCCAACGCCGCCGCCGCCGCCGGACACCCGGTGACGCTCTGGCTGCGCGATCCCGAGGCGGCGGCGCGGATGCAGGCGGCCCGGGAGAACCCGCGCTACCTGCCGGGCGTGCCGCTGCACGCGGGCGTGCGGGCCACCGCCCGGGCCGAGGATCTCGCGGGCGCGCGGGCGAGCCTGCTCGTGGTGCCGGCCCAGACGGTCCGGGGCGTGCTCGCGGCGCTGGCCCCCCTCGCCGCGGCCGGGCCGGTGGTGCTGTGCGCCAAGGGGATCGAGCGCGGCAGCGACAGCTTCATGAGCGAGGTGGCGGCGGAGATCCTGCCGCCGGGAACGCCGGTGGCGGTGCTGTCCGGCCCGAGCTTCGCGGCGGACGTCGCCCGGGGCCTGCCGACCGCGGTGACGCTCGCCGCCGCCGACGCGGGCCGCGCCGCCGCGCTCGGCACCCTGCTCTCGGGGCCGGCCTTCCGGCTCTACCACACCGACGACGTGCGCGGCGTCGAGATCGGCGGCGCCGGCAAGAACGTGCTCGCCATCGCCTGCGGCATCGTCGCCGGCCGCGGCCTCGGCGAGAGCGCCCGGGCGGCGCTGATCGCCCGGGCCTTCGCCGAGCTGATGCGGTTCGCCCGGGCCTTCGGCGGCCGTCCGGAGACGCTGATGGGGCTCTCGGGCCTCGGCGACCTCGTGCTCACCGCCTCCTCGCCGCAATCGCGCAACTTCGCCTTCGGCCAGCGGCTCGGGGCCGGCGCCTCTCCCGAGGACGCCGCGGGGGGCAAGCTCGCCGAGGGCGCCTTCACCGCCGCCGCGCTCACCGGCCTCGCCCGGGCGCGGGGCGTCGAGATGCCGGTGGCCGAAGCGGTGGCGGCGATCGTCGCCGGCCGGGCCGGGGTCGATGCCGTCGTCTCCGGCCTGCTCGCCCGGCCCTTGCGGGGCGAGACGGAGTAGGGCGCCCGCCCGTCCAGCGGGAGCGTGGCCGTGCGGGCCGGAACCGGGTTATGGCGGGGCGCGGCCGGACGCGCCGCGGGGGGCGAGCGAATACCGCGATGGCGCACTGGCTGTTCAAGTCCGAGCCCGCGACGTGGTCGTGGGACCAGCAGGTCGCGGCCGGGGATGCCGGCACGTTCTGGAACGGGGTGCGCAACCACCTCGCCAAGAAGCACCTGATGGCGATGGAGCCCGGCGAGCGGGGCTTCTTCTACCACTCGAACGACGGCAAGGCGGTGGTCGGCGTGGTCGAGGTGATCCGGCCCTACTATCCCGACCACACCGACGAGACCGGCCGGTTCGGCATGGTCGACGTGCGGGCGGTGGAGGCGCTGCCCCGGCCCGTGACGCTGGATGCGATCAAGGCCGACCCCGCCCTCAGGGACATGGTGCTTGTCACCAATTCCCGCCTGTCGGTGCAGCCGGTGAGCGCGGCCGAGTGGGACCGGGTGCGGGTGTTGGGGGGACTGGGCTGAGCGTCGGAGCGCCGCTCACGCCGCGCGGCTGAGGGCCGAGGCCGGGCGGCCGGGGGCGCCGTCCCCGATCTCCACCGGCGGCAGGGTGTCCATCACCCGGCTCGCGGGCAGCGTCACGATCACCTCGGTGCCGTCGCGGGGCTTCGAGCCGAGCTGGAACTGGCCGCCGTGCAGTTCCACCAGCCCCTTCACGATCGGCAGGCCGAGGCCGGAGCCCTGCTCGGCGGTCTTGATCGCCAGCGCGCCCCGCCCGAATGAGGACATCACCGTGCCGAGCTCGTCCTCCGGGATGCCCGGGCCGCTGTCCTTGACCGAGAGGTACTGGCCCCCGGACACCGTCCAGCCGACCTTCAGCCAGATCTCGCCGCCGGGCGGGGTGAACTTCACCGCGTTCGACAGGAGGTTCAGCACGATCTGGCGCAGGGCCCGCTCGTCCGCCCAGAGCCGGGGCAGCGTGTCGTCCACGAGGTCGTGGAAGGTCTGGTTCTTGGCCTTGGCGCGCAGGGCCATCATGTGGCGGCACTCCTCCACGATGTGGGCGAGCAGCACCGGCTCCTCGTTCAGCTCGTAGCGCCCGGCCTCGATGCGCGACAGGTCGAGGATCTCGTTGATCAGGTTGAGCAGGTGCATCCCGCTGTCGTGGATGTCGTTCGAGTATTCCCGGTAGGACGGGGTGGCGTGCTGGCCGAACACCTCGTTCTTCATCACCTCGGAGAAGCCGAGGATGGCGTTGAGCGGCGTGCGCAGCTCGTGGCTCATGGTGGCGAGGAAGCGCGACTTGGCGAGGTTGGCCTCCTCCGCCCGGCGCCGGGCCTCGTCGGAATTGGCCTTGGCCTGCTCCAGCTCGCCGAACACCGCGTCCTTCTCCGCCCGCGAGCGCAGCGCCCCGACGGTGGCGTCGTACAGGCGGCGGGACAGCATCAGGAAGAAGATCTGCGCGCCGCCGGCCATCGCCACGAGCAGCAGCGCGTCCATGCCCTTCTGGAAGGCGGCGAGCGCGACGGTGGCGAGCGCCAGCGGCGCCAGGGCCGCGACGGCCGCCGCCGGCACGGTGGCGGCGAGCATCGTGGTCACCGCCCCGGCAATGACGAGGCCGAACAGGGCGAAGGTCCAGCCGCCGCTGGCGCCGAGCCCGATCAGCGCGGACCACGCCACGCTCTGGAGCACCTCGCCGAGCACGAACCGGGCGCGCCAGCGCGGCAGCCGCACGCCCTCGGGGGCGGCGCGCAGGAAGCGGCGGCTGAGGGTGGAGTTCAGCGTGATCAGCAGGAACACGCACAGGGCCCAGAGTGCGGCCACCACCGGCGGCACCCACACCGTGGCGGCCCCCGCCATCGCCACCGCGAACAGCCCGAGCGGGATGCCGGCACCCGCCCGGTAGCGGGCGTACTGGCGCAGCATCTCGTACTCGTAGGCCCGCTCCAGGCCGGTTTGCGAGGTCAGCCGCTCCCGGGCCGAGCGCATCTCGCGGGCGACCCCACGGCGCCGGGCGGCCTCCTGCGTCGAGGGACCGCGCCCGCGCTGGACCATCTCGACGGTGAGATCGGACATGCGCCCCTGAAAGAAGCTCGACTCGAACGCGGCGCGCGGCCGCCCTCGGGCGACCGGCCGGGCAAGGATGCGGCGGATGTGTTAAGAAGCGGCTGCCGCGATCCGTCGGATTGTCCGCACCGCGACGGTCGGGCGGCCTCCCGCGCGTCCGGGTGCGGTGCCGCACATCCCGGGCGGGACGGGCGGCCGTACTGGCGCAGGGTGCCCCGTGCCCGGCGCGACGGGCGGGTGTCTGCCGAGGGTGACTGCCATGCCGAACCTGACCGTCAACGGCGTCGCCCACGCGATCGATGCCGATCCCGACATGCCCCTGCTCTGGGTGCTGCGCGACCGGCTCGACCGGACGGGCACCAAGTACGGCTGCGGCATCGCCCAGTGCGGCGCCTGCACGGTCCACCTCGACGGCCAGCCGGTGCGCGCCTGCCAGGTCCGGCTCGGGGACGTGGGCGCGCAGGCGGTGACCACGATCGAGGGCGTGTCGGGGCCCGTGGCCGAGGCCGTGCAGGCGGCGTGGCGCCGGCTCGACGTGGTCCAGTGCGGCTACTGCCAGTCCGGCCAGATCATGTCGGCGATCGGCCTGCTCAGCGGCAACGCCCGGCCCACCGACGCCGACATCGACGGCGCCATGGACGGCAACATCTGCCGCTGCGGCACCTACCAGCGCATCCGCGCCGCGATCCACGAGGCGGCCAGGAGCCTCGCCTGAGGGTTATTCGCCCCGAGGCGGCGCGCGGCCGTCGCGCGCAAGCAGGACCGGTTCGCGCGAAGGCGGCGCGATCCGGCGAACGACCCCTCCCCGCGGTCCTGACCGGAGCATCGCCGCCATGCTGAACGTCCGCCGACCGAACCCCGCCCGCACCGCCCCGACGCCGAGCCGCCGCGGCTTCCTCGCCGGGGCCGGCGCGATCGTCGTCGCCTTCCGCCTCGACACCCGCCCCGCCGCCGCACGGGGGCCCGACCTCGCCTCCGTGAAGGCCCAGCCCAACGCCTTCGTGCGGATCGCGGCCGACGACACCGTGACGGTGATCGTCAAGCACCTCGACATGGGCCAGGGCAACACCACCGGGCTCGCCACCATCCTCGCCGACGAGCTCGGCGCCGACTGGAGGACGGTGCGGACGGAATTCGCGCCGGCCGACGCGGCGCTCTACAACAATCTGCTGATGGGCCCGATCCAGGGCACCGGCGGCTCGACCGCGGTCGCCAATTCCTGGGTCCAGCTCCGCAAGGCCGGCGCGGCCGCCCGCGAGATGCTGACGGCGGCGGCCGCCTTCGCGTGGAAGGTGCCGGTCGCCGAGATCACCGTCGCCGACGGAATCGTCCGCCACGGCCCATCCGGGCGGCAGGCCCGGTTCGGGGAGCTCGCCGCCTCCGCCGCCACCCTGCCGGTGCCGGCCGATCCGAAGTTGAAGGACCCGTCCGAGTGGCGGCTGATCGGCACCCGGGTGCCGCGCCTCGACTCGGTCGCCAAGACCGACGGCAGCGCGGTCTACGCCCTCGACATCCGCCGCCCCGGGCAGGTGACCGCCATGGTCGCCCGGGCCCCGCGCTTCGGCGGGACGGTCCGGTCGGTGGACGACGCGGCCGCGCGCACGGTGTCGGGCGTCCTCGACGTGGTGCGGGTGCCGAGCGGCGTCGCGGTGATCGCCCGGGACACGTGGTCGGCGATGAAGGGCCGCGAGGCGCTCAAGATCGACTGGGACGATTCCGCCGCCGAGACCCGCTCGTCGGAGGCGATCCTGGCCGAGTACCGCGCGCGCGCGAAGGAGCCCGGCCTCACCGCCTCGGCCCGGGGCGACGTCGCCGGGGCGCTGAAAGGGGCGGCCCGGGTGATCGAGGCCGAGTTCACCTTCCCTTACCTCGCCCACGCGGCGATGGAGCCGCTCAACGCCACGATCGAGCGCGCCGCGGACGGCGGCTACGACGTCTATGCCGGCTTCCAGTTCCAGACCGTGGAGCAGGCGACGATGGCCGCGGTGCTCGGCGTGACCCCGGACCGGGTGCGGCTGCACACGCACTGGGCCGGCGGCTCGTTCGGGCGGCGGGCGACGCCCAGCGCCGACTACGTCGCCGAGGCCGCGCAGGTGCTGAAGGCGTGGGGCGAAAAGGCTCCCGTCCACCTCGTCTGGACCCGCGAGGACGACATGGCCGGCGGCTACTACCGCCCGACCGTGCTGCACCGGGTCCGCGCCGGCATCGACGCGAAGGGGGCCGTCGTCGGCTGGGACCACGTGATGGTCGGCAAGTCGATCATGATCGGCTCGCCCTTCGAGGCGATGATCGTCAAGAACGGGATCGACGCCACCACCGTCGAGGGCGCCTCCGACACCCCCTACGCGCTCCCGGCCTACCGCTTCGGCGTCCACAACGGCCGCGAGGGCGTGCCGGTGCTGTGGTGGCGCTCGGTCGGCCACAGCCACACGGCGCACGTGATGGAGGTGATGATCGACGAATTGGCCCACGCGGCCGGCGCCGACCCGGTGGCCTACCGGCTGTCGCTGCTGGCGGGGGCGCCGCGGCTCGCGGGCGTGCTGCGGCTCGCCGCCGAGAAGGCGGGCTGGAGCGCGGGCGCCCCGGGTGAGAAGAACCGCGGCCTCGGCGTGGCGGCGCACGAGTCGTTCGGCTCCTACGTGGCGATGGTCGCCGACGTGACCGCGGGGGACGCGAGGGGGGGCGCGGGGGCCGACGCGGCGGTGAAGGTCAACCGGATCGTGGCCGCCGTCGACGTCGGCGTGGCCGTCAACCCGGACGTGATCCGCGCCCAGGTCGAGGGCGCGGTCGGCTTCGCCCTGTCCTCGGTGCTGCGCAACCGCATCACCCTCAAGGACGGCGCGGTGCAGGAGCGGAACTTCGACGCCTACGAGCCGACCCGGATGAGCGAGATGCCGGCGGTCGAGGTGCACATCGTTCCCTCCAGCGTGGCGCCCACCGGCATCGGCGAGCCCGGGGTGCCGGTGCTCGGGCCCGCGATCGCCAACGCGGTGTTCGCGGCCACCGGGCGGCGCCTGCGCTCGCTCCCCCTCAACCTCGCGGGGACGAAGGGCGCGTGACGAATCGCACAGCGCCCGTCCTCGGGGCGGCGTAGACCGGTCCCGCCTTCCCCCAAGGCAAGAGACCCGACTGACGACGGCGCGGCGCGACACCGCGCCGTTTCTTTTTGTGTTCCCCCGCGCGCCCGGTCCCGCCATCTGGGGCGGCGATGCCCGCGACTTTCGAAGACACCGCCGCGCGGTTGCGCGCCTGCCGGCTCTGCCGCGACGTCCCGCGCTACGGCCCGCCCCTGCCGCAGGAGCCGCGGCCGATCGTGCAGGGCTCGACGGGCGCGCGCCTGTGTATCGCCAGCCAAGCCCCCGGCACCCGCGCCCACCGCACGGGCCGGCCCTTCACCGATCCCTCCGGCGTGCGGCTGCGCGCCTGGCTCGGCCTCGACGAGGGTCGGTTCTACGACGCGGGCAAGGTCGCGATCGTGCCGATGGGCGCCTGCTTCCCCGGCCTCGACGCCGAGGGCGGCGACCGGCCCCCGCGCCGGGAATGCGCCGAGCAGTGGCGGGCCGCGCTGTTCTCCGGCCTGCCGAACCTCGACCTGATCCTGGTGATCGGTCAGTACGCGCAGGGCTGGCACCTGGGCAGGCTCGACGGCGGGCTGACGGGGACCGTCCGCCGCTGGCGCGAGATCCTGGCCGAGCCCCGCCGCCCGCGGGTGCTGCCGCTCCCCCACCCCTCCTGGCGCAACAACGGCTGGCTGAAGCGCGAGCCGTGGTTCGAGGCGGAGCTGCTGCCGGTGCTGCGGGCGGAGGTGGCGCGGGTGCTGGCGGATTGAGCCCGCAGGGCTCCGAACTCGGGTTGACGCAGGCTCGGCAGCGGTGTTTGCGAGAGGCCCCGTCATTCCGGGACTGCGCAGCAGGGCCCGGACCCGAAGGGGCACGCCGGAGGCGGGCAATCCAGAACCGCCCCGGCGTGCCGGGCATGGCGCAAGACTCGGCGCGCAATACTCGAGGCGCAAGAGTCGGCACTGTCGGCGGTTCTGGATTCCGGGCTCGCCTGCGGCGCCCCGGAATGACGGACTGCGTGTCAGAGAGGTGGTTGCATCTCCCACAGGTTGCGGGTCGTCAACCCGAGTTCGGAGCCCTGATTGAGCCCGGAGCGCCGTTGCCGCTCGGGCGTTCGCGTATATACTCAAACCTGTGAGATTTTTCGCGCAGGAGCCGAAACGCTCGGCCAACATCGCCAAGCACGGGTTCGATCCCGCCGAATTCGAGGCGGCGTTCAGCTTCGACCGCTTCCTGAGCCGTCCGACCAAGTCGAGCCGCACCGGCCGCGAGCGCGTCATGCTGATCGGGACGTGGTTCGACGAGGCCGTCGTGACGGTGATCGTGTCGCCCCTCGGCTCGGAAGCCTGCGACATCGTCAGCGTCCGCCGCGCCAGCCTCAAGGAGAGGATCGCGTATGAGCAAACCTGATCACGCGCCCGGTTATGTCCCCAACGCCGCCTTCTCGCAGGAGGATTGGGATGAGGTCAGCGATACGCCGGAACTGACCGACGCCGAGATCGCCGAACTGCGGCCCGGTCCCGAGGGATTGCCGCCCGCGCTCGCCGCCGCCCTGGCCCACCGCGGCGGGCGCCCGCGGGCCGCCGTGCCGCGCGTGCCGATCTCGCTGCGCGTCGATCCCGACGTGCTCGCCGCCTACAAGGCCGGCGGTCCCGGCTGGCAGACGCGGATGAACGCGGCGCTGGCCGCGGGCGTCGGGCGCGGGCCGGGCGCTCCGGACAAGCGCTGACGGGGCCGCCTCAGGCCGGGTTGCCCTTCTTCTGCCGCCGGGTCGGGTGGGTCATCGCCTCCAGCTCCAGGAGCTGGTTGAGCTGCGCCTCGGTCAGCAGCCCCTCCTCCAGCACGAGGTCGGCCACCGGGCGGTTCTCCTTCAGCGCCCGCTGCGCCACCCGGGAGCTCGCCTCGTAGCCGAGCGTCGGGGCGAGCGCGGTGACCAGCCCGATCGAACCCTGGACGAGGGCGCGGCAGCGCTCGCGGTCGGCCTCGATGCCCTCGACGCAGCGCTTGGTCAGGGTCTCCACCGCCGCCGTCAGCATCCGCAGGGAACTCAGCACGCAGTAGCCGATGGTCGGCTCGAAGGCGTTGAGCTGGAGCTGGCCGCCCTCGGCGCAGAGCGTGACGGTCAGATCCTGGCCGATCACCATGTAGGCGACCTGATTGACCACCTCCGGGATCACCGGGTTGACCTTGCCCGGCATGATCGAGGAGCCCGCCTGCACGGCCGGCAGCCGGATCTCGCCGAAGCCGGTGCGCGGGCCCGAAGACAGCAGGCGCAGGTCGTTGCAGATCTTCGACAGCTTCACCGCCACGCGCTTGAGGGTGCCGGAGAACAGCACGAAGGCGCCCAGATCCGAGGTCGCCTCGATCAGGTTGGAGGCCAGCACCATCGGCTGGCCGGAGACGCGCGACAGCTCCTCCACCGCGAGCGCGGCGTAGCGCGGGTCGGCGTTGATGCCGGTGCCGATGGCGGTGGCGCCGAGATTGACCTCGCGGAACAGGCCGGCGATCTCGCCCAATCGCGCCACGTCCTCCTTGATGGTGGCGTGGAAGCCGTCGAACTCCTGGCCGAGCGTCATCGGCACCGCGTCCTGGAGCTGGGTGCGGCCCATCTTCAGCACGTCGGCGAACTCCACCGCCTTGCCCTTGAAGGCGTAGGCGAGGTCGTCCAGCGCGGCGACCAGCGGCTGCGTCCCGAAGATCACCGCCAGCCGCAGCGCCGTCGGGTAGGCGTCGTTGGTCGACTGCGCCATGTTGACGTCGTCGTTGGGGTGGAGGCTCGCGTAGTCGCCGGGCTTCTTGCCCATCAGCCCGAGCGCGACGTTGGCGATCACCTCGTTGGCGTTCATGTTGGTGGAGGTGCCGGCCCCGCCCTGGATCGCGTCGACCACGAAGCTCCGGGCGTACTCGCCCTCTGTGGCGACCAGGGTGCAGGCGGCGTCGATCGCGTCGGCCTTCTCCGGTTCGAGGTAGCCGAGCCGCCGGTTGGCGCGGGCGGCGGCCTGCTTCACGAGCGCCAGCGCGCGGACGAATTCGGGGAAGTGGCCCACGGGCACGCCGGTGATCGGGAAGTTCGTCACCGCCCGCTTGGTGTGGATGCCCCACAGCGCGTCGGCCGGCACGTCACCGTC